>NZ_JAUMUI010000006.1 GCF_030530745.1 Neisseria sp. | reverse complement strand
GGTATTTAGTCAGATGCGCAAACAACCGGCCACCCGAAAAACGTTTCAGACAGCCTTTAGGTATCATAGCCCCAGCGCGTCGGCATGGAACTCAATATGGCTGTCGATAAAGGTGGCGATAAAATAATAACCGTGGCCGTAGCCTTCGCGCAGATTGAATTGCACATTAAAACCGTTACCGCGCGCGGCATTTACAAATGCCTGCGGTTGCAGATCGTGCGGATAAAACTCGTCGGTGCTGCCTTGGTCTATCAATACTGGCAGTTTTTTAACGGCAGTTTTGGCAAGCTCTGCACTGTCGTATTGCGCCCATAGTTCGGGATTGTCGCCCAAATAAGCGGCAAAGGCTTTCTGGCCCCACGGCGTTTGGCTCGGGTTGGCAATCGGTGCGAAAGCGGAAACCGCCGCATAACGCTCGGGGTTTTTCAGGGCAATCTGCAAAGCGCCGTGGCCGCCCATGCTGTGGCCGGCGATGCTGCGTAAACCGTTCACTGGGAAATGCGCTTCGATTAAAGCCGGCAACTCGTGCACGATATAGCTGTACATCTGATAATTCGCCGCCCACGGCTCGCAGGTGGCGTTTAAATAAAAACCTGCGCCCTGCCCCAAATTATCGGCGACATCATCAGCCACGCCTGCTCCGCGCGGCGAAGTATCGGGCATGACCAAGGCAATACCCCACTGTGCGGCGAAACGCTGCGCACCCGACTTGGTGGAAAAATCCTCATCGGTGCGGGTTAAACCCGACAGCCAGTATAAAACCGGCACACGGTAACCTTGCAGCGACTGCGGCGGCAGATAAATGGCGAAAGTCATTTCGCATTGGTTGGCATCGGAAAAATGGCGGTAGCGCTCATGGCTGCCGTTAAACATTTTATTGCGGGAAATCAGGGTTAAGGTGTTCATGTTTACTGTTTTTCTTAATATTTCAGACGGCCTTACAGCAGGCCGTCTGAAAAAATCCTATCGATACAAACTGCCGCTATGACTTACACCGCCACCGCAGCTTTGATGTGCGGGTGCGGGTCGTAGCCGGTTAATTCGAAGTCTTCAAATTTGAAGCGGAACAAATCTTTCACTTCGGGGTTGAGCTTCATCTGCGGCAACGCTCGCGGCTCTCGGGTAAGCTGCAATTCGGCCTGCTCGAAGTGGTTGCTGTATAGGTGGGCATCGCCGAAGGTGTGAACAAACTCGCCCGCCTGCAAACCGCATACTTGCGCCAGCATCATGGTAAGCAGCGCGTAGCTGGCGATGTTAAACGGCACGCCGAGGAAAATATCTGCGCTGCGCTGATAGAGTTGGCACGAGAGTTTGCCATTTGCCACATAAAACTGAAACAGCGCATGGCACGGCGGCAGGGCCATCTCATCAACCAGTGCGGGGTTCCATGCCGAAACAATCAGGCGGCGGCTGTCGGGATTTTTTTTGATTTGGTCAATCAGATTGGCGATTTGGTCGATATGGCGACCGTCCGGTGCGGGCCAACTGCGCCACTGGTAGCCGTAAACGGGGCCTAGGTCGCCGTTTTCGTCGGCCCATTCGTCCCAAATCGAAACGTTGTTGTCTTTCAGGTATTTGATGTTGGTGTCGCCTTTTAAAAACCACAACAGCTCATGGACAATCGAACGCAAGTGTAGTTTTTTTGTGGTGAGGAGGGGAAAGCCTTTGCTTAAATCGAAGCGCATCTGATAGCCGAATACGGATCGGGTACCGGTTCCGGTACGGTCGGGTTTGTCGGTGCCATGCTCAAACACATGGTGCATTAAATCCAAGTAGGCCTTCATAGAGTTCCTTAGTTTGATATTTCAGAGCGGTTTTCAGACGGCCTGAAACCTCGTTAAAAACAGAGATATTGTATCACTCAAACAGACGCCCTTCATTTAACTGGAAAGCCGGGCGGAAATTCCATTGCTTGAACCAAGTCAAATTTTGTTGACAAAATGAGATGGAGAAATTTTTTTAGATTTTTTATTTTTAGATGAAAATTTCAATTTTTATTTTAAATATTAATTTAAAAATTAATAAAAATTATTTTTTATAAAAAAATATCAAGAATTAGATTTATTAAAAAAATAATGTCAACAATTTCAAAAAAATTTACTTGGCACGCTGCTGAAAAGGCGTTTATATTACAGCCACCCAACTAAAATTTTTCCCTAAAACAATCTTTCGGAGAACAACTATGTCTGTAAATCTGCACAACCTGTTCGAGCAAATCAAACAGCGCGATCCCAACCAACCCGTTTTCCATCAAGCCGTTGAAGAAGTATTCGGCAGTCTTGCGCCTTTCTTGGCGAAGAACCCGCGATACACCCGCCACGGTCTGTTGGAGCGCATTGTTGAGCCTGAGCGCGTGATTATGTTCCGCGTATCGTGGGTGGACGACCAAGGCCAAGTGCAAGTAAACCGCGGCTACCGCGTACAGATGAACTCTGCCATCGGCCCCTACAAAGGCGGCCTGCGCTTCCACCCTTCGGTGGATTTGGGCGTGCTGAAATTCCTGGCATTCGAGCAGGTATTCAAAAACGCACTGACCACGCTGCCCATGGGTGGTGGCAAAGGCGGTTCCGACTTCGACCCCAAAGGCAAGAGCGACGGTGAAGTAATGCGTTTCTGTCAAGCCTTTATGAGCGAACTCTATCGTCATATCGGTGCCGACACCGACGTGCCCGCCGGCGACATCGGTGTGGGTGGTCGCGAAATCGGCTTTTTGTTCGGCCAATATAAAAAGCTGAGCAACGAATTCACCTCTGTGCTCACCGGCAAGGGCTTGGTTTACGGCGGCAGCCTGATCCGTCCCGAAGCCACCGGCTACGGCACGGTTTATTTTGCCGACAGCATGCTGAAAACTAAAGGCAACAGCATGGCGGCCAAAAAAGTTCTGATCTCCGGATCCGGCAATGTGGCGCAGTACGCCGCCGAAAAAGCGATTCAGCTCGGCGCGAAAGTGCTGACCGTTTCCGATTCAAACGGTTTCGTAAAATTTGCCGACAGCGGTATGACCGAAGCACAACTGGCTGCTTTAATCGAACTGAAAGAAGTGCGCCGCGAGCGTTTGTCGGTTTACGCCAAAGAGCAAGGTTTGGAATACTTTGCCGGCCAAAAACCGTGGGGCGTGCCCTGCGATGTAGCCCTGCCCTGCGCCACCCAGAACGAGCTTGACGAAAGCGATGCCAAAACCCTGCTCGCCAACGGCTGCTTCTGCGTGGCCGAAGGTGCGAACATGCCCTCTACGCTGGGCGCGGTCGAAGCGTTTGTTAAAGCCAAAATCCTGTATGCGCCGGGCAAGGCCTCCAATGCGGGCGGCGTGGCCACTTCGGGTTTGGAAATGAGCCAAAACCATATCCGCCTTTCTTGGACGCGCGAAGAAGTCGACCAACGCCTGTTCGGCATCATGGAAAACATCCATGAAAACTGCGTGGCCAACGGCAGCGAAGGCGGTTATGTAAACTATGTGAACGGCGCCAATATCGCGGGCTTCAAAAAAGTGGCCGAAGCCATGCTGGCGCAAGGCGTGGTTTAACCTCACCCGCTGTTTGATTGAAACAAACCAAGGCCGTCTGAAAATATTTTCAGACGGCCTTTCGGTTAGATACCGTTGGTTTATTGATTGTCCGGACGGCTGTCGGCTGCACTGTATGCAGGCAGTTCAGGCACAGTGCGGGCAGATTCGGGCACAGTGCCGGACAAGGTGTTCAAAAACGCCACAATGGCATCTACGTCTTCTTTCGGCAGCTGTTTGCCCAGCTGCGCTTCGCCCATAATGCCGACCGCTTTATCCAGCTCCCACACGCTGCCGTCGTGGAAATAAGGATAAGTGCGGGCGACATTGCGCAGGCCGGGAACCCGGAACACAAATTTGTCGTTTTCGGCTTTAGTTACCTCAAAGCGCCCTTCGTCTTTGTTTTTACTGCCGGTAAACTGCCAGTAAGGGCCTTTGACCAAACCGAATTTCTGGAACGAATCGCCGCCCAGCGCAACGCCTTTGTGACAGGCTATACAACCGTTATCGATAAACGCACGCACACCTTTACGCTCGGTTTCGTTAAGCGCACCGATATTGCCTTTGAGATAGTCGTCCCATCTAGTAGGAGTAAGCAGTGTACGTTCGAACGCAGCAATGGCTTCTGTAATATTGTCGAACGTTACCGTACCGCCTTTATCAGCATACACTTCTTTAAACATAGCCTGATATTCGGGAATCGCCGCAATTTTTTTCTCCACCGAAGCCTTGTCGGGATTGGCCATTTCCACCGGGTTCAGTAACGGCCCGCCCGCCTGTTCCTCTACCGTAGCGGCACGTCCGTCCCAAAACTGGCTGCCCAACAGGGCGGCATTCAAGGCCGTAGGTGAATTGCGGCCGCCAAAGGCTCCCTTGTGGCCCGGGCTGGTCGGCAGATTGTCTACACCCGCTGTCGCCAAGTTATGACAGGAATTGCAGCTTACCGTATTGCCTCGCGACAGACGAGGTTCGTACCAAAGCTGACGGCCGAGTTTAACCTGTGCCTCGGTAAACGGATGTGCTTTTTGCATTTCTGCTTCATCGGGCAACGGCTGGAACAGTGACTGCGCCTGTTTTAACAGTTCTTTGTCTTCAGGCGATGCATTGCTGTTATCGGGTACTGCTGCGGCAGAAGAAGCTGTTGAATCCTCTGCCGAGGCAGATTCCGACACTGCGGGTACAGACGCCGACTCCGCAACCTGACCCGACTGTCCTTCTCCTTTGCATGCTGCAAGCGCCAACAGCACAGCCAACGCCAAACCGCTTTTTTCGAGAATGTGTTTCATGGTGGTTCCTTTATCTGTTAAAAATTTTATTGTTAGTTACGCGTTTTCACCATAATGCGGCTTATGGTTGCAGACAGTATAAAAGTAGAATCATCTCCTGAATTTGCGCAGCGTCAATAATTTATATTCCATTGGTTTTGGTAATAATGCTGATAAAATTTGTAAAACGTAGTTTCGTGCGTGCACATTATATCCTCCTTTTCTTAATACAAACTGAAGCAGGCCGTCCGAAAAGTTTTCAGACGGCCTGCTTCTTGATTGTTTGAAGTTCCGAACCCGGCCGGGCAGTGCCACATCATTCTTTCTTACGCTTCGCCCGCGGGTGCGCATCATCATAAACCTTTGCCAAATGGTCAAAATCGAGCTTGGTATAAATCTGCGTGGTCGATAACCGGCTGTGGCCGAGCAGCTCCTGCACCGCGCGGATATCCTGCGCCGACTGCAGCAGGTGGCTGGCGAAACTGTGGCGCAGCATATGCGGTGAAATATGCTGCGGGCTGCCGTGGCTCAACGCCCAACCGCACAGTCGGTTTTGAATCTGGCGTATGCTCAGGCGGCGGCCCGCACGGCTGGTGAACAGAGCAGTTTCCCCCCCCGCTGCCGCCCGTTTCGGCAGATAGGCCTTAACAGCCTCTATACTTTTGCTGCCCAGCGGTATGCGACGCTGCCTGTCCCCCTTACCGGTTACACCAACCCAGCCTTCTTCAAGCAAAACATCTTCAATATCCAGCCTGTGCACTTCGCCCACGCGCAGGCCGCTGCCGTATATCAACTCGAACAAAGCATGATCGCGCACGCTCAAAGGTTCACTATCGGTATCGTTATCGAGCAGGTTGTTAAGCGTTTCCTGCTCAAGCGCTTTGGGCAAACGCTCCGGCGGCTTGGGTGCCCTCAAACCTTCGGTCGGATCTGCTTCCAGCAAACCCTGTTCAACCAGCCAGCCGCAATATTGCCGCCAAGCCGACAGTTTGCGCGCCATGCTCCGCTGGTGGGCCTCAAGCTGCGACAGCTTTTTCAAAGCAGCCGTAAAATGACGGCGGTTTACGGTTTCTCCGTCTGAATTTTCCGGCATCAGTTTTTGAAGCTGGTTCAAATCGCGGCGGTATGCCGCTATGGTATGCGACGACTTACCCTGCTGTACCAGCATATTCAAATAAGGATTCTGATAGTTGGCGAACTGTTCGAGCAGCATGGTATCCGGGCCGTCTGAAAAGTAAATATTTTAATCAAGATTTTGATTATTATAGGAAAATAAAATTTATCGGTTAAAACCGTAGTAACAAGTGTACGATTTAGGTAAAATCAAAACGGTTTTCCGTTTAGATTCGGTGTTACGCAGCCGCCCGCGCAAGCTTGCAACACTACCAAACTTGTGCATGGTATTCTTATGTACATGGTATTCTTATAAAGCCGCACACCTGCCCCGTGTCGATTATACACAGGAAAGGAAAAGAATACGGCTTCGGCGGCTGTGTTCTACCGAGCGGTTGCAGGTTTGTTTTCAGACGGCATCAGATTATTCTCGGGTTCCGATGTCAAACTTGCAATCCGTATTTCATCAACCTGATACGACGTTAGCTCAAAACCATGATTAAAATTAAAAAAGGGCTTGATCTGCCGATTGCAGGCAAGCCGGAACAAACCGTCTACCCGGGCGCCGCTGCCACCGAAGTGGCCGTACTCGGCGAAGAATATGTGGGTATGCGCCCCTCTATGAAGGTTCAGGAAGGCGATAAGGTCCGAAAAGGCCAAGTACTGTTTGAAGACAAGAAAAATCCCGGTGTAGTATTTACCGCCCCGGCATCCGGCACGGTTGCCGCCATCCACCGCGGTGAAAAACGGGTGTTGCAATCGGTGGTAATTGCCGTAGAAGGCAACGAACAGATTACTTTCGATCGCTACCCCGCCGAAGCCCTTAGCCGTTTGAGCAGTGAGGAAGCCCGCCGCAACCTGATCGCTTCGGGCTTGTGGACGGCCTTCCGCACCCGCCCCTTCAGCAAAATACCCGCCGCAGATGCCGAGCCTGCCGCCATATTCGTCAACGCCATGGATACCAACCCGCTGGCTGCCGATCCACAGGTAGTGATTCGGGAACGTGCCGACGACTTTACCCGCGGTTTGCTGGTACTGAGCCGCCTCACCGCCAATCAAATCCACGTCTGCAAAGCCGCCGGTGCCGATATTCCGGTTTCAGACGGCGGCAACATCACCGTTCACGAATTCGGCGGCCCGCATCCGGCCGGTTTGTCGGGCACGCACATCCACTTTATCGAACCCGTAGGCGCCAATAAAACAGTGTGGACGGTAAACTATCAAGACGTTACCGCCATCGGCCATCTGTTTGCCACCGGAGAACTGGACGTTTCGCGCGTAGTGTCGCTGGCCGGCCCGCAAGTCAGACAACCGCGCCTGCTGCGCACGGTATTGGGTGTGAAAGTTTCCGAACTGACGGCGGACGAATTAAAAGAAGGCGAAAACCGTATCATTTCCGGTTCGGTACTCAATGGCGCCATTGCATCCGGTCCCCATGATTACCTCGGCCGCTACCACAATCAGATTTCAGTTATTGCCGAAGGCCGCGCCAAAGAACTGTTCGGCTGGGTAGTTCCCAGCGCAGGAAAATATACGGTTACCCGCACTACCATCGGCCATTTCCTAAAAAGCAAACTGTTCAATTTCACCTCAGCCACCAACGGTGGCGAACGTGCCATGGTTCCCATCGGAACCTACGAGCGTGTGATGCCGCTGGATATCCTGCCGACCCTGCTGCTGCGCGATCTGATTGTCGGCGACACCGACGGTGCGCAGGCTTTGGGCTGTCTGGAGCTGGACGAAGAAGATTTGGCGCTGTGCAGTTTCGTCTGCCCGGGCAAATACGAATACGGCACGCTGTTGCGCAATGTGCTGGACAAGATTGAGAAAGAAGGTTGAAAATGGGATTAAAGCATTTTTTAGAAAAAATCGAACCCGATTTCCTGCCCGGCGGCAAACATGAAAAATGGTATCCGCTCTATGAAGCGGTAGCCACCGTTTTATATACCCAAGGAACGGTAACGCGCAAAGCTTCGCATGTCCGCGACGCCCTCGACTCCAAACGCATGATGATTTTGGTATGGATGGCTCTGTTTCCGGCCATGTTTTACGGCATGTATAACGTTGGCGCACAATCTATTGCCGCCATCAACCAATCCGGGCTGCTGGAACAAAACATTGCCGCCGACTGGCATTATGCGGCGGCACAGTGGCTGGGTATTAATTTGGGGGGCGAAGCCGGCATATTCAGTAAATTATCACTGGGAGCCATATTCTTTCTGCCGATTTATGCGGTGGTTTTTGCCGTGGGCGGCTTTTGGGAGGTTTTGTTTTCGATTGTACGCAAACACGAAATCAACGAAGGTTTTTTCGTTACCTCGATTCTGTTCGCACTTATCGTACCGCCCACCCTGCCCCTGTGGCAGGCTGCCTTAGGCATTACTTTCGGCGTGGTTGTGGCCAAAGAAGTGTTCGGCGGTACGGGTAAAAACTTTATGAACCCCGCACTCGCAGGCCGTGCGTTTCTGTTTTTCGCCTACCCCGCCAATCTGTCGGGAGATGCCGTTTGGACCGCCGTAGACGGGTTTTCGGGAGCCACAGCCTTATCTCAATGGGCGGCAGAGGGGGCGGCAGGTTTGAAACACGCCGTTACCGGCCAGCCGATTACTTGGATGGACGCCTTTATCGGCAATATGCCGGGATCTGTCGGTGAAGTTTCCACTCTGGCTCTGATTATCGGCGGTCTGATTATCGTATTCGGCCGTATTGCCTCCTGGCGTATTATTGCCGGCGTCATGATCGGTATGGTACTGGCCTCTTTACTCTTTAACACCATCGGTTCCGACACCAACCCCATGTTCTCGATGCCTTGGTATTGGCATTTGGTATTGGGGGGGTTCGCCATCGGTATGCTGTTTATGGCCACAGATCCCGTATCCGCCTCGTTTACCAACACCGGGAAATGGTGGTACGGCGGATTAATCGGCGTCATGTGCGTACTGATCCGTGTGGTCAATCCCGCCTACCCCGAAGGTATGATGCTGGCAATTTTATTTGCCAACCTGTTTGCCCCGATTATGGATTATTTTGTTGTTCAGGCGAATATCAAACGCAGGAGGATTCGCAATGGCTAAGTTTGATAAAGACAGCTTCGGCGGCACTCTGGCTGTTGTGGTTGCCGTCAGTCTGTTATGTTCGGTTGTCGTAGCAGGGGCCGCAGTGGGTTTGAAACCCCTTCAAAACGAAAAAAAACTGTTAGACAAACAAAGAAATATTTTGGGGGCGGCCGGCCTGCTCTCAAGCAGCACCGATATACAAAAAGTATACGCGGAGCGGGTCGAACCCCGTATTGTGGATTTGGCCAGCGGCGAATATGTAGAGGGAATGGCAGATTTTGATGCCCGCGCCGCCGCCAAGGATCCGCAGCAAAGTATAAAAATCCGGCCGGAAGACGATCTGGCGGGCATTCAAACCCGCGCCAAATATGCCGAAGTATATTTAATTAAAGACGATTCCGGCAAAACCGGCCAAATCGTGCTGCCCATGCACGGCAGCGGCCTGTGGTCGGTAATGTACGGCTTCGTGGCCGTTCAACCGGACGGCAACACCATCAACGGAATCACCTATTACGAACAGGGCGAAACCGCCGGTTTGGGCGGTGAAATTGCCAACCCGCTATGGCAGAAAAACTTTGTCGGCAAAAAGCTGTATAACGGACAAGGCAATGTCGCCATCCGTGTCGGCAAAGGTGCCTCTTCCGACAAAGAGCATGGTGTAGACGGCCTCTCCGGCGCCACCATGACCACCAAAGGCGTGCAGAACTCGTTTAATTATTGGTTCAGCCAAAACGGCTTCGGTCCTTATTTGGCCAAAATCAAAACAGGAGAATAACCATGGCTGATACAAAACGTTTGAAAGAACTGATATCCGCACCGGTTGCAAAAAACAACCCGATTGCCCTCCAAATTCTCGGCATATGCTCCGCTCTGGCTGTTACCACAAAACTGGAAACCGCCGTAGTCATGGCTGTTTCCGTTTCCTTGGTAACCGGCTTCTCCAGCCTGTTTATCTCTTTAATCCGCAACTATATTCCAAACAGCGTGCGCATTATCGTTCAGATGGCCATAATCGCTTCTCTGGTAACACTGGTCGATCAGGTACTGCAGGCATTTGCATATGAATTGTCCAAGCAGCTGTCGGTATTCGTCGGCCTGATTATCACCAACTGTATTGTGATGGGGCGTGCTGAAGCGTTTGCCATGAAAGAACCCCCTCTTGACAGCTTCGTCGACGGCTTGGGCAACGGTATCGGCTATGGTGTGATTCTGGTTATTGTTGCGGCTGTCCGCGAGCTTATCGGCTCGGGCAAGCTGTTCGGTATTACCATTATGCAAACCGTTCAGGACGGCGGCTGGTATCAGGCTAACGGCCTTTTCCTGCTGGCACCCAGTGCGTTCTTCATCATCGCATTCATTATTTGGGCCCTGCGTACTTGGAAACCCGAACAAGTGGAGAAATAATCATGGAACACTATCTGAGTATTTTTGTGAAATCCATATTTATTGAAAATATGGCACTTTCTTTCTTTTTGGGTATGTGCACATTTTTGGCCGTATCCAAAAAAATCTCCACTGCCTTCGGTTTGGGGATAGCTGTTGTTGTTGTTTTGTCGATTGCCGTACCCGTAAACCAGTTGGTATATTCGCTGATTCTGAAAGACGGGGCCCTTATGGCAGGTATTGATTTAACCTTTCTCCGTTTTATTACCTTTATCGGCGTAATCGCCGCCATCGTTCAGATTCTCGAAATGATTTTGGACAAATATTTCCCCGCACTCTACAACGCACTGGGTATCTTCCTGCCCCTGATTACCGTTAACTGCGCCATTTTCGGCGGTGTATCGTTTATGGTACAGCGCGATTACAGCTTCACCGAATCCATCGTTTACGGTGCCGGCGCAGGTTTGGGCTGGATGCTGGCGATTGTGGCACTGGCAGGCATCACTGAAAAATTGAAATATGCCGATGTTCCGGACGGCCTGCGCGGTTTGGGCATTACCTTCATCAGCGCCGGCCTGATGGCATTGGGTTTCCTGTCATTTTCCGGCATACAGTTATAAGGAGGGGGAACGCATGGAAATCATTTTAGGCATTGTGATGTTCACCATAATCATTTTGGCTTTGGCCGTAATGATTCTGCTGGCCAAATCCAAGCTCGTCAGCTCCGGCGACATCACCATCACCATCAACGATGAAGACGATAAAACAATCACTGTCCCGGCAGGCGGCAAGTTGTTGGGCGCACTCTCGAGCAAAGGCATTTTCGTATCTTCCGCCTGCGGGGGCGGCGGTTCCTGCGGACAGTGCAAAGTAGTGGTAAAAAGCGGCGGCGGCGACATTCTGCCCACCGAGCTTTCCCACATCAGCAAACGCGAAGCCAAAGAAGGCTGCCGCCTGTCATGCCAGGTCAACGTCAAAAACGATATGGACATAGCACTTCCCGAAGAAGTGTTCGGCGTGAAAAAATGGGAATGCACCGTTATTTCCAACGACAACAAAGCCACTTTCATCAAAGAACTGAAGCTGGCAATTCCCGAAGGCGAAGAAGTGCCCTTCCGCGCCGGCGGCTATATCCAAATCGAAGCCGAACCGCATACCGTGGCCTATAAAGACTTTGATATTCCCGAGGAATACCACGAAGATTGGGATAAATTCAACTTGTGGCGCTATGTTTCCAAAGTAGACGAGCCGATTGTACGCGCCTACTCGATGGCCTCTTATCCCGAAGAAAAAGGCATCATCATGCTCAACGTGCGGATCGCCACCCCGCCCCCAAACAACCCCGATGTACCGCCCGGTCAGATGTCGTCTTATATCTGGTCGCTCAAACCCGGCGACAAAGTTACCATTTCCGGCCCCTTCGGCGAATTTTTCGCCAAAGACACCGATGCCGAAATGGTGTTTATCGGCGGCGGCGCAGGCATGGCACCGATGCGCTCGCACATTTTCGACCAACTCAAACGTTTGAAGTCCAAACGCAAAATCAGTTTTTGGTATGGCGCACGCTCCAAACGCGAAATGTTTTATGTTGAAGATTTCGACACGCTGCAGGCGGAAAACGACAACTTCGAATGGCACGTCGCCCTTTCCGATCCCCAGCCCGACGACGATTGGGACGGCTACACCGGCTTTATCCACAACGTGATTTACGAAAATTACCTCAAAAACCACGAAGCGCCGGAAGACTGCGAATTTTATATGTGCGGCCCGCCGATAATGAACGCCTCAGTCATCAAAATGTTGAAAGATTTGGGCGTTGAAGACGAAAACATCTTGTTGGACGACTTCGGCGGCTAAGGCTGCCACGCAGCCATACACCCATCAGGCTGATACCTTTGCAAAACCCTCAGATGTGGATGCAGTTCAAGGCGTAGTAGCGCAGCGGACGCAGACATATCAAGTAGATAGGCAAGCGAGCGGGCAGCGCACAACGCAGAAATGCGCCGCAGATGGGGGGTGCAAAGGTCTCAGGCCGTCTGAAAACCTTTTTCAGACGGCCTGATGCCGTTTTACCTCTTCGTTAAAGAAATCATTATGCTTCACCACGTAAAAAGCCTCACCTTCCGGCTGATCGCCCTGCTAACCGTTTCAGCAGCCCTCTCCGCCTGCGGCGGCGCGCCCGAAACGGCCACCGTCAGCGGCGAAACCATGGGCACTACCTACACGGTCAAATACCTTGCCAATCCGGGAGAGCCCCTGCCCGATCCGAAACAAATCCAAGCCGGTTTCGATAAGATTTTGCAAGAAGTCAACCGGCAAATGTCCACCTACCAAACCGATTCCGAAATCAGCCGCTTCAACCGTATGAAAGCAAGCGATGGCAGCATGGCTGTTTCTGCCGACTTCGCCACCGTAGTAGCAGAAGCCGTGCGTCTGAACCTCATCACCGAAGGCACTTTAGACGTTACCGTCGGCCCACTGGTAAACCTGTGGGGGTTCGGGCCGGACAAAAGCATCAGCCAAGCACCGACAGCCAAACAAATCGGCACTGTCGAAAAACTGGTAGGTATAGACAAAATCCGTTTAGAAGCCGGCAGGCCGTCTGAAAACGGCGCACGCCTGGGCAAGCAGGCCGACGGCGTTTATTTAGACTTGTCTGCCATTGCCAAAGGCTTCGGCGTCGACAAACTGGCGCAGCATCTCGACAGCCTCGGCATTCAGAACTATCTGGTCGAAGTCGGCGGCGAATTGCGCGCAAAAGGCAGAAACCGGCAAAACAAAGCTTGGAGCGTGGGCATCGAACAACCGCAGTTTGCCCAAAAACAAACCGCACAAATCGTGGTGCCTTTAAACAACCGTTCGCTTGCCACCTCAGGCGATTACCGCAATTTCCATACCGATGCATCAGGAAAACGCCTTTCACACATCATCGACCCCAAAAGCAAACAGCCCATCAGTCATAATCTCGCTTCTGTAAGCGTGGTAGCCGATAGCGCCATGACCGCCGACGGACTGGCTACCGGCCTTTTTGCGATGGGTGAAGAAAAAGCGCTGGCAACCGCCGAGAAAAACCGCCTAGCGGTTTTTCTGATTATCAAAACCGCCGATGGTTTTAAAACCGAAATGTCTTCTGCCTTTAAAGAAATAGTAAAATAGCCGCTGCAACGGCTTCAAATAAGGATCAAACCATGAAAATTTTCTTAATCACCTTCTGCTTTTTCCTGCTGGTGATACTCGGCATGGCTCTGGGCTACATTTTCAAACGCCGCGAAATCAAAGGCAGCTGCGGCGGCATTTCCGCCCTCGGCATGGAAAAAGTCTGCGACTGCGACACCCCGTGCGCACGCCGCAGAGCCGAATTGGCCAAACAGGGAAAAACAACTTCATAACTTACTGTAAAGCAACGCGATATTTTTCAGACGGCCTTATATACACATATCAGGTAAACACTCAAATGCCGACGTCAAGGGCCGGTAAAAACAAATCGGCGGGAGCTTCATCACCCGGCGTTTTTCCCGCTCGGTGGTTGAGGTTACCCCCAACCGCCTTAATCTGTATGCCGCACACTTTTCTGAAATCCGCCCCCTTAGGGAAATATTGCCGTATCAACCCGTCGGCATTCCCCACCCAGCCTTCTCCCAAAAATAATATAGCATCGTTACTCAGAGGTCGGTTGTGCGTAGGCCATATTGCAATCTTTCTTGTCAGGAAGGGCAATATACTGCCGTATTCCGGCCTTTTCTGTTTTCTGCGCCACACCTTCAATAAACGGCCCTACCATTTGCCGATAATGCTTCGGCTATGTCGTCGGCCAGCGTTTCGCAGTCCCGCTCCCCCAGATTTCCTATCGTAATCCGAACCGCACTTTGTTTCGACAAATTGAACGCCGCTCCGCTCTGTACCGCCCAGCCTTTGGCGGCAAGAAACTGGATAACCTGTGCTTCATTATGCACCGGCAGCCAGATATGCTGGCCTTCACCGTGTTGCCCGGGCACACAGATGCCGTGCCGCTGCAGGCTGCCGATCAGTTTTTGGCGACGGGTTTGGTAGCTTGCGGCGATAGCGGCCAGCCCTCCCTCTCCGAGCTGCCGCCACAGTTGCAGAGTAACGTGCTGCAACAGTTTGCTGATCCAGCGCGGCCCTAGGGAAAAACGCTTTTTCATGGCTTTCAAAGTATTGCCGTTACCCGCTGCAACGGCAGTGCGCATATCGGTGCCGAGGAATTTGCTGGTCGAAGTGGTATATATCCATTCGTTGGCAAACCCTTCCATTCCATGGAAAGGTTTCAGGCTGAGCGCTGCCCAGTGATCGTCGATAATCACTAATGTTTTATGCGGCGCCAGCGCGTTCTGCCATGCCTGCCAGCGTTCGCGGCTGTAGCAGATGCCGGTGGGGCTGTGGGCGCGGGCAGTAAGGATAACTGCGGAAATCCGGCTGAAGTCTGTGTGATCGGGAATTTTTGCGCCTTCTTCGTCCATTTCGGCCGGCACGGCCTCAAGGCGCAAACCGGCAAGCAGAGGCAGCAGGGGCAGCCAGCACGGTGTTTCCACCAGCACTTTTGCACCGGGCATACAATACTGGCCGAGCGCGCGGTCGATAATGTCCAAACTGCCCGAAAACAGCATAGGGTCGGCTTCAATACCAGTGTTTTGCCGCAACCAGTTGCGTATGAACGCCATCAGTTCGGGGTTGTCGCCGTGGCCGCCTACGTCGGTATCCAGATGGTAGCCGTTGAGCAGGTCGGAGGGCAGTTCGGGCAGCAGGCGGCGGTCGATATTGCCCGAAGCCAAATCCACCAAGCCTTGGGGAACTGCGCTTTCGGTATGCAGGATTTCGGTTTTTTCAGGCACAAAACTGCCGCGCCTGCCGTCGGTGTCGATAATACCCGCATCACGCAGTTGTTTGTAGGCCGCCGACACGGTATTGGGGTTCACGCCCAACTCTTGCGCAAGGCTGCGCACGGTGGGCAGCCGGTAACCGGCCGGCCACACTCCGTCGCGGATAAGCCCCGCAACGGATTGGGCAATATTGACAGCAGTGCCGCCTTTGGGTTTTAATTCCACAACACAAAGTCCATTTTGTTCTAGTTCAAATTAATCTACAAGATTTTCAGAAAGTTGGCAAGGATTTTATAGTGGCTTAAATTTAAAAGAGGACAAGGCGACGAAGCCGCAGACAGTACAGATAGTACGGCAAGGCGAGGCAACGCTGTACTGTTTTAAATTTAAGCCACTATATTTTCAGCCTTCATACGGCCGCCCTTTATTTTTCAGGCCGTCTGAAAACCGGAAGCTGTTATAATACCGCGCCGTAACGAAAACAACATAAAACACTGCCAAGCTGAGGAACCCCGCCATGTCGAGCGAACCTAAAAGCAATAACCAACCCAAAGAACAAGTTATCCAACTTTATCAAAGTTCGAAACGCATCCATCCGAAAATGGCCAAAGGGCGTTTTGCCAATTTGCGTCTGTTAATGATTCTGGCCACACAGTTTGTGTTTTACGTGATTCCGTGGTTTAACTGGAGCGGCCGCCAGGCGGTTTTGTTCGATATCCCCGAACGCCACTTCTATATTTTCGGCCTGTCGCTCGGCATGGGCGATTTAATCTATCTGTCGTTGCTGCTGATTATTTCGGCCTTCGGCCTGTTTTGGTGGACCACCATCGCCGGCCGCCTGTGGTGCGGCTATGCCTGCCCGCAAACGGTTTACACCGAAATCATGCTGTGGATAGACCACATCGTCGAAGGCGACCGCAATAAACGTTTGAAGCTCGACAAGGAGCCGTGGAACTTCCGCAAAATCCGCATCAAAACCACCAAATACCTGCTGATTTTCGCCGTGTGCGCATGGACGGGCATCACTTTCGCCGGCTGGTTCACGCCGATACGCGAACTCGTACCCGCCGTGTTCACCTTCACCGCAGGCGGCGGCGCGCTGTTTGCCGCAGCGTTCTACGGCTTCATGACCTGGCTGATGGCGCACCAGATGCGCGAACAGGTGTGCAAATATATGTGCCCCTACGCCCGTTTCCAAAGCGCGATGTTCGATAAAGACACGCTGATTATTTCTTACGATGCCGAGCGCGGCGAGCCGCGCGGCGCCCGCAAGAAAACCGCCAGCAAAGAAGAAACCCATTTGGGCGACTGCATCAACTGCACCATGTGCGTGCAGGTCTGCCCCGTAGGTATCGACATCCGCGACGGCCTGCAATACCAATGCATAGGCTGCGCCGCCTGTATCGACGCCTGCGACGAAATCATGGATAAAATGAATTACCCGCGCGGCCTGATACGCTACACCACCGAAAGCGTGCTCGCGCACGAATATGCCGACAAAGACATCACAAAACGCCTGCTGCGCCCGCGTGTCATCGGTTACGGCGCCGTATTGTTCGCCGCCGTGGCAGCCATGATAACCGGCATTTCCACCCGCGAAACCCTGAGCGTGGACATCCTCAAAGACCGCGGCGTGATGGTGCGCGAAAACAATCAAGGCTGGCTTGAAAACGCCTACAACCTGCGCATCATCAACGACAGCGAAAACGAACAGGTATTAACCGCCAAAGTGAGCGGCTTCGACGAAATCGCCCTTACCGGCCTGCCTTCAGACGGCCTCAAAGTGCCGCCCAAAGAAACCGTTACCGTTCCCGTGCAGGTATCGACGATTCCCGAATACGCCGACAAAGGCAGCCACCCCATCGAGTTTGAATTCACCTACCGCGAGGCCGGCGGCGACACCCACACCATCACGGAAAAAGCATCGTTTATCGGAGAATGACCAAAGTGCCCCAACAACCGCAGAAATCAAAAGTTTGGTATAGAGAACCCTGGCCGTGGCTGCTGATGGCAGGGCCGGTGATTGTAGTGTTCGCCGCCGCCTACACTTTTTATCTGGCTCAAAGCAATTCGGCCGATCTGGTGAGCGACGACTACTATAAAGACGGCAAACATATCGACCTGCAACTGCACCGCGACGAAGAAGCCTTCAAACGCAATATTCACGCGCAAGTGCTGGTCAGCCCCGACAAAGACGCCGCCAAAGTATTGGTGAGCGGAAACTTCAACCCGCAGGAACCGCTCAACTTGGTACTGATGCACCCGGCCAAAAAAGCCGGCGACCAAACCGTGAAGCTGAAGCCTGCCCGAGACGGTATACTTTCGGGCGACAAAGCGGAATACAACGCCGTTTTCAAACCCCTGCCCGCCGCCCACCACTGGTATGTGCGCGTGGAAGACGCCGGCGGCAAATGGCGCGTGGAAGACAAATGGCTGGTCAGCCAAGGCAATGCCGTTAACCTGAAGCCGATGGAGAAACTGTTTTCCGCCCCGGCCGCGCAACAACCCTGAACCGGATGCGCCAATCCGCCTCAAAACAACCTGCCTCCCCCTGAAGGCCGTCTGAAAACATTTTCCGGACGGCTTTTTTGTTTACAGTTTATGACATATATTTATAAAAACATATGCTATTTTACAGATTATTCACAATCAAGGTCGGCTTTGATAAAATTATGGCGCGCTTATGCCGTCTGAAAACAAACCTCCTGCCGTTTTTTCAGACGGCCTCAACCGTTCTTTCTGCAACACAAGCCATACCGAACAGGACTTTTTATGAAACGCAAAATTTCCCGCCGCGCCTTTCTCGGCGGCTCCGCAGCCGTTACTTCCACCCTGATGCTCGGCGGTTGTGAAAAAATCTACCGCATCTTTTCCCCCGAATCCGCACAAACCGCCGCCCATACTGTCAACGGCACATATTACCCGCCCGCCCTACTCGGCCTGCGCGGCGATTCGGAAGGCGTTCAGGCGGCCGCACACAGCGTTGCACTAAAAAAACAAACCTACACCCTGCCCGGCAAAGCCGACGAACAATACGATTTGGTAATAGTCGGCGCCGGCATCAGCGGGCTGACCGCAGCTTATCTTTACCAAAAGCAGCGTCCCGAAGCCAAAATCCTGCTGATCGACAACCATGACGATTTCGGCGGCCATGCCCAGCGCAACGAATTCACCGTCGGCGGCCGCCTGTTGATTTCATATGCAGGCAGCGAATCCATCGATTCGCCCAAATCCGAATATTCCGAAGAATCGCTGGCACTGCTGAAAGATTTAGGCGTCGACTACAAAAAATTCGAAACCTATTTCCACCAAGATTTATATGAGAAAACCAGGGGCCTGAAAAAAGGCGTATTTTTCAATAAGGCCTCTTTCGGCAAAGACACCGTAATTGCAGCCCTGCCCGAAGCAGGAGAAGAAAAAGCCGCCGAAATCATTTCCCGGTTTCCGCTGGCAGATGCCGACAAAGAAGCACTGGCTGCACTCTATACCGACCCTGCCGACTACCTGAAAGGCCAAAACAAACGCCGGCGCGCGCAAACTGCCGAAGAAACCAGCTATTACGATTTTTTAAAAAACTATGCCAAACTGCCCGAAGGTGCGCTGAAATACCTGAAAAACATCAGCTCAGAATATTGGGGACACGCCATCAACGCCATTTCCGTTCAAGAAGCGTTTGAAGAAGGTTATCCCGGTTTGGACAATCTGGGGCTGAAAGCAGAAGAAGAAGGAGAAGAAGAACCCTATATCTACCACTTTCCCGACGGCAACGCTTCCATTGCCCGCCTGCTGGTGCGCAAAATGATCCCCGCATCCGCACCCGGCAGCACCATGGAAGACATCGTATTGGCCAAATTCGACTACAGCAAACTCGACGCACCCGAAAACAACGTACGCATCCGCCTCAACAGCACCGCCCTTTTGGTTGAAAACAACGACGGCGGCGTGGCCGTGGCCTATATGCCCCACGGCGGCGGAAACCTCAAGCAGGTTCAAGCCAAACAGGCCGTTTTTGCCGGACACAGCGCATTGGCCGCCCGCGTGATACCGCAAATGCCCGAAGCGCAGAAAGCCGCAGCCCTGACCAATGTGAAAGTGCCTATGATTTACGGCAAAGTGGCCGTAAAAAACACCCGTGCATTCCAAAAACTCGGTGTGTATTCACTTTACGCTCCCGATGCGCCCTACTGCCTGATCCAGCTCGACGATCCGGTCAGCATGGGCGGCTACCAAAGCCCGCTCACCCCCGAAGAGCCCGCCGTTATCCACATGGTGCGCATCGCCACCGACTTTGCCGGAAAAACCGCCCGCGACATGTACCGCAGCGGCCGCCGCCACCTGAACGGCCAAGACTACAAAGCACTGGAAACCGAAATGCTCGATCAATTGCGCGGCATCTACGCAGCGGCGGGCGAAAGCCTCGACGACGTGCTGGCCGCCGTTACCCTCAACCGCTGGGCACACGGTTACAGCTATGAGCAGGCCGGCCTTTATGACTCAGACAGCAGCGCCGAAAAAGCCACCGAAACCATGCAGAAGCGCGTGGGCAACATCTTCATCGCAGGTTCCGACGCCGCATGGATGCCGTATGTGCACGGCGCTGTCGATCAGGCCTACCGAGCCGTTAACGAAGCATTGGAAGGTTAACCGCTTGACAAAGGCCGTCTGAAAGTTTCAGACGGCCTTTGTTTTCCCCGCACTGCCGCAGCAGCCCGGGCAAACTGCAAAATCAAACACTACCGCCAAACAAACCGGGCACCCCGCCGGTTTGAATTTAAACCGCTATAACAGTGCGCTACACGCGGCAACATGATAATATTGCGCTTTCAAACAACAGACCTTCCGAAAGCCGAAAAACCTTTTCGGACGGCCTTTCAAGCCAAGTCAGGATATATTATGGACGAACTAATCAAAGAAGCCGCCCTTCATTTCCACGAATTTCCCACACCCGGCAAAATCCAAGTCGCCCCCACCAAACCGCTGGCCACCCAATACGACCTGTCGCTGGCCTACTCCCCGGGCGTAGCCGCGCCCTGTATGGAAATCTACAACGATCCGCTCGCATCCTACAAATACACCGCCCGCGGCAACCTCGTGGCCGTCATCTCCAACGGCACCGCCGTTCTGGGTTTGGGCAACATCGGCGCGCTGGCGGGCAAACCGGTGATGGAAGGCAAAGGCGTATTATTTAAAAAGTTCGCCGGCATCGACGTGTTCGACATCGAAATCAACGAAACCGACCCCGACAAACTGGTTGACACCATTGCTTCGCTCGAGCCCACTTTCGGCGGCATCAACCTCGAAGATATCAAAGCCCCCGAGTGCTTCTACATCGAGAAAAAACTGCGCGAACGCTGCAACATCCCCGTATTCCACGACGACCAGCACGGCACCGCTATCATCACCGCCGCCGCCGTATTGAACGCCCTGCGCGTTACCGGCAAAAAAATCGAAGACGTTTCCCTGGTGTGCTCCGGCGCCGGCGCCGCCGCGATTGCCTGCCTCGACCTGCTCGCAGCACTCGGCATGAAGCGTGAAAACATCACCGTGTGCGACTCAAAAGGCGTAATCTTCGCCACCCGCGAAGACCGCGAACGCATGGACGAAAGCAAACTGCGCTATGCCGTGAAAGACAACGGCCAGCGCGTGCTTGCCGATGCCGTTCCCGGCAAAGACATCTTCCTCGGCCTCTCCGGCCCCAACCTGCTGAGCCCCGACATGCTCAAAACCATGAATGAGCAACCCATTGTGTTTGCACTGGCCAACCCCCAGCCCGAAATCTGGCCGCCCGAAGCCAAAGAAGCCCGCCCCGATGTGATCATCGGCACCGGCCGTTCTGACTTCCCCAACCAAGTCAACAACGTATTGTGCTTCCCCTTCATCTTCCGCGGCGCGCTTGACGTGGGCGCCACCACCATCAACGAAGAAATGAAGCTCGCCTGCGTGCGTGCGATTGCCGATTTGGCCATGGCCGAATCCAGCGCCGAAGTGGCCGGCGCCTACGGCGACGCCGACCTGACTTTCGGCCCCGAATACCTGATTCCCAAGCCTTTCGATCCGCGTCTGATTGCCAAAATCGCTCCCGCCGTGGCTCAGGCCGCCATGGATTCGGGCGTAGCCGCACGCCCGATTACCGATATGGAAGCCTATGTCGAAAAACTCACCCAGTTCGTGTATAAAACCAGCCTGTTTATGCGCCCCGTTTTCAACCAGGCCCGCAAACAGATTAAGCGCATCGTGCTCACCGAAGGCGAAGACGAGCGCATTTTGCACGCCGCCCAGCAGGTTGTGTCGCAAAAACTGGCGTTTCCCATTTTGGTCGGCCACCGCCAAACCATTGAAGAGCGCATTCAGTCGCAAGGTTTGACGATTCAGCCGGGTAAAGATTTCGAACTTATCGACATCATCGAAAACCCGCATTTCGAAGAAAGCTGGAAAGAATACTACCGGCTGCGCAAACGCCAAGGCGTTACCGAAGAAATGGCGCGACGCCGCTTGCGCGCCAACAGCACCCTTATCGGCGCGCTGATGGTACGCCTTGGCCATGCCGACGGTATGCTGTGCGGCACCATGGGCCGTTTCCACGACCACTTCGGTATTTTTGAAGAAGTTATCGGCTACAACAACCCCGAAAAACACGCCTTTGCCATGAACGCGCTGATTTCCAACAAAGGCAACTTCTTCATCGCCGACACCTACATCAACGAAGACCCCGACGCGGAGCAGCTGGCCAAAGGCACGCTGATGTGCGCCGGCGAAATGAAACGTTTCGGCATCAAACCCAAAGCCGCACTGGTTTCCAACTCCAACTACGGTTCGCGTAAAGATAAAGATGCGGCAAAAATGCAGCGTGCGCTGGAAATCATCCGCGAACTCGACCCGACTTTGGAAATAGACGGCGAAATGCAGGCCGATGTGGCGATGGACGAAGAAATGCGCAAGAGCATCTTCCCCGAAACCACGCTTACCGGCTCGGCCAACCTGCTGGTGATGCCCAACGTGGAGGCGGCCAACATCAGCTACAACCTGCTGCGCGTTAACGCCACCAACGGCATCACCGTCGGCCCGATTCTGATGGGCATGAACAAACCGGTGAATATCGTTACGCCGATTTCCACCGTGCGCCGCATCGTCAATATGATTGCGCTGACCGCGGTAGATGCCCAACGTCAGTAAACCCGCTGCCTGTATAAACGAGGCCGTCTGAAAAACATTTTCAGACGGCCTTATCAATATATTTTATTCAGGTTTTTTTACACTGAGATGGTAATAAAGAACCCCGCCCACTATGGCACTGATTACCAGCGAAAAAGGCGCCAGGCTGCCTATGGCACGCATTATCGGGTTGCCTTGGCCGAAATCGGCCAGCAGCACGATGCCTATGCTGAGGCATGAAGCGGGAATCATGGATTTAACCGCTGCACGGTTATAGCCGTTTTGATACCAATAAATGCCTTTGGGAGAATCGTCGAACAAATCGTCAACTTGGATCACCCGTTTCCTCAGCAGATAATAATCCACCAAAATGATACCGTACATCGGCCCGAGCGTACCGGCCAGCAGGTCGATGGTATAGTGGATCACTTCGGGCGAGCTGTAGAGGTTCCACGGTGTGATTATCACAGACAGTACGGCCGCAACCATGCCGCCGGTGCGCCAGCTGATGCGGCCGGGATAGAGGTTTGAAATATCGTTGGCGGCCGAAACGAAATTAGCCACGATATTGGTGCCCACCGTAGCGGTAACGAAGGTAAACGCCAGCAGCAGCACAATGCCGATATTGTCCATTTTGGCCACGATGCCCATGGGGTCGATAATCATCCGGCCGAAAATAACCGGCGTGCCGGTAATGGTGATGACCACAGTCAGCGCAAAAGCGGTAAAGTTGACCGGCAGCCCCCAGAAATTTCCCGTTTTCACATCTTTCATGCTGCGGCAGTAGCGTGAAAAATCGCCGAAATTCAATGTAGGTCCGGCAAAATAATTCACAATCAGCGACATGCCTACCAGTATTGCGCCCAAAGTACGCCAAAAATCCAGCTTTTCCGAAGAAAGTGAAAAACTGATGTTTTCCCATCCCGCCTTATACACAATCCAAATCATCAATAAGAACATCACGCTGTAAACGGCCGGCCCCGAATAATCCAGAAACACCTTGATTGCATCCATCTTCATCAGGAACAGGGCGGTTTGCGCCGTCCACATGATAAAAAAGCTCAGCCAGCCCAAGTGCGAAAGACCGAGAAACGACTGTTGCTGCCAAACGGCCAGTTGCGGGAAAAACTTCAACAGAATGATGGTAAGCGCAACCGAAGCGAGATAGGTTTGAATGCCGTACCACACGATGGCGATGATGCCGCGCAGCAGGGCGGGAATATTGGCCCCGTATACGCCGAACGACATCCGCGCAATCACAGGATAGGGCACACCCGAGGCCTGGCTGGGCTTGGCCAGCAGGTTGGCCAGCACCATCACGATGGAAATGCCCCCGACGAGCGTAAACAGAATCTCCCACGAAGTCAGCCCCAGTGCGAACAGCGTACCGGCAAAAACATAACCGCCGACACTGTGCACATCCGACATCCAAAACGCAAAGATGTTGTACCAGTTCCAGTTCTGTTTAGCCGGCAGGAGGTCGTCGTTGCTCAAGCGCGGGGTATCGGGTTTGGCAGACTTCAGCTTTTTGATATACACAGGCATGGCAGTCCCTTTCTAACCGTAGTTGCGGCCGAGCCGTTTCATTTCTGCGGCGGTATCTGCAACTGCCTGCGTTTTCCTGTCTGAAACGGGCTGTTTGACATTTCTGCCGAAACGTTTCAAACAAAACCGCCGGCCCGCCGCGCCGTTCAAACACACTCTTATATCCACTATATAAAAACAGGACGGATACACCCTGTCATCATGCGACAAGCACCTGTTGTTCCGCGCCATACGACCGCTGCCGGCTGCCGGCGTTCAAACACCGATAAGCAGGCTGCTTTCCCTGTGCTGTTGGGGCGTGCAGCCGAACCAGCGGCGGCAGGCACGGATGAAATTGCTCAAATCAGAAAAACCGAGCCTGAAGCCGATTTCGGTTATGCTGGCATTACTGTGCATCAGCAAATCGTGCGCCATATCGCGGCGGATACCGTCGAGCAGGCTGCTGAAAGAATGCCCGCCTTCGTTCAGGCGGCGCTGCAGGGTGCGCGGCGACAGGTGGAGTTTGGCGGCAATGCCGCACAGGCCGGGCTCACCGTTTTTCAGTTCATCGCGTATCAGCCTGTCCACCTGTGCGGCGGTATCCATTTTTCTCAAGCGGTTCAGATAACGGCCGACCACGGCCGCATTCATATCCGCAAGTTGCGGGTTTGCACCTGCATAAGGCTCTATCGTGTCTGCATAGGCAAAGCTGATCGAATCTTTTTCGCAACCCAGGTTGACGGCCGTCTGAAAATAGCCGTCCAAACGCTCAGTGCCGCCGCAGGAGGGTATCGACAAGGTTACAGAAACAGGTTTGACAGGGTGTTGCGCCAGGCTGCATGCCTGACGGTAGATAAAGGCCAAAACCGCCAGCCGCGCCGAATTCATCGGCTCGGAGCCGCCCTCGGAATGCAAAACCAGCTTGGTGCCTTTCAGTTCGGGCGGATGATCGAAACTGATTCTCATGGTAGTGGAAATCATCTGACAGTAGCGCACCATCATCATCATCAAATCAGACAGCGAGCCGCACGAGATCACAGCCAGGCCCAAACCCTGCAGGGCGGGCGCCTGAATCTCCCTGCCCACCTGCAGGCCGAACAGCGGATCGCCCGTCGCCTGAATCAGAGCATTCCAAAAGCGGCGCACGTCTTCCACGGGAAAACGCGCATCGGGAATGTGCAGCAGCCTTGCGTCCAGATTCGAGCGGGAGAGGAGCGGCAGCGGGTCGACACCGTAACCCCGTGCCGTCTGGCAGATAGAAGAAACCCAGCTTGCCAATACACTGTGTCCGGCCACGTGGGCATGAACGGTATTTTTTCCGGTTGCCATCTCATTTTCTCCTCTGCCTTCTTCGATATAAAATTTTAACTATTTAGGCAATTATATTTAACAATCACTCTGCACTGCCGAAACCGATGCGCAAAACAGGCAAAAATTGATAAAAATAAGAAAATTATCGGCATACAATGCCCTAGGGTCTGTCAACATTCAACGCAACGGCGGTATTTTTGGCCAAAATACCCCGTCTGCGGCGTTAAAAATGCTCGCAAGGTGTTCAACCTTGCTGCGCTTTTTGCCTGGCATACGCGGTTTTTGCCTCAAAAAACCGCTTCGTCGGTTAAATGTCGACAGCCCCTAATGAAAAAATAAATTATTTGATAATTGCCAAAATCACAAACAGAGGCAGACAGAATAAAACATAGGCTTGGGCCGTCTGAAACCGTTTTTCAAACAGGAAAACGGTTTCAGACGGCCCGAAGTATTTCTGTTTGCAAAACGGAGTTTCAACGGCATCTGATGCCGCAGGTTCCTGTGCTGATGCGCGTGCCCGCCCCTCCCGACACGATGCGTTCGATATCGCGCAAAGCGCCGATTACTGCTGTTTTGCCGGTTGAACGGGCAAAATTGGCCGCCGCTTGGACTTTCGGCCCCATCGAGCCTGCGGCAAAATCGATTTTTTCGATTTCATCAGGGTTTGCCGCATGCACAAGGCGCTGCTTTTCCGTACCCCAGTCAAGGTAGACACCATCAATGTCGGTAGCGATAACCAACATATCGGCATCTACCGACGCGGCCAGCAAAGCTGTAGCCAAGTCTTTATCTATCACCGCCTCGGCACCGCACAATCTTCCCGATTCGTCGTAATAGGTGGGAATCCCGCCGCCGCCCGCGCAAATCAATATATAGTTGTTTTCGATAAGGGTTTTCAACGGCTTAAGCCCGAAAATACGCGTGGGCAGCGGGCTTGGGACGACACGGCGGTATTTGTCGTTGTCTTGAGCCATCGTCCAACCTTTTTCGGCGGCGACGGCATCGGCTTCTTCTTTGCTGTATACGGGACCGACCGGCTTGCTCGGTTTTTGGAAGGCAGGGTCTTTGGGATCGACTTCGGTTTGGGTTAACACGGTGGTCAGCGAAGCCTCTTTAGGCACGAAATTGGCCAGCTCCTGCTGAATCATATAGCCGATCATGCCGACCGATTCCGCACCCAAAACATCAAGCGGATACATGGGCACATCTTTGTAAGCATTGCTCTGCAAAGCCATCAGGCCGACTTGCGGCCCGTTGCCGTGAGTAATGATAAGTTGGTTGCCCGGATAGATTTTGGCGATTTGTTCGCAGGCTTCGCGCACGTTGGCCCTCTGATTGGAAGAAGTTAACGGCTCTCCGCGTTTGAGCAGGGCGTTGCCGCCCAGTGCAATAACGATTCTCATGGTCATCTCCTTTAATCTGAAATAATACCGGGGAATTCAGACGGCCTGCCGGTCAAATCAGGCAGTCTGAAAACCTTGCTGCGTCAAACGTCTTTACGCAAACGGGTTCTGATGCCCGACGGTTTGCCGAAACCGCGCTCCAGCGAATAGACTTCCTGTCCGCGCACAAACGTGGCGCTGATGCGGCAGCCGATTTCCATGCCTTCGTAGGCGCTGAATTTGTTTTTGTAGAAGAGTTTGTCGGCAGTCAGCGTGTAGCTTTGGTTGGGATCGAGCAACACGATGTCGGCATCTTTACCCAAGGCCAGTGCGCCTTTGTCGATCAGACCGAAGCGTTCGGCGGGGCGGGTGGCCAGTGCATTCATCAGTACCACAGGGCTGATGTTGCGCTGTTTGACCGCTGCATCAAACAGCGCGTCCACGCTGTTTTGGCAGCCCGAAATACCGCCCCATGCTTTGAATGCGTTGGGATCGGCTTTCAAATCAGGCGTGCAGGGCGAGTGATCGGAACAGATGATGTCCAAGATACCTTCTTCCAAAAGCCGCCAAAGCTGCGCCTGGTGGGCGCGGTCGCGTATGGGGGGCGAACATTTGGCTTTGGGACCGATGGCGTCCAAATCTTCGGTGGCCAAGAGCAGGTAGTGCACGCAGCTCTCGCAGCTGGCATCGACGCCGCGCGCCCGGGCTTCCAAAACGGCTTCTACGGCTTCGGCGCAGCTGCAATGGGCAATGTGGATGCGGCAGCCGGTCTGTTCGGCCAGATACAAAACGCGGCGGACGGCTTCGACTTCGGTGAAAACCGGGCGGGTGGCCACATAGTCGCTGACCAGGGTTTTGCCTTCCGCTTTGGCTTTGCGCCCCAAGCCGTCGGTGAGCGTGGCGTTTTCGCAGTGCACTACCAGCAAATCGCCTGTTTCGGCCAATACTTTCATGCCTTCGTACAGCTCGAAATCGGTTACGTTTTTAAAATCGCCGGGTTTGTCGGAACCGCAGGTGGCGACGAAGGCTTTGAAGGCGGCCGCGCCCGCTTGGGAAAGTTCTTTGAGCTTGTCGATGTTGTGCGGCACAAGTCCGCCGAAAAACGCATAGTCCACATGGTTCTGCCCTTCGGCGGCGCGGCGTTTGATTTCCATCGTTTCCGCATCGATGGTGGCGGGAATGGTGTTGAGCGGCATTTCCACATAAGAAGTCGTGCCGCCTGCGGCCATCGCCTGCGTGCCGGTAACGTAACCTTCCCACTCGGTACGGCCCGGCTCGGAAATATGCATATGCACGTCTACCATACCGGGCAGCACATAGCAGTGGCGGGCATCGACGGTTTTTCCGGCACTGCCCTCAAGCCGGGGCGCAATGGCGGCTATTTTTCCGTCTTTCACTGCAATATCGCCGTGCAGCATTTGCTCCGGCAAAACCAACAAGCCGTTCTTAATCAGTAAATCATACATTTCGTTCTCCTTCTTTCAGACGGCCTATTGTTTAAAACATCAGGCCGTCTGAAAAACCAAGCTACATCGCACCAATACCGGCAGACTGCATGAAATAGAGCGCAACGCTGGCAAGCAGGCCGAGCATCAGCATCAGCGGGGTATAGAAACGCAGCCATTTACCGTATTCCACCTTGGCAATCACCAGCGTGGCTACAAAGAAACCGGAAGTGGGGAAGAAAATATCGGTAAGCTGTCCGCCCCATGCGTTGGCCGACACCACCGCCTGTTGCGAAATATCAAGCAGGCTGGCCAAAGGCGAAATAATCGGCATAGTCAATACGGTCAGAGCGGTTGCGCCCGGAATCAGAAAGTTAAACAACGACTGCTCCCAGAAAATCGCAATAGCGGTAAGTTCCGGCGGCACCGAACGCATCATGCTTTCGAGCCAAAACACCAAGGTATCGGTAATCACACCTTTATCCATCACCACGGCAATGGCAGAGGCCACGCCGCACAACAGTGCTGCCACCATCATATCGCGCATACCTGCATTCACATCGTCGCAAATCTGCTGTGCCGATTTGCCTGCAACGGCGGCTGCGGCGATACCGATAAAGAGAAACAGCCCGCCGATGGCCTCAAACCCCAAGTTGTTTTTCAAAATCATGACAATGGCAACCGGAAACAGAACCATGCAGGCGATACCGGCATATTTCTGGCGCGCGTTGAACACCATTTCACCTTTTTCCGTATCTTCCGCAGCCAATTTGGCACGCATTTCGCGGTCGCTCTCGTAAGTGAGGCTGGCCTCGGGGTTACGCTTCACTTTAACGGCATAGCGCATCACATACAGAATGACAATCAGCACCACGCATGCCAACACTACTGCGCGGAAAGCCGAGCCTGAAAACATCGGCAGTTGGGCAATCTGCTGCCCCACCCCGACAGAACCCGGAATGGTCAGACCGAATGTAAAACCCATACAGGGCCCCAAAAGCGCCACCGCCATTGCCGTCATGCCGTCGTAGCCCAAGCGGTAAAACAGCGGCAGCAGCACGGGCAGGTAAGCCAGCGACAGCTCAGGCACGCCGATAAATGCAGCCAGCCCGGCAAAAATCGTGATTAAAATCGGAATCACCAGAATATCTTTATTGCCTACGGCCGTGCTCAGTTTCTGCACACCCATATCAATCAGCCCTGCACGTTTGATCAAACCCATACAGCCGCCTACCATAAATGTGAGAAACACAATGCCCGCCGCCCGTTTCAGGCCGTCGGGAATGGCGGTTACCAAATCCATAAAGCCTACGGGCTGCTGTTCGATTTGGTGATAGGTTCCCGCCACCACCAGGTTTTGCACACCGTGAGAGGTTTCGATGGCCTGCCGTTCGTACTCACCCGCCGGAACAATATAGGTCAGCGCGGCAACCACTAAAATAAATACTGCCAGCACAATATAAATATCGGGCATTTTGAAAGATTTTTTTGGTTTTTGCGCACTCATGACACAACTCCTTAAGTTTCTGTCAAACAGGCTGCCGCCCGAACAACCAGCGGCAGCCCACTGTTTTTCGGCTTACTCTGAGGCAGATTCAGTCTACGCCGACAACCGCGCTCAACAGTGCCATCCGCACCGCTACCGAGAAGCCGATCGCACGGAAATACAACTGGTGTTCGGTGTTGTCGATGCTGAAATCAAATTCGCCCGGGTTTCGCGGTAAAGAGTGGTGTACGCCGACTACCTTGCCGCTTTTCGCTTTGATGCGTTGCAGCATATCGAGCGAAATATAATAGTTCATCATTTTCTTCATGAAGTCTTCGCGGTTGGGGTCGTCTTTTTTCACCGAACAGCCCGGCAGATAAATCAAATCCACCGCATTTTCGGCATAAAGCTCTTCGTTTTGCTTTTCGGTTAAGTCGAAATGTTCTTCGAAATGCGCACCCATCGCTTTGAGCTTGTCGCGCACCACTTCGGGGGTTCGCAGCTCGCTGGTACCGGTGTAGATAATCTTGGCACCCATCGAAGCCAGCGCCAGCGCAAACGACTGGCCGGAACGTGCGCGTGAAAGATCGGGGGTGGCAATGGCAACCGTGGCATTGCTCAAATCGCCGAACGCGCGCCAGCAGGTATAGCAGTCGAGCAAGCCCTGCGTCGGGTGGGTAACGTGGCCGTAGCCGCCCGAAATCACCGGCGAAACGTAGCTGCCCAACTCGTCTAATGCGCCCAAGGCTTCTTTATCGTCGGGGTGGCGCATCACGATTACATCGGCGTATTCCGACGTTACCCGCAGCGTGTCGTAAAGGCTCTCGTTTTTCGCCACGGCGGCATTGTGCTGCGGATCGGACTCGGTAATCACGCCGCCGCCCAAACGCAGCATGGCATTTTCGTGGCTGCAGCGGGTGCGCGTGGAAGGTTGGAAAAACAGGGTATAGAGCACCTTGCCTTTCAGCAGGTCGAGCCCCGTGCGCAAAAACGGCTCCATCATTTCGGCCGCCTTAAACAGCGAAAGGATTTCTTCGCGCTTAAAATCGTCCAAAAAAGTGATGTTTTTGCCGCGCATATTGGTGGCGGCCAAGGTTTCTCGGATATCTAAAGTTTTGAAGTTTTTGTCTAAAGCCATGATAATGCTCCTTTGTGATGGCCGTCTGAAAAGAATTTCAGGCTTTCAGACGGCCTGTTTGCGGTTGTTCAAATTTCCACGTCGCGGTGGCAGTCTTTGGAATAAATATAGGTAAACGGTCCGCGTCCTACGGCATAGGAAGCTTGTTTGCAGTACGGGCCGAACCAGATAAAGTCTTCTTCCTTAATCAAATACCAGTTTTCATCAAGCAGATAGCAGCCCTGCCCTTCATACACATAGGCACCGTGCTCCTGAACATGGGTTTCGATGATGTTGTGGCTGGCACCCGGGTCGAAGCTCAAAATATGCATATTCATATCGAAATTCTGCTCGATAGGCAGCAAATCTTTAATATGCACATTGGCCATACCGTCGTAATCCGCCCATTCGATATCATGTACACTGCCGAATACCGTATAAGGTTTCAGTCCCGCCGGATGCTCTACATAACGCTGTTTGTAGAGCAAAATGCGTCCGGCCTGATGATTGCTGTTTTCAAAACCGATGCCCGCTCCGGGCGGCGCGTAGGCATAACCGCCCTGCTTCAGCACACGGCTTTCACCACCGACCGTTACTTTCAGCTCGGCTTCGCCGTCGAGCAGATAAATAAAGGCCTCTTCATGCGGCTTGGCACCATAGGCCAGTGTGGTTTTCGCATTTGCACCCAATTGGCCGATTAACTGGACGAAACTTGCACCCATTTTCGGTGTGGCCAGAATGGTCATCTGGCAGTCTTCAATTCCCGGAACCACATTGATTACGCGGCCTTGCGGTGTAATAACCGCATAATTTCCGTGTTTGACTACCGAACGGTTTTGTAAAATATCTTGCGGATAACCCGGCATTTTCGTTCTCCTGACTCATAACAAACGGCAATCACATGATTGTTGCTGCCAATATAGCCCCCTGCTCTCCCGCAGGCTTTAGTCTGCTGCGACAAACCACTGTCTTTGCGCGCCAAATACAGCCAAATAAAATAAAGGCCGTCTGAAAAACAGGCGCATCGCCATGCGTAACCTGTTTTCAGACGGCCTTATCTCAAGACAATGATAACTACACCAGCCCCAAACCAACCAACTCCTGCCGTAAGCGCTCAGCCTGCCAGCCGCCGCTGACCGCCAGCGTCAGCAAAACGGCGGCGGTTTCCAAATTGGCTTTGCCGCCGTTCACCACGCCCGCTTGGCGCAGCGCACTGCCCTGCGCATATACGGCGGCGGCGTTGCCTTGCTGCACTTGGCTGATGTTGAGCAGCAGGCCGCCTTTGGCGGTGAACTGCCGCACGGCTTCGATAAAACCGGCATCTGCGGGCGCGTTGCCGTGGCCGTAGCTTTGCAGCACCACGGCATCTGCGCCGCTGCTGCCGAGGCCGTTTGCAAAGGCTTGTGCGGCAAAACCGGGAATCAGGGTGGTGCAAACCACTTTGGCCTGCGCGCTCAACGGGCGCACCTGCAAAGCCTGCGCTGTTTTTTCAGACGGCCTGATGCGCACGTTGTGCCAGTTTTGTTCGGGCGACCATTCCGCCAACACGCCGAAATGCGGGTTGCCGAAGCCCGCCGCACTTTCGGTGCTGATTTTGCTGCTGCCCACGGCGGGGAACAGTTTGCCGTTAAAGGCAATCACAGTTTCGCGCAAATCCAGCTCGAAAGCGGCCACGGCGGTGGCGAGATTAAGCGGCGCATCGCTGTTTTCGGCATCGTAAGGCCATTGCGAACCGGTCAGCACCACGGGCTTGTCCAAACCCTGCAGGGCGAGCGCGAACAGGTTGGCCGCATAGGCCAGCGTGTCGGTGCCGTGCAGCACCAGCACGCCGTCGTATTGCGGGATTTTTTCTGCCGCAAGTTGCAGCCAGCCTTGCCAATCGTCAAGCGTAACCGCCGAAGAGTCGATTAACGGATCGCATAAGTGCCAGTCGAAACGGAAACGGCCGGCAAACGGCACCAGTGCCTTCCCCGCCAGCGCGGTATCGGGGCGCAGGCCCTGCCCGCTTTGGCTCATGCCGATGGTGCCGCCGGTGTAGAGTACGAAAATGGATTTTAAATTCTGCATATGTTTTCCTGTTTGTCCGATGTCGGAATGATAGATATGGCCGGCTGAAAAATTCGGCCGGAAGACATTCCCCCGATTGGTTTGATTTTTTCAAAATTCTGCATCGAAACGGTGCAGGCCGTCTGAAACGCAGAAATGCTTTTTCAGACGGCCTTCATAAAATCATCCGGCCTCATTTATCCACGCCTGCTGCACGGCTTCGAGGATTTTTTCGCCGCTGCGCACAGGGTCGTCGTCAAAATCGGGCAGGTTGATAATCAACTCGCGCAATTGGGTGAAGCGTATGGTTTTCGGGTCTGTGTCGGGGTGGTTGTCGTAAAGTTCTTCGGCGATGCGTTGGATGTCGGTCCATTTCATATTGCTGGTTCCTTATTACCGTTGGCCTGTTCGGCCGTCTGAAGATGGTTTGAAACTGTGTATCTACACACCCTGCCGCCACGACGACACCGCCGCACGCAGGCGTTCCATGCCCTCCTGCAGGTCTTCATCGTTCAGCAGCAGACTTGGGGCAAAACGGATTACGTTGCTGCCGGCCACTAGAATCATCAGGCCGTGTTTCAGTGCGGCTTGGGTTAACTCCCCCGCGCGGCCTGCATAACCGTCGGCCAGCACGCAGCCGATCAACAGCCCCATGCCGCGCACTTCTTTAAACACGCCGGTTTCTTCTCCCAGCCGGGCCAGCGCCGTTTGCAGCTTTTTCCCTTGGTTGGCTGCGTTTTGCAGGGTTTCGGGCGTGTTGATAATGTCGAAGGCGCAATTGCCCACAGCGCATGCCAACGGGTTGCCGCCGAAGGTGGAGCCGTGCGTGCCGGGGGCGAAGCTGGGTGCGACGGCATCGGTGGTCAGCATTGCGCCGATGGGGAAGCCGCCACCCAAGGCTTTGGCGCTGGTGAGGATATCGGGGCGTACGCCGTAATGTTCATAGGCAAACAGTTTGCCGGTGCGCCCCATGCCGGTTTGCACTTCGTCGAACACCAGCAGCGCATGGTTTTCATCGCACAGGCGGCGGGCGGCTTGCAAGAACTCAACGTCGGCAGGCAGAACGCCGCTTTCTCCCTGAACCGGCTCGATAATCACGGCGCAGGTTTTTTCCGATATGGCGGCGGCCAGCGCATCGGCATCGTTGTAGGGGATATGGGTGATGCCGCCCGGCAGCGGGGCGAAATCGCGGCTGTATTTGGGTTGGCCGCCCACCGACACGGTGAACAGCGTACGCCCGTGAAAGGCGTTTGTGCAGGCGATGATTTCGGTTTTATCTTCGCCGAAATGGTCGCGCGCGTATTTGCGCGCCAGTTTCAGGGCGGCTTCGTTGGCTTCGGCTCCGGAATTGCAGAAAAACACTTTGTCGGCAAATGTGTGTTCGGTGAGTTTTTCCGCCAGCATTTGCGCCGGAGCAGTGGTGTAGATATTGGAAATATGCCACAGCTTCGCAGCCTGGCGGTTGAGGGCGTCAACCAATTGCGGGTGGCAGTGCCCGAGCGCGTTAACGGCGATGCCGCCTGCCAAGTCGATATATTCCCGTCCTTCGGTATCCCACACGCGGCTTCCGGCGGCGTGGTCGGGAATAATCGGGGCGAAAGCGAAATTGGGCGTGAGATAGTTTTGCATGATGTTCTTTCCGATAGTGGTTCAGGCGGCCTGAAACGCCGGTTTGCACGGGCGTTAGATTGAAGCCGTAACCTTACCGCAATCGTGCCGAAAACGGAATGTGCTCAGGTAAAAAGCCTTGGTTTTGAGTGTTATCCTAACTGCCGTTTGGTTTTCAGACGCTTGCATTCGCATTTCGAGACCTTTGTAAAACAGCCAGATTTAGATGCAGTTCAAGGCGCAGTAGCGCAGCGAGTGCAGACATAACATGGAGTTAGGCAAACGAGCGAGCAACGGGCTGTTTTACAAAGGTCTCGAAATGCGAATGCAAGTTTAAAAATACCGACGAATTTTGCAAAGGCCTCATGCTGCGCTTATTTCGTTGGCTCTAGACTAGGGTCTGTTGACAATTGGCCGGCGAAGCGGTTTTTGCCTCAAAAAACCGCTTCGTCGGTTAAATGTCGACAGCCCCTAGAGCCTTTCGTTTATTTATTGTGCAGCTTTTTCACGCTCACTTTGGTTTTCTTTTTCAAGCGGTTTTTTTCTTCTTTGCGCCCTTCGCGTTTTTCGATGCGGTTGCTCAACGCGGCTCGGCGCAGCGGTTTTTTCTTGGGCTTGTCTTGCGCTTCTTCGTAGGGGTTCTCCGACACGTTGTATTGGATGCGCAGCGGCGTGCCCTGCAAATTGAAGGCTTTGCGGAAGGTTTGGGTGAGATAGCGGGTGTAGCTGTCGGAAACCGCTTGCAGCGAATTGCCGTGCACCACGATAACCGGCGGGTTCATGCCGCCCTGGTGGGCATAGCGCATTTTCGGGCGCACCAAGCCGGCGCGCGGCGGGGCTTGGCGTTCGATTGCCGATTGCAGCACGCGGGTGATTTTCGGCGTAGGCATTTTAATCATGGCGGCGTTATAGGCCGATTGGATGCTCTCGAACAAGCCGTCTATGCCGCGCTCTTTCAGGGCGGAAATGTAGTGGAACTTGGCGAAATCGAGAAAATAGAGTTTGCGGGCGATGTCGCGTTTCACCTGTTCGCGCCGCTCTTCGCTGATACCGTCCCATTTGTTCACCGCCACCACCAGCGCCCTGCCCGCTTCGAGCGCGAAACCGGCGATGGTGGCGTCTTGGTCGGCGATGTCCTGCTGCGCGTCCAACACCAGCACCGCCACGTTGGCCGCTTCGATGGCCTGCATGGCTTTGATTACCGAAAACTTTTCCACCGCCTCTGCCACTTTGCCGCGGCGGCGCACGCCGGCGGTGTCGATAATGGTGAAGGGTTTACCCTCGCGCTCGAAGTCGATGTGGATGCTGTCGCGGGTGGTGCCGGCCATATCGAAGGCAATCACGCGCTCTTCGCCGAGAATGGCGTTCACCAGCGTGGATTTACCCACGTTTGGGCGGCCGATAACGGCAAATACGGGGTGTTTGGGCGCGGCGGTTTCTTCTTCGGTATCGGGAAAGTTTTCTAAGATGTCTTCTATCAGGTAATACACGCCGTCGCCGTGCGCGCCGGAAATCACGTGCGGCTCGCCCAGCGCCAGCTCGTAAAACTCGGCGGCCAGCACGGCCTGATTGCCGCCCTCGCCTTTGTTCACGGCCAGATAAACGGGGCGCGGGCTTTGGCGCAGGCGGTCGGCGATGATTTTGTCTTGCGGCGTGAGGCCGGTGCGGCCGTCAACCAAAAACACAACGGCGTCGGCTTCGTCCACCGCTTGCAGGGTTTGCTTGGCCATTTCGTGCAGAATGCCGCTGTCAACCACCGGTTCAAAGCCGCCGGTATCGATAACCAGATAGGGTTTGCTGCCCACCCGGCCGTGGCCGTAGTGGCGGTCGCGCGTGAGGCCGGGCAGGTCGTGCACCAGCGCGTCTTTGCTGCGCGTGAGGCGGTTGAACAGGGTGGATTTGCCCACATTGGGGCGGCCGACTAGGGCGATGGTGGGTTTCATAGGTTTTCTTTCTGTGTCAGGCCGTCTGAAAAGGTTTCGGGCGGCAAGCAGGTGCTGTATGGTCTACCCTCTTTAAAATCATTACAGCGTTGGTTCGCTTGTTTCAAAATGGGTTAGCTGTAATTCCGCAGCACGGAGGTTTAAGATTATACGCCGTCAAACAAGCAGGCTTGCAGAAAGCTTTCTGCAAGCCTGCCTGCTGTTTTCAGACGGCCTTTATTTTAATTGGTCGGCTTTAAACTGCACCGACTCTCTGTTGGCGGCATCTTTAGGCAGCTGCGCCAAAATCTGTTCGTAAACCTGCAAGGCTTCTTTGTTTTTGCCTTGTGCCAGATAAATGTCGCCTTTGGTTTCAAGCAACAGCGGCTCGAAAGCAGGATCTACTTTGGTGTTTAAAACATCCAGCGCTTCTTCGTATTTTTTTTGCTGCAGGCGCACAACTGCCAAGCGTTGGGCAGCCATTGCCTGCACAACTGGATTTTGCTGGTTTTTCAGCACCCATTTCAAATGGTTGGCGGCATTGTCGTAGCTGCCTTTGTCGAACTCGGTGCCCGCCACCATAAACGTGGCCTGCGCGGCGGCAATCGTGCCGGCATAGTTTTGCTGGAGGTTTTGCAAATCGGCATTTACGGCTTTGGCATCGGCATTGTTTTGCGCTTTTTCAACCAGCTGCGTCAGCACACCGGCGGCTTCCTGGTCTTTTTTAACCTGATGGTTTTTATAAAGCACATAACCCAGATAACCGAGTGCGGCGGCTACCAGCGCGGCAAACAGCCAGCGGCCCCAGCTTTTCCAGAAATATTTGAAATTTTCGAGTTCTTCCTGTTCTTGAATGTGTGCAGCCATTTAATCATTCTTCCATTGTTGTAGGGTGGAGGTTAACAGGGCGGCATCAAGGGTGGTTTGGCCGTGGGTGCCCTGGAGGTCTTTAAGGGTAACGGTGCCGTCCGAAAGCTCGCTCTGCGCCACAATCAGGGCGAAACGCGCGCCGCTGGCATCGGCTTTTTTCATCTGCGCTTTCAGGCTTTGGCTGCCGGCGTGTTGCAACACATCGAATCCGGCGGCACGCAGGGTTTGGGCGTGTTTCATCGCCTGCAAAGCGGCGCCTTCGCCTTGGTGCATGGCGTAAACATCCGGCGCGGCCTGATACGCCAGCGAGCCGTAGTCGCGCACCAGCAGCAGCAGGCGTTCCACGCCCATGGCAAAACCGATGGACGGCGCGGGTTTGCCGCCCAGCTCTTCAATCAGGCCGTCGTAACGGCCGCCGCCGCAAACGGTGGCCTGCGCGCCGAGTTTGTCGGTTGTCCATTCGAACACGGTTTGGTTGTAGTAGTCCAAACCGCGTACCAGGCGGGGGTTTTCCACATAGGTGATGTTCAGGCCGTCGAGCATGGCTTTGAAGCCGGCATAGTGCGCGCGCGAGGCTTCGCCCAAATATTCGGTTAAGTGCGGGGCGTTGTTGCAGATTTCCTGCAAATCGGGATTTTTGCTGTCAAGCACGCGCAGAGGGTTGGTGTGCAGGCGGCGCCTGCTGTCTTCGTCGAGCTTGTCTTGGTGGCTGCCCAAATAGGCCACCAGCGCGGCACGGTGTGCGGCGCGCTCTTCGCGGTTACCCAAGCTGTTGATTTCTAAAACCAGATGGTCGCGTATACCCAATTCTTTCCATAAATCTGCCGACATGGCGACGATTTCGGCATCAATATCGGGGCCTTCGAAACCCAAAGCCTCCACCCCCACTTGGTGAAACTGGCGGTAACGCCCTTTCTGCGGGCGTTCGCGGCGGAACATCGGCCCCATATACCATAATTTCTGCGGGCCGTTATACAGCAGGTTGTGTTCGACCACTGCGCGCAGGCACGATGCCGTGCCTTCGGGGCGCAGGCTCAGGCTGAGCCTGTCGTTGGAATCGGCAAAAGTGTACATTTCTTTGCCGACCACATCGGTTTCTTCGCCGATGGAGCGCACAAACAGGCCGGTCTGCTCCAAAATGGGGGTGCGGATTTGGTTGTAGCCGTAGCGGCGCGCCCAGCGGGCAACGGTATCTTCAAACGCCTGCCAGAAAGCGGCGGTGAGCTTGAAATCTTTCTGCTCCACCGGCAGCAGATCGTTCATGCCTTTAACGGCTTGGATTTTTTGTCCCATAGTTTTCTGATTTTCACATTCTTTTTTCAGACGGCCTGTTATTCGATGCCGCTGTTGATAAACTGACGCAGCATACTGGTGGTCAAACCGGCAAACTGTTTGTATTTTTCGGATTGACCAATGCTTTCTTTATCGAGGTCGACAGAAACCAACACGCCGCTTTTGTTGCCGTAAAGCATGGTGTTTTCAACTTCCCAAGCCTGTTTTTTGCCCGAAGCGGCCGGCGAAACAAAGGCCTGTATCATCTCTCCCGAGGGCAGGTTCTGCAAAATCAGGCTTTTTTTAACGTTGTCGAGCAAATCCGCGCCCACAAACTGAAACGGGTTCACGGCCATGTCGCTCACGCCCTGATAGGTATAGATAAACACTTTGTGTTCTGCTTTCGGGTTGTTGAGCAGATAAAGCTGCAACAGCAATTCGCGTAAATCGGGTGCCATTTTCCACCTCGCTGGTTTGGATATTGAGGCCGTCTGAAAACATAACGGCAGGTTTTACACCGGGCTGATGGGAATCACCCGGCTTTCGTTGCGTTTTTTACCGCCTTCGCCATAGTTGGTTTCTACGTATTCCTGCACAATAGCCAAAAATTCGGCGGCCATATTGTCGCCTTTAAGCGTTACTTTTCGCTCGCCGTCCACATACACGGGGGCGACGGGGGTTTCGCCCGTGCCGGGCAGGCTGATGCCGATGTCGGCCAGTTTGCTCTCGCCCGGGCCGTTGACCACGCAGCCCATCACGGCAACGTTCAACGATTCCACACCGGGGTATTGGCTGCGCCAAACCGTCATTTTGTCGCGCAGGTATTGCTGGATATCGCGCGCCAGTTCTTGGAACACCGTGCTGGTGGTGCGTCCGCAGCCCGGGCAGGCGGTAACCATGGGCGTAAACGAACGCAAACCCATGGTTTGCAGGATTTCCTGCGCCACCACCACCTCCTGCGTGCGCGGGCTGCCCGGCTCGGGGGTGAGCGAAATGCGGATAGTGTCGCCTATGCCTTCCTGCAACAAAACGGCCAATGCGGCGGTTGAAGCCACAATGCCCTTGCTGCCCATGCCCGCTTCGGTTAAGCCCAAGTGCAGCGGGTAAGCGCAGCGTGCGCCCAAATCGCGGTAAACCTGAATCAAATCCTGCACGGCGCTAACCTTGCACGACAGAATAATTTTGTTTTCGGGCAATCCCAAATCCACCGCTTTTTGTGCGGATTCCAACGCCGACACAATCAGCGTCTCTTTCATTACCTCTTCGGGCGGCTTAGGTGCTGCCGAAGCCAAATTGGCATCCATCATGCGTTTGGCGAGGCTTTGATCGAGCGAACCCCAGTTCACGCCGATGCGTACGGCTTTATCGTGTTCGGCGGCGGTGCGGATCATATAGGCGAATTTTTCGTCGCCTTTCGCGCCTTTGCCCACATTACCGGGGTTGATACGGTATTTCGACAATGCGCGGGCGCAGTCGGGAAACTCTTGCAGCAGGCGCTCGCCGTTGAAGTGAAAATCCCCCACCAGCGGCGTGTTGCAGCCCATGTCGTCCAGGCGGCTTCTGATTTCCGCCACCTTGGCGGCGGCTTCGGGGCTGTTTACGGTAATCCGCACCATCTCCGAGCCGGCATCGCTCAATTCTTTAACCTGCTGCGCCGTGCCCGCCGCATCGGCGGTATCGGTGTTGGTCATCGACTGCACCACAACAGGCGCATCAGAACCTACGGTTAAATGGTCGATGCGGACTTGATGGGTTTGGCGGCGGTTGGAGGGTGGATTACTCATTGCTGGCCTACGGTGAAAGATGAAGTGGTTTTACCGGTTAAGTGCTGGCGCACATTGATTTCCCGGCCGCCGTAATTGGCGGTGGCACCAATTGAATAGCCGATCCAAACCTCATACGGCGCGCCGCCTCTGAAGCGGTGCTCGCTGCCGGCGGGCACGATGCGGTTGATGACAAAACCGCCGTTTTTGTCTTTGATAACCAAGTTGGAACGGTATAACACCTTAACCGCCAATTCATCAGCGGCAACCGGCACGACATCGGAAGCGGCATCCTGAGAAACGGGGGCGGAGGCGGAAGAGTCGGAAACGGACGAAGCCGCGGCACCGCTGCCCATCGCCACTACCGAAATATTGCCGGCTTGAAGATTGCCTGCCGTCGTACCCGCCAGCTCGGGGCGTTCCATATTGTCGCTCTGCTTGACGTATTCTTGGTTGGACTTATTCTGCCATACATAAATGCCGCCGCCGACAACCACCGCCGTCAGCACACCCAAGATCCAGGTAGGGAACGATTTTTTCACTTCGGTTTGCTGGTAATTCAGAGTTTGACTGCCGCCGCGTTCGACTGCATAGAGGTTATTGCGGTTTTGCGGCGCGATGCGGTCTAAAAATACGGCAATCTCATTATCGTCCAAATCCAAAAAACGACCGTAGGTGCGTAAAAAACCGCGCACAAACACCAATTCGGGCAAACCTTCGTAGTTGCCGCTTTCCAAGCCTTCGATTTGGTGGGTCGACAGTTTCAGGCGTTCGGTTACTTCACCGATCGAATAGCCTTTCTGCTCGCGAGCCCGGCGCAGTTTCGAACCCAACTCGGCCGCAGCACTGTTGGAGGCGTGTTGTTCTGGTTGCTGGTTATCGGTCATCACAAACGTCCTGTTGTAATTGTTTGCAGTTCATCGGAATAGGGGTAGTTGGCACGCAGCTGCGCCTCGTATTCATAGGCCGCCTGCGTATTGCCCAAGGCGCTGTACAGGCGCCAACCCAAGAGTAAATCGTCTGCACCCAAAACATCAACTTTGCTTTGATATTGGCGGAAATAATAATCGGCGTCGCTTAAATTGCCGGCCAGCATTTTGGTGCGCGCCATTTCTTTCAAAACAGGGTAAAACTGCGGTGCGGCAGCCAAAGCGCGCTCGAAATAAGCTTCCGCCAGAGAATACTGACCCGTCTTAGTACTGCATATGCCTTTGTTGAGGTTGGCAACATGCGGATTGGGATAGGTGGGATCGGCCAGTGCTTTATCGAAATAAGGCATCGCATCGTTCGGGCGGTTTTGCGTACTGCATAAAAACCAACCGTAATTGTTGTTGATTTCCGCACTGTCCGGCTTGATAGACAAGGCTTTTCGGAAACTTTCCTGCGCTTTGTCGTTAACTTTCAAATATTGGTAGATTTGGGCGCGGATCAGCCAGGCATTTTCATTTTTCGGATTTTCCTTCAATGCTTCATCTATGCTGCTGACTGCCTGGCGGTAATCTTTTCCGCGAAGATATTCCACGGCAAGCTGTGTCTTTATATTCGATATCTGCCCGGCACGTTCGCGCGCACTCGGCTGCGAAGCTCCACTTGCGCAGGCGCTTAGCGCCAGTGCCGTTAAGATGATTCCCGCTGTTTTTTTGATGGTCATGTTACCCCCTTAGGTTGCATGGTAATCTGCTGCCATTTTTCCTGGCGGCGTGTTTTGTCTTTCACTTGGCCGGCGAGCTGGCCGCAGGCGGCGTCGATATCGTCGCCGCGGGTTTTACGCACGGTAACCACAAAGCCCGCCTGCTGCAGGATATCGCGGAACACGCGGATGTTTTCATTGCTCGAGCGCTGGTAACCCGAATTCGGGAACGGGTTGAACGGTATCAGGTTGAATTTGCACGGCACATCGCGCACCAATTCGATTAATTCCCTTGCATGCTGCGCTTCGTCGTTAATGCCGTCGAGCATCACATATTCGAAAGTAACGAAATCGCGCGGGGCTTTTTCGAGATAGCGGCGGCAGGCCGCCATCAGTTCGCCAAGCGGATATTTTTTATTCAGGGGCACGATTTCGTTACGCACGGCATCATTAGAGGCATGCAGCGACACAGCCAACGCCACCGGCATCACGTCGCGCAGCCTGTCCATCTGCGGCACCATGCCGGATGTGGACACCGTTACCCTGCGGCGCGACAAGCCGTAGCCGTGGTCGTCAAGCATAATGCCCAAGGCGGTAACCACATTGTCGAAATTGGCCAGTGGCTCGCCCATGCCCATCATCACCACATTGGACACAACCCGCTCGTTTTTCGGGGTAACGCCCATGGCTTTGTTTGCCCACCAAAGCTGGCCGATAATTTCGGCGGCACTCAGGTTTCGGTTGAAGCCCTGCCTGCCGGTGGAGCAGAACGTGCATTCCAACGCACAGCCCACTTGCGACGAAATACACAATGTGCCGCGGTCGGCTTCGGGAATAAACACGGTTTCCACGCCGTTGCCGGTTCCCACGTCAAGCAGCCATTTGCGGGTGCCGTCTGAAGATTCTTGCGCGGCCATCAAAGCGGGTACGGCCACTTCGGCCTGCTCTTGCAGTTTGGATCGAAGGGATTTGGCCAGGTCGGTCATCTCGTCGAAACCGGCGGCACCGGCTTGGTGTATCCAGCGCATCACCTGTTTGGCTCGGAAAGGCTTTTCGCCCATTTGCGCGAAATGCTCGGTCAGTCCGTTTAAATCGAAATTCAGCAGATTGGTTTTCATGTTCGTTACAAGCTTTTAAATGGAAGCTTTATCATGGGGTTGCAGCAAGCGTCGCAGTTGCAGAAGCTGCCATTTAAAGCTAAAAACCTTCAGGCCGTCTGAAAGCATTCAGACAGCCCGAAGAGTCGCACTGCCGCTTAGCGGACGCAGATTTCGCTTTCGCTGAAGAAATAAGCAATTTCTTTAGCGGCGTTTTCCAGACTGTCGGAACCGTGTACGGCGTTGGCATCAATGGATTCTGCGAAGTCGGCGCGGATGGTGCCGGCGGCGGCTTCTTTCGGGTTGGTCGCACCCATCAATTCGCGGTTTTTAGCCACGGCGTTTTCGCCTTCGAGCACTTGAATCATCACGGGGCCGCTGGTCATAAAGGCAACCAGGTCGGCAAAGAACGGGCGATCTTTATGCACGGCGTAGAAATCTTGGGCTTCTTTGGTGCTCAGGTGTTTCATTTTGGCGGCGATAATGCGCAGGCCGTTGCTTTCGAAACGGCTGTAGATTTTGCCGATTACATCTTTAGCAACTGCATCGGGTTTGATGATGGAAATAGTACGTTCGATAGCCATGAAAAATTCCTTTAATTAATGTTTCAACATACAGGACGACACATAAAGCGCCGCCCTACGTGTTGCCCTGATAAGGAAACTTGATGAAGTTTCCCGGCAGGCACAAACGCCTGCTTTTCTCTATTCTTGATTCAAACAAAAATCGGGGCGCATATTTTATCAAACTCTGCCAATATTTTGTTAAATATCGGCATTTTTTTTGCCGAGCGTTAAATGGGGCAGAGTCAGATATTCTTCCGACTGCATCTCTACCATACGGCTGACGGTGCGCACGAATTCGTGGGCGAAGTCGCCTTCCACATAGATTTCTTCGGCGGGAACTTTGCTGGTGGCGCAAAATTTAACGCGGAAGTCGTATAACACGTCTATCAGCCAAGTGAGGCGGCGGGCCTCTGCCTTTTCGGCTTCGCTCAGTTTCTCGATGCCCGACACAAAAACCATTTCGTAGCGCTCGGCCAAATAGAGATAGTCGGCCTGCGAGCGGAGGCCGAAACACAGGGCGCGGAAATCGAACCAGATGGCTTTGTCGTCGTGCGCGTTACACATCAGTTCCCGCCCGTGTATGATAATCGGGCGGGGATTTTTGGCTTTTCCGTGCGCCACTTGGGCAAACAGCGAGGCGAGTTTGCCTTCGTTTTCTTCGCTGTCGGGCACATAAAATACTTCGGCGGGTTTCAAGGTGCGCAGGCGGTAGTCTTCGCCGCCGTCCACGTTGAGAACCGTGAGTTTGCTTTCAATCAGCGCGATGGTGGGCAGAAAGCTGCTGCGGTTCTGCCCTTGCGGGTAGAGTTCCGAGGGTGCGTAGTTGGAGGTTGCCACCAGCACCACGCCGCCTTCAAACAGGTTTTCCAGCAACCGCCCCAAAATCATGGCGTCGGCAATATCGCTGACGTGGAATTCGTCGAAACACAGCACGCGGGTTTCTTTGGCAATTTCCGCCGCCACCGCTTTGAGCGGGTTGGCTTCGCTTTTCAGGGCTTTCATGCGCCGGTGCACTTCGGCCATGAAGGCGTGGAAGTGTACGCGGCGTTTGCGGCGGTAAGGCAGGCAGCCGTAAAACACGTCCATCAGAAAACTCTTGCCGCGCCCTACCCCACCGTAAAAATACAGCCCTTTGGGCAGTTGCGGCGAACGCAGGCTGCGGCCCAGAAAACGGTTGCGCTTGCGCTTAAACATCATTAATTCTGTCCACAGCCGGTCGAGATATTCGATGGCTTTGGCTTGGGCGGCGTCGCGGATAAACGCGGGCTGCTCCGAGGCTGCCTGATACCAGGTAAGCGGACTGTGGTTGGCGAAATCGGGAGGAACAAACCGGCCTTTTTTATTATCCATCTATAAATGTTTATGCAAATCAATATGGGCGCATTATAAATGATTTCAGACGGCCTCCAAGTGTTTCTTAAAATAGAGGCCGTCTGAAAACGGTTGGGGCAGGCAATCACGCCGTTATTAGTGTGCCTGATGGCCGATTTGGAACGTGAGTGTGGTGTAGCTGGCCTGTTTCTGGCAGGTTTTCTGGTCGGGGAAATCGACTTTGTGCTCGACATTGGCTTTCCAGAAGCCTTGGCGCAGCGGGATAATATCTACGCTGCCGTCGTCGCCGGTTTTATCGTAAAACGCCTGCGCTTCCACTTTGTGGTTTTTACTGCGGTCACTGGTATCGAAGCCGTCGAAAGTGGCGGTTACAACGGCACCGGGCAGCGGCTCGCCGTTAAACAGCACGCGCACTTTGAAACGCTCGCCCACATGCACATTGGCGGGGTTGTCGAGCGGCACGATTTCCAAACCCTGGCCTACCGGGCGGGTGATGACTTTGGTGCCGGCGCTTTCATGGCCGACGTTGACAATGTTTTTGCCGTACATACGGGTTTGCTCGCAATACTCGGCATCGGGCATTTCTTTAATGCTGGCCTGCTTCCAGCCGGCTTTGTTTTTCGACCAGAAAGTGGGCCGGTATTCGGCGGTAACCAAATAGCTGCCTTCTTTCACGGGCTTTTTGCTTTGGTATTGATAGTTATACTGCCCTTTCTGCACCAAATCTTCTTTGCCCTTTTCGGTAACAAGCTGCATGGGTTTACTAAAAATGTGCAGGCGGTCTTTGGCAATCGGCTCCATATCGGGAAACTCGCCGTAGCCAAGCTCGGCTTTAAGGATTTCGCCGCCGTGGGTGTGGGCGCTTTCCACCCAAACGCGGTGGGCGTGGGCGGCTGCCGGGCAAAGTAAGGCGGCTAAGGTAAACAAGGCTGCTTTTTTCATGGTTTTCTCGCTTGGTTGGAAATGAGGGATTAAAATTATTGTTATAATATAACATACAAAGTTAAAAATAAACCGAGGCCGTCTGAAATATTTCAGACGGCCTCAATGACTTTCAAATGCCGTTTCTCACAACTCTATTAAAACTTGGCGGCAAGCGGCAGAACGCCTGCTTTCCGGTTAATTCTTCATTGACTGCACCGGCGCAGGAATACGGCCGCCGCGCTTCACAAACACTTCGCACGAGCCTTCTTTCACGGGCATAATCGGCGCATAACCCAGCAGGCCGCCGAATTCCACCGATTCGCCCACGCCTTTGCCGGGCACGGGAATAATACGCACGGCGGTGGTTTTGCTGTTGATCATGCCGATGGCGGCTTCGTCGGCGATGATGCCGGAAATGGTGGCCGCCGACGTAGTGCCGGGCACGGCCACCATATCCAGCCCCACCGAGCAGACAGCGGTCATGGCTTCGAGCTTGTCGAGCGTCAGCACGCCCGCTTCGGCGGCGGCAATCATGCCTTCGTCTTCCGAAACAGGGATAAACGCGCCGCTTAAGCCGCCCACCGCGCTGGAGGCCATCATGCCGCCTTTTTTCACGGCATCGTTCAATAATGCCAGCGCGGCAGTGGTACCGTGGGTGCCGCACACGCTCAAGCCCATTTGTTCGAGGATGCGCGCCACCGAATCGCCGACGGCGGGCGTGGGCGCAAGCGACAAATCGAGAATGCCGAACGGAATGTTCAGGCGTTTGGCGGCTTCGCGGCCGATTAACTCTCCTACGCGGGTAATTTTGAAGGCGGTTTTCTTCACCACTTCGGCCACTTCGGTTAGGGTGCGCGCGTCGGAATTTTCCAGCGCGGCCTTTACCACACCGGGGCCGGACACGCCCACGTTAATCACGGCATCGGCCTCGCCCGAGCCGTGGAAGGCGCCCGCCATAAATGGATTGTCTTCCACCGCGTTGCAGAACACTACGATTTTGGCGCAGCCGAAGCCTTCGGGCGTGATTTCGGCGGTACGTTTGATGGTTTCGCCCGCCAGTTTCACCGCATCCATATTGATGCCCGCGCGCGTGCTGCCGATGTTGATGGAGCTGCACACGATGTCGGTGGTTTTCATGGCTTCGGGAATCGAACGGATCAGGATTTCATCGGCGGGCGACATGCCTTTCTGCACCAAGGCGGAAAAGCCGCCGATAAACGACACGCCGATGGCTTTCGCGGCGCGGTCGAGGGTTTGCGCCACGCTCACATACGAATCGGCTTTGGTGGCCGCGGCGATTTGGGCGATGGGCGTTACCGAAATGCGCTGGTTCACAATCGGCACGCCGTATTTGGCCGAAAGATAGGCGGCCGTCTGAACCAAATCTTTGCCGGTGCGGGTGATTTTGTTGTAGATGTTGCGGTTGAGTTCGTCGATATTGCTGCTGATGCAGTCGTGCAGGTCGATGCCGATGGTGATGGTGCGCACGTCGAAATTCTGGTCGGCCACCATGCGCACGGTTTCGAGAATTTCGTTGGACTGTATGCTTTTGCTCATGATTCAACCCCTTTAAATGCGGTGCATGGCATTGAAGATTTCTTCGTTCTGCATTCGGATGTCCAGCGCCAGCCTTTTGCCCTCTTCGGCAAACAAATCCAGCATCTCCTGGCGCGGTTTCGGGCATTCGGCGGTATCCACCAGAATAATCATGGTGAAAAAATCATCCATCAGCTGCTGGCTGATGTTGAGGATGTTGAGCTTGTGTTCTGCAAGGATTTTGGATACGTCGTAAACGATGCCGACGCGGTCTTTGCCGATAACGGTAATCACTGAATTGCTCATGTTGCATTTCCTTAATGTTGGGCTTGAGGCTTGAAACGGGGTTTCAGACGGCCTGCTTTTAAACAAAAGGCCGTCTGAAAAAATAAGCCTATTGTATAGAAAAAGGGGGGAGCTGCCATGCCTTTGCCGGCTTTAATCTGCGGTTGCCCGGGGTTTGTTTGCTTTACCGCAAACCAAAGGCCGTCTGAAAACTTTCCTTTCAGACGGCCTTGCGCTTTATACCGGAATGCGGTTAGGAAAACAGGCGTTTCGACAATGTGCCGCCCGGCTCGATGCCCACTTTCTGCATTTCTTCCTGACGCGCCAGCACATAGCTGCGCACGTCTTTGAGCCATTGGGTGGAAAGCTCTTCGAGTTTGTCGTTCACCAAATCCAAGCCCAGCGCGCTGGAAAGTTTCACTGCCAAATCCATAAAGCGGTTGAACTGTTTCTCGCCTGCGGGCACATGGGTGATATCAAACAACATGCTGAAACCGCGGTAGGCCTGGTTGGCAAGCAGGCTGGAAGTGAAAGGCGAATTGTCGAGCGTGATGATGCTGAACAGCGGCTCGCCCTGCCCGTCGGGCAGGTGGAAAGCGCCGTCGACACCCAGCTCGAAACCGAGGTTTTCAACGGCGGCGCGCAGCTCGGTGCCGCTGACGGTTCCGCGCGAAACAAGGTGCATGGCTATGGTTTGATCGACGCGGGCACACAATTCGTCGAGCGGGCGGGCGATGTTTAAAAACGTTTCTACATCAGTGAGCAGCAGGCTGCCGTCCATTTTTTCGGCAAACCGGTTCACCTGATCGCCGAAATTTTCAAGCTCCTGCACCGTGGCCAGGCCGCTGCGGCTGACAGCCTGCAGGCCGATAACGAAACCTTGGTAGTAAACGCTGGGAATCGGTTCTGCAATTTGAAAGCGGTCGTCCATGGTGCAGCCGGCGATTTGGAAGCGGTGGCGGCTGGAAAGGCGGGGGATGGAATGCAGCTCCTGCGCTTCGTGCAACGAGATATAGGCCATATAGTCGAAACGGTGGTCGAACCACGGCAGCTCGAGTTTGGTGAGGTCGTTCAAATCAAGCAGCAGTTTGCGTTTACCTTGCAGCTTGGTTTGCGAAAACACCGGCGCGGCCATTTTTTTGAAGTCGAAAGCGGCATCGGCGGGTTTGACTTCGGGCTGGATAACGGTTTCGGTGAAGTCGTCTTCCATTTCAAACTCCACGTCGGGCTTGCCCGCCGCCGCTTCGGAAACTTTGGCGGCAAATGAATCGTCTTTGCCGCCGCCCGGGGCTTCCTGTCCGGAAATGTCTTTTTGCCTCAGGGCGCGCAGGGGCACGCCCGACCGGTCTTGCGTTTGGCCGTCGCGCACGAAATCGGTTTTACTGCCCATCAAGGCATCTTTATCGGAATGGCCGAACTGCTCGCGCACCTGCCGGCGGTATTTGTTTTCTTGATACATATTGTAGGCAATCACGCCCAAAATAACAGCGAGCACAAGCACGACGATAATCAGTGTGGTTTCACTCATATGTAATAATCCGTTAGTCCGTGGGGTTTGGTTTAATGCGGCGATTATAACGAAAATCGCCTGCTCTGGCAGCATCTTTCAGCGCACGATTGCAATGCCGCCTTCCTTTGCCCGCTCCCAATCGAAAAAGTGCCCGGGGTCGCTTTTGCGGCCCGGGGCGATGTGCTGGTGGCCGGTAACCGCCTCTATCGGGTAGCGTGCCGCCAGCGCGCGCAAAAGGGTGTTTAATGATTGATACTGTGCATCGGCAAAAGGTTCAAAATCGCAGCCTTCCAATTCGATGCCCACTGAAAACGCATTGCATTTTTCACGCCCGCGAAACGACGAAACTCCGGCGTGAAAAGCAATATCGTCGCACGAAACAAACTGTACGGTTTCGCCCGTGCGGCTGATGAAAAAATGGCTGGACACACGCAATTCGTGTATCACGCTGAAAAACGGATGCTCTGCGGGGTTGATGCGGTTGGTAAACAGCTTTTCCACCGCTCCCGTGCCGTATTCGAACGGAGGGAGGGAAATATTGTGCAGCACCACCAGCGAAACGGTTTCGCCGTTTTCCCTGGGGCTGAAATTTGGGGAACCGGTGCGCCGTGCGGGCAGCCACCAGCCTTGTTGCCAGTTGTTCATAAATGTTCTTTGAAATGTTTTTACGCTTTTTCAGACGGCCTTTCATACTTTTAACGCCGCCGCTAAAACTGCGGCGCTGCAAAAAATGCCGTTTTCGCTTTATACTGCCGTCTGAACCGACACACACTAATCCTACCATGCTGAAAAAATTGTTGAAATGGCTTTCGGCCGCTTTTATTTTGTCCGCCGCCGTTTGGGCAGGGCTGTTATTTACGCCGAAAAACAACGAAAAAACCTACCGCCTGAAAGTGGAAAAAAACCAAGGTATTGCCTCGGTGAGCCGCAAGCTGGCCGAAGATGACGTGGTGTACAGCCGCCATGCGCTGCTGGCTGCCGCTTATGTGTTGGGCGTACACAACCGCCTGCACACCGGCTCCTACCGCCTGCCCAAACAGGTTTCCGCCTGGCAGATTCTGCAACGCCTGCGCGGCGGCCGCCCCGATTCGGTAACGGTGCGTATCGTGGAAGGTATGCGCTTCTCGCAGATGCGCCGCATCATCAACGGAACCGACGACATCGAACACACCACGCGCGGCTGGAGCAATGAAAAACTGCTGCAGGAAATCGCCCCCGACGCGCCGAGCAGCAACCCTGAAGGGCTGTTTTTCCCCGACAGCTACGAAATCGACGCGGGCAGCAGCGATATCCAAATTTACAAAACCGCCTACCGGACCATGCAGCGCAACCTGCAAGCCGCGTGGGACGAGCGCCAGAGCGGGCTTCCCTATCAAAACCCTTATGAAATGCTGATTATGGCCAGCATCATCGAAAAAGAAACCGCCCACAAAAACGACCGCCGCCACGTTTCCGCCGTATTTACCAACCGCCTTGCCATCGGCATGCGCCTGCAAACCGATCCCAGCGTGATTTACGGCATGGGCGATGCCTATAAAGGCCGCATCCGCAAAGCCGATTTGCAGCGCGACACCCCCTACAACACCTACACCCGTGCGGGCCTCACCCCCACGCCGATTGCGCTGCCCGGCAAAGCCGCGCTCGAAGCCGCCGCCCATCCTTCCGCCGAAAAATACCTGTATTTCGTTTCGAGAATGGACGGCACGGGCTTGAGCCAGTTCAGCCACACGCTCGACGAACACAACGCCGCCGTGCGCAAATATATTCTGAAAAAATAAGGCATAACTCCGCAAAGGCCGTCTGAAAATATTTTGCTTCTGTTTAACTTAACAAAAATGTTTTCAGACGGCCTTTAACTCGATTTCTTTTCTTTTATAATGCCGCCTATCCCCCCCTGAAAAGCAAACACCATGCAGGCACAATTTATCACGCTTGACGGCATCGACGGCGCGGGCAAATCCACCAACCTTGCCGTGATTCGAAATTGGTTTGAAACCCGCAACCTGCCGGTGCTGTTTACCCGCGAGCCGGGCGGCACGCCGGTGGGAGAGGCCTTGCGCGAAATCCTGCTCAACCCCGCCACCCAAGCCGGTTTGCGCACCGAAACACTGATGATGTTCGCCGCCCGCTGCCAACACATCGAAAGCGTTATCGCCCCCGCGCTGGCACGCGGCGTGAACGTGGTTTCCGACCGCTTCACCGATGCCACCTTCGCCTACCAGGGCGGCGGCCGCGGCATGCCGCCGGCCGACATTGCCGCGCTTGAAAACTGGGTGCAAGGAAGCCTGCGTCCCGATCTGACCATCCTGCTCGACGTGCCGCTGGAAGTTTCTATGGAACGCATCAGCCGAAACCGCGAAAAAGACCGCTTTGAGCAGGAAGAAGCCGCCTTTTTCACCCGCGTGCGCGATGTTTACCTTAACCGCGCCGCCGCCGCCCCCGATCGCTACGCGGTTATCGACAGCAACCGCGGGCGCGAAGCCGTGAGGCAGTCTGTCGAAGCCGCATTAAACCGGCATTTCGGGTTATGATTGTGAATTTTGATTAGATACCGAAAGGCCGTCTGAAAATTTTTCAGACGGCCTCGATGTAAGAATTAACCGCGTTGTTTACACAGCGCCCGCTCTGTTAAGTGCCGTATTCCGCCCACAGTTGGTCTTGCAGGCTCGCCTCTTCTCCGCCTTCGGCAGGCTCCGCGCGCACGTAGCTGCCGTCGGGGCGCATCAGCCATGCCTGCCGGTTGTCCTGCAGGGCAAGGGTGAGGCCTTCGCGTATCACGCGGGCTTTCAGGGCGGCGTCTTCGATGGGTGTGCAGGTTTCGATGCGGCGGAAGAAGTTGCGCCCCATCCAGTCGGCGCTGGAAATATAGGTGTTTTCTTCACCGTTGTTATAAAAATAATATACGCGCGAGTGTTCGAGCTGGCGGCCGATGATGGAACGCACGCGGATATTGTCTGACAAACCCGGCACTTCGGGGCGCAGGGCGCACATGCCGCGCACAATCAGATCGATCTGCACGCCGGCGGCACTGGCGGCATAAAGGGCTTCGATAACCTTGGGCTCAATCAGCGAATTCATTTTGGCGATAATCCGCGCCGGCCTCCCCGCTTGGGCATGGCACATTTCCCGCTCTATGCTTTCCATAACCATGGGCTGCAGGGTAAACGGGCTTTGATACAGTTTGTTCAGCCTCCCCGGCTGCCCCAGCCCCGTAATTTCCATAAACAGGGTGTTCACATCGGCAGTCATGTCTTCATCGGCGGTAATCAGGCCGAAATCGGTGTAGATGCGCGAAGTACCTTGGTGGTAGTTGCCCGTACCCAAGTGGGCATAGCGTTTGAGCACACCGTTTTCGCGGCGGATTACCAGTGCCATTTTGGCGTGGACCTTATAGCCGAACACCCCGTATACCACGTGTGCCCCGGCATTTTCGAGCTGTTGCGCCCAATTGACGTTGTTGGCTTCGTCAAAGCGCGCCATCAGTTCCACCACCACGGTAACGATTTTGCCGGCCCGGGTAGCGCGCAGCAGGGCCTTCACCAGCTCGGATGTACTGCCGGTACGGTAGATAGTCATTTTGATGGCCACAACATCGGGATCGACGGCGGCCTCTTGGATAAAGCGCACCACCGGTTCAAACGACTGGTAGGGGTGATGCAGCAGAACGGGGCCGGCTGCAGCGGCAGCCAATACTGATTTGCCTTTGCTCAGGTTACTGGGAAACCCCGCCGTGCGAGGCCGGTACTTTAAATCGGGGCGGTCCACCATATCGGGCACTGCCATCAGGCGCACCAGGTTTACAGGTCCCCTCACCTGATAAAGCTCGGATGCGTCAAGCTTGAAATGGCCGAGCAGGAATTCATAAATATGCGGCGGACAGGTTTCTGCCACTTCGAGGCGGACGCCGTCTCCGTATTCGCGGTCTCTCAGCTCGCTCTGAATGGCAGTGCGCAGGTTTTTCAGGTCTTCTTCGTCTACCGTCAGATCGCTGTCGCGCGTGAGGCGGAACTGGTGGCAGCCTTTGACTTCCATACCGGGGAAGAGTTTGCCCACATATTCGTGCAGAATCGACGATAAAAACACAAAGCCGTCGTCGCCGTTGCAGATTTCGGACGGCAGCTTGATAACGCGGGGCAGGATACGCGGCGCCTGCACGATAGCCATACCTGAAGCCCGACCGAAAGCGTCGTTACCTTCCAGTTCGACGGCAAAATTGAGCGATTTGTTGAGCGGGCGCGGGAAAGGGTGCGAAGGGTCGAGGCCGATGGGGGTGAGGATTTGCAGCAGCTCGCGGTCGAAATAGTCCTGAACCCATGCGCGCTGTTCGGGCGTCCAGTTACGGCGGCGGTAGAAATGTATGCCTTCTTTGCTTAAGGCAGGCTGCAGCTCTTCATTAAACAGAGCGTATTGCTCGTGTATCAGCGCCCGTACTTCTTCGCGGGCGGCAGCAATGGTTTCAGTAGGGGTTTTGCCGCTGTCAAGAATCAGATTGGGGCGCTGTTTCTGCTCGCGCTTGAGGTAAGCCATGCGCACTTCGAAAAATTCGTCGAGATTGGATGATACGATGCACAAAAAGCGCAAACGCTCCAAAAGCGGCACGCGCGTATCCTGCGCCTGCGCCAATACGCGACGGTTAAATGCCAGCAAGCCCAACTCGCGGCATAAAAAACGGTTGGTTTCAGACATTGATTTGCTCCATGCTTCGAAAGTATTGATGTTAATCATATAGTATAACGTTTTTCAGCATAACTTTCACAATCATAGCGATAGGCCGTCTGAAAAAAAAACGAACTATACCTTTTCAAGTTGGAGAAATTCGACTTGTTGGGGGTACAGTTCGTTTTTTTCAGACGGCCTGTTTGAAAACGTCAAACATTCTCTTAACGTTAAGCGCCAAACTCTTTTTCAACCGCCTTGCGCACTTTTCCGGCAGAGGCTTCGATTTCAGCTTGCGCCACTTCAGTGCCGGGCAGGGGTTCGGTTCCGTTGGCTTCTGCATGATTATCCGCCACAGCTGCGGCAGCAGTTTCTGCGGTGGCGGCCGGCTGCGGTGCGGTTAACGGCAAGCGAGCCAAGATGGTTTCGGTGGCGCTGACTTTGTCGCCGATGGCCACCTGCGCCTGCGCATCAACCGGCAGGTAAACGTCAACACGCGAACCGAAGCGGATAAAGCCGTAACGTTCGCCGCGCCGCAATGTGTCGCCTACCTGCGTATAGCACAGAATCCGCCGCGCCACCAAGCCCGCCACCTGCACAAAGGTTACTTCGCGGCCGCTGCGGGTAGTGGCCAACACGGCGTTGCGCTCGTTTTCGGTACTGGCCTTGTCCAAATCGGCGTTTACAAACTTGCCCGGCGTGTATTCCACCGCCGTTACCGTGCCGTCGACTGGCGAGCGTTGCGAATGCACGTTAAACACGTTCATAAACACGCTGATTTTCAGCGATTCCACCCGGCGGTAAGGGTCGGGCGCGCGCTCCACCACCACAATGCGGCCGTCAACCGGGCTTAACACCGCATCCGCATCCTGCGGCACAGTCCGTGCCGGATCGCGGAAAAACTGCAACGCAAACACGGTAAACAGCCAGAAAGGCAGCGACCACCAACCGGCCCACAAAGTTATCAAAACACCGGCAATCAGGCCGCCGCCGATAAACGGCCAGCCTTCGCGGGCGATAATCGGGTGCGGGTAAAAACGGGACATAGCGCTTCCTCTGTGTTGTCTGTAAAGGGTTCCGGATTATAGCCGATAACGGTATATAAAGGGAAAAGGCCGTCTGAAAACAAAAAACGGCAACTGCTTCTCGGCTATAATAAAATAACTATTTTTACCGAATAGGCCGTCTGAAATGCCCAATTCCCCGCAAGAACCCCTACGCCTTTCCAAACGCATGGCCGAACTCGGCCTCTGCTCGCGCCGCGAAGCCGACGGCTATATCGAACAGGGCTGGGTGAAAGTGAACGGAAAAACCGCCGTGCTCGGCCAGAAAGTTACCCCCGCCGACCGCATCGACCTCGACAAACAGGCACACGAAAAACAGGCGCAGCGGGTAACGATACTGCTCAACAAACCCGTAGGCTATGTGAGCGCGCAGGCCGAAAAGGGCTATAAATCCGCCGCCGAACTAATCACCCCCGAAAACCGCTGGGAAGGCGACGACAGCCGCATCAAATTCAGCGAAAAACACAAATTCGGACTCGCCCCTGCCGGACGTTTGGACATCGACTCGGTCGGCCTGTTGGTGCTCACGCAAGACGGCCGCATCGCCAAACAGCTTATCGGCGAAAACAGCGGCAGCGAAAAAGAATACCTCGTGCGCGTACGCGGCACCTTGGGCGAAGAAGGCTTAAGGCTGCTCAACCACGGCTTGAGCCTCGACGGCGAAAAGCTCAAACCCGCCAAGGTGGAATGGCAAAACGAAGACCAGCTGCGTTTTGTGTTAAAACAGGGCAAAAAACGCCAAATCCGCCGCATGTGCGAACTGGTCGGCCTGCGCGTAACCGGCCTCAAGCGCATCCGCATGGGCAAAGTGAAACTGGGCAGGCTGCCGCCGGGCAAATGGCGCTATCTACGGCACGACGAAACTTTTTAAACACCAATTGCAGCCGCTACAACCCAAAAAAAAGCAGAACCCCATACTGCAAGGCCGTCTGAAAGTTTTTCAGACGGCCTTGTTTTATTCAAACAGCAAAATATCTCAACACAGGGCGGCATCAAGCGATTTCCTGTGTATTGCCTGATTTGGAAAGGTTGCCCCCCCATCAAAACCAGGCCGAACTCTAGGGCCTGTTGACAATTAACACAACGGCGGTGTTTTTGGTCAAAAATCCCCGTCTGCGGCGTTAAAAATGCTCGCAAGGTGTCCAACCTTGCTGCGCTTTTTGCCTTGCATACGCGGATTTTTGCCTCAAAAAACCGCTTCGCCGGTCAATTATCAACAGACCCCACCGCCGTAAAGGAGTTTCTGATGAAAACACCGGTTTTTCTTCATAACCCGTCGTCAGGCGGTTTTCACTGCCGCCCGATGTTTTCCTGCAGAACAGGCGGCTGCGGCTTACTCTTCTTCGGTGAGCATTCCCTTGGTGGAAGGCATCTGCCCGGCCATGCGCGGATCGAACTCTACCGCTGCGTGCAAAGCACGGCCGAAGGCTTTGAACACGGTTTCGGCTTGGTGGTGGGCGTTTTTGCCGCTGAAGTTGTCGATATGCAGCGTCATCATGCTGTGGTTGACCAGGCCGGTGAAAAACTCGCTGAACAAATCCACATCAAACCTGCCGATTAAGGCACGGGTGAATTCGATGTTGTAAACCAAGCCGGGGCGGCCTGACAGGTCGATTACCACGCGGCTTAAAGCCTCGTCGAGCGGCACATAGGCATGGCCGTAGCGGCGGATACCCGCCTTGTTGCCCAGCGCCTGTTTTAATGCTTGGCCGAAAGTGATGCCGATGTCTTCGACGGTGTGGTGATCGTCGATATGCAGATCGCCTTTGCAGGTGATGTCGATGTCGATCAGGCTGTGGCGGGCCACTTGCTCAAGCATGTGCTCCAAGAAAGGCACGCCGGTGTCGAAGCGGCCTTGCCCCGTTCCGTCGAGATTGACAGCCACTGTAATTTGGGTTTCACGGGTATTGCGGCTGACTGCGGCCACGCGGCCTTCGGCACGGTTGAAATCGATTGCGGGTGCGGGTACGGAAAATGCCGCCTGTTCCGCCGCTGCGGCACGGGCTGCTGCCGCTTCTTTGCGGCGCTGTTCCTCTTCGGGATTATGCTCGCGGTTCATCCAGCCTTTGCGCTTGCCCATGCCGGTTTCGAATTTCGACAAAAGCGAGGGGCGGATACCGCGGCCGTTTTCATCTTCGGATTGAAGCTCCAGGCGACGCTTGATTTGCGAGAGCGAAGCGGAGTTATCGTAGCCGCAGCGGCGTGCCAATTCAGCCATAGAACCGGCCTCTTTGATCAGCAGCTGCAGATTTTTAAGATGGAGTTGGGTTTTGTTCATCAGAATATTCCTTTACGGTTGAAACCCCGCCACTTACATGGCGGTGGGATTTGGCTTTAAACAGGAAGGCGGGGGCACCTTCCCTATCAGGGCAGTACACAGGACGGTGCTTTATGAGCCGTCCCGCATATTGGAACTTTTAACAAAAAACAGATTAAAATTATTAATGCTGCCACGGTATGCCGTCTGAAAACATAACGGGCGTTTTTTCTAAACATACAGGTTGCGGATAACGTTTAAAACCGCATCGTTCTGCTGCGGCGAACCAACGGTAAGGCGCAGGCATTGAGCCAAGATCGGGTGCGAACCGTGCAGCTTTTTCACCAGGATTTTATTTTTCTTTAAGGCTTCGTATGTCTCTGCGGCATCGGGTACGCGTACGGTAATGAAATTGGCTTCGCTCGGAAAGGCTTTCAAACGGCCTATAGCAGACAGCTCACGAAACAGGCGTTCGCGCTCGGCTTTCAGGGCTGCGGTAGTGCGTGCGATTCTATCTGCATGTTGCAGGGCGAATTTCGCCGTTGCCAAACACAATTGGTTCATATTGTAGGGCGGCACGATTTTCGCCAATTCGCGCATCAGCGCCGCACAGCCGCAGGCATAGCCCACGCGCAGGCCGGCAAAGCCGATTTTGCTGATGGTGCGCATCACCAGCAGATTTTCAATGCTGCCCGCCTGAGGCAGAAAGCTGTCGCCGCTGAACGCGCCGTAGGCTTCATCCACCACCACCAAGCCCTTGGCGGCGCGGATAACGGCCTCCACTTCTTCGCGCTTAAAACCCGTGCCGGTGGGGTTGTTCGGATAAGCGATAAAAACCAGCGCGGGGTTATGCTTTTCAATCGCAGCCAGCACCGCCGACAGGTTCAGCGTGAAATCTTCGTTCAGCGGTACGCCGATATAATCCATGCCGAACAAAGCGGCATTGTGTTTATACATCACGAAACCCGGTTCCACCGCCAGCATGGCCGCACCGGGCTTGGCCAGCAGCATGGTAACCAGTTGGATCAGCTCGTCGGAACCGTTGCCCAATGCGATTTCGGCCGCCTGCGGAATGCCGAACACTTCGCGCAAGGCCTCCCGCAGGCCGCTGGTTGCGGGGTTGGGATAAAGGTGTATCGGCGCTTTTTTCAGCAAGCATAACCATTCGTTTAACAATGCTTCATCGCCTGCAAACGGATGGCAGGGGCTTTCCATTGCATCGAGCTTGATAAAGCCTTCAGGCAAATCGGCCACCTGGTAGGCGGTTAAGGCTTTGATATCGGAACGGATAAAATCGGAAACGGCAGTCATATCGCGGTTGCTGTTCAGAGTTGCGGACGGCTTGAAAAATACATGCCCGACAGGCATTTCAGTATTTTTGCATAAATTTCCGCAAATATAACATGTTTTTTTTACAGTCAGTTAATTTTTTATTTTATTTTTGCACAGTTTTGCTTAAAGAAACCTTTAAAATAAGGCAAAACTGCTGTAAACATTAACGGTGCGACGGTTCGGCAAAACCTGCTTGAAGCTGAAAATATTTGTCTGCCGTTATAGGGCTGATGTTTTAAAAGCCGATAGATCCGGCAAAAGGTTTCAGGCCGTCTGAACGTTTCAGACGGCCTGCTTACTGTTTTTCCCCTCCTCCTTAACTGCCGAAATAAACCCGGCCTCCGCTGCAAACACGCCGTATCGGCCATTGATACACCCCGGCCAGCAACCCCGGCTGCATCACGGCTTCGGCCGTGCCGGCGGCTACCAGTTTTCCTTGGTTTAACAACACGATGTGCTGTGCGTATTGCGCGGCCAGGTTTAAATCGTGCAGCACCATCAGCGCGCTGAAACGCTGCGTGTGGCGGTTGAGATAGCGCATCAGGCTGTGTTGATGGCGGATATCAAGGTGGTTGCACGGCTCATCGAGCAGCAGCACGGGGGCGTTTTGCAGCAGGGCGCGCACGATGTTGGCGCGCTGCTGTTCGCCGCCGGAAAGGTCGTGGATGCGTTTGCCGGCCAAACCGGCAAGGTCGAAATCTTCGAGCAGCGCCTGTGCTTCGGGCGGCAGTTTGGCGGCCGTCTGAAACAGTTTGCCGCTGTTTTTCTGCCCCAAGGTAATGTATTCGCGCACGGTAAGCGGCATCCGGTAACTGCCGTGCTGCCCCACCCAAGCCACCTTGCCCTGTTTCAGCTGCGGGGCGGCGGCCTGCCCGAACAAAGTAATCTCCCCTTGCCCGGCCTGCCCGATTAAGGCTTTGAGCAGGGTAGATTTGCCTGCGCCGTTGGGGCCTATTACGGCGGTGTGGCAGCCGTGCGGAATGTCCAGCCCGCCCAGCGACAGCAGGGTTTTGCTGCGGGTGGAAACGGTTAAATTGCGGATGGAAAAAGAGATGTTGTCCATAATCGGTTGGATTGGGGAATAAATAATGACAGTTTCTTTTTCTATTAAGAAACAGATAGATGCTCGGATCAAGTACGAGTATGACGGGTATTCTGAATTTTTTCAGACGGCCTCAGCTGCCGCGCAACGGCCGCAGAAACAGCCACATAAAAAACGGCCCGCCCAGCAGCGCAATCACGATGCCCACCGGCAAATCCACCGGATAGGCAAGCCAGCGGGCGGCGCTGTCTACCGCCAACAAGAATACCGCGCCGAGCCAGGCGGAGAGCGCTATCAGCTTGCTGCGCCGTCCGCCCACCGTTTGTGCCAGCACATTGGGAATCATCATACCGAGAAAGCCGATGATGCCCGACAACGACACCGCCGCACCGGTCAGCAGCGCGGCGCCGGCCACCGTTTGCAGGCGCACGCGCGGCACCGAGATGCCCATGCTCACGGCGGTGTCTTCGCCCAGCATCAGAATATCCAGTTTTCTGCCCGCACCCAGCAGCAGCGCCAAACCCGCCAGCATCACACCTGCGGCATAAGCGGGCGGCGTAAAACCCGCTTCGGCCAAGCTGCCCGACAGCCAAACGGTGGTGCTGCGCAACACCAAGTCGTCGGACAAAAACAGAATCAGGCTTACCAGCGCCGCCGAAAACGCGCTCAACACAAAGCCCAACACCAGCAAACCTAGCATGCCGCCGCCCAGCAGTTTGTGCGCCGCCAGAATCAGCAGACACACTGCCAGCGCGCCGGCAAACGCCGCCAGCGGCACGCCGATGCCGCCGACGCCGAAAGCCAGCACGCAGATCACGCCCAAGGCCGCGCCGCCGGAAGTGCCGATCAGGCTGGGGTCGGCCAGCGGGTTTTCAAACAGCGCCTGCAAAGCCGCGCCCGCTGCCGCCAGCGCGGCACCGACCAACAGCGCCGCCCACACGCGCGGCAGGCGGATGGCCTGCACGGTTTCGTCCGCTTGGTGCGGCATTTGCCATTCGCCGAAACCGATGCCGGTGCAGAACCAAATCAGCGCGGCGGTGGCGGTTACAGCGAGAATAAAGGAAACGGGTTTCATGATATTGAAATAATAGGTAAATAGCGGATGAATAGGCCGTCTGAACACCTTCGGCAGGGTTTTCAGACGGCCTGGAACCTTTGCAAAATTCCTTTTAACATCTTCAACCCTCTGTGTCATGCTCGGGCTTGACCCGAGCATCTTTTGGTTTCAAAAGAAATATGCAGATACTCGGGCCAAGCCCGAGTATGACGGGATAAAAACATTTTCAGGGGGGAGGCGCCTTTTTATAAAGCTCCCGGCCTGATGGTTATTTGGCCAAATCATGCAGTTTTCTCACCACTTGCGGCGTATCCAAACCGTAGCGGAACATATCGTTGGCCGGCCACAGGTAAATTCTGCCGTTTTTGGCGGCGGGGCTGGCGGCCACTTCGGGGCGCGCGGCAAACTGTTGCGCGCCGCCGATGACTTTGGCGTTGTGGTCGGCAATCACGATCACATCGGGCTTGGCCGCCAGCCACGCTTCGCGGTTGAGCGGTTTCATGCCGTCGATATGGGCGGCGGCGTTGGTGCCGCCGGCGCGGCGGATGATTTCGTCGGCGGCGGTGTTGCGCCCCGCCGCGATGCGGCCGTCGTAACTGAACAGGTAACGTTTGCCGCTGGCGGGCTGCTGTTTCATTTCCGCCTGCCATTTGCTTGCCAACGCATCGGCTTGGGCGGTTTTGTTAATCAGCTTGCCCAGCGTGCGGATGCTTTGCGGATAGGCGGCAATGCTGTCGTCCGGCGCGATGTTGACGGCATTGATGCCGGCACTTTTCAGACGGCCGTAAATCGCGGCGGGCTGCACCATCCACGAACCGACCGCCAAATCGGGCTTGGCGGCGATAACCGGTTCGACGGAAAGCTGCCGGTAGATACCGATACTTGATTTGTTTTTCAGCGCGGGATTGCGGCTGGTTTGGTCGCGGGCAACGATTTCACCGGCCGCGCCCAGTGCCACGGCAATATCGGCCACATCGGGCGACAGCACCACAATGCGCTGGGCGTGGGCGGTTTGCAGGGCAGCCAGTAAAACGGCAGCGAATAAATATTTTTTCATGGGTATGCTTTCCTTTGCTTTTTTCAGACAGGCATGTTCGGCGCAAAGGCCTGTTTGGAAGGTTGGTTTCGGGTTGTGCCGTTCAGACGGCCTGCAGCAAACCGTCGGTAATTTCCCGCCAGGCCGCCAGCTCAGGTTCGCCTTCCTGCCTTTTGCCGAAAATCTGAATCACGGTTTTGCGGCGGCTGTCGAAACCTTCCACGCAGGTAACGAAACCGTCGCGCGTCGGGCGGCGCACCACCCAGGTTTCGGCGATTTCGTCGTCTTTCAGGTGCAGGCTGAAGCCTTCTTCTTGGCTGTCGAAAATGTTCAGATAGCCGCGTGCGCGCACGAGGTTGTGCACACGGCCTGTCTGAATCTGCACGATGCCGCGGTTGCCTGAAAAAATCATGATTTCCAAGCCCTTGGCCTTGGCTGCTTCCAGCACCTGCTGCCAAACTTCAGAGCCGAGCCGGCGGGTGAGGCCTGCGGGCGCGTGGCGGTAGGCGGTCTGGCGGTCGAGATTGAAGGTTTCGAGCAGGCCGCCGAAGTAGTGGATGTCTTTCAATTCGAGCCAGCGTTCCTGAAATGCGGCCTCTTTTTCGGGCATTAATGCGGCGGCGGCCTCCACAGGCGGCAATTCGCCGCTTTGGAATTCAGGTTTGCCGCTGCGGCCGAAAGCGGCCAGCAAAGCCTGCCATTCGGCTTCTTTATTCTCTTCTTTTAAAAACACTTTCTGAACCGCCACGCCGAACTCGTCGTAAAACTGCACCGAGCGCGAAACCTTGCCGCCATCGCGGGTGGTAACGGCCAGCGCATGATGCCAGCGCGCGGGGAAGATGCGCAGGTCGATGCCGCCCACATTGAGGGCGATGCCGGAGGTGGGCGCCATGCTCACGTTTTCATAAACGCCTTGTTTTTCGTGCACGCACACGCTGTTGCGTACCACGCACTGCACCCGCCCCAAGGTTTGCAGTTTCAATACGATATCGCGGATGTTTTCCTTGCCGCCGAGATAAACGCTTTCGGGCGCGTCGGCCATCAGCGCGCCCTCGCTTACGCCCAATTCGGCCGCGCCTTCGCGGGGAAAATACACGCCTTGTTTGCCGGCTTTGTTGGCTTGGTATTGTTGCCAGAGATTCATCAGTTGTTTCCTTTCATGTTTTTCAGACGGCCTGTTTCACAACATAAGGCCGTCTGAAAAGCCTTTTCCTTACCTTTAAAACTTCACCTGCACCGTAGCCGCCACGTTGCGGCCGCTCATGCTGTACAAATCCATCACGCCGGTATCGGCCATGCCGGCCACATCAACGTGCTGCCAGTATTTTTTGTTGCCGAGGTTGTAGAGGTTCAACCCCAATTCGACGTTTTTCACCGGCTTGTACCACGCACCGATGTCCCACACACCGTAGCCCGGCGTTTTGAAGAAACTTTCGCTGCTCACGCGTTTCTGCTTGGCCGCCCAGCGCAGCTTGGTGCCTGCACCCCATTTTTCCTGCGCATAATCCACACCGAGCACACCGTTGAGCGGGTAGGCGGTGTCGAGCGCATTGCCGTTGCCGTCCTCCCCGCGCATCCAGGCGATGCTGCCGTTGAGGTGCCAAGCACCGCCAAAACGGTGGGATGTGGCCGCTTCTATGCCGTAGGTTTTCACTTTGTCGAGATTATCAAAGCGGAATATCTGCAAACCGTTTGCCATACCGACAAATTGTCGGGAGATAAAGTCGCGGTAGCGGTTGTAGAACGCGGTAACTTGCACCCTGCTGTTTCCGCCTTTGTATTTCAAACCCAATTCAAAGCTGTTGGAATGCTCCGATTTGAGGTTGTTGTTGGGCACGATTTGGTAGCCGTATTGGGTGTTGGAAAACGACATGGTGGCCGAATCGAACGGCGGCGTGCGGAAGCCCTGCGAATAGGTGGCGAAACCGGTAAACGCGTCGCCCATCGGCCAGCTTAGGCGCAGGCTGGGCGTGATGGCGCTGTCGCTGAAGTTTTGCGGCAGGCTTTCGGGATTGGCGTTCAGATAGGCTTGGTCGATTTGCGGCTTCAGCTTTTCGTATTCGTAGCGCAGCGCGGGCGTGAGCACCACGCCGTTGGCAAAGGCGATGCTGTCTTGCGCATACACGCTGAAGGTGCGCCGTTTGCTGTCGGGGAAGGTTTTATTGGGATAGAGGCTGCCGGCATAGCTTTTGCTGGTGCTGCCGTCCGAATTAACCGTGAGGCTGTCGCGGCTGCGCTCGGTGTCGACGTGTTTGAATTCCGCCCCCGCCACCACGGTGTGTTTCAGACGGCCGGTGTCAAACTCGGCCACCGCACGGCTGCTGATACCGTTGGCGGTTTGGTCGAAGCCGTAGTCGGAATAACGGACGCCGCTGCCGACGGTGCGGCCGTTAATCGCGGTTTCGCTCGTGTTCACCGCATCGTCCTGCGCTTTGAGCTGCTGGCGGTAAAACATGATTTCGGCTTCTTTCAGACGGCCTCCGCCCATATAACGGTAGCCCAAGCCGAAGCGTTGGCGGCGGGCGGAATCATACGCTTCGGCCAGGCTCTGCGTGGCGGTAACCGTGGTCGGGCCGCGCACCACGCTGCTGCTGCCCAGCGTGTTGAGCAACTCGGTTTCGTTTTTGCGGTAAAACTGCTCGAACACGGCTTCGAGACGGTGGTTTTCGTTGCCGATATTGCCTTTGGCCAGAATATTGTAGCTGTTGTTGTCTTGCGGATTGTTTTTGGTGCGGCTGCTGTCGCGCGTATCGGCGCTGCCTTTGTTTTTGATTTCATGCCCTTGGCGGCGGGTGAGCATCAGCAGCCCCTCGGCGTTTTCGGTGCGGCCGGCCGCCGTGGCGGTTAGGCCGTGGCTGTTGTCGCGGCTGCGGTAGCCGTATTTCAGACCGAAGTGATAAGGCTTGTCGGCATCGACGAAATCGCGCGGCGAATAAGTGGCCAGATTTACCACCCCGCCCAGCGCATCGCTGCCGTAGAGCGCGGAATACGGCCCTTTCACAATGTCCGCCTGCTTAAGCGTATCGGGTTCGACCAAATCGCGGCCCGAAATCGCACCGTTGCTGCCGCCGCCTGCATACGCCTCCGGCAGGCGCACGCCGTCCACCATCATCAGGATGCGGTTGCCGTCGATGCCGCGGATATTTACGCCCGCGTTACCGCGCCGCGTGTTGTCCGACGGCACCCACACGCCCGGCTCGTATAAAAACACATCATCCAAATTCGCAGCGGCGGCCTGATTCAGGGTTTGCCGCGACACCACCGCCACATTCGGCGCGGCGAGGTCGAGCTTCTGCGCGTTGCGGTCGGCGGTTACGGTAACGGTTTCCAGTTCGGCAATTTCAGGCTGCACGGTTTCGGCATAAAGTGCGGGGGCGGCAAAAGCCATCACCACGGCGCAGGCGGCGGGTTTTAACTTCATGTCTTTTCCTCAATAAAAATCAATAATTTAAAACAGTTTGATTCGTAACCGCCCGCTTCTTTTCAGACGGCCTTCCTGATAAAATAATTGATAATGGTTCGTATTTATATATTTAATTTATGAAAAAGACAAGTTTTGCAATGTAAAAAAACACGGCATCGTCAATAGTGTAAAAACCCGATTCCGCGCCGTTTACTGTTTTTCAAAACAATCAGGCCGTCTGAAAAAATCTTTTCAGACGGCCTGTCCGGCAACTTCACTCAATACTCAATCCGCTTCGGGATAAGTGCCTTTTACCAGAATATCTTTGTTTACATGATGAATATCGCGGTGGCCGGTAAACGCCATCGAAATATCCATTTCTTTATATAAAATTTCCAGCGCGCGGGTTACGCCCTCTTCGCCGTATGCGCCCAAGCCGTAAAGGAAGGCCCGCCCTATCATGGTGCCGCGCGCGCCGAGCGCCCATGCTTTGAGGATATCCTGCCCGCTGCGGATGCCGCTGTCGAGCCACACTTCGATGTTGCTGCCCACCGCGCCCACAATATCAGGCAGGGCTTTGATGGTGGAAACGGTGTCGTCGAGCTGGCGGCCGCCGTGGTTGGAAACCACGATGGCATCCGCCCCGCTCTTCACGGCCAGCTCGGCGTCTTCCGGCTCCATAATACCTTTGATAATCAGCTTGCCGCCCCACAAATCTTTGATGCGGGCAACGTCGTCCCAGCTTAAGCGCGGGTCGAACTGTTCGGAAGTCCACGAAGAAAGCGACGACAAATCGCCCACGTTTTTGGCATGGCCGACGATGTTGCGGAACGTGCGCCGCTCGGTGTTGAGCATTTTCAGGCACCATTCGGGCTTGGCAGCCAGATTGATTAAGTTGGCGAGCGTGGGTTTCGGCGGCGCGGAAAGGCCGTTTTTGATGTCTTTGTGGCGCTGGCCGAGCACCTGCAAATCGGCGGTGAGAATCAGCGCCGAACAATTCGCCGCCTGCGCGCGCTTAATCAGGTTTTCCATAAACTCGCGGTCGCGCATCACATAAAGCTGAAACCAAAACGGCGCACCGGTGTTTTCGGCCACATCTTCAATCGAACAAATCGACATGGTGGAAAGCGAAAACGGTATGCCGAATTTTTCGGCGGCGCGGGCGGCTAAAATTTCGCCGTCGGCATGCTGCATGCCGGTAAAGCCCGTCGGCGCGATGGCCACCGGCATTTTCACATCCTGCCCGATCATCTTGGTAGCCAGGCTGCGGCCTTCCATATCCACCAGCACGCGCTGGCGGAACTTGATGTTTTTAAAATCCGAAGTGTTTTCGCGGTAAGTGGTTTCCGACCACGAACCCGAATCGGCATAGTCGTAAAACATTTTCGGCACCTTGCGCTTGGCAACGCGGCGCAGGTCTTCGATGCAGGTCATCTTACTCAAATCACGGTTCATAGTTCACTCCACTTTGGTAACCAATTAATTTATTTATACTTTTCAAAACCATCATCAAACAGACTATTTGAGAACCTTTATCAATTTACACCAAGCTGCCGGATATATCAAACACCCGGGGCCGTCTGAAAACATATACTTGACTAAAACACTCAGATATTAGACAATCCGCCAAACACAACCACCACAACACCAACAACTGCCATGCGACTCACCACAAAAGGGCGGTTTGCCGTTACCGCCATGATAGATTTGGCGCTCAACGCCCAAAACGGCGCCGTGAAGCTCAGCGCCATCAGCGAGCGGCAGCATATTTCCCTTTCCTATTTAGAACAACTTTTCAGCAAGCTGCGCCGCGCCGAGCTGGTGGAAAGCCTGCGCGGCCCCGGCGGCGGCTATGTTCTCGCCTCCCCCGCAACCGAAATTAACATCGCCCAAATCATCGCCGCCGCCGAAGACCGCTTGGATGCCACCCAATGCAGCAGCAAGGCCGACTGCCGCAAAGGCTCGCCCTGCCTCACCCACGAGCTGTGGGAAAACTTAAACAAAACCATCCACAACTACCTCAGCAGCGTTACCCTGCAACACATTATCGACCAAAAAAACACCGGCAACACCCAAGTAGTAGACTTTACCCATACCCACATCCATTAAAAAACCATAATCAAGAAAGAACACAACCATGACCGTTAAAACCCCGATTTACCTCGACTATGCCGCCACCACCCCCGTTGATCCGCGCGTGGCCGCCAAAATGATTCCTTATTTAACCGAACAGTTCGGCAACCCCGCCTCCAGCAGCCACAGCTTCGGCTGGACGGCCGAAGAAGCCGTAGAAAACGCCCGTGCCGAAATCGCCAAACTGCTTAACGCCGACGCCAAAGAAATCGTGTTTACCAGCGGCGCCACCGAATCCAACAACCTCGCCATCAAAGGTGCGGCGCAGTTCTACAAAACCAAGGGCAAACACCTCATCACCGTGAAAACCGAACACAAAGCCGTGCTCGACACCATGCGCGAACTCGAACGCCAGGGCTTTGAAGTAACCTATCTGGGCGTGCGGGAAAACGGCCTGATTGATTTAAACGAACTCAAAGCCGCCATCCGCGACGACACCATTCTGATTTCCGTGATGTGGGTCAACAACGAAATCGGCGTGATTCAGGATATTCCCGCTATCGGTGAAATCTGCCGCGAAAACAAAATCATCTTCCATGTCGACGCCGCCCAGGCCGCCGGCAAAACCCCGATTGACGTGGAAGCCGCCAAAATCGACCTGCTCAGCCTTTCCGCCCACAAGATTTACGGCCCCAAAGGCATCGGTGCCCTGTATGTGCGCCGCAAACCGCGCGTGCGCCTCGAGGCGCAAATGCACGGCGGCGGCCACGAGCGCGGCTTCCGCTCGGGCACCCTGCCCACCCACCAGATTGTCGGCATGGGCGAAGCCTTCCGCCTCGCCCGCGAAGAATTGGAACAAGACCGCGCCCACGCCCTCAAACTGCGCGAACTGTTCCTGAAAGGCATCGAAGGCATCGAAGAAGTATATATCAACGGCGATTTGGAAAGCCGCGTGCCCACCAACCTCAACGTGAGCTTCAACTTCGTCGAAGGCGAAAGCCTGATTATGGCCGTGAAAGAGCTGGCCGTATCCAGCGGCTCCGCCTGCACCTCCGCTTCGTTGGAACCCAGCTACGTTTTGCGTGCCCTCGGCCGCAACGACGAACTCGCCCACTCTTCCCTGCGCATCACCTTCGGCCGCATGACCACCGAAGAAGAAGTGAAATTTGCCGCCGAACTGATCAAATCGAAAATCGGCAAACTGCGCGAACTCTCGCCCTTATGGGAGATGTTTAAAGAAGGGATTGATTTGAATACCGTGGAATGGGCGGAACATTAAAATTGGTGCGTGAGGCCGTCTGAAAAGGCAGGTCATATTCTTGAATCTGACTGAAACATATTTTTCAGACGGCCTGAATAAACAAATTTGAACAGTAAGTCGGGCATTTATGCCCGACCTACGGAAAAACACCCTCTAAGTGATATATATCTTGATAACTACTGTTTGACTTGTTAGACTTTAATCCGACAAAACCTTAAAAAGGAGCGCACCATGCAAACCGCCAAACTCTTTCAAAACGGCCGCAGCCAAGCCGTGCGGCTGCCTGCGGCGTTCCGCTTTTCGGGCGATGAAGTTTATATCCGCCGCGACGAAGCCACGGGAGATGTGATTTTGTCGCAACGCCCGAGCGATTGGCAGGGCTTTATCGCCGCCGCCGCAGAACTGTCCGAACACGACGTCATCGAGCGCGATACCGCCGCGCAGCAGCGCGACCCGTTTGCAGACTGGCAGGAGTAACCGTGATTTACCTTTTGGATACCAATATGGTCAGCCATATTCTGCGCCGGCAGCCCAATGTGATGGCAAAACTGCAAAGCGTGCCGATGGCTGATCTGCATATCTCGGCGGTTACCCACGCCGAGTTGGTGTACGGCTTGGCCAAGAAACCCGATGCGGTCAAACTGCACCGCGCCGTGCATGAATTTTTGCTGCGCGTGGCTGTACTGCCGTTCGACGAACAGGCAGGCAGCCGTTACGGAAGTTTTAAAGCACAAGCCGAGCAGGCAGGCAAAAGCCTCGCCCCACTGGATATGATGATTGCCGCACACGCATCGGCTGTCGGCGCGGTATTGGTCAGCAATGATGCCGCTTTCCGGCAAATCGCCGGTTTAAATGTAGAAGACTGGACAAAGCCCTAGGGTCTGTTGACAATTGACCGGCGAAGCGGTTTTTTGAGGCAAAAACCGCGTATGCAAGGCAAAAAGCGCAGCAAGGTTGGACACCTGCGGGCATTTTTAACGCCGCAGACGGGGATTTTTGACCAAAAACACCGCCGTTGCGTTAATTGTCAACAGACCCTAGGGGCTGTCGACATTTAACCGACGAAGCGGTTTTTTGAGGCAAAAACCGCGTATGCAAGGCAAAAAGCGCAGCAAGGTTGGACACCTGCGGGCATTTTTAACGCCGCAGACGGGGGATTTTGGCCAAAAATACCGCCGTTGCGTTGAATGTCGACAGACCCTAGCAAGCGTGGGTTGGGTTGCAAACCCGACAAATCCATAAAAAGCTTTTTGCAAAGTCGGGTTTAACAACCCAACCTAGCAAATAGTTACCCCCAACCCGTCTTGAATTCCTTTCAGACGGCCTTAAATGAAACAAAAGAAACCGATTAACCGATAAATCCGCACAAGGAACCACATCATGGCATACAGCGACAAAGTGATCGATCACTACGAAAACCCCCGCAACGTCGGCTCGTTCGACAAAAACGACGAATCGGTCGGCACCGGCATGGTCGGCGCGCCCGCCTGCGGCGACGTGATGAAGCTGCAAATCAAAGTTAACGAACAAGGCGTGATTGAAGACGCAAAGTTCAAAACCTACGGCTGCGGCTCGGCCATCGCCTCGTCCAGCCTGATTACCGAATGGGTGAAAGGCAAAAGCCTTGACGAAGCGCTGGCCATCAAAAACAGCGCCATTGCCGAAGAGCTGGAACTGCCGCCCGTGAAAGTGCACTGCTCGATTCTGGCCGAAGACGCGATTAAAGCCGCCGTTTCCGACTACAAAAAGAAAAAAGGCGTTTAACCGTTCAGACGGCCTGCAACGGTTTAAAACATGCAAGGCCGTCTGAAAGCAGATTTCAGAAAGGAAGCACCGTGCCCTTTACCGAAGCAGAAACCCAATCCCTATTGGCCGAAAAAGGCATAGGCAAAACCGTGTTGCAGCGTTTGCAGCAAATGGGCTTGGACGATGTGTCCGCCCTTGCCGCCGCCGACCCTGAAGACATATTGCAGCAGGGTGCAGCTCTGACCGGATCGAGCTGCTGGAAAAACAGCCCGCAGGCCAAAGCCGCCGTTGCGGCGGCGGTTGCTTGGGCGAAACGGCAAACCCAAGTCTGAGGCGGGCAATACGGTTCCACTTAATTTGGCAACCGTGCCGTCATACCCGGAGCGGGTCCGAGTATAACGCAATCTGATTTTTCTTAAAGTTGATTGACTGCCTACCCGCCCGTTTAAACCCTTGCCCGGCCGACTCACGGTCTGCATATTTTGGCATCACAAGGATTAAGACAATGATTACCCTAACCGAAAAAGCCGCCGACCATATCCAAACCTTCCTCGCCAAACGCGGCAAAGGCGAAGGCATCCGCTTGGGCGTGAAAACCAGCGGCTGCTCCGGCATGGCCTATACTTTGGAATTTGTCGATGACGTGCAGCCCGAAGATTTGGTATTTGAAGGCTTCGGTGTGAAAGTGTTCGTCGACCCCAAAAGCCACGTTTACCTCGACGGCACCGAGCTTGACTACACCAAAGAAGGCTTGCAGGAAGGTTTTAAGTTCCAAAACCCCAACGTAAAAGACGAATGCGGCTGCGGCGAAAGCTTCCATGTTTAGCAGGCAAGCAATGTATAGTGAGCCAACACAAGAAAAAACACATGCGCCATAATCCGGCTTGTCCCGAGTATGACGCAACGGTTATGAAAAACTTGATCAGTTTCACTATAACGCCCTACCCCGCCTTTCAATAAGCCGAGACCTTTGCAAAATACCTAAAGGCCGTCTGAAAAAATAAACTGTTCCCCAATACTTGGACAAGTTAAGAAACCTTTGCCCCCCCCCGGATACGGATGCAGTTCAAGGCGTAGCAGCGCAGCGGGCGCAGACATATCAAATACAAGGCTGGGCGGGCGAGCAGCGCACAACGCAGAAATGCGCCGCAGACGGGGATTTTGCAAAAGTCTCGTTAAGAATCTTTCTCAAACGGCCTGTTGTTCTTATCCGCTTTCATCATCAGGGCGCACGGCGGTATCGGTTCAAAACCCGCCGGCCATGCTATACAATAGCCACACCATATCAGCCTTATCGGGGAATTCTATGAACTACGTCAAGCAGACGCCCAGCAGCATCGCGCCCAATCTCGATAATTACCACCAATGGCTAGTCGGCTACACCGCCAAACTGAACGACAACGATGCCCAAATCCTGCTCAACGCCCGCAAACTGGCCGAAGCGCATTACCCCGTCGATGCCCTCACCCCCAACGGCGAACCGCTGTTAAGCAACGTGCTGGGCGCGGCGCAGATGGTGGCCGGTATGGATTTGCTGCCCGAAGCGGTGGCCGCCACCATACTCACCGATATTTCTTCGTTTGCCGCCAACTGGCAGGAAACGGTTACCGAAAAATGCGGCGCAAACGTATGCAGTTTGGTGAAAGGCATCGACGAAGTTCAGAAACTCACCCACTTCGCCCGCGTCGACAGCCTCGCTACGCCGGAAGAGCGCGCCCAGCAGGCCGAAACCATGCGCAAAATGCTGCTGGCGATGGTGGGAGATATCCGCGTGGTACTCATCAAGCTTGCGCTGCGCACCCGCACCATGCAGTTTATCGGCACGCTGCCCGACAGCGGAGACAAACGAGCACTGGCCAAAGAAACGCTGGATATTTTCGCCCCGCTCGCCAACCGCCTGGGCGTGTGGCAGCTCAAATGGCAACTTGAAGATTTGGGCTTCCGCCACCAAAATCCCGAAAAATACAAAGAAATCGCCCGCCTGCTCGACGAAAAGCGCACAGAACGGATCGAATACATCAACAGCTTTCTGAGCAGCCTTCGCACCGAGTTAGACAAATACGGCATCCGTTACGATGTGGCCGGCCGCCCCAAGCATATTTATTCCATTTATAAAAAAATGGTGAAGAAAAAGGTCGGCTTTGAGGGTTTGTACGACATCCGCGCGGTGCGCATCCTTGTAGAAACCGTGCCGGAATGCTACACCACGCTCGGCATCGTCCACAGCTTGTGGCGGCCCGTACCGGGCGAGTTCGACGACTATATCGCCCAGCCCAAAGGCAACGGCTACAAAAGCCTGCACACGGTGGTGGTAGGCCCCGAAGACAAAGGCGTGGAAGTGCAAATCCGCACCTTCGATATGCACCGGTTCAACGAATTCGGCGTGGCCGCCCACTGGCGCTATAAAGAAGGCGGCAGGGGCGACAGCGCCTACGAGCAGAAAATCGCCTGGCTGCGCCAACTGCTCGAATGGCGCGAAAACATGGCCGACAACGGCCGCGAAGATTTGGCCGGTGCCTTCCGCACCGAACTTTTCAACGACACCATCTACGTACTCACGCCTCACGGTAAAGTGTTGTCGCTGCCCGCCGGCTCCACCCCCATCGACTTCGCCTACGCCCTGCACAGCAGTGTCGGCGACCGCTGCCGCGGCGCCAAAGTCGACGGCCAGATCGTGCCGCTTTCCACCCCGCTCGAAAACGGCCAGCGCGTAGAAATCATCACCGCCAAAGAAGGCTCGCCTTCGGTAAACTGGCTTCACGAAGGCTGGGTGAAATCCAACAGGGCCATCAGCAAAATCCGCGCCTTCATCCGCCAGCAAAATGCCGACACCGTGCGCGAAAACGGCCGCAACCAGCTTGAAAAACAACTGGTTAAAGTATCACCCAAACCCAATCTGCAAGACTTGGCCGAAAAACTTGGCTTTAATAAAACCGACGACCTCTACACCGCCGTCGGCCAAGGCGAAGTGTCGCCGCGCGCCATTCAGAAAGCCTGTGGCACACTGGTCGAGCCGCCCCCGCCGCCGCTAAACGAAACCACTATCGTCAAACAGTCTAAAATCAAAAAAGGCGGCAAAAACGGCGTGCTGATCGACGGCGAAGACGGCCTGATGACCACGCTGGCCAAATGCTGCAAGCCCGCCCCGCCCGATAACATCGTCGGCTTCGTTACCCGCGAACGGGGCATTTCGGTGCACCGCAGCAACTGCCCTTCATTCAAGCATCTGGCCGAACAGTCGCCCGACAAAGTGCTCACCGCCGCTTGGGCGCAGGCGCAGGAAGGGCAGGTTTTCGCCGTGGACGTGGAAATCCGCGCCCAAGACCGCAGCGGCCTGCTGCGCGACGTTTCCGACACACTCGCCCGCCACAAACTCAACGTTACCGCCGTGCAAACCCAAAGCCGCGATTTGGAAGCGAGTATGCGTTTCACGCTGGAAGTGCGCCAAGTAGGCGACCTGCCGCGCGTGCTGGCCAGCCTGGCCGAGGTAAAAGGCGTGTTGAGCGTTACGCGGCTGTAATCTTGGGGGTTTGGGGTCAATTGTCGGCAGCCCCAAAGCCGTCTGAACGCATTCAGACGGCCTGGGTAAAAACAACCGGAATCAACATTTTTTTCTTGAAGAAAAATATATTTTCCGGGCAATATAAGACCCTGCAAATGCCAAAGAAATGCATAGGGCGACATAAACAGGATCAGGCCAGTCGGTCAGCCTGTTTATGACGAAATATACAGACATACCCGCCAAAGCGCCCGTTATGATGAAAGCCGTCAGTTTCATGGCACTTGATTCTCAAGGTTAATCGGCAGGAATATTACCGTTTTTAATATCCTTGGCTACCGAATTAATACGATTTCGAGCCACAGCATCCCAATCAGTTGTTTCAATTCCATGCCCGATGGCCGCTCCGGCCGCAACACCCCACGGAGAACGGGTAAATCCCCCTACTATACTGCCGATTGTCACACCCCAGCCAGGCTGACTTGCTCCGGAAACATACTGCAGCTCATGTGTTGCCAAAGTTTGCATAATCACACTCCTTTATAAAACAGATTGATAAATAACCACATAAACTTCACATGGTTCTTTTCCGACAACCTCGTTTTTAAGAAGTTTCTTGAATTTTCATTTTTTTAAGAAGCCGCTTTCCGATTTAAATCCGGTTAAGGGTTTTTAATGATATAAGTATCGTAAAAACCCTCCGGACATATAAAAAGGCTGTGTTTTGATAGTGGATTGACGGGTATCAAAACACAGCCGATAAAATACCGTTTTCAGACGGCCTTTTGCCAACCTAAAGCCGCTGTGCCAAGTGTTTCACAATCTCAGTGGCGGCCCGGTTTTTGTCGGTTTCGGGAAACGCGGTTTCACCGTATCCGTCGATAATGGTGATGCGGTTGACGGCTTTGCCCATCGCGGCGGCCACGTCATTGGCTACCAGCATGGGAATGCCTTTCTTCAGGCGCTTGGCGCGGGCGTATTCGAGCACGTTTTCACTTTCGGCGGCAAAGCCTACGCAAAAAGGCGCATCGGCCAGTTTGGCCACGGCGGCGAGAATGTCGGGGTTTTCGGCCAGTTCGATAACGGGCGGTGCGCCGGCGGGGTTTTTCTTCAGCTTTTGCGCGCTGCTGTTTTTCACTTTGTAGTCGGCCACGGCGGCCACCGAAATGAAAACGTCTTGCCCGCCGATGCGGTTCATCACCGCGCGGTACATGGCTTCGGCGCTCACGGCCTGCTCGGTGTGAGCCAAACCGGCGGGTATGCCTGTTTGAATCTGGCCGTAAACCAGCGACACTTCCGCTCCGGCGGCGCGGCAGGATCGGGCGAGCGCCATGCCCATTCGGCCGCTGGAAATATTGGTGATGCCGCGCACGGGGTCGATGGCTTCAAACGTTGCGCCTGCCGTTATCAGCACTTTTTTGCCCTGCAATAATTTGCCGGCCCACATATCGGGCAGCAGGTCGGCCAGCTCGGCGGCTTCGGGCATACGGCCTACGCCGGTTTCGCCGCAGGCCTGCTCGCCTTCGGCGGGCTGGAACACGGTGATGCCGTCTGCAAGCAGCTGTGCGATATTGCGTTGGTTGGCGGGGTTGAACCACATTTCCACATTCATTGCGGGTGCCACGGCCAGCGGGCATTTGCGCGCGGCGGCCAGATTAGTGAGCAGGTTGTCGGCGATGCCGTACGCGATTTTGGCGATGGTATTGGCACTTGCGGGGGCAATCAGAAACACATTGGCTTCGCGGGTGAGGTTGATGTGCGCCATACCGTTGCCACCGGTCCCGCCGCTGTGTGTTTCGGCCAGCACGGGGTTGCCGCTTAAGGCTTGAAAGGTGAGCGGCGAAACGAATTCGGTGGCGGCGCGGCTCATCGCCACGGTTACGCTGTGGCCCTGCTTTTTCAAGAGGCGCACGAGTTCGCAGGATTTATAGGCGGCAATGCCGCCGCTGATGCCGAGTAGGATGTGTTTGCTCATAATCAATTTTGTTTGGGTGTGAAAGCCGGAACCTTTGGCCGTCTAAAAACACGGCCTGCGCTTTTTCAGACGGCCTTATCGGTTGGAAACGGCTGTAATCGACGCTAAAGCCTGCTGCTGGTACCGCACCAGCTCGGCCACGCCTTTCTGCCCCAATCTGATCAACTCGCCCAGTTCCGCCACACTGAACGGCGCACCTTCCGCCGTGCCCTGTATTTCGATGATTTTGCCCGAGGCGGTCATCACCATATTGACATCGCTCTCGCAGCCGGAATCTTCGGGGTAGTCCAAATCCAGCAGCGGCACGCCGCCGACCACGCCGGCCGACACCGCCGCCACGGCTTCGCGCACGGGGTTGTGCAGCAGCATACCCGCCGCCAATAATTTATCCACCGCCATCTGCAAAGCCACAAATGCGCCCGTGATGCCGGCGGTGCGCGTGCCGCCGTCGGCTTGGATAACGTCGCAGTCGATTAAAATCTGCCGCTCGCCCAAGCTTTCCAAATCCACCACCGCACGCAGCGAGCGGCCGATCAGGCGCTGGATTTCCTGCGTGCGCCCGCTCTGTTTGCCCGCCGCAGCCTCGCGGCGCATACGCGAAGCGGTGGATGCGGGCAGCATGCCGTATTCCGCCGTTACCCAGCCCTGCCCTTTACCGCGCAGAAACGGCGGCACGTTTTCGTCAACCGATGCAGTGCAGATTACTTTGGTGTTGCCGCATTCAATTAACACCGAGCCGTCGGCATGGGGCAGAAAACCGGGGGTGATGCGGATTTCGCGCAAAGCGTCGGCAGCGCGCGAAGTGCGGGTGTAGGCAGTCATCGGTTTTATTCCTCAAATTCGATACGCGCGGATTATAACATGCGCAGATATGGTATATTTCGGCCGATTTCACCCGCAAACACCACACGGAGTAAAACACCATGACCATCCACAGCATGACCGGCTTTGCCAACGCCGCAGGCGAATGCGGCGCCAAACGCATCAACTTGGAAGTGCGCGCCGTCAACCACCGCTATCTCGACGTGCAGTTCCGTATGCCAGACGATTTGCGCCATCTCGAAAGCAGCCTGCGCGAAAGCATCGCCAAGTGCGCCGCCCGGGGCAAGCTCGAGTGCCGCATCCAGATTCAAGACATCGCATCAGGCGCGCAAAGCCTGAGCGTGAATCAGGATTTGGTGGCGCAACTGGCCGAGATCAACAAAAAATGGCGCAAAAAACACGAAGGCTTGGGCAAGCTCACCGTGGCCGATATTTTGAAGTTTCCTGGCGTGCTCGCCAGCCAAAACGAAGACGAAGAAGCCTTCGCCCAAACCGTGCAGCAACTGTTAAACCAAGCCTTAACCGATTTTGCCGCCGCCCGGGCGCGCGAAGGCGGAAAACTGGCGCAGCACCTGCTGGGCCGCTTAGACGAAATGGAAAACATCATCAACAACTTAAGCGGCATTTTCCCCGGCCTGCTCGAAGCGCATATGGAAAAAGTGAGGGGCCGTCTGAAAGAGGCGGTGGCAACCATCGACAACGACCGCCTGCAACAGGAATTCACCCTGTTTATGCAGAAGTCCGACGTCGACGAAGAATTCAGCCGCCTGCGCACCCACATCGGCGAAGTGCGCCGCATCGTTACCACCGCCAAAGGCAGCGTGGGCAAACGTTTGGATTTTCTGATGCAGGAACTCAACCGCGAAGCCAACACGCTGGGCAGCAAGGCCATCGCCGCCGAATGCACGCAGGCATCGGTGGAATTGAAAGTGCTTATCGAGCAGATGCGCGAACAGGTGCAGAATATCGAATAAACGCTTGTCCCTGATTTATTGTATTTTTATCATATTTATTTGCCGTCATACCCGGACTTGACCCGGGTATGACTGCTGTGTTTTCCACATAAAACCAGAGATTCTGCAAACCCATGCAGGCCGTCTGAAAATCATTTTCAGACGGCCTGCCGCCTTTCAAAAACAACCCCGCCCGCAGCCGTTCCGCCCTACCCGCCCTGTGCTACAATTCCATTCCCTTTTCCACTTCACCGCAAACCGCCATGACCGCACCCGCCATCGAACACGTTCAAGCCGTTGCCTTTGATTTGGACGGCACGCTCTGCGATTCCGTGCAAGACCTCGCCGCCGCCGCCAACGCCACCCGCGAACACATGGGGTTGCCGCCGCTGCCCGAACACACCGTGGAAAGCTACGTCGGCGACGGGCTGGCCAACCTCGTCCACCGCGTGCTCACCGACAGCCGCGACGGCCAAGTAGACCAAAACCGCTGGGAGCAGGCGTTTACCTTTTTCATCCGCTACTACCGCGAACACCTGAGCGTGTTCACCCACCCCTATCCCGAAACCGAAGCCGGCTTGGGCCTGCTCAAATCGCTGGGCATTCCGCTGGTGGTGATTACCAACAAAAACGAAGTGCTGGCCGCCGAGCTGCTCAAACAGCTGCACTTGGCCGACTATTTCAGCCTGATACTCGGCGGCGACAGCCTGCCCGAGAAAAAACCCAGCCCGCTGCCGCTGCTGCACGCCGCCGAAGTGCTCGGCATCGCCCCCGCCGATATGCTGATGGTGGGCGACTCCGCCAACGACATCCTCGCCGCCAAAGCCGCGGGCTGCCTGAGCGTGGGCGTAACCTTCGGCTACGGCGACATGACCCTGCTCTCGCAAGAGCCTGCCACCAAACCCGACTGGCTGATCGGCTCGCTGCCCGAAATCTACGAAAACCTGCAACCGCAAAAAGTGCAGGACGAATAACGTTGAGGCCGTCTGAAATCCTTTTCAGACGGCCTCAAACATTCCTGAAAAACCCTTTTCCAGCCCGCAATGAAACCGCAAAAATCCCTGCGCGCCCGCGCCCTCGACATTCTTTCCCGCCAAGAAACCAGCCGCGCCGAACTCAAACGCAAGCTCACCCCGCACGCCGAAAGCGAAGAAGAACTCGAGCTGCTTTTAAACGAACTGGCCGAACGCCGCTGGCAGTCCGACGAGCGTTTCGCCGAAACCTACGTGCACAGCAAAAGCCGCCAACACGGCCGCCTGCGCCTGCAACAGGCTTTGCAGGCCAAAGGCGTGAGCGAAGACACCGCGCGCAGTTTCCTGCCCGACCGCGACAGCGAACTGCAAACCGCCGTGGCCGTGCTGCGCAAAAAGTTCAAAGCCCCCGCCGCCGATTTGAAAGAAAAACAAAAGCAGGCGCGCTTTCTCGCCTATCGGGGTTTTGATACGGACATCATTCAAACCGCTTTAAAAAACAGCTGGAACGATGATGAAGAACAAGAATAACCTCAGACTTTCAGAATATATCCGCAACCCGGCCCGCCTTTCAGTCAGTTGAAACGTACAACCGAAGCCCCGTTATACAGAACGGCCTGCCGCAAACAGCACAGAAAAACAGGCAGGTGCCGCAGCACAGTCGGGCCTTTCCGCCATACTCATTCGTGAAGTGCTTCCGGGACAGCATGTTTATGCAGCCGGTACCAACCGGTCAGACGGTACAGGCACAGGCAGGCAACGAGGGGCTGGCAGACGGCAATAACCAGGTATCGGGGGGAGTCGGAAGCGACGGTTTCACTGCCGCCTGCCAACTTGATTAAAGCCCACGCCCACTGCCAAAGGGACGGTATGCTGAAAGCGAGCACGGCCACCAGGCCGAGTGTGCGGAAAACGCCGATAGGCAGAATCTGCCGCTGCATCACACTGCGGTTGAGTTTCAGCAAAGTCCACAAACCAAAGCCGATAATCACCGCCATACCGCCGTTTACCGCCACCTGGAAGCCGCTGAAAGCAATATCGGGAGAAACGGGCAGCCCGCCTTTCGGCAAACGGGTTTGAATCAGATTGAAACTCTGCAGGATGCCGACGGCAAAAGTGTATGCCATATCGGCCAATATCAGCCATACCGGCAACGGTGTCAGTAAACGGTTCATATTTCAAAACGGATAAAAAGTGCAGTTTAAAATATTTTAAATATCGGTATCGATGCTGTCGTTTTAACTGATCAGGCAGCTTCTTTTTTCGGCCTGAACGTGGGCTTCAAACGGATATAAAGCGTGCGTTTGGCGACGGCAACGGTTTCGCCGTTTTTGTCGAACACGCGCACGGGGATTTCGGGCAGGTATTTTTCGCCGTTTTTGGTGTTCTCGTAAATATCGTGCAGCATTTCGTCGGTGATACGGCATTCGATGAACACGGCGCCGCGGCCGGGTTTGATAAAGTCGATATGGGCGGATTTGTCCCACACATAATACCGTTTGCCTATCATGCCGTTGAGCATGGCCGAGTAGGATGCGTCGGTTAGGGCGAACAGGCTGCCGCCGAACTGCGCGCCGTGTACGTTGCGGGTGCCCGGCCAGTCTTTCAGAGTGGCCTTCATATAGCGGAAATCGTCGGAAAGCTCGGTGATGCGGATGCCGCTGAAAAAAAGCGGCGGCCAGAAGTTCAGCATCAGGCGCGTCCAGCGGGCACTGTCGGTGCGTATTCTCATTTGAAACATGGTGGGGAACGGGTTGCGGGTTTTCAGACGGCCCGGGCGGCTTGCAAAGGCCCAGCCTTATTCGTTACCGGTTTTAAAAAATACTTTGCCGGTTTTCAGCGCGTTGCCGTCGGCATCGGTCAAAGGGGTTGCTGCGGCAGAAAATTTAATCACGGCCAGATTGGTGCTGCCGCTGCCGGTTAAAGCACTGTTGATGATGATGCCGGCTTCTTCGCCGCCGCTGTGCACCGCCGTGCCGGCGGCTTCGAGCGAGGGGCTTTCGAGTACGGCCAAACCGCGTTTGACCTGGCCTCTGTATTGGGCGCGGGCGATGATTTCCTGTCCGGGGTAGCAGCCTTTTTTGAAATGCACGCCGCCGATGGTGTGCTGGTTGAGCATTTGGGCGACGCAGCTTTCGCTGGTGGCGGCGCTGATCCACGGATAACCGCTTTCGATTTCGTGCAGGTTCCAGGCGTTTTCAGCAGCGGCGTCATATGTGGGCAGATCTGCCGCCACGCCGATTTTCAGACGGCCTTGATGGGGCAGCATAATAGTCCACACGCCGTTGTTTTCTTCTGCGGAAAATGGAAGGGAAGGACTTTCGGCGGGTTGCGGCGGGGTTTGCGGCGGCAGTTCGCAGGCGGCGGCAAAATCCGGCAGCGGCTCGAACACGGCTTTGGCGCGCAAAACAAACATACGCAGGCGTTTGGTTACGGTTTCGGCCAAATCAGCGGCCAGCACCAGCAGCAAATCGCCGCCACGGTTGAGCACCAGCATATTGGCAATCACGCGGCCTTTGGGGGTGTTATAGGTGGCGTAACAGGCTGCTCCGGGTTGCAGGTTGTTGATATCGTTGGAAAGCTGACCGTGCAGAAAGGCGGCGCGGTCGTCGCCGGTAACGCGGATCAGGCTGAAAAACGGTAAGCGGGTTTGCATGGCGGAAATCCTTTGTGTGTGCAGCCTGCATTTTAACCTCTGCGCTTTGCGGCTTAAAGGGGGGGGGGGGCGGCTGCTTTATCACAGCGGGCAGAAAAATGCTTTGCCTGCCGGTGCCGTTAAAAATACTGCAAGCCTTTGTCAGATGAAGATTTACTGACTTTATCCGTTTTGTTAACCTGTCGGATTTCTTTATCCACATCGGCCGCATCGACGGAAACGACCGTTTCTACCGACAAGCTTGACAACTTAAATTTTATTATAATATATTGATAAATATAATGTTTTTATTATGGCTTAATTTTTGTGCAACCGTTGCCGAAGCCCGATTTTTCGGGAAAAACACGCTGGTTTCACAAACTTTCCACACAGTTATCCACAACTTTTGTGGGCAAACCGTAAAGGCTTGAACAGGCTTAAATTTAACCGCTTGTTATTAATAAACCAATATAAAAAAGCAGGACAAAATCCTGCTTTTTTATCGGCACTTAACAGGTGCCCTTCAATGCTCTGCCCAGTCGCCCTTAATCGGCCGCGCATAATAAGCCAGCACAGCAATCATGCACACTTCAATGGACACCGACCAATAAATGTGGCCGAGAAACTCGCTGATGTGTTCCGCCGCATTGAGGTTCCACATCCAGCCTACCGCGCCGTCGGCATAGGCCGGGTTGCGGAAACCGAACATCGGAATCAGCAGCCCGTGCATCACCACGGTAATCAGAATACCGTAAAACGCGCCGTACCACAGGCGGATTTTCGGCCAATACACCGAACCCCACACATAAACAAAGGCAAACACAAAGCTGAACAGCCAGTGGTAAAGCGTTACCGCGCCCAACACGCTGTTGCCTTGATACACATAATCCAGCGAGTGCTGGTTGAAACCGAGCCAACCCAGCCATGCATCAATATTTGCACCGGGCGGCGAAATTTCGCCGGGCATGCGCGGCGGCATGTTCACTTCAGACCCCCATTTCACCAGCGAGCTGAAAAAGCCGCCGATCAGGGTGGTCCAAAGAATCACTTTGCGGTTGGTTGGAGAAGCGCATAATTTAGTCATATTTGAGATCCTTTTTCATTTATGATAATTGCGCCCGCTAGACTATCCGGATACAAATAAGTTCCCGGCATAAGGCCGTCTGAAACAGGAAGGTGCCGGTTGTTTAACCTAAAGCAAATAAAAAGAACATGTCATACTCGGATCAAGCCCTAGGGTCTGTTGACAATTAGCGCAACGGCGGTATTTTTGGTCAAAAATCCCCGTCTGCGGCGTTAGGTAGCGTAGCGGACTTGCGAAGCTAAAATGCTCGCAAGGTGTTCAACCTTGCTGCGCTTTTTGCCTGGCATACGCGGTTTTTGCCTCAAAAAACCGCCTCGCCGGCCAATTGTCAACAGCCCCTAGCATGACGGAACGGTTACTAAATGAGACCTTTGCAAAACCTCCGGATGTGGATGCAGTTCAAGGCGTAGCAGTGCAGCGGGCGCAGGCATATCAAGTACAAAGCTAAGCGGGCGGGCAGCGCACAACGCAGAAATGCGCCGCATCCGGGGGGGGGGTTGCAAAGGTCTCTAAATAAATGGCTTAGCTATGAAACAGGCCGTCTGAAATTTCAGACGGCCTGTTTTGAATTTTTATTGGAATACCCTGCACTTTTTATCCACCCTGCTGCCGCCGGCAAAAAAACCACCTTTGTCCTCACAGGTACTGGCGCTGCTTTCACATACCACGGCAGTGAGCGATTCGTTGATTTTGACAACGCGGGCTTCGCCGTTTTTATCGAATGCAACGGCTTTCAAGGTGAATTTGCCGTCGCGCGCGCCGCGGGCGTTTCCTTGCGGGCGGATACAGAAATGTTCTGTTTCGGTATGCGGCAAAACCGGCCATGTGGTGGAGGTTTGCTTAAACGAACGGTGCTGCTGATAAAAGCGCTCCATAAAATGGGCGTTTTGCAGCAGCACCGTGCGGGCATGGTTCAAACGGGTGTCGCGGACATATTTTTGATAAGCGGGAACCGCAATCACGGCCAAAACAGCCGATATGGCTATAACAGCGAGCAGTTCAAGCAATGTGAATCCTTGTCGGCAGGCATTCTGCATGGTTTTCCCCTTTATTTTCGGTTTGCGGGAAAGTATGCGCACACCCGGTTCGGTTGTAAAGAAAAAAACGTGTGTTTTTAGCTTGTTGTATGATTATTTATACATATAGCATTCTTCGTTTGCCGATGCATTTTCTTTGCATAAAGTAACCACCCCGTTACCGTCTATCTTCATATAGCGGTTTTCATTGGGGTTTTTATCGTTGTGCTTTGCAGTCAAGATATAGTTGTTTTCGCCGCTTGCTTGGTAGCTGATATCAAAATACTCATTCTGCTTTAAAGATTCTTGTACATCTGATGCATCGGCTTGACTAGGAGGGAAACGGCGGTTCTGCGCATAATAACGCTCCATCATCTGAGCATTGATCATCAAATCGGCACGCACGCTTTCCAGGCGTGTTTGGCGGACATAGGTTTCGTAAGATGGATAGGCGATGGTGGCCAGAATGGCCAAGATAAGCACCGCAATCATCAGTTCGATGAGGGTAAAGCCTTGTTGTTGCGTTTTCATGTTGTGTCTGTATCGGATAAGTGAGTCGTCGGTTTGTTTATTAAAGAAGCGGGTATGCCTCATGCACCTTTCTAAGCCGAACATGTATAGTATAAATATACTAAACCAGATGCTTAAGATTGCAAAGTATAAATTGATTTCATTTTTTTAGCGCGCAAATGCGATATTTGGTATCGTAAATATACCAAGCGGAACAATTTAATTAAGAAACTGTTGTATTTTATGTTTACGGATAAGCACGGCAAGCGGGAAAATTTGTAAAAATTTCTCCCCGCCAGTGTAAAAGCAATAAAAAAATACATTTAATAACAATTAGTTAATATTTATTTTTTTATGCTTTACGCTTGGCGGCCCACTTCTTTTGCAGTAAACTCTCGCCCGTTTGTTGGCTTGTTTTTCAAAAATATCCGTAACTGATAATCTTAAATATTGGAACATTATGGCAAAAGCGATTAAATGGATTGCAGGTTTGGCTGCTGCAGCAGCATTGGGCTTTGCGGCATGGACTTATTTCAAACCTAAAAACGAGGTGAACTACCTTACCCAGCCGGTAAGCCGCATCAACATCCGCCAAACCGTGAGTGCAACAGGAGAAATTTCGGCGGCACAATTGGTTACCGTGGGTTCGCAGGCTACAGGGCAGATTAAAAAACTGCATGTAAAAATCGGCCAGCAGGTGAAAAAAGGCGATTTGATCGCCGAAATCGATTCGACTACGCAAATCAATACACTCAATACCAACAAGGCCAGGCTGGAAACCTATAAAGCCCAGCTGGTTTCCGCCGAAATCAAACAGCGCACCGCCGAAAAGAAATATAAGCGCGAAAAAGCGCTGTGGGCGGAAGATGCCACTTCGAGGCAGGAACTTGAAGACGCGGAAGACGCTTTGGCTTCGGCAAAAGCCTCTGTGGCCGAATTAAAGTCTTCAATCAAACAAACCCAGATTTCAATCAATACCGCCGAAACGGATTTGGGCTATACGCGCATCGTAGCCACCATGGACGGCACCGTAGTGTCCATTCCGGTGGAAGAAGGCCAAACGGTTACCGCCGTGCAGAGTATTCCCACTGTTATCCAATTGGCTGATTTAAGCAAAATGCTGAATAAAATGCAGATTGCAGAAGGTGATGCGGGCAAGGTTAAAGCCGGCCAGAATCTGACGTTCACGATTCTTTCACAGCCCGACACCCCCCGCAGCGCCGTTATCGACACAGTCGATCCGGGGCTGACCACGATGTCGAAAGGTTCTTATACGACCAGCACCGACACAACCGATACGGCAGTCTACTACTATGCCCGTTCACTGGTTCCGAACGAAGACGGCTCGCTGCATATCGGCATGACCACCGAAAACACCATCGTCATTAATAAAGCGGATAATGTGCTGAGCGTGCCGAACCTGGCCGTTAAAACCAAAAACGGCAAGAAAGTTGTGCGCATCCTGGGAGCGAAAAACCAAGTGCAGGAACGCGAAGTAAAAACCGGTTTGAGCGACGGCACCAACACCCAGATTATTTCGGGTGTGAAAGAAGGCGAAAACGTGATTATTTCCGAAGCCACCGCCGCCGATGCAAAAAATAACGGCCGCCGCGGCGGAGGCCCGATGGGGCCGATGTAACGGGAGGCCGGCAATGAGTTTGATCGAATGTAAAAACATCAACCGTTATTTCGGCAGCGGCGACAACCGCGTGCACGTTTTGAAAGATGTCAGCCTCACCATAGAAAAAGGCGACTTCGTGGCGATTATCGGCCAATCCGGTTCGGGAAAATCCACACTGATGAATATTCTCGGCTGCTTGGACACCGCCACTTCCGGGTCTTACAAAATAGACGGGGTGGAAACGGCGAAAATGGCCGCCGACGAACTGGCAGGCCTGCGCCGCAAGCGCTTCGGCTTTATTTTCCAGCGCTACAATCTAATCAGCGCGCTCAACGCCCGCGACAATGTGGCTCTGCCCTCGGTGTATGCGGGCATGGAACATGCAGAACGTAACAGGCGTGCCGACAGCCTCTTGCATGATTTGGGTTTGGAAACCAAAGAAGACAACAAACCCAGCGAACTTTCAGGCGGCCAGCAGCAGCGTGTGAGTATCGCCCGTGCGCTGATGAACGGCGGGGAAATCATTTTGGCCGACGAACCCACCGGCGCACTGGATACCCAATCGGGCGAAAACGTGATGGAAATCATTCACGGCCTGCACAAACAGGGTCATACCATTATTTTGGTAACGCACGATCCGGGCATTGCCGCCAATGCCAACCGCGTAATTGAAATCCGCGACGGCGAAATCATTGCCGACACCAGCAAAAACACCGAAATCGCCCCCAGCAGCGTGGAGAGCATCAAAGAAAACACCTCGTGGCTGTTTTTCAAAGACCAGTTTATGGAGTCGTTCCGCATGTCGGTGCAGGCGATTACGGCACATAAAATGCGCTCGCTGCTGACCATGCTCGGCATCATTATCGGCATTGCCTCGGTGGTGTCGGTGGTTGCCTTGGGGCGCGGATCGCAGGAAAAAATCCTGGCCGACATCAGCGCCATCGGCACCAACACCATCAGCGTACATCCGGGGCGCGGCTTCGGCGACCGCCGCTCGGGCAGGATACGCACACTGACCATCAGCGATGCCGAGGCGATTGCCAAACAGGGTTATGTAGACAGCGTAACGCCGATGGTTTCATCAAGCGGCACAGCCACCTACCGCAATATTGACGCCACCGCCCAGCTTTACGGAGCGGGCGAACAGTATTTCGACGTGCGCGGCATCAAGATCGCCGAAGGCCGCCTGTATAACGATGACGACGTGAAAAACAATGCGCAGGTGGCGGTTATCGACCAAAACACCAAAGACAAGTTTTTTTCAGACGGCACCAACCCCATCGGCAAAACCATTTTGTTTAAAAAACGCCCGCTGAAGGTTATCGGCATCACCGAAAAAGACAACAGCGGTTTCGGCAGCAGCGAAAACCTGCAGATATGGGCGCCCTACACCACTGTTATCAACCAGATAAGCGGCCAGCGGCACATTAATTCGATTACGGTAAAAATCAAAGACAACGTCAATTCGCAGGCTGCCGAAAACAGCTTGGACGAGCTTCTGCTCTCGCGCCACGGCGTAAAAGACTTTTTTATGCAAAACAGCGACAGCATCAAACAAACCGTTGAAAGCGCAACCGGCACCATGACGCTGCTGATTTCGTGCATCGCCCTGATTTCGCTGGTGGTGGGCGGCATCGGCGTGATGAACATCATGCTGGTTTCGGTTACCGAACGCACGAAAGAAATCGGTATCCGCATGGCCATCGGGGCGCGGCAGAGCAATATCCTGCAGCAGTTTCTGATAGAAGCCGTGCTGATCTGCCTGATCGGCGGTTTGGCAGGCGTGCTGTTTTCTTTCGGAATCAGCGTGGTGTTCAATTATTTTGTCAAAGATTTCGCCATGTCTTTTTCAACCCTCTCCATCGTGGCCGCCGTAACCTGCTCCACCGCCATCGGCGTGGTGTTCGGCTTTATGCCCGCCAAACGCGCCTCGCAGCTGAACCCCATCGACGCACTGGCACACGATTAATCTGTTTTCAGACGGCCTTTGCAGCACTAAAAGGCCGTCTGAAAAAAAAGGAAACGACAATGAAACGCAAACTGTTTGTCCAAACGGCCGCAAGCATCGGCGTGCTGCTCGCCCTGAGCGCCTGCGCCGGCACCCCTTCCGCCCGCCCGGAGCTGACGCTCGAAGCAACCGGCAACGTGATTCCGGCCGAAGAAACCGCACAACGTTATGACTTAAACACAGAATGGTGGGGCATTTACCGCGACAGCCGCCTCAACAGCCTGATCGGCCAGGCATTTGCCAACAATGCCGATCTGAAAAAAGCGGCAGTCAGTGTGAATAAAGCCCTGTATCAGGCCAATATCGTCGGGGCGGAGCTGGTGCCCGGGTTCAACGGCTCGCTTGGTGCGTCCAAATCCAAAAACCTGAAAAGCGGCGGCAGCAGCCAATCATTCAGCAGCCAGCTCGGCCTGAGTTATGAGATAGATTTGTGGAAGAAGCTCAAGGCTCAGGCAGATGCGCAGGTATGGGAATACCGTGCCACCCGGCAGGATTTGGAAGCCGCCCGCCTCACGCTCGCCAACAACGTGGCCGACGCCTATTTCAATATCGCCTATTTAAACGAAGCCGTCGCCCTCACCGAAAAGTCAATCAAACAATACCAAAGCATTAACCGTATCGCCTCGGCCAAATACAAATACGGCAAAGCCGATTCTTCCGAACCGCGCCAGTCGCAGCAGTCGCTGCTTGCGGCGCAAAGCAGCCTGCTCCAGCTTAAAGGCAGCCGCGAAACGCTGGAAGAAACCCTGCGCAACCTGCTGAACCTGAAACCCGGCGAAAACATGGCGGCCCAACCTGCAAGCTTCCGCCTGCCCGATGCGAAAGGCGTCGACCTGAACGTGCCCGTAGCCACCCTGGCCAACCGCCCCGACCTGCGCGCCGCCGAATACCGCCTGCAGTCTTCTCTGAAAAGCTTGGATGCCCAAAAGCGCAGCTGGTATCCGAGTATTACTCTGGGTGCCACACTCAGCAGTTCGTCGGATAAGGCAAAAACTGCATTTGATGTGCCTTTTTTGGGCGGTTCCGTGCAAATCAACCTGCCCTTCCTAAATTGGAAAACTTTAAAATGGCAGAATAAAAACGCCCAAGCCGATTTTGAAAATGCCGGTTTGAATTTCGAGCAAACCTTGGTTTCCGCTTTAAACGAAGTGTTCGGCAATTACCAGAAATACGCCCGTGCTGAAGAAAACCTGAACAATACTCGTAAAAAACACGCACTCGATCAAAAAAACAGCCGTTATTACCAAATGCGCTACCAATACGGCAAAAACGAGCTGAAAGACTGGCTCGGGGCACTCAACACCGAATACTCGTCTGCCCAAGACCTGATCAACCAGCGCTATGAAGTACTGAAATATGAAAACATGGTGTATAAATCGATGGCCGGACGCTACACGCCCAAAGGTGTGAGATAAACCGGGGAAACCTTTGCAAAGTTTGTTGAGGCCGTCTGAAACGATTTTCAGACGGCCTCGACTTTTGCCAAACCGATTTCAGGCCGGGATCTTTGCAAAAATATGTTTTAATCCTGAATTTATTTATGTTTCGTCATACCCGGGCTTAACCCGGGTATCTGTTATTTCTTTTGAAACAAAAAGATGTTCGGGTAAAGCCCGGGCATGACGCAGAGGTTTTAAGATGTGGAAAGGAATTTCACAAAGGTTTCAGGCCGTCTGAAACATCAAACCGCCCCCGTTACAACTGCGCCAACCTTTCCACCGGAGGGGCGTAATAATACGCGCCCGACACGGCGGCGGTAACGTGTTGGAGCAGCAGGTCGGTTTGGCCGTCGGTTTCGCCGAACATGCTCAAAAGCTGGGCTTCGATGTTGTGCAGCGTGCCGCAATAGGCGATAAACATCAAGCCGTGTTCGCCCGATGCGGTGCCGTAAGGCAGGCTGCGGCGCACGATTTTCAGGCCGACGCCGTTTTCTTTCAGGTTGACGCGCCCGAGGTGCGAATCGGGCAGGCGCACGTCTTTGCCGAATTCTTCGTCGCTCTGTTTGGTGCGGCCGACGGCGGCTTCTTGTTCGGCCAGCGGCACCTGGTTCCATTTTTTCAAATCGTGGCGGTATTTTTGCAGCAGCACATAACTGCCTCCCGCGTCGGGCTTGTCTGCGGCGATGGTGCCGATACGGCGGATGTCGTCGGTTTCGTGCGGGTTTTCGGTGCCGTCCACAAAGCCGTCGAGGCCGCGGTTTTCAATCCAGCGGAAACCGTGGGTTTCGTCGGCCACTTTGATGCTGCCGCCGAAAATTTCCAAAAGCGCCATCGCCAGCGTGAAATTGACATCAGGGCGCAGCGATTGGATATGGAACATAATATCGTGCTGGGTGGCGGGAGCGAGGCCGTTGCCAAGCACGCGGAAGGGTTTGATTTCGCTGCCTTCTTCCGTATGCCCGAACGCCGCCCATGCTTCGCTGCCGAAAGCGATGGTCAGACCCAATACGGCGTCGGGATATTGCCGTTGCAGTCCGGCCAAGGCTTCAAGGCTCTGCGCGCAGGCGGTTTTGATGTGCCCGAGGCCGCCCGGCACGATGTCGGCTTCGATAAAAACGGCGGCTTTGCTGCTTTCGGGAATAATGGCGCTTTGCGGCTGGTTCATAGTTGGGTTCCTTTCATAAATGTGTTTTCAGACGGCCTCATCATGATAGAGGCCGTCTGAAATCTGATGATGGATTATAACAAATGCGGCGGTTGCTTTTCTTTACTTTCGCGTGCGTTTTTCTGCTGAAACGGCGTGTTAAAATCCGCCGCCATTATTGATACGGGATAGTTTATGCGCATTGTGTTTTTTATTGCCGTGCTGCTGCTGATGCAGCTTTTCACGTTCGGCCTGGGGCGGTCGCTGCAATGGCTGTCCGCCCCTGTTATCGGCGCGCGCGGCAGGCGCCGGCTGATGGGGCTGGCGTTTCTGGTAACCAATTCGCTGATTGCCGGCCTGCTGCTGCAGTTGGGGCATGCCGTTTTCCGCTGGGCGGCGCTGTGGATGGTGGTTTTGCTGTTTGTGATGTATGCCGCGCTGGCCACGTTTCTGCTCTATCTCGTGCTGCGCCGCTTTATGCCGCAAAAGCCGATGTCGCGCAGCCTGCGGCTGTTTGCGCCGCTGTTCGTGATCGGCCTGTTCGGCGTGGCGCTGCATAATGCCTACACACCGGTTATCCGCCATGCCGAAATCAGCATCAACAAAAAACTTGAACAGCCGCTGCGCATCGGCATGGCCAGCGATATGCATCTGGGCATACTGTTCGGCGCCAAACGCCTAGACGAACTGGCCGCCATCATGAACCGCGAAAAAGTCGACATCATACTGCTGCCCGGCGATTTGATGGATGACAACGTTATCGCCTACCGTGCCGAAAACATGCGCCCCCGCCTTGAAAAACTGCGCGCGCCGCTGGGCGTGTATGCCACATTGGGCAACCACGACCTGTTCGGCCACGAACGCGAAATCTACGAAGAAGTAACCAAAGCAGGCATACGCGTGCTCGCCAATGAAAGCACGGTGATCGACAACCGCCTGCTGGTGGTGGGCCGTAACGACGATTTGGACACCAAGCGCCCCTCCACCGCCGAACTGCTGAAAAACCAAAACACCGCCCTGCCTGTTTTGCTGCTCGACCACCGCCCCACCGATATCGAAACCCATGCCAAGCTGCCGATCGACGTGCAGGTATCGGGTCATGTGCACAACGGCCAGGTTGCCCCCGCCAATTTGATCGTGCGCTTTCTCAACCGCTTGCATTACGGATACGAACAAATCGGCAACGGCCATTTCTTCGTTACCTCCGGCTACGGCTTCTGGGGCGTGCCGCTGCGCCTGGGTTCGCAATCGGAAGTGTGGATTATTGATGTGAAGGGGCAGCCTTAACCGGGGCAGCAGCCTTTACAGAGCCCGTAGCGGCCTATCAAACATCGGCCTGAATATGGGTTTTAATAGGGTCTGTCGACATTCAACGCAACGGCGGTATTTTGGCCAAAACACCCCGTCTGCGGCGTTAAAAATGCTCGCAAGGTGTTCAACCTTGCTGCGCTTTTTGCCTTGCATACGCGGTTTTTGCCTCAAAAAACCGCTTCGTCGGTTAAATGTCGACAGCCCCTAGGCATTTGGGTTGGTACAAATCGCTGAAAGTATTACCGTGCAAGGCTTTCAGCGATTTTTACCAACCCGGATTTCCATTAGGCCGAATGTCATTATCGATATTTTCGAATTATTTTTTATTTAAAATCAAATAATTGTATTATTTGACATTATTAGCAAAAGGCCGTCTGAAAACTTCAGACGGCCCGGCTGGCACTAATCAAACATTTATCCGGCAGGTTATGCACCAAACACTTTGAAACGGCCTTCCAGCAGTGCAAATGTTTTTTCGCCTGCTGCAGCCTCAATACCTCCAAACACCATTTGCGCACGTAAAGTCCATGAAGCAGGAATGCCCCACTCTTCGGAAACAGCCGCATCAATCAGCGGGTTGTAGTGTTGCAGGTTGGCACCGATGCCGGCGGCAGCCAGTGTTGTCCACACAGCATATTGGTGCATGGCGTCGGCCTGTTCCGCCCACACGGGAAAATTGTCGGCATAGGAAGGAAATTGTGCCTGCAGGCTTTTTACCACTTGCTGATCTTCAAAAAACAATACCGAACCGGCAGCAGCCTTAAACATCTCAAGCTTTTCCCGGGTGGGTTCGAATTTATCGGCAGGAACGATGGCGCGCAGTGCATCTTCGGCAAACTGCCACAATTTTTCATGTTCGGCACCAAACAGAACCACCACGCGGGTAGATTGCGAATTGAATGAAGAAGGTGTGTGCAGAACGGCGTGCTCGACGATGCCCGCCACTTCCGCCGCAGGCAGCGGCAGGTTTTTGTTTAAGGCATAAACCGAACGGCGTGTTTCCGCTGCCTGCAGGATATTTTGATAAGTCATGTTTTTTCCTTTCATAAATACAGATATATGATGCAGATTCAATAATATTAACGGGTTTCTTTTTTAAATGTATGGTCTAAAGCCCAAGCACCCCCGCCTGCCGCCGCCAAATAAAGGAACAAAAAGCTGTATAAAGCAGCCAGTTCGCCGCCGTTAACCAGCGGTATAAAAGGGTTGGGAGAAATATGGGCCATAAAATAAGCTGCCGCCATCTGGCCTGAAAGCACAAATGCAACAGGCCGCGTAAACAAACCCAGCAACAGCAGCAGGCCGCCGAATGTTTCGAGTATGCCGGCCAAACCGTAAACCGACATAATCTGCAAACCGTCAAACATTTCCATATGCGGCAAGGCAAACAGTTTGGCCGTGCCGTGCAGCATAAACATATAGGCTGCAACTATGCGCAGAATCGAAAGGATCACCGGCTGAAAGCGTGATAAATTATGCATAAATCAAATCCTGAATGTGTGTTTTTAAAAGAAGGCGGCAGTATAGCTGTTTAATATTAATTGATATACAATCTTTTTATTGAAATAACGTTTACTAATAAGAAAACATGGACACCCTGTTCAGCCTGAAAGTATTCCGCCAAGTGGTGCAAAACGGCAGCTTTACCCGTGCCGCCGGGCAGCTCGGCATTTCCACCGCCATGGCCAGCAAACACATCAGCCATCTTGAAAACACCATACAGGCCAAGCTGCTGCACCGCAACAGCCGTAACCTGCACTTAACCGAAACGGGCGAAGAATATTTCCGCCAATGCTGCTATGCACTCGAAACGCTGGAAACCGCCGCCCGCAAAGCCGCCAACGGCACCGGCAAACCGCAGGGCATATTGCGCATCACCATGCCGCAATGGTTTGCCAACCCCCGTTTCAGCAGTTGGCTGGCCGAATATGCCGCACATTATCCGGATGTGTCGCTCCATCTTGATTTGAGCAACCGCCATGCCGATCTGATTGCCGAAGGTTACGACTTAGCCTTGCGCGTATCCGATACCCCCAATCCTTCGCTGATTGTGAAACCGCTGGCCGATATAGAATTTCTGCTGCTCGCCTCGCCCGATTACCTGCGCCGCAACGGCGTGCCGAAAACACCTGAAGAGCTTGCCGACCATCCGGCGGTGCTGGCTTCTTATGTAGATATGAGCGGCATCGAAATACGCCACAAGGGCAGCGGCAGGCGAACCAAACTGGCCTTGAACCCTGTTACCCGCTCCAACAGCACGCTGATGACAGGCAGCCTGATCCGTGCAGGTGCCGGCATCGGCTACCAACCCGCATGGTGCGTGGACGAAGATCTGGCTTCGGGCAGGCTGGTGCAGCTGCTGCCGGATTACCATATTTTCACCACCAAACTATATGCGGCCTATATAGACCGCACGTTTTTAAGCGCGAAAGTACGCAGCTTTATCGATTTTTTAAGCGGGAAAACTACCGCTTGAATGCAGTGAAACATGCGGTGCAAGGCTTTTTTTTAAAATTCATTGAGGCCGCCTGAAACGCCCAAGTATCGTCATGCTCGGGTCCAGCCCGAGCATCTGTTTGTTTCAAAAGAAAAAGAGATACCCGGGTCAAGCCCGGGTATGACGGGATTTAAGGCATTTCAAGCGGCCTGAGACCTTTGCAAAAATCCCAAAACTCCTCTAAATTCCCCCTAACGGAT
>NZ_JAUMUI010000036.1 GCF_030530745.1 Neisseria sp. | reverse complement strand
AAGGGGCGTTAAGGTTTGTAAGATATGCCCCTTACATGGGGCGCAATATATAAGGCCGTCTGAAAAAATTCAGGCGGCCTTTTCCGTGTGCATTGCTTTTGTTTAAGGTTCAGGCATCGGCATCGCCGGCAGGCCCGGCGGCGGTTTGGTCGGGAGTGAAGCGGGCGGATTGCGGGTAGGGAAAGAAATCGTCATACAGCCCTTGTTGCAGCCGCTCTTTTTTACCCTGCCAGAATTCGGGGGTGAGCAGGTCTTTGTGGTGTTGCAGAAATACCTGCCGCACATCGGGTTCACCCAAAAGAAACGGGCCGAATTCTTCGGGGAAAACGTCGCCTTTGTTGACGGGATACCAAACTTCGCCCGACATTTCGTATTCGGGGTTGGGGGCGGGTGGGATTTTACGGAAGTTGCAGTCGGTCATGTATTCGATTTCGTCGTAATCATAGAAAATCACGCGGCCGAAGCGGGTCATGCCGAAGTTTTTATAAAGCATGTCGCCGGGGAAGATGTTGGCGGAAGCCAGCTCTTTGAGCGCGTAGCCGTAGTCGATAACGGCGGCCGCTTTGTCGGCAGGATTGGCTTTCTGCATAAAGAGGTTGAGCGGTTTGAGGCGGTGTTCCACATAAACGTGTTTGATAATCACCCATTCGTTGTTTTCTTCCAGCTGGCTGGGGGCGAGCGTGCGCATTTCGTTGAGGAATTCTTCGTCGCAGCGCGATTTGGGCAGGGCAACATTGGAAAATTCAAGCGTATCGGCCATGCGTCCGACGCGGTCGTGCTTTTTCACCAGCAGGTATTTTTGGCGCACGTATTCTTGGTCGAAATCTTTATTGGGGCCGAATTTGTCTTTGATGACTTTAAAAACATAAGGGAAAGAGGGCAGGGTAAAGACGCTCATCACCAGCCCTTTCACACCGGGTGCGAGAATAAATTTGTCGTGCGAGTATTCGAGATGCTGGGCAAACTCGCGCCACCAGATGTTTTTTCCCTGTTTGTGCAGGCCGACCATGGTGTATAAATCGCCGTGCGAGCGCATCGGCAGCATGTCGTGGAGAAAATGGACATAGCCGCTGGGCACGGGCATGTCCGCTAAAAAATAAGCGCGGGCAAATGAAAACAGCACGGCAATCTGACGGGCCTCAAACAGGGCGGCGTCCACTTTCAGACGGCCTGTTTCTTCGTCGTGCAATACAGCCAGGGCAAAGGGGTGGCGCACGGCACCGTTGATAATCTGCCCGAAAATATAGGCGGCTTTGTTCCGGTAAAACGGCGAATGGAGCACGCGCACATGCAGGTTCATTTCCTGCGGGGGCCATTCGGCCTGAAAATGCCGGCGGGCGGCACGCAAGATGTTGCCGATGTCCCTGCCCATACAGGCAAAGGGAACGCTCCAGCCGAAATGGTGCAGGATGCTGCGCAGACAGCCGCGCAGTCCTTGCGTTTCGGGATAAAACGAGCAGAAGGTGGGCGGATCGGAATCGATATATTCGGTGCTGGTGGAGGGTTTGACAAAGATGAACTGATTGTTGAAATATTCTTTGGCCAAGAGTTTGGTGGAAACCGAGTTGAAGAAGGTTTCCGCCAGCTCGGGCTGTTTGTGGTTGACCAGAAGGGCAATGTATTCTGTTTTGGCGGCAGCCCATACTTCGTCGCTTAGGGCGGTGGCCGCGTGTCTGTGGCTCAAGATGTCGACAGCTTCCTCCACGCGCCGGTCATACATCTGAATACGTTCGGCCACTAAGTCTTGGATACCGCGCCAGTTTTTCTGCTCGAAAAACTCTTTGGCACGGGCGGTTACTTCGCGGTAGAGGCGGTAGTGCCTGTTGAAACCGGCGAGCATGGTTTCGGCTACTTCCCGCCCTAATTGCCGGGTGAGTTGTCGGGACATTTTTTGTTTTCTTTCTCTATAGTTACCGTTTGAACGATCTGTTTGTATTTTGGCATAACCTTATGATGTTTTAGGCCGTTTGGCAAGTGCGTGCAAAAAGCGGAAACAGTTGGGGCGTGATGTTCAGGCCGTCTGAAAAGGTTTTCAGACGGCCTGAGAATCCCGAAAGGGTTAGGCACTTTGGTGGTCTTGCAGGATTTTATCGTACACCGCCAAGGGCACATAGCGGCGTATCATATCGCGCCAGCCGTCGGGGCCGACCATACCTTTGACCATGGTGGAGGAAACTTCGGCGAATTCGCGCGGCGGCATCAGAAACACCGTGGCGATATCGGGATGCAGATCGGAATTGATATAGCGTATGGTCCGCTCATATTCATAATCGGAGGCCGTGCGTATGCCGCGAACGATAAATTTGGCGCCGATGCTGTGGGCATAGTTGACCAGAAACTGGTTTTCAAACGAGGTGATGCGCACGTTGGGAAATTCGCTGGAAACGGCCTCAAGCATGGCTTGCCGTTCCGCCACGGTGTAGGTGCTTTTTTTGTCGGGGTTAACGCCGATGGACACGATTAACTCGTCGAACAGGGCTTGTGCTTCGCGTATCATCCACAAATGGCCGTTGGTCGGCGGATCGAAGCTGCCGGCATAAACGGCGCGGCGCAGGGTTTGGGCAGTCATATTTAAAGAAATCAGGCTAGCGGGTAATACGGGTAGGCAGAGGCAGCGCATTCATTTAAATTTCCGGCGGCGGCGTTGTTGTCGTGCCGGCGGAAATGTGCGAATCCACTATAAAGGCCGACAGGGAGGATGTCAAAGAAAAAGGCCGTCTGAATGCGTTTCAGACGGCTTTTTTACGGGTGTTTGTGCGTTAAATCAATCTTCTCCGCTCAAAGAGAGCAGAATGTTCAGCAGGCTGCTGAAAATATTATAGACAGAGATAAAGATGGTTAACGCGGCGCTGATGTGGCTGGTTTCGCCGCCGTCGATAACGGTGCGGATCTGCCACATAATCATCAGCGAGCTGAAAATCACGAAAGCGGCCGAAAGGGCGAGTGAAAATGCGGGCATTTGCAGGAACATATTGACCACCACGCCCACCATCAGCACCACCGCGCCCACCAGCAGGAAGCGGCCGAGGCTGTTCATATCGGCTTTGGTGCGGCGCGCCACGGCGGCCATGGTGAAGAACACGGCTGCGGTCATGGCGGCGGCAAGGCCGACGATTTGCGCACCGTTGCTGAAGCTGAAGCCGTATTGCAGCAGCGGGCTGATCAGCACGCCCATGCCGAAGGTGAACACCATCAGCAACGCCGCGCCGGTGTTGCTGTAACGGTTTTTCTCGATTAAGGCACACATGCCGTAGAAAAAGGCCAATACCACGCCGAACGCGATCCAACGGTTGCCGAACATGGCATACAGGTTGATGCCGGCCTGGCTGCCGAGAAACGCACCAATCGCGCAGGGAATGAATGAAATGCCGAGCAGGCCGTAGGTTTTGCGCAATACGGTATTTTTCTGCACCGCGCCGGCGGTTTGAGTGTAGTCGTAAACGTCGTTTTGCATGGCGTTTGTCCTATTGTGGTGTGAAAATGATAAAAAACGGATTTTAACAGCAAATCAAAGATTTTTGCCGGAAATTATTACGAACGGTTAGCATATGGCTGTTGTCGGGCTGCGCTGTCTGCCAAACGAGGTTGCGTCTAAAGCGGCGCGTTCAGCCATAACAGCAATATCCACAGCAAAACCGTGATGCTCCATTGCGGCAGGAGCTTGTCCAACTCGGCGCTAGATTGGGCTTTTTTCAGCAAATACAAGTGGATGGCCGAAACCGCCAGCAATGCGGCGCATAAAAGAAACAGGCTGTCGACAAAATGCAGCGGCAGCCACAGCGCCCATGCCGCCGCCGCCGCCAGCAGCAGCACGGTATGGTAGATTTTGGCACGCGGCAGCCCCAGGCGCACGGCAACGGTGGTTTTGCCCGCCTGCCGGTCGGAGTCGATGTCGCGCATATTGTTGATATTCAAAACCATTGCGCACCACAAACCCAATGCCGTAGCGGGCAGCCACGAGGCGGCGTTCAGACGGCCTGTGTGCAGGTATTCCGTGCCCAGCACGCCCAGCCAGCCGAAAAACACCAACACCGCCAAATCACCCAGCCCGATATAGCCGTAGGGTTTTTTGCCGGCAGTGTAGGCAAAAGCGGCGGCCACGGAAGCCGCACCGAGCAGCAGCCACAACAGCCAGCTTTGCGGTTCGGCGGCCGAAACGGCGGGCAGGGCGGCGCAGAGCAGGGTGATGCCGAGCAGGCACGAAACCGCCGCCGTCAGCTTCACTCCGCGCGCCATGGCCGCCGGGCTGATGTGGCCGGAACTGACCATGCGTGCAGGCCCTTTGCGTGCCAACGTGTCGGCTCCGTTGCAGGCATCGCCGTAATCGTTGGCCAGATTGCTGAGAATTTGCAGCGACAGGGCGGTGAGCAGGCACAGAACCGATACGGTCGGATCGGGCCGCTGCTTCAGTGCGGCGGTGAGTATGCCGCACAATACCGAAGCGGCGGCCAGCGGCAGGGTGCGTAAACGGGCTGCGGCCAGCCAGTTGCGTACAGACATAACAGAAAATCAATCAGAAGAAATGATGCAATTATAATTTAGGCCGTCTGAAAAAAGTTGACGCCGGTTCAATAACTTCAGATTACAGCCAGCAAAGGCCGGGCACCTGTGTTCGTATCATGCGGCGGCAGGAAAGGCAGTTGGATTTATCGTTTAAATATTTATCAAGTTTCCTTTTCGGTTGAGGCCCCGCCATTTATGGCAGTAGAATTTGGGTTTGTCGGGTAGGGGTGCAACCCCTTCCCAATCAGGGCAACACATAGGGTGGCGCTTTATGTGTCGTCCTGTGTGTTGAAACATTTTTAATAAAAAGGATAGTTGTTTTTTTTGACAACCGTGGCCAAAAAGCAGGCCGTCTGAAAAACATTTTCAGACGGCCTGTTTTCATGTGGTATTTATTCCTGCGGCACATAACCCTGCACTTGGTCGGCACCGTCGCCGAAAAAATAGTTTTCCATCTGCTGCGCCAAATATTCGCGCGCGCGCGGGTCGGCAAGGCTGAGGCGGTTTTCGTTAATCAACATGGTTTGGTGGCGTGTCCAAGCGTCCCAAGCTTCTTGGGACACGTTTTCGAAAATACGTTTGCCCAAGGCATTGGGCAGCGGGGCGAATTTCATGCCGGGGGCTTCTCTGCCCAGTTTCACGCAGTGAACCATGCGGGTCATGGCGGTTTCCTTATGACGGGGTTTTCAGACGGCTGCAATTTTAACGGAGCGGTGCGGGTTTGTATATAATTTGTTCCCCGTCCAACCGGCGGACGGCAGGTTTGCCGGCCGGCAGCAGGATGTAGCGGCGTGTAGTCGAAATTGCGGAAATTCCGCATGCCTTTGCTTACCGTCAAAGTTCTGTTTGAAAAAACCTGCACAATAATGCCTCTCACGCAAGGAAAAAACATGAGCGCACGCCAAACCATACTTGATTGGTGCAATCAAACCCTGCAAGCCGACTTATATAAAGATTATGCCCCCAACGGCCTGCAAATCGAAGGCAGGGAAGAAATCCGCAAAATCGTTACCGCCGTTACCGCCAGCCGCGCCGCCGCCGCCTACGCCGTCGAGCAGGGCGCCGATATGCTGCTGGTGCACCACGGCCTGTTTTGGAAAAGCGAGCCGGTTACCATCACCGGTTGGAAAAAAGACCGCATCGCTACCCTGCTGGCCCACGGCATCAACATGGCCGGCTACCACCTGCCGCTGGACGCTCATCCCGTTTTAGGCAACAACGCCCGACTGGCCGCCCGCATGGATTGGACAACCGAATATCAGTTCGGCGAACAAAACCTGCTTAACGCAGGCCGTCTGAAAACCCCGCAAACGCTGGCGCAACTGTGCGCAGGCCTGCAAAACCGCCTCGGCCGCACACCGGTTGCCGTGGGCGGGGAAGGCCGGGTTATCAAACGCATCGTATGGTGCACCGGCGGGGCTCAGGGCTTTTTTCAGACGGCCATAGACGAAGGTGCCGATGCCTATATCACGGGTGAAATATCCGAGGCGCAGTACCACCTGGCCAATGAAACTGGCATCGCGTTTATCGGCGCGGGCCACCACGCCACCGAGCGTTACGGCATACAGGCGCTGGGGGCGGCGCTGGCACAGGAGTTTGATATTGAAACGGTATTTTTCGACGAACAAAACCCCGCATAAAATCAAGAAATACCGTAAAACTTTACCTTATTTTAAATAATGCTTTAAGTATCCCTATAAAATCAGGTAGAATTAAAGAGCTTAATGGCTCGGTATTCCCATATCATTAGGATGACTGAATAATGGAAAATCAAGAAATCAACCAAAGCCGCCGCCGCTTCCTTACGCTGGCGACAGCAGCAGCGGGCGGTGCTGCAACCGCAGGTGTTGCTGTGCCGTTTCTGGCAAGTTTTTTTCCGTCGGAAAAAGCCAAAGCCGCAGGTGCGCCCATTGAAGTGGATGTCAGCAAAATCGAAGCAGGCCAGCTTGTTACCGCCGAATGGCAGGGCAAACCGATTTGGGTGCTGAACCGCACCGAACAGCAGCAGAAAGACCTGCCCACGCTCAATAACGCCGTGGCCGATCCGAAATCGGAAGTCGATCAGCAGCCTGAATATGCCCAAAACGAGTTGCGTTCCATCAAGCCCGATATTTTCGTGGCCATCGGTATCTGCACCCATTTGGGCTGCTCGCCGACTTTCCGTCCCGACGTCGCCCCTGCCGATTTGGGTGCCGATTGGAAGGGCGGTTTCTTCTGCCCGTGCCACGGTTCCAAATTCGACTTGGCGGGCCGCGTATATAAAGGCGTGCCGGCGCCGACCAACCTGATTATTCCGCCCTATAAATACCTGGACGACACCACCATTCTGGTGGGCGAAGATAAATAAAGGGACTCATCATGGCAAACCAAACCAATAGCAAACTGCAGGTATTGTGGGGCTGGGTCGACGAGCGTTTTCCCACTCTTGGCAATATGTGGCGCGACCACCTGACCGAATATTACGCACCGAAAAATTTCAATTTCTGGTATTTCTTCGGCTCGCTGGCTCTGCTTGTGCTGGTAATCCAGATTGTCAGCGGCATTTTTCTTACCATGAACTACAAGCCCGACGGCAACCTCAACGAGTATAACCTGCCGGCAGCCTTTACCGCCGTCGAGTATATTATGCGCGACGTTTCGGGCGGCTGGATTATCCGCTATATGCACTCCACCGGTGCTTCTATGTTTTTCGTGGTGGTGTATCTGCATATGTTCCGCGGCCTGATTTACGGTTCGTTTAAAAAACCGCGCGAACTGGTGTGGGTGTTCGGTTCGCTGATTTTTCTGGCACTGATGGCCGAAGCCTTTATGGGTTATCTCTTGCCGTGGGGGCAGATGTCGTTTTGGGGCGCGCAGGTGATTATTAACCTGTTTGCCGCGATTCCCGTTATCGGCCCTGATCTTTCCACTTGGATACGCGGCGATTTCAACGTATCGGATGTTACCTTAAACCGCTTTTTCGCCCTGCACGTGATTGCCGTGCCGCTGGTGTTGGTAGGTTTGGTTGCCGCCCACCTGATTGCACTGCACGATGTGGGTTCCAACAATCCTGATGGTGTGGAAATCAAAAAATTGAAAGATGAAAACGGTATTCCGCTCGACGGTATTCCTTTCCATCCATACTACACGGTGAAAGACATTTTGGGTGTGGTGGTGTTCCTGATTGTATTCTGCGCCATTATGTTCTTCGCTCCTGAAGGCGGCGGCTATTTCTTGGAAGCGCCGAACTTTGATGCCGCCAACCCGCTGGTTACGCCCGCGCACATCGCCCCTGTATGGTATTTCACGCCTTTCTACGCTATTTTGCGCGCGATTCCTTCGTTCTTCGGCACGCAGGTTTGGGGCGTGATCGGCATGGGTGCTGCCGTAGTGCTGATTGCTTTGCTGCCGTGGCTTGACCGCTCACCGGTAAAATCCGTCCGCTACCGCGGCCCGATTTTCAAAGTTATGCTGGTGCTGTTTGTCATCTCATTCATCGGCTTGGGTATCTTGGGTGCTTTGGTGGCTACCGACACACGCACCATCGTGGCACGTATTCTGTCTGTCATCTACTTTGCATTCTTCCTGGGTATGCCGTTCTATACCAAAATGGATAAAGACCGCGAAGTGCCTGCCCGTGTAACCATGAGCACAACCAAACAGAAGGTAATGTTCTTCGTTTACACCATCATCACCGTGGCAGGCGCATACCTGTTTGCAATTCTAATTTAATGAGGGCAGCGAAAATGAAACAAACATTGAAAAACTGGTTTGCTGCCTTATTGCTGGCAGCTCCGATGAGTATGGCAGCCGCAGCAGGCGGCGGAAACTATGAGCCGGTTGAAATTGATTTGCGCAACCAAGAAAGCCTGCAACGCGGTGCGCAGATTTTTACCAACTACTGCTTGTCATGCCACTCGGCTTCGGCTATGCGTTTCAACCGCCTTCAGGATATCGGCCTGACCGAAGACGAAATCAAAAACAACCTGATGTTCACCACCGACAAGGTGGGAGATGTAATGCACGCAGCCATTGATCCGGCAGACGCAAAAAAATGGTTTGGTGCGGTACCGCCCGACCTTTCTCTGATTGCCCGTTCGCGCGGTGCGGATTATCTCTATGCCTATATGCGCGGGTTTTATAAAGATCCGACCCGCCCGACCGGCTGGAACAATACCGTTCTGCCGAATGCCGGCATGCCGCATCCTTTGTGGCAGCAGCAAGGGGTGCAGGCAGTTGAGTTGGATGAAAAAGACCAACCTGTGATGGTGAAAGATTCTCACGGCAATCTGGTGCCCAAGCTCTACTGGGAGTCTACCGGACTGCAAACCCGCCAACTGCCCAACGGCAAAGTGATTACCAAGGAATACGACGATTATGCCCGCGATTTGGTTAACTTCATGGTGTATATGGGTGAGCCGGCACAGCTGCAGCGCAAACGTACGGGTTATATCGTGCTGATCTTCCTGATGGCCGTGATGCTGCCGTTGGCTTATTTCCTGAAAAAAGAATACTGGAAAGACGTTCACTAAGCACAGGATTATTGAAAAGGCAAAATCGAAAGGTTTTGCCTTTTTGTCTTTTCAAGCGGCCGTCTGAAAAATACGGCTGAAAATTTATTTTCAGCCCGGCTCAGTTTTGCCGTTTAGCGTGCAAAATCCTGTTTTTCAGACGGCCTGAACACCCCTGTGATTTCGTAAAGACTGCGGCTTGAATAAGCTGCCGGCGGCCTTATATTAAAGCCCTATCGAAATAACCAACCGTAAAGGATTTATCCAAATGACCGAACAAAACCAAAACGTAGAAAATAATGAAACCGCAGAAATGCCTCAGGCGGAGCAGGGCGAAGCGCAGGAGAAGCCTTCTTACGAAGATTTGGAAGCCAAAATCGCCGAACTCGAAGGCATGTTGAAAGACGAGCAACTGCGCGGTTTGGCCAACGAACAAAACCTGCGTCGCCGCCATACTGAAGAAATCCAGGCCGCGCACAAATACGCCGGTCAGAAATTCGCCGCCGAAATGCTGCCGGTGAAAGATTATCTGGAAATGGCGCTGCTCGACCAAAGCGGTAATTTCGACGCCTTGAAAACGGGTGTGCAGATGACGCTGAACGAATTGAACAAAGCTTTCGAACATACCCAAATCACCGAAATCAACCCGCAGCCGGGCGATAAGCTCGACCCCCACCACCACCAAGCCATGCAGGTGGTAGAAAGCGAACAGGAACCTAACACCGTGGTCAGCGTGCTGAAAAAAGGTTACCAACTGGCCGACCGCGTATTGCGTCCCGCCATGGTAACCGTGGCTCAAGGCGGTGAGGCCGGCAATTGAAAGCACCGTTGCGGCCGTTTCTTCAGGAACAAAATTTTCAGACGGCCTTAAAGCCGATCCAAACAGGCCGTCTGAAAGCAAGCTATAACACATCTTGTGGATAAGTTGATTAACTAATTGAATTAAAAATAATTATTTAATCAAAAAATTTAAATCCGCATACTTGAAAAGTACAAAACACACCTTATTTACGAATCCGACGGGGCGGCAGCCCGAACTCTATTTTTCAGAAATCATTTCATTTTAAGGAGTAATAACACAATGGCAAAAGTAATCGGTATCGACTTAGGTACAACCAACTCATGCTTGGCTATTTCAGAAAACGGCCAAACTAAAGTGATTGAAAACGCCGAAGGCGCGCGCACCACGCCTTCCGTTATCGCCTATTTGGACGGCGGCGAAATCTTGGTCGGTGCACCGGCCAAACGCCAAGCCGTAACCAACGCGAAAAACACCATTTATGCAGCCAAACGCTTAATCGGCCACAAATTCGAAGACAAAGAAGTGCAGAAAGACATCGGTCTGATGCCTTTCGACATCGTTAAAGCCGCCAACGGCGATGCTTGGGTGAAGGCGCAAGGTAAAGAATTATCGCCCCCGCAGGTTTCCGCCGAAGTGCTGCGCAAAATGAAACAGGCCGCCGAAGCCTATTTGGGCGAGCCGGTAACCGAAGCCGTAATTACCGTTCCGGCCTACTTCAACGACAGCCAGCGCCAAGCCACCAAAGATGCGGGCCGCATTGCCGGTTTGGACGTAAAACGCATTATCAACGAGCCGACTGCGGCAGCTTTGGCTTTCGGTATGGATAAAAATACCAAGGGCGACCGCAAAATCGCCGTATACGATTTGGGCGGCGGTACTTTCGATATTTCCATCATCGAAATCGCCGATATCGACGGCGAAAAACAGTTTGAAGTGCTGGCTACCAACGGCGACACCTTCTTGGGCGGCGAAGATTTCGACCAGCGTTTGATCGACCATATCATTGCCGAATTCAAAAAAGAGCAGGGCGTTGATTTGAAAAACGACGTAATGGCGCTGCAACGCCTGAAAGAAGCTGCCGAAAAAGCCAAAATCGAGCTTTCCAGCGGCCAGCAAACCGAGATCAACCTGCCCTATATCACCATGGATGCCGCAGGCCCGAAGCACTTGGCAATGAAGATTACCCGTGCCAAATTTGAGAGCTTGGTGGAAGACTTGATCGATCGTTCTATCGAGCCGTGTAAAGTGGCCGTCAAAGATGCCGGCTTGAGTGTCGGTGATATTGACGATGTAATTTTGGTAGGCGGTCAAAGCCGTATGCCCAAAGTACAGGATGCCGTTAAAGCCTTCTTCGGCAAGGAGCCGCGTAAAGACGTCAACCCCGACGAAGCCGTGGCTTTGGGAGCCGCGATTCAGGGTGAAGTGTTGGGAGGCGGCCGCAGCGACGTGTTACTGCTCGACGTTACCCCCTTGTCGCTCGGTATCGAAACCATGGGTGGCGTGATGACCAAACTCATCAACAAAAACACCACCATTCCGACCAAAGCGTCGCAAGTATTCTCAACCGCCGAAGACAACCAAAGCGCCGTTACCATCCATGTGCTTCAAGGCGAGCGCGAGCGTGCTTCCGCCAACAAATCGCTGGGTAACTTCAATTTGGGCGACATCGCACCGGCACCGCGCGGCATTCCGCAAATCGAAGTAACCTTTGATATCGACGCCAACGGCATCCTGCATGTGTCGGCTAAAGACAAAGGTACCGGAAAAGAAGCCAAAATCACCATCCAAGGCTCTTCAGGCTTGAGCGAGGAAGAAATCGAACGTATGGTGAAAGATGCGGAGGCCAATGCCGAAGAGGATAAAAAACTGACCGAACTGGTGGCTTCGCGAAATCAGGCCGAAGCACTGATTCACTCTGTGAAAAAATCACTGGGCGAATACGGCGACAAACTGGATGCCGACGAAAAAGCCAAAATCGAAGATGCTTTGAAAGCTGCCGAAGAAGCTGTGAAAGGTGAAGACAAAGCCGATATCGATGCCAAGGCCGAAGCCTTGGGCACTGCCAGCCAAAAACTGGGCGAACTGGTTTATGCGCAGGCACAGGCAGAAGCCAACGGTGCGGGTGCGGAACAGGCAGCCGACAGCGGTGCGAAAGGCAGCGACGATGTGGTTGACGCCGAGTTTGAAGAAGTGAAAGACAAGAAAGACTAAATCTTGACGGCAGTAGAGAAGGGCGCTTGGGAAAGCGCCCTTTTCTTGCGTTTAAGCATTTCAGACGGCCTGAGGCCTTTGCAAAATACCTTAAGGCCGTCTGAAATGCTTAAATCCCGTCATTAGCTTCGCAAGTCCGCTTCGCTCCCCCCGCGCAGGTGGGAATCCAGTCGTTCAAAAAAATACCCGGGTCAAGCCCGGGTATGACAAGCAGTGTCAAACGATAAAGCTCATTTTTTCGGTTTCATCACCACCATATGCCGCTCGGCGTTGAGCATGGGCACATGGAGTTTTTCCACTTTTACCACTTCTACCGAAGCGGGCACGTGCTCCAGCTCCTCATAAGGGTAAACACCTTTCATGGCCGCCCAATAACCGTTTTCGTTCAAGAGGTGTTTGGTGAGCGAAATAAAGTCGGCCAGCTCGGCAAACGCGCGGCTGGTAACCACATCCACTTTTTTATCGTGCATCGCTTCCACGCGGCCGGAGGCAACGGTTACGTTGTTCAAGCCCAGCTCGATAACGGCCTGTTGCAGGAACGAAGTTTTTTTAGTGTTGGAATCCAGCAGGGTAATCTGCAAATCGGGGCGGCAGATGGCGGTGGGAATACCCGGCATGCCGCCGCCGGAGCCGACGTCCATCAATGTTTTGGCGTCTTGCACAAACGGCAGCAGGGTCAGGCTGTCGAGAATGTGGTGGCTGATAATCGAGGTTTCATCCCGCAGGGCGGTCAGGTTGTAGGTACTGTTCCATTTGGAGAGCAGGGCAACGTATTCGAGCAGCAGCAGTTGTTGTGGTGCAGTGAGTGTGAGACCGAGTGCCTGCAGGCCTTCTTGCAGTTGTTGTTTGTTGTTCACGGGAGTGTTCCTTTGGCTTGGAGCCTGTAATCATCAGGCTGCCGTGCAGTCTGAAGGGTACAGATTCCGGATTTTCGATTGGTTGTAATCTTATCTGAAAACGGTACGCCTGCGTAAATTGTTTGTTCGGTTTGAGGCTGTTTGAACCGTGTTTTAGCTCTGCATAAACTGCGTTTTAGCTTCGCAGAAACTTGCTTCCTTCGGAAACTGCGTTTTCAGACGGCTTTTTTTATCTGAATGTTAAGCAGGCGGGCAGAAGGAGCGGGCCGTTAATATGCTTGGAATCCCGTTTGTGGACAGCAGTTAGTTTTCCGGCATAAGGCATAAACTGTGCAAAAAATGGGTTTATATGTTTATATCATTGAATAAATTTAAATTTTTTTTACCGCTAAAAATCGGTGCTGTGCTGAACTTTTCTTTTTCTCTGCTTTCTTACCAACACATGTTTCGCAACATGATTTTTTATTAACTCCAAAAAGAGGATATACAGATGAAAAAATTTATCGTACTCGTGTCTGCCGCCATGATGTCTGCCGCCGTGATGGCTGCTCCTGCTGAGAAGGCTGCCAACAAAGCAGCAGACAAAGTGAGCACTGGCAAAGCCGCCAAATCTTCTAAAACCAAAGCCGCCGCCGGCACTGCTGCTACAGGTGCCGCCGCCACTACTTTGGATTCTGCCGGAACAGCAGGTGCCGGCACCGGTGCGGCTGCTTTGGATGCTTCCGGCGTGAACTCCGCCAGCGGTATCAAGTAAGTTTAGGGGGTTTCGGAATAACGGCCGTGGCATGATTGTGTAACGGTTATTCTGAAACTTCTTAATCGAGCTTTACGCAACACCCGCCCTTAGAGGGGCGGGTGTTGTTTTAATTACAAACGGGTACAGATTAATCACCTAAGAAACCAATATTTTTACGCACAGGCAACGCCTGTTTACATCAAAGCGGCTAAGATGACGCCGGCAAACAGGGCAGGCCGTAATAACGGCCGACTTGATATTTTGCTCCGCAACATCTTTTTTTAAGAAAGAGAAACAATCATGAAAAAACTCACCAAGCTTGCTTCACTGCTGACGGTTTCCATCGGTTTGGTTGCCGTACCGCAGGCCGTACAGGCTGCTCCCGGCGGTGCGAATGTGGCACATCAGGCTGAAAAGCCGAAAGTTAAAAAACACGGCATGAAAAAACAGGCACCTAAAGCGAAAGCACCCAAAAAGGCTGAAAAGCCGGTGAAAAAAGCCGCGAAAAAGCCTGCGCCCAAGAAACAGCGGAGCCGTTAAACCCGCTTCCGGTTAGTATCTTAGCAATTGATAGTTCGACAACTGTTCCAGAAAGGAAACTCAATGAAAAAATTAGCTTCTTTTGCCGTTTTGGCCATGATGTCCGGCAGCCTGCTGGCCGCTCCGCAACCTTGGAAAGGAGAGCCGCGCAGAGAGCAGCCCGTACATGCCGGCCAACCGCACAAGCAGGCTGAACCGCGCCAACCGGCCAGACCTGAAATGCACAAGGAAAAACGGGCAGAACAGCCGAAACCGTTTAAAAAATCAAAGCCGAACAAAAATATGAGAAAAGCCAAGAAGAAACAGCCGGTGCACCATCACAAACCGGCGCCGCGCCATGACAGCCGCCGTTAAGCAGGGTTGGTAAATAAAAGGCTTGAGAATAAAAACACTTGGTGTTTTCCGACTCCAAGTGTTTTTCTTGCCCTGCGGTTTTAATGCGCCCGGTTATGCCTAGTGAAAATTTTTTGAAGACAGACCCTAGCCGTGCGGTTTGCAGGGAGCGTAACGGCGTTAGGTTTTCAGACGGCCCAAGCGGATTTTGCAAAGTTTCAGACCGGCGGCTTGAAAGGCGCTTGGAATATTGCAGGCCGTCTGAACATTCAGAGGGCAGTGCTGCGGGCAGGTTAGCGGATCTGATCCTGTTGCTGTGGCGGCAGTCTGCTGATGGTAAAGCCGGTGAAGCCGTAAATCAGAGTGAGGATCAGGCTTAAGTAGCAGAAAAATGCGTAGGGAACATAATCTACTACAGGTACACCGAGTATGCCGGCGAGAAACACACCGTACACGCCCCACGGCACCAGCGGGTTAATCACTGTGCCCGAGTCTTCGATAGTGCGGGCGAGGTTGCGCGGGTGCAGGTTCAGGCGTTTATATACCGGCTTAAAAGTGTTGCCGCTGAGCAGCAGGCTTAAATATTGCTCGCCGATTAGAAAGTTGATACCGAAGGCGGTGGCGGCCGCAGCAGCGGTGGCGCGGCCCACACCGGTGAGCAGGTGGGTAACGCCGGCCAAGAGGGCGGGCAGTACGCCCAAACCTTGCAGCAGGCCGCCCAAACTCAAGGCGAGAATCACGATGGTTTGGCTGAAAAACATGCTTTCCATGCCGCCGCGCGACACCAGTTTGCCCACGGTGCCCAAATCCTGCCCTTCGGCCGGTTTGTAACCGCCGAAAAACCAGCCGCCCAGTTGCCCCAGCGTGGGGCTGCTGTGGATATAGGTAACGGCGATGGCGGTGAAAATGGTAGCGATAATGGTATAGATGGCGTTGACTTTGCGCACTGCCAGCACAATCAGCACCGCAAACGGCAACAGGGCATAGCCGTGCACGAGGCCGCCGGCCACCAGCTGCTGCTGCATGGCGGTGATGTTCGTTAAATCGGCGTCGGCTACGTTGCCGGTGAGCAGCCACAGAAAGATTGCGGTCAATATCCAGGCGGGAATGGTGGTGAACATCATGTTGCGGATGTGGTCGAACAGATCCACGCCCACAATCGAAGCGGCGATGGTGGTGGTGTCGGACAGGGGCGACATTTTGTCGCCGAAGAGCGCGCCCGAAACCACTGCGCCGGCCACGATGGCGGGGTTGGCGTCAAATGCTTCGGCCATGCCCAAAAAGGCTACGCCTGCGGTAGCGCAGGTGGTAAAGCCGCTGCCCAGCGAAATGCCGATAACCGAACAGAGCACAAACGCCGAAATATAGAAAAAATGCGGCGAAATCAGATTGAAACCGTAATACATCAGGGTGGGAATCGCGCCCGACATCATCAGCGCCGCCACCAAGAGGCCGATGTAGAAAAACAGATAAACCGCACCGATGCCCGATACCACGCCTTCGGCCATGCTTTTCTGCATGATGTCGAAGCGTGTACCTCTAAACCTGCCGTAGGCAAACAGGCCGCACATCACCAGCACAATTGCAATATGCGGCACCCAACCGAAACCGATCATGGTGATGCCCATCACCGCCACAATTAAAAATGAAACCAGCAGCGCTTCACGCGGGCGTATAGTGGAAGTGGTTAAAGATTTGCTCATTTTTTCCAACCTTGTGTTATTGAATGGAGGCCGGCACCGCTTTGCAGTCAAACGGCCGGGTATGCCGCATATTTTTGGATAGGTTGCGGTATAGCAGCCGAATCTTATCCTTTTTATGCCGGCAGGAAAATCGTTTGAAGGCCGTCTGAAAATACAGGTTCCGCCTTGCGGCGATTCCGACCACGTGCCGCCGTCCGAGCTCCGTTTCTGTCGTTCGGCAAAAAACAGTTTGAAAACACGCCGAAAAATGATAGTGTTTCAAGTATTGCAGCGGCTCCGTACAAACCGATGCCGCTTTTTTTACCGGATTACCGTAATGCTTTCACCGGAAAGGCCGAAACCATGCTGAAAACCTTGTCAAAACCCGTTGCGCTGCTGACCGTTCTGTTCGGCACCGCACTGCCCGTTTCCGCAGAAACACTTCATTATAATGTGGTTGAGTTTTCCGAAAGCGCCAGTGTCGAACTGTTGCGCGACACCATGACGGCGCGCCTGCACGTGCATGAAGAAGGCCGCAACCGTGAAACCGTAAGCGGCAATTTTGTGAAAAAACTCAACAACGTTACCCGCAAAGCCTCGGCTTCGCCGTTTAAATATGAGTTGCTTCACCGCAGCGCATCGCCACGCTACGAATACGAAGGCAAGGGTAAGAAGCGTACTCTGGCTGGTTGGGAAGAGCAGGCAGTGGTGCAGGTGGAAAGCAAAAATTTCGAAGCCTTAAACAAACTGATTGCCGAGAGCCGTAGCGATGCCGATTTGGAGAGCCTGACGTTTAAAGTGTCGAAGCAGAGCCGCCAAGATGCTTTGGACGAAGTGAGCAAAGCCGCCCTGAACCGCTTTAAAGACCGGGCAGCTTCGCTTACCAAAGCAATGGGCTTCCGTAACTATAAAATCGTGCGGTTGAATTTCGGCCAAATCGGCAACCGTCAGGCCGACAACGGTGTGCAGATGATGCGTTCCGCCAAGGCCGCCGCCGAATCCGCCCCCGTGCCGGAACACACCTCCCCGGGAACGGAAGAAGTCGGCATTACCGTTCGGGGTACGATACAGATGTAACGGCCGCCATGCCCGAAACGTTTTCAGACGGCCTTGGTGTAAAGGTGAGGCCGTCTGAAAATATTGATTTTATTCATTTACAACAGGGAATATTCCGATGAAAACAGCCTTCCGCCTACGCTCTGCAATTTTTGCCGCAATCCTGGCCGCCGCTTTGGCGGGCTGCACCTCGGTGGCCGATATGGTGGGCTACGACAGCAGCACCCTCAACGAAAGTGCGGCCAAAAGCTACGGCCAGGTGATGCAGCAGGCGAGAAGCAAGCAGCTGCTTGACACCACCTCGCAAACCTCGCGCCGAATCCACACCGTATTCGACCGTCTGCGCCCCCATGCCGAACGCGCCAACCAAACCGGCGTGGCGTTCAACTGGCAGATGAGCGTTATCAAATCCAACGAATTGAACGCTTGGGCGATGCCAGGCGGTAAAATGGCGATGTATACCGGCATGGTTGACCGCCTGAAACTGAGCAATGATGAAATTGCCGCCGTGGTGGGGCACGAAATGGCACACGCCCTACTTGAGCACAGCAAAAAGGCCATCGGCCAGCAGGTGTTAACCGGGTTGGCTGCCAACATCGGCGGTTCGGTTGTGGCAGCCAGAACCGGTATCAGCAACGATACCATCGGCATGTCTTCCGAACTGTTGAGCCAATACGGCGTAAATATGCCGTTCTCGCGAAGTCAGGAGCGCGAAGCCGACGCCCTCGGCGTACGCCTGATGGCAGAGGCGGGCTACAATCCGCAGGCTGCCGTTTCGGTGTGGGAGAAAATGAACCGGGTGAGCGATAACAACAACACTTGGAATGCTATCACCTCGTCGCACCCCACCAACAATGAACGTATGCAGGCAATCCGCAAGATGTTGCCGGAAGTGATGCCGGTTTACGAACGAAACCGCCGCTGAGTGTCTGCCTCATCATAAAAAAGGCCGTCTGAAAGTTATATGTTTCAGACGGCCTGAATATTTTCAGTGAATTAACGATAAGAATGATGCAGCGTTGTTCTGCCTTGCCGTGCCGGTGGACGCACTGCCTGCGGCTTCACTACCTTGTTTCGCTCTTGTTTTAATCGCCGTATCTTTGCTATCTCAACCCCGTGCCGGATTCTGGATATTTTCAATTAAACAGGTATTTTCCGGTTTTAACCGGACTGTTCAAGATTTAAGAGCGGATAGGGCTATTTGCCCGACCTGTCCGAAAACACGGTTTCCGAGAGGAAACAGGTTTCTGCGAAGTAAAACAGGGTTTCAGACGGCCTGAGACCTTTGCAAAAATCCCAAAACTCCTCTAAATTCCCCCT
>NZ_JAUMUI010000005.1 GCF_030530745.1 Neisseria sp. | reverse complement strand
TCGCGCGCCACCGCCTCGTCGGGGCTGGTGGTGCGCAGGCTGTAGGTGCCGGGCAGGTCGATGATGTGGACGGAGGCGTCGTCGACAAAAACGCCTTCGCGTTTGTCGACCGTTACTCCGGGATAGTTGGCCACTTTGGCGTTGGAGCCGGTGAGCCCGTTGAATAAAACGGTTTTACCGCAGTTGGGTGCGCCCAAAAGCGCGAAATAGCTTAAAGAGGCGGCATCAGCGCTCATATTGTTCTCCTCTTGCATGTTGTTTTCCAAAATTGCTTTTCAGCTTTTCAGACGGCCTTATCCCGGTTTTTGAAACCAGAAGCCGTTTGAAAGCGGTTCAGAAATGTTCCGTTACCACGCGGCACATGATTTTGGCCGCTTCGGGCGCGCGCAGGGCGAATTGCGACTGGTTGCCCAAACGCACGGCAAACGGCCCTTTGCCGAGCGCACCCACGGCAACCACCATCAACGGCATACCGTTGGAAAAGCCCAAATCGGCCAAACGGCGGCCGACCAAATCATCCAAATCGCCGAATGCGGTTTGGGGGCGGATGGAATCAATGTGCGCGTAAGTGCCTTTGCTCAAGGAAGAGAGCGGAACAGCAGTCATAGAAAACCTACTTTCTTGATGGAAACAGTCGGAAAGCGGCAAGACGGACAGAGGGTGATTTAATATTGGTATTGGTTTTTATTTATTTTTGAAAACATGTTAATACTTTTTAGGCAAATGCTCAACTGCATTTACCGTCCAAAGATAAATAGTTTTCAGCTTGTTGACCTGAATCAGAAAGAATGGCGGGCAGGATTTTTGGAGTGCGGGAAGGTTTGTTCCAGATATTTCAGACGGCCGGAAATGCCGGGCCTTAACCGCCGGCAGCCCTTAAGCCTTGCCCTGCATATTATGATGTTCGATTTCAAAGCCTTGTTTGCGGTAGGCTTTGAAACGTTCGCGGGCGTCGGCCAGCTCTTCCAAACCGGTGCCGACGATTTCCAGCACGCGCGCGGGCGGGGTAGGGGCGTCGCACCAAAAGTCGGGTGAGGCGTTTAACACCACCGTGTCGGGGGATACGTCGGGCAACTCGTCGCCGCAGGCCACCGCCAGCGGCACGTTTTGCGGAAACGCTTGGCCGCGCGCCCACAACTCGTGGGGCAGGAAACTTTCCGGCTCAAACTGCCACAATTGAGCGTCCAGCCGATCGGCCGTTTCGGGCGAATCCGCCCACAGCAGCACCTTGCCGCCGCTTTTCACAGCGCGTTCGGCCAGGCGGCAGACAAAGGCGGCGGGATCGCCGACATGGGTGTAGAAAGTGGCTTTGGGCATGGCGGTATCCGGGTTTCAGACGGCCTTAAAATACGGCAGGCCGTCTGAAACGGTTGTTAAGATTATTGAAATGAAATCGGACAACAGGCCGGCTGCAACGGAAAGCTGCTTTCAGACGGCCTGAAACCTTTACAAAATTCGCCGGTATTTTAAAACTTTTGCGTCATGCTCGGACTTGACCCGAGCATCTCATTGTTTCGAAAGAAATACCGGATACTCGGGTCAAGCCCGAGTATGACGGCGTTTGGGTATTTCAGACGGCCTCAAAGAATTTTGCAAAAGTTTCGGCCTGTGTCTATGTTTCGTACCTTTGCTGCCGTTTATCTCGCTTCCAACTTGGCAATGCCGCCCATATAGGGTTGCAGCGCGGCGGGAATGTTGATGCTGCCGTCGGCGTTTTGGTGGTTTTCGAGCACGGCCACCAGCGTGCGGCCGACGGCGAGGCCGGATCCGTTGAGGGTGTGCAGCAGGCGGTTTTTGCCGTTTTCGTCTTTAAAACGCGCTTTCATGCGGCGGGCTTGGAAGTCTTCGCAGTTGGAGCAGCTTGAAATTTCGCGGTAGGTGTTTTGTGCGGGCACCCACACTTCCAAATCATAGGTTTTGGCGGCGCCGAAGCCCATGTCGCCGGTGCACAGCACAATTACGCGGTAGGGCAGTTCGAGCAGTTGCAGGATTTTTTCGGCGTGACCCACCATTTCTTCGAGCGCGTCGTAGGATTTTTCGGGATGCACAATCTGCACCATTTCCACTTTGTCGAATTGGTGTTGGCGGATCAGGCCGCGCACGTCTTTGCCGTAGGCGCCGGCTTCGGAGCGGAAACAGGGGGAATGGGCGGTAAGCTTCAACGGCAGTTTTTCATACGGCACGATGGTGTCGGCCACGGTGTTGGTGAGGGTTACTTCGGCGGTGGGAATCAGATATTGCGTGAGCTTGGTTTCATCGCCGCCTCGGGTAACATGGAACAGGTCTTCGCCGAATTTGGGCAGCTGGCCGGTGCCGAACAAGGTGCCGTCGTTCACAATATAGGGTGTGTAGTGTTCGGTGTAGCCGTGTTGAAGGGTGTGGGTGTCGAGCATAAACTGCGCCAGCGCGCGGTGCAGGCGGGCGATTCGGCCTTTCATTACGGTGAAACGGGCACCGGAAAGCCGTGCGCCGGTTTCAAAATCCAAACCCAACGGCGCGCCCAAATCAACGTGGTCTTTGATTTCAAAATCAAAGGTGCGCGGCGTGCCGTGGCGGCGTACTTCTACGTTTTCGGTTTCGTCGGCGCCCACCGGCACGCTTTCGTGCGGCAGGTTGGGAAGGGTAGAGAGCCATGCGTCCAGCTCGGCCTGCACGGCTTCGTAGTCGGCGGCGGCCTGTTCCAAATCCGCTTTAATCTGCGCCACCTGCGCCATCGCCTGCTCCGCTTCTTCGTGCCTGCCCCGGCCTTTCAAGGCGCCGATTTTTTTCGACTCGCTGTTGCGTGCGGCTTGCAGCTCTTCGGTGCGAACTTGCAGTTCTTTGCGTTTGTTTTCCAGCGCTTCGAAGCGCACGGTGTCGAGTTCGTAGCCGCGTGCGGCCAAGCGTGCGGCCACGGCGGCGGTGTTGTTGCGGAGTTGTTGGATGTCTAACATGGTTTTTCCCTGTGGGTTTGAATGTGTCGGATGGGCGTTATTGTAAACCAATCCGGTTGGGAAAGGCCGTCTGAAAAGCGGCGGACGGTTTCAGACGGCCTGATGTGTTTGCTGCAAACGGTGCGGCGGTTATGGCGACAGCCTTTCTTTGCGCCAAACGCCGTTTTCCAGCCGGTATCGGATGCGGTCGTGCAGGCGGCTGGGGCGGCCCTGCCAGAATTCTACACAGTCGGGAATGATTATGTAACCGCCCCAGTGCGGCGGGCGCGGCACGTGCAGCGGGTGTTTCAGGCCGACGGCGGCGGCGCGCGCAACCAGCACCGGTTTGCCGGAAATCACTTCGCTCTGCTCGCTTGCCCAGGCGCCGATGCGGCTGGTGTAGGGGCGGCTTTCGAAATATTCGTCCGACGCGGCGCCGTCGAGTTTTTCCACCCTGCCTTCCACGCGCACCTGCCGCTCCAGCTCGGGCCAGAAAAAGGTGAGGGCGGCAAACGGCACGGCGGCCAATGCGCGGCCTTTGCGGCTTTTATAGTTGGTGAAAAACACAAACCCCTGCCGGTTGACTTCTTTGAGCAGCACCTGCCGGCCTTCGGGGCGGCCGTCTGAATTGACGGTGGCAACGTTCATGGCGGTGGGTTCGTTCACTCCGGCGCGCATCGCTTCGTTGAGCCAGCGCTCGAATTGGACAATCGGGCTGTCGTCGCATTCGGCCTCCGAGAGTTCCTGCTTGCTGTAATCTTCGCGGATATTGTGCAAATCCATTGCGGTTTCCTAAACTGTTGGCGTAAAGGCGGCGGGTTGGAGGCCGTCTGAAAGGGTTCGGGGCGTTTCAGACGGCCGAAACGGCAGGCATCACTGCGCCTGCACGGTAAAGGGCATATCCACTTTCTGCCATTGTTCGCTTTCGTATTCGAGCGCGCCGCCAACCAGCGGGTGTTCGTCGAGCCAGTTTCGGCTGATGCGCAGCACGAAGCCGCGGCCGTCGTCGCTGCTGCGCAGCTGGGTAAACGGCGGCAGCTCCAGCGGCAGGCGGGCGCGGCAGAACAGGGCGGCCAGGCGCAGCGAAAGAATGGCCGGCCACATGGTGCGGTTGCCGCTGACAAGCTCGGTCATCTTGCGCACGTCGCCGCGGTGGCCGAGCACCAGCAGCGACAAAATATTCTGCTCTTTGCGCGAAAAACCGGGCATATCGGCGTTTTCGAGAATATAGGCCGAATGTTTGTGGTAGCCGGTGTGGGCGATGTCGACGCCGATTTCATGCAGCAGCCCGGCCCAGTTGAGGTATTGCTGCCAATAGGCCAATTCCTGCACGGGCATGTTTTGGGCGAGGCCTATGCTTTCCATAAACTTCTGTGCGGCGGCGGCCACGCGGGCGGCCTGGTTTTTGCTCACGTGGTAGCGTTCTTGGAATTCGGCGGTGGTTTGGTCGCGCATGTCTTCGTTGAGCCGGCGGCCGATTAAATCATAGAACACACCGTCGCGCAGGGCGGCTTCGGTTACCATCATTTTTTCGATTTCCAGCTCTTCAAACGCAGCCATCATCACGGCCAGGCCGCCCGCGAACACTTCGATGCGGTCGGGCTTCATGCCTTCCAGGCGTGCTTTCTTCACGCTGCCTGCGGCAACGATTTTGTCGGCCAGCTTTTTCATGCCCGCGTAGGTGATGTCGTGTTCCTGCGGGTTTTCGGCGGCGATCACGTCGCGGATGGATTTGGCCGAGCCTGAAGTACCCACGGCGAAGTCCCAGCCGTTGCGCTTCATCAGTTTGCTGATGCGCTGGATTTCGTTGCGCGCGGCGGTAATGGCCGCCTGAAAATCTTTTTGGGTGATTTTGTTTTGAAAGAAGCGGATGCTGTAGGTTACGCAGCCTAACGGCAGGCTTTCGGTGGAAGTGGGCTTGAGGTCGGAACCGATAACAAACTCGGTGGAACCGCCGCCGATATCGATCACCAGCATTCTGTCGCCGTTGGGCGGCAGGGTGTGTACCACGCCGGTGTAAATCAGGCGCGCTTCTTCGCGGCCTGCGATGATTTCGATGGGAAAGCCCAGCGCGGCTTCGGCTTTGGGTATGAATTGGGCGATGTTCTTCGCCACGCGGAAAGTGTTGGTGGCCACCGCCCGAACCTGCCCGGGCTTGAAACCCTGCAGGCGTTCGCCGAATTTGGCCAGGCATTCCAGCGCCCTTTCCTGCGAGGCTTCGTCGAGGTTTTTCCGGCTGTCCAAACCTGCTGCAAAGCGCACCATTTGTTTAAACGAATCAATAACTTTTAGCTGTCCGTTGTGGATTTCGCAGATTTGCAGCCGGAAACTGTTGGAGCCTAAATCGACGGAAGCAAGAAAGTTGGGAGCAGTCATAATACGGAATTAAGAAACATACGGGGAGCGCAAATGTTACCCCTCGGCAGGCTGGTTGTCATCTGCTTTCACAATAAGGTTCTGTTTCACATCAATTAAAAACGGCGGGATGAACAAAGCGTTTCAGACGGCCTTGCATTCGCATTTCAAATGCAGCACTCAAATGCTGTTTGAGAGTCGTTCAAAAACAAATCAGCCGGCGTTTCATAACCAAGCGTTTTTCCCGGTCGGCGGTTGAGGGCTTCCCCAACCGCCTTAACCTCTTCGGCCCCCGCTTTTCTGAAATCCGTCCCCTTGGGGAAATATTGGCGTATCAGTCCGTTGGTGTCCTCCACCAAACCCTTTTCTCAGAATGGCAGGGGCGGCAGAAGTAGGTTTGCGTATCCAATGCTTTGGCAAAGACTGCCTGCCAGTAAAATGCTTTGCGCTCTCGATACCGGTTTGGTCCGGGTACTTTTCCTTTCGTCCATGCGCCGCTGCCGTATGTTCTGCGGTAGGGCTTGGAGACGATGCGCAGGTGGGTGCAGAGGCTGCCGCCGTTTTTGCGGCCGATGGCGGATGGGTGGTAGCCGATGGTTTGTGCGATTTGGAGCAAGGGCAGGTTGCGGTAGTATTTGGAAATGTAGTACCGTTGCTCTGAGGTCAGTTGTGTGTAAGCCATATTCAATCTTTCCTATCAGGAAAGGCAGTATGCTGCCGCATACCGGCCTTTTCTGTTGATGGAAAGTTGCATTTGTCAGGCGAATGTAAGGCCGTCTGAAAATAATTTAAGGAACCATTATGCATACGGAATCGGTATTGCCCTTGTTACAAAACCTGCAACACCAAATCTGCGCGGCGCTCGAAGAAGAAGACGGCGGTGCGCGTTTTATTGCGGATCACTGGCAGAGCAAGCTCGGCACGGGCGAGAGCAGGGTGATGAAAAACGGCGCGGTATTCGAGCAGGCGGGGGTGAATCTTTCGCATGTGAAAGGCGCCGCCATGCCTGCTTCGGCCACCGCACACCGCCCCGAGCTGGCGGGCGCGCCGTTTGAAGCGGCGGGCGTGTCGCTGGTGATTCACCCGAAAAACCCCTATGTGCCCACCAGCCATGCCAACGTGCGCTTTTTTATTGCCTATCCAGAAGGCAGGGAGCCGGTGTGGTGGTTCGGCGGCGGTTTCGATTTAACGCCGTTTTATCCGTTTGAAGAGGATATTCTGCATTGGCACCGAACCGCAGCCGCCGTGTGCGCCCCGTTCGGCGGCGAAGTTTATCCGCAATACAAACAATGGTGCGACGAATATTTTTATCTGAAACACCGGGGCGAAACGCGCGGCGTGGGCGGCTTGTTTTTCGACGATTTGAGCTGCTGGCCGTTCGACACCTGCCTGAACTTTATCCGCGCCGTCGGCGAAGGCTACATCGAAGCTTATCTGCCGATTGTGGCGCGCCGCAAACATACGGCATACGGCGGGCGCGAGCGCAATTTCCAGCTTTACCGCCGGGGCCGTTATGTGGAGTTTAATCTGGTATGGGACAGAGGCACGCTGTTCGGCCTGCAAAGCGGCGGGCGCACGGAGAGCATTTTGATGTCGATGCCGCCGCTGGTGCGTTTCGAATATGCCTATGCGCCTGAAGCAGGATCGCCAGAAGCACGGTTGGACGACTTTTTAAAGCCGCGCAACTGGCTGGCCGAGCTGGCTTAAATCCGATATTTTTTAAGCAAACGCCCTGCGCGGCGTATAATAATGCCCGACCGAAAACGAGCCTCCCATTATGAATGCACAAACCTTAGACGTAACCGGATTGAAATGCCCGCTGCCGATTCTGCGCGCCAAAAAAGCACTGGCGCAGATGCAGGCCGAAGACATTCTTACCGTGCTGGCCACCGACGGCGGCGCGCCCGACGATTTTGCCGCCTTTTGCCGCCAAACCGGCCATGTGCTGCTGGAATCTTCCGAATCCGGCGGCGTGTTCAAGCTGGTTGTCAAACACAAATAAGGCCGTCTGAAATGAACACCGTTGTTTCCCGCCCGTTACTGTCCGTGTTTGCGGTTTTGCTGGCCGCCTGCGGGCAGGGCGGCGTTGCGCCGGAGCAGGCGGCTGCTTATTCCGCCGAAGCCGTGCGGCTGTTTGCGCAAGGCTGCGTCGCACACGGCGGCAACGCGCAGCGCACGGCGGCATGGGCGCAGCAGCACAATTTGCAGCCCTTAAGCGCCGAAGCCGTGAAAAAACTGTCTGCGGGCATGATGGAGCCGGACGCGCAAGCCGTGTGGCAAACAGAGCGCAACGGCGCCGTGTTTTACCTCAGCACCGCGCCCGCTTCGTGCAGCGTTAAAACCGCTGTTGCCGACGAAGCCGCCGCCCGCCGCGATTTTGTGGCGGTGGCCGAACAGGGCGGAGAAGGGGCGGCGGCGCGGTTTCGTTCGGAAAACAGCGTTTCTTCGCCGTTTCTGTTCCGTCAATTGGTTTATGCCCGTTTGGATTCCGGCAACAACGAAGAAATCCTGCTGACCGCCAACACGTCGCCTTCTGATCATGTGCCCGCGCAACTGGCACTCCATCTCAGCCGCCGGCCGCTGGGGTTAAACCCGGTTGTGAGTCCGTAACGGCATCAGGCCGTCTGAAAAAGGTTTCAGACGGCCTTTAGGGCAATCAAAGTATCTAAATATTATTGAATACAGAAACAAAGGAATATCATGCAAACCTTAACCATTATCCAGCCCGACGATATGCACCTGCACCTGCGCGACGGCGAAGCCCTCAAAGCCGTGCTGCCGTTTACCGCCCGCCAGATGGGGCGTGCCGTGATTATGCCCAACCTGAAACCGCCGGTAGTCAGCGTGGCCGACGCGCTGGCCTATAAACAGCGCATTTTGGCCGCCCTGCCCGAAGGCAGCACTTTCGAGCCGCTGATGACGCTCTACCTCACCGACAAATCCACGCCCGAGCTTGTGCGCGAAGCCAAAGCCGCCGGTATTGTCGCGTTCAAGCTCTATCCCGCGGGCGCAACCACCAATTCCGATTCGGGCGTAACCGACCTGTTCAAACTGATTCCCGTTTTGGAAGAAATGGCCGCGCAGAACATGCTGTTTCTGGTGCACGGCGAAGTTACCGACCCCGAAATCGACATTTTTGACCGCGAAGCCGTGTTTATCGAGCGCGTGATGAAGCCCGTGTTGGAAAAAGTGCCCGGCCTGAAAGTGGTGTTCGAACACATCACCACCGCCGACGCCGCCCGTTTGGTTATGGAGGCGGGCGACAACGTAGCCGCCAGCGTTACCCCGCAGCACCTGCTGCTCAACCGCAACGATTTGCTGGTGGGCGGCGTGCGCCCGCACCACTACTGCCTGCCCGTGCTCAAGCGCGAAAGCCACCGCAAGGCATTGGTAGAAGCCGTAACCGGCGAAAAATCTCACAAATTCTTTTTGGGCACAGATTCCGCGCCGCACGCCCAATCCGCCAAAGAAAACGCCTGCGGTTGCGCGGGCATGTTCAGTGCCGCCACCGCCATCGAACTTTATGCCGAAATTTTTGAAAACGCCGGCGCGTTAAACAAACTCGAAGCCTTCACCTCGAAAAACGGCGCCCGCTTCTACGGCCTGCCCGAAAACCCGCGCACCATCACCTTGGTGAAACGCACTCAGCTGGTCGCGCCCAAAGTGCCGTTCGGTAACGGCGATTTCCTCATACCGATGCGGGGCGGGGAAAGCGTAAGCTGGACGGCGGAATATTAAAAAGTTTTCAGACGGCCGCAAAGCACGGTTGGGGCCGTCTGAAAAACTTTTATTGAAGCAGATTGAATTCGATAAAATCAAAAAAAAAAACAGATTTTTTAAAAAACCGCTGGACAAACAAACTGTGTTGCCATATTATTCGCGTTCTTCATTCACGGCAAATACGAAGCGGTGAAGCACGCACCCGTAGCTCAGTTGGATAGAGTATCTGGCTACGAACCAGAGGGTCGGGCGTTCGAATCGCTCCGGGTGCGCCACACAAATTATTTTATCCGCGCCCATCGTCTAGCGGTTAGGACATCGCCCTTTCACGGCGGTAACCGGGGTTCGATTCCCCGTGGGCGTGCCATATTTTCCAAGCCCTTCGGAATATCCGAAGGGCTTGGTTTTTGCATTTCCGTTGTGCGGCGTAATGACGGTAATGGGGTGTTTTATGCCGTCTGAAACATCCCGAGACCTTTGCAAAACCCAAAAAAGTTTATTTGCTGTCATTCCCGTGCAGGCGGAAATAACGAAATCAAATATTTCAGACGGCCTGAAGGCAGTTTTGCAAGGTTTCATCCCATTACCGTCATATCCGGGTTTGATCCGAGTATCTCTATTTTTCTAAACAATGAACGGATTTACGAATAATCAAACAAATCCGGCTGTGCCGTTTCGCCGGTAACGCGCACGTCGGTTTCACCGTCGGCAAACGTGATGTGCAGCTTCTGCCCCTGTTTCAACACCGCTGCGCTGCGGATCACTTGCCCGCGGCTGTTTTTCACCACCGAAAAGCCGCGTTCGAGAATATGCTGCGGCGACACCGCTTCGAGCAGGGCGGCCTGCTTTTCCAACAGTTGCCGGCGGTTGGCGAAGAGGTTGTGCCAATGCTGCTTTAAGGCTGTCTGAAAACTTTGCACATCGCGTGCGGCGTCGGAAACGTCGGGGCGCAGGTGGGCCAGTTGCTGCTGCTGGCGGGCAAACCGTTGCGCGTGGAAACGGTGGCTGTTTTGCATGGCAAAGCGCATCGATTGCGCCAGCGTGTGCAGTTGGGTGCGCTGCTCGTTTAGTTTCTGCTGCGGGTGGCGGATTTGGCGGGCGAACCAGTCGGTTTTCTGGCTGGCATCGTAATAACGCTGCTGCAAAGCGGTTTTCAGACGGCCTTGCGCCTGTGCCAGTTTGTGCAGTGATTCCAAGCGGTTGGGGCTGACCAGCTCGGCCGCGCCGGTGGGTGTGGGTGCGCGCACGTCGGCAACGAAGTCGGCCAGCGTGAAATCGGTTTCATGGCCGACACCGCTGACTACCGGAATTGGGCAGGCTTCGATGGCGCGCACCACGGCCTCTTCGTTAAACGACCACAAATCTTCAATGCTGCCGCCGCCCCGGCACACGATTAACACATCCGTTTCATTGCGCGCCGAGGCCGTCTGAACGGCTTGGGCAATCTGCACTTCGCTGCCTGAACCCTGTACGGCGGTGGGATAAATAATAACGGGGATTTCCGGCGCGCGCCGTTTCAGGGTGGACACCACATCACGCAGGGCAGCCGCCGCCAAGCTGGTTACGATGCCGATAACGCGCGGGTGGGCGGGCAGCGGCTTTTTGCGTTCTGCCGCAAATACCCCTTCGGCCTGCAATTTTGCTTTCAGTTTTTCATAGGCTTCATACAGTTGCCCCAAGCCTTTCAGCCGAACTTCGTTAACGGTAATCTGAAATTCGCCGCGTGCCTCGTAAATGCCGATACGGCCGGTCAGCTCGATGTGGTCGCCTTCTTTCAGCGGGGCGGGCAGTTTTGCCGCCGTGCCTTTAAACATGGCACAGCGCACCTGTGCGCGGCTGTCTTTCAGCGAAAAATAATAATGCCCGCTGGCTGCTCGGGTGAGATTGGATACTTCGCCCGCCACCCACAGGCCGAACAGGTTTTCTTCCAGCAGGCTTTTGGCTAGGGCGTTTAATTCGGATACGGAAACGGCGGCAGGGGCGAACAGTTCGGACATGGCGGGGCGTTTTGAAAAAGTTAGGGCGGCATTATATAGCGAATCGGTTTTTTTCTATACCGCAAGGCAGATGCGGCGGTGCGGCAAAAAATAATACCGCTTGAAATCGCGTTCAGACGGCTTTATAGTGAAACCCCGCCAAACCGTTGTTTCCACGGTTTGGTGGGAACCGCGCCGTATTATTTAACTTTACCGTTAACGCCGAGCCATTATGCAGAATATTCACGATTACGTCCGTCAAACCGCCGCCGCCGCCAAACAGGCTTTTTATGATATGGGTGCCGCCACCACGGCGCAGAAAAACGCCGCGCTGCTGCGCATGGCCGAATTGATCCGGCTGCACAGCGCGGAAATTATCGCCGCCAACGCGCAAGATATGGAGCAGGCCGCCGCCAAAGGCTTGGAACCGGCGCTGCTCGACCGTTTGAAGCTGACCGAAAACGCCGTTGAAAATATGTGCGAAGGCTTGCGCCAAGTGGCCGCCTTGCCCGACCCCGTGGGAGAGATGGACGAATTCCGCCTGCGCCCCAACGGCCTGCAAATCGGCAAAATGCGCGTGCCTTTGGGCGTAATCGGCATGATTTACGAATCGCGCCCCAACGTTACCATCGACGCCGCCGCCTTATGCCTGAAATCGGGCAACGCCTGCGTGTTGCGCGGCGGCAGCGAGGCTTTCCACAGCAATATGGCCATTGCCAAACTGATCACCCAAGCCCTGCGTGAAAACGGCCTGCCCGCCGATGCCGTGCGCCTGATTGAAAACACCAGCCGCGAAAGCGTGGGCGCGATGCTGCAAAGCCCCGACTTAATCGACGTGATTATCCCGCGCGGCGGCAAATCGCTGGTGGCGCGCATCAGTGCAGAGGCACGCGTGCCCGTGATTAAGCATCTCGACGGTATCTGCCACGTGTATATCGACCGCGCCGCCGATACACAAAAAGCGCTGGATATCGCCTTCAACGCCAAAACCTCGCGCTACGGCACCTGCAACACTATGGAAACGCTGCTGGTGCACGAAAGCCGCGCCGCCGAAATCCTGCCGCCGCTGGCCGAAAAATACGCCGGAAAAGGCGTGGAGTTGCGCGGCTGCGCCCGCACGAGAGCCATTCTGCCCGGTATTCAGACGGCCTCAAACGAAGACTGGGACACCGAATACCTCGCCCCCATACTGGCGGTTAAAGTGGTGGACAGCCTGGCCGAAGCCATCGCCCACATCAACACCCACGGCAGCCATCACACCGACAGCATCGTTACCGAATCCTACACCGACGCGCAAACCTTCCTGCGCACGGTTGACAGCGCTAGCGTGATGGTGAACGCCAGCACCCGCTTTGCCGACGGTTTCGAATACGGCTTGGGCGCGGAAATCGGCATTTCCACCGATAAAATCCATGTGCGCGGCCCCGTCGGCCTGAACGGACTGACCTCGCAAAAATGGGTGGTGCTGGGCAACGGCCAGATTCGCGGATAAAGCGTAACGGGCTGCCGCACAGGTTTCAGACGGCCTGTGCGGGCTTTAAAACGCTTGCGCCGTATTTTGGAAATGCCTTTTTGTGCGGGCGTTTCAAACCGTGCAACACATTTTCCCGGCAAATGAGGAAAAACTTTGCCCGCGCGGTTGTTTTTAGATAAAATCACGCCTTCACAAATGATTTTCGAGCAAGCCGCCGTTTTTGGCGGCTTGTATTTTTATTTGAGGAAACAGCGGTTATGTTGAAAGATTATGCCGTTGTTTTCCGGCCAGTATTTCTACGGCTGAACAGCCGTTTTACGGAGAATAGATCCATGCAGAAAATTCCGTTAACCGTGCGCGGTGCAGAATTATTAAAAGCAGAATTGCAGCATCTGAAAAGCGTTGCCCGCCCCGAAGTGATTGAAGCGATTGCCGAGGCACGCTCGCACGGCGATTTGTCGGAAAACGCCGAATACGAAGCGGCCAAAGAACGCCAAGGCTTTATCGAAGGCCGTATTTCGGAAGTGGAGCACAAACTTTCCATCGCCCACATCATCAACCCCGCCGAAATCCACGCCGAAGGCAAAGTGGTGTTCGGCGCGACGGTAACGCTGGAAGATTTGGACACCGAAGAGCGCGTGCGCTACCAAATCGTCGGCGAAGACGAGGCCGACATCAAAGAAAACAAAATCTATGTAGGCTCGCCCATCGCCCGCGCCTTGATCGGCAAGGAAGAGGGCGACGTAGCCGAAGTGCAGGCCCCGGGCGGCGTGCGCGAGTATGATATCGTGCAGGTGGAGTATATCTGAGCCGGCGGAAACTTTCAGGTTATACTTGATATGCAAATGTAAGGCCGTCTGAAAATATTGTTTCAGACGGCCTTTCGGTTTTCAAAGCCTTTGGATAATCAGGCCAGCTCAAACGCTTTGTGCAGCACGCGGGTGGCCAGTTCCATATATTTCTCGTCAATCAACACGGAAACCTTGATTTCGGAAGTGGAAATCATCTGGATATTGATACCTTCTTCGGCCAGCGTGCGGAACATTTTTGAAGCCACACCCACATGCGAGCGCATGCCCAAACCCACGATGGAAACTTTGCACACGGTGTCGTCGCCGTCGATTTCGGCGGCACCGAGGCTGTCTTTGAGGCCGTTGAGGGATTCCAAAACGGGTTTGTAGTCGCCGCGGGGCACGGTGAAGGAAAAATCGGTGGTGCCTTCATCGCCCACGTTTTGGATAATCATATCCACTTCGATGTTGGCAGCGGCAACCGCGCCCAGAATCTGGTAGGCAATGCCGGGTTTGTCGGGTACGCCGCGCACGTTGATGCGGGCCTGGTTTTTGTCGAATGCTATACCGGATACGGCAGCTCTTTCCATGTTGTTGTCCTCTTCAAAGGTAATTAATGTTCCGTTGCCGCCTTCCTGAAGGCTGCTCAATACGCGCAGGCGCACTTTGTATTTGCCGGCGAATTCTACCGAACGGATTTGTAAAACTTTCGAGCCCAGGCTCGCCAGCTCGAGCATTTCTTCGAACGTAACGGTGTCGAGGCGGCGGGCTTCGGGTACTACGCGCGGGTCGGTGGTGTAAACACCGTCGACATCGGTATAGATTTGGCATTCGTCGGCTTTGAGGGCGGCGGCCAGCGCAACGGCCGAGGTGTCGGAGCCGCCGCGGCCGAGGGTGGTGATGTCGCCTTTGCCGTTAATGCCTTGGAAACCGGCCACGATTACCACACGGCCTTCTTTCAAATCGGCGCGCATGGCGGCATCGTCGATATCTTCAATGCGGGCTTTGGTGTGTGATGCGTCGGTTTTAACCGCAACCTGCCAGCCGGTGTAGCTCTTGGCAGGCACGCCGATGTCTTTCAGAGCCATGGCAAGAAGGCCGATGGTAACTTGTTCGCCGGTTGCCAGCACCACGTCGAGTTCGCGCGGGTCGGGCAGGTCTTGCATTTCGTGTGCCAATGCCACCAAACGGTTGGTTTCGCCGCTCATGGCGGACACCACCACAACAACGTCGTGCCCTTCGGCGCGGGTTTTGGCAACACGTTTGGCTACGTTTTTGATGCGCTCGGCGGAACCTACCGAGGTGCCGCCGTATTTTTGTACGATTAACGCCATTTTTTCGTGCTTTCTTGATTGGTATTTAGGAGTGCAACGGCAGAATCGTTGCAGGTTGGAAAATGTGTAACATTATTACCTATTTTTACGCCCGAAAACAAGGTTGCGGGGCGGATTAACCGGTGCTTTGTGGTGCAGCTGCCGTTTGTTTTGACAAGGGTCAAAGCAGGGCAGGATGTTTGCAAAGGTCTCGGCCTGTTATTCTTTTTTGGCTTTAGCCGCCAGCATGGCCTGCAATCCGGCCAGATTGCTTCTGCCTTCTTCTTTGCTCACGATGGGGTCGCCGCCTTTGCGGCCCAAGATTTTCAAGTCTTCCTGCGGCATTTCGCCGATAAAGCGGCTGGGTTCGGGAAACTGCCAGGTGCCCTGGCGTTTGCGTTTGATGCAGTGGGTGAGCGTGAGCTGGCGTTTGGCGCGGGTGATGCCCACGTACATCAGCCGCCGCTCTTCTTCGACGTTGCTCTCTTCTATGCTGTCGGCGTGCGGAAGCATGCCTTCTTCGCAGCCCGCCAAAAACACATACGGATATTCCAGCCCTTTGGAGGCGTGCAGGGTGGAGAGTTTCACCGCGTCCGCTTCTTCTTCGTTTTTGCCTTCCAACAGTGTCATCAGCGCGATGGTTTGGGCGATTTCGATGATGTTTTTGCCGTCTTGCTCGCCTTTTTTCGCCAGCCAGCCGGTTAAATCGCACACGTTGCGCCATTTGATTTCGCCCGCCTTGCCTTCTTCGCTGTTCGACAGGTGCGCTTCGTAGCCGATGTCGCCGAGCAGGTTGTTGATGATTTCGCCGGCATCGTCGTGTTCGGCGCGGGCGCGGTAGTTTTCCATCAGCGTCATAAACTGGTGCAGGTGTTCGCGGTTGGCGGCGGCGAGTGCGGACTGTGCTTCTTTATTTAAGGCGGCCTCATAAAGGCTGCATCCGTGTTGTTGGGCATGGGCGTTGAGTTTGCCCAACGTGGCCTCGCCGATGCCGCGTTTGGGCGTGGTGGCGGCGCGCAGAAAGGCGGGATCGTCGCTGGGGTTGGCCAAGAGACGGATATAGGCGAGCACGTCTTTGATTTCGGCTTTATCGAAAAAACTCTGCCCGCCGGAAAGTTGGTAAGGCACGCGCGCGCTGCGCAGGGCCTCTTCAAACACGCGCGCCTGATGGTTGCCGCGGTAGAGTACGGCGAAATCGGCATAGCGGGTTTTGTCGCCGCCCACGAGTTTCTGCTTCACAATTTGACCCACCACCCATTCGGCTTCGTGCTGTTCGTGCTGGCAGGCAACCACTTTGATATGTTCGCCCATGCCGAACTGAGACCACAGGGTTTTTTTAAACAGTTTGGGGTTGTTTTCAATCACTTTGTTGGCCACTTTGAGAATCCGCGCGGTGGAGCGGTAATTCTGCTCGAGCTTGATTACTTTCATCTGCGGATAGTCGGCCTGCATTTGGCGCAGGTTTTCCATGTTTGCGCCGCGCCAGGCGTAGATGGATTGGTCATCGTCGCCCACGGCGGTAAACATGCCTTCGGCGCCGGTTAAGAGTTTCATTAAGGTGTATTGGCAGGCGTTGGTGTCTTGGCATTCGTCCACCAGCAGATAGCGCAGGCGCAGCTGCCATTTGTGGCGCACTTCGCTGTTTTGCTGCAACAGCAGGGCAGGCAGGCGGATTAAGTCGTCGAAATCCACCGCCTGATAATGCTCCAGCGTGGCCTGATAGCCGGCATAAACGGCGGCGGTTTGCCTGTCCCATTCGTTTGAGGCCGTCTGAACAATGTCTTCGGGCGTTTTTAAATCGTTTTTCCACAACGAAATCTGGTGCTGGGTTTTGTATAAGGCTTCTTTGCCGGTGCCGCCCAATAATTCGTTGATGATTTTGGCGCTGTCGGTGCCGTCGAGTATCGAAAAATTCTTTTTATAGCCGATGTGCGGCGCTTCTTCGCGCAGAATGCGCATGCCGAGCGAGTGGAAGGTGCAGATGGTTAACCCGCGCATGTGCTTTTTCGGCAGCATTTTGCCCACGCGCTCCTGCATTTCGCGGGCGGCTTTGTTGGTGAAGGTGATGGCCGCCACATGATGCGGCGCATAGCCTACATCGGTAATCAGATGCTTGATTTTTTGGGTAATCACGCCGGTTTTGCCGCTGCCCGCACCCGCCAGCACAAGCAGCGGCCCGCCGAGATACTTTACTGCCTGAAGTTGCTGGGGGTTGAGTTTCATGGAAGATGGGCCGTCTGAAAAGAAGAGGCGGGATTATAGCATTGCGCGGAAACCTTGAAGGCCGTCTGAAAGTTTTCAGACGGCCTAGGGCGTGTAGTTAGAATGCTTGCGAAGCGGTTTTTTGAGGAAAAATCCGCAGATGCAAGGCAAAAAGCGCAGCAAGATTGGACATCTTGCGAGCATTTTAGCTTCGCAAGTCCGCTACGCTACCTAACGCCGCAGACGGGGGATTTGGGCCAAAAATACCGCCGTTGTGTTGAATGTCGACAACCCCTAGTGTTTGTTTGGCATAACGGTTAGGCGTTTTGTTCGAAATAGCTTAAAACCGTTTGCGGCATCCAATCGAGGCTGCCTCTGCCGCGGCCGCTCACAAAGGCGCAATGCCCGCCGCAGGCGGGTTGCAGCAGGGTAACCTGCGGGGAAACTTGGGCGGCGCTTGGCAGGGCGGCGCCCGGCAGGAAGGGGTCGTTGACGGCGTTCAGCAGCAGGGTGGGCACGGTGATGTGCGGCAGCAGCGGTTTGCCGGAGGCGCGGCGGTAATAGTCGTGCCGGTCGGTAAAGCCGTGCAGCGGGGCGGTGAAGGCGTCGTCGAAATCGCCCAAGGTTTTGCAGCGTTTCAGCAGGTCGGTGTGAAAGCCGGCGGCGCGTGCTTTTGGCAGCAGCGAGTCGAGAAAATAGCGGGTGTAGAGCAGGCGGGTCAGGCCGTGGTCGAAGCGTGAGCCGGCGGCGGTTAAATCGATGGGGGCGGAAACCACGGCGGCGGCCTGCGGTATGGCTAAGCGGCCTTGTTCGCCCAGGTATTTGGCCAGCGCGTTGCCGCCGAGAGAAACGCCTGCGGCGTAGATGCGTGGATAGCGTTCGGCCAATGTTGCGAGCATAAAGCCGATTTCGGGGCTGTCGCCCGAGTGGTAAAACACGGGGGCGGTGTTGGGCACGCCGCCGCAACTGCGGAAATGAGCCACCACGCCGTGCCAGCCTTTGGCCTGAACCGCCTGCATCAGCGCCACGGCGTAATGGCTGCGGCTGCTGCCTTCCAAACCGTGAAACAGCACCACCAGCGGGGCATCGGGGTTGGGGCTGTCGATAAAGTCGTAGGCGGTTAGGGTTTGGCCGGTGCTGTCGGGCAAGAGTTCGCGGCGGTAGGCGGGCGGCGGCTGTTGCAGGGTTTTGGCATAAAGGGTTTCGATATTGCCGTTACGCAGCCAGCGGGGCGTGTGCAGCGGGGGCAGGTTCATTATGGTTTTCCGGGGAGTTTGCGGAATAAAACGAGATAGAGGCCGATAACGGTGCTGGTGCCGGTTATCCAGCCGACCAGTACGTCAGTGGGATAGTGTACGCCCAAAACCATGCGCGACAAACCCATCAGCAGGGCAAAAGTTACGGCGGCGGCGGTAATCGGCGCGCGACTCGGCGACTGCCAGTAAATCAGCACCACCATGGTGGCGAAGGCGGCGGCAAAGGTGCTGTGGCCGCTGGGGAAGGAAGCGCCGGTTTCTTCAATGATACGCGGCCAAAACTCGGGGCGGGGGCGGTTGAAGAGCTGTTTGGCGGCAGACATCAGGGCAGTGGGCAGGGCGGCTGCGAGCAGGGCGAACACGGCATGACCGCGCTGTCTGCGGCAAAACAGCCAAACCGCAAACAAAATAACCAGCGGCGCGGCAACGGCGGTTTTGCCGATATGGTGCAGCACAACCGCCACAGGCGTAAATGTGCTGCCGATATTGCGGTGCAGCCACAGCATAAAGGGCTGTTCGAAATGGAAGAAGCCGGTATCCCAAATGTTTTCGGCGATGAATCCGGCAACCGCCAGCGGAATCAGTATGCCGAAGAAGAGCAGCAGCAATAGGGCGGGAGAAGGGCGGTAGGCGCGTAAGGGCAGCATGGTGGGCAGAGGCCGTCTGAAAAAAGACCGTATTGTATAGATTGTCTGCGGTTTCGGGCAAACCGCTGTTGCGGGTGGGGCAGGCAGGTTGGTAACGGGCTGTATTTTAAAATAAACGTAAATTCAAGTTAATTTATTTTACCTGTTTAAGCTGACCCGAATCTGTTTTTTCGTCTGATGATGATAGTTATTGTAATTTTCAGAGTGGAAAGTTAAGTAAAAGTAAAGAAATGTTATGAATTTGTTGGTATGATAGTCATACAGTTTTTACAACAACGATAAGCCGCCGCTTGCAGCAGGCACGGCGGTTCACAATGATACGGAGGTCATTATGTCTGTTTTCTTTCTGCAAATCATCATTCTGATAGGCTGCGCATCGCTGGTTACCCTGGCTGCGTTGTGGCTGGCCGAACGGGATTCTTTTTAAGTTAAGCCGTTAATATCTTTGAGGCCGTCTGAACAATCTGTTTCAGACGGCCTTTCTGTCGGAAATATTCAAATGCGAAATAAAACGCAGCCGCCGTTAGCTTTCAGACGGCCTTCCGATAAGGCTGCCCCGGGCAGGTAAATAAAGGGAGACAGAGCCGCAGCCGCCGTGCAGACGCGGCCGTTTTCGTTTACAATCCGCCTATCCGAATCCAACGGAACAGTTTTAAGAGGAAATGCCGTGAACACAACGCCAAAATATATCGCCTTGCTGACGGCTTCGGCCTTGGCTTTGAGCGGCTGCGACAAAATCGACAGCTTTTTCGGTAAAGACGGAAAGCCGCAAGACGATTTGGTGCAGAAAGTAGAAACCAAAACCGCCGACGGTAAAGTAGAAATGCTACTGCCTGATTTCGCCAAACTGGTGGAGCAGGAAGGGCAGACTGTGGTCAACATCCAGGCTACCAAGGCTGAGAATACCGGGCGGCGCAATAATAACGGCATGGATTTGAACCAGTTTCCCGACAATGATCCGTTTTACGAGTTTTTCAAACGCCTCGTACCCAATATGCCCGAAATGCCGGAGCAGGACGACGAGGGCGAGCTGAATTTCGGATCGGGTTTCATTATCAGCCCCGACGGCTACATCCTCACCAATACGCACGTGGTCGGCGGCATGGGCAATATTAAAGTATTGCTGAACGACAAACGCGAATATACCGCCAAACTGATCGGCTCGGACCAGCAGTCCGACGTTGCCTTGCTGAAAATCGACGCCTCCGGCCTGCCGGTGGTTAAAGTGGGTAACGCCAAAGATTTGAAACCGGGCGAATGGGTGGCGGCCATCGGTGCGCCGTTCGGCTTCGACAACAGCGTTACCGCAGGTATTGTGTCGGCCAAAGGCCGCAGCCTGCCCAATGAAAACTACACGCCGTTTATCCAAACCGATGTAGCCATCAACCCCGGCAATTCGGGTGGCCCGCTGTTTAACCTGCGCGGGCAGGTAGTGGGCATCAACTCGCAGATTTACAGCCGCAGCGGCGGTTTTATGGGCATTTCGTTCGCCATTCCGATTGACGTGGCCATGAACGTGGCCGAGCAGCTGAAAACCACCGGTAAAGTGCAGCGCGGCCAGCTGGGTGTGATTATTCAGGAAGTTTCTTATGATTTGGCCAAATCGTTCGGTCTCGACAAAGCTTCCGGCGCCCTGATTGCACGCGTGCTGCCCGGCAGCCCGGCGCAACGTGCGGGCTTGCAGGTGGGCGACATCGTGCGCAGTGTGAACGGCGAAGAAGTGCGCCAATCGAGCGATTTGCCCGTGATGGTGGGTGCGATGGCGCCGGGTAAAGAGGTTACCCTCGGCGTGTGGCGCAAAGGCAAAGAAAGTGCGGTGAAAGTGCAGCTCGGTGCCAACGGCCAGGATACCGAAATGAGCGAGGAGCAGGCGTCCGATCCGTCATACGCGCCCGAAGGTCAAACCTTTATCATTGAAAACACGGGCTTAACCCTGCAAACGCGTTCAGCCGGCAACAGCAAACGTTTGGTGGTGGTAAAGGCCGAAGGTGCCGCCCAGCGCGCGGGCCTGAAGCGCGGCGACGAAATTCTGGCGGTGAGCCAAATCAATGTGGAAGACGAATCTACATTCCGCAGCGCGCTGGAAAACACCGGAAAAACCGCACCTCTGCTGGTACAGCGCAACGGCAGCACGCTGTTTTTGGCGTTAAACCTGCAATAAGCCTGCACATTTGTTTTCAGACGGCCTCAATGCAGCAGGCCGTCTGAAACGTTTCCGGCCGTCAGGCATATTTCTGCGGCCTTTAACCGCATCTGTCTGAGGTGGCTTTGCCAAAATTTTGAGGCCGTCTGAAAACTGCGGCAGCCCGAACCGATTTACCTTATCTTTTATGAGATTAGTATGACCCAACCCGTTATTCCGCGCGGCCCGGTGATGGCCGACGTACACACTTTCCGCCTTAGCGAAGAAGAAAAGCAACGCCTGCTCGACCCGGCTGTGGGCGGCGTGATTCTGTTCCGCCGGAATTTTGAAAACATCGAACAGCTCAAAGCCTTGGTCGGCGAAATCAAGGCCCTGCGTTCGCCCGAGCTGATTATCGCCGTTGATCACGAAGGCGGGCGCGTGCAGCGTTTTATCAACGGCTTTACCCGCCTGCCCGCGATGGATGCGCTCGGTGCGGTTTGGGACAGCGAAGGCCCCGAAGCGGCCAAAGCGCGCGCGGAGCAGGTAGGTTGGGTATTGGCCGCCGAATTGAGCGCATGCGGCATCGACTTATCATTTACACCCGTGCTCGATTTGAACTGGGGGCAGTGCGCCGTTATCGGCAACCGCAGCTTCCACTGTGATGCCGGAGTGGTGGCCGAGCTGGCGCTGGCGCTGCAAAAAGGCTTGAACTGCGGCGGCATGAAATCGTGCGGCAAACATTTTCCCGGCCACGGCTTCGTAGAAGGCGACAGCCACCATGTGCTGCCGCAAGACGACCGCACGCTGGCAGAATTGGAAGCCGCCGATATATTGCCGTTTAAAAAAATGAGCGCCGCCGGCATGGCTGCCGTGATGCCCGCGCACGTGGTGTACCCGCAGGTTGACAGCTTGCCCGCAGGTTTTTCTGCCAAATGGCTGAAAGAAATCCTGCGTCGGGAAATCGGCTTTAACGGCGTGATTTTTTCAGACGACCTTACCATGGAAGGCGCGGTGGGCGCAGGCGGTATCAAAGACCGTGCCCGTTTATCGTTTGAGGCGGGCTGCGATATCGTGCTGGTGTGCAACCGGCCGGATTTGGTTGACGAATTGCGCGAGGGTTTCGTTATCCCCGCCAACCCCGACTTGGCCGCGCGCTGGCAATATATGGCGAATACCTTGAGCACCGGAGAGGCCGCCGCCATGATGCAGACGCCCGAATTTAAAGCCGCCCAACTGGCTACTGCGCAACTGGCCACGCCGAAAGATACCGAAGGCGGCGTGAAGGTGGGCGAGGCGTTTTAATTTAAAGGCAGTTACCCGTCGGCCGGCATATGCTTCAGGCCGTCTGAATTTTTTCAGACGGCCTCAAACAAGAAAGTAGTATAAAATTCCGTCTCGTTCCGAATAATCATAACCTTAAGGATCAATTGCCCACATTTACCGTCGGGATCGTCTGAAAACACCGTTCCAACGTACCAGAACTGTATTAAAATAACGGCCTTTTCCTACATTCCACCGCTTTATGGCACATCATCCCTACCGCCGCCTGCGCGCGCAGCAATCTGAACTGCCGGAGGTGGGCATTTCCGAATCCGGCAACATCCGCTCGCTGCATTTGGGCAGCGCCACCGTGCAAAGCTCGATGAACCTCGACCACCCCGCCGAGCTGGTGCTTTCATACAGCCGCGCGATGATGGGCTGGCTGCTGTTTGTCGAACAGGCACCTGCACATATTACCCAAATCGGCCTGGGCGGCGGCTCGTTTGCACGCTGGATAGACGCCTATCTGCCCGATACTCGCCAAACCGCCGTCGACATCAACCCGCAGGTTATCAACGTGGCGCGCAACCTGTTCGAGCTGCCGTTTGAAGACGAACATTTCGAAATCATCGAAGCCGACGGTGCCGAATACATCAAAACCCTGCGCGGCGGCACCGATGTGGTGCTGGTGGACGGCTTCGACGGCCTGCAAATCGTTGATGCGCTGGTGGAAGAGCCGTTTTTTGAAAACTGCCGCCGAGCATTGTCGGCAAACGGCATCTTCGTAACCAACTGGTGGAGCGGCGATAGGCGCTACCGCCGCTTCGTCGAACGCCTGCTGGGCGTGTTTGAAGGCCGCGTGTTGGAGCTGCCCGCAGAAAGCCACGGCAATGTTGCCGTGATGGCATTCCAAAGCAGCCCGAAAGAGCAAAACCTCGACAAACTGAAAAAGCGCGCAAGCAAACTCAGCACGCAATACGGTTTGGATTTCAAACGGATGTTGTCCGAACTGAAAGCCAACAATCAAAACAACGGCAAGCATTTTTATCTGTAAGGCCGTCTGAACAACCATCGAGGCCGTCTGAAACATAACGGGCGGCTTTAAGTAGAAAGAAGTGCCATGAGCTATTTCCAACGCCACCTGTTTATCTGCACCAACGCCCGCCGCAATCCGTGCAAACAAAGCTGCAACGATAACGGCGAAGCCGATGCCGCCGTCGATTTTCTCAAAGGCAACGCCAAAAAAATGGATCTGATAGGCCCCGGCAAACTGCGTATCAGCAGCACAAGCTGCCTGGGGCGCTGCGAATCCGGCCCGGTGATGGTGATTTACCCCGAAGCCCGCTGGTACACTTATGTGGACGAAGAAGATTTGCAGGAAATTCTCGAACAAGATTTGGCAGGCGGCAAAGCCGTTAACCGCCTGCTGGTCGATCAACCGGAAAACGGCTGATTATGCCCGGATTTTTCAGACGGCCAATACATTCACGATAGACATCATCATGTTGAAACCCATTAACCAACTGCATATCCCAGGCCCTGCAGGCATACTCGAAACCATCTATCTGCCCGCGCAAGGGCGGGAGCGCGGCGTAGCCGTAATCAACCATCCCAACCCGCTGCAAGGCGGCACCAATACCAACAAAGTGATACAGACCGTAGCAAAAACTTTGAGCATACTCGGGTTTCACTGCTATCTGCCCAACCTGCGCGGCGTAGGCAACAGCGAAGGCAGCCACGACTACGGCAGGGGTGAAGCCGACGACTGCATCGCCGTTATCGACTATGCCCGTGCAAAACACCCCGAAGCCGCGCTGTCGGCCATCAGCGGCTTTTCGTTCGGCGGTTATGTTTCACTGTTTGCGGCGCAACAGCGCGAGCCGGATTTGCTGTTGTTGGTTGCCCCTGCCGTCAACCATTATGAAAACCGCGAACCCACGGCTCCTGATGCGTCCAAAACCTTGCTGGTTCACGGCGAAGCCGATGAAATCGTGGGTTTGGAAAAGGCTTTTAAATGGGCTGCACCGCAAGATATTCCCGTTTTGGTTTTGCCCGAGTCCTCACACTTTTTCCACGGCAAACTGATTGTTTTGCGCGAAACCCTGCTGCGCTTTGTGCCTGCGGTTCTGAATGGCAGGCCGGCTGCGGTACCGCCGGCTGGCGGTCAAGGGCCTGTTTGAAAATCTGTATCCTGTATATTGAAACCGTTACGGGCGGGTATGGCTGTATAAATTAATTTGGCCAAGGTTTCCATTGGGTTGCGGCAACAACGGAAAAGGCGTGCCTGTTTTGAAGGCACGCCTTTTAATTGGGATACGGAACCCATACTTTATTTGGTCAAACCTGCGTGTTGCACCGGTGTATTTTTACTGAAGTTGATTTCTTTAATCACGCTAAGGTCAATCGAATCACCGTTCATGGTTGCCGGGCGCAAGTATTGAGCTTCCATCCAGTCAACCGCTGCGGCGTCAATACTGGCAGAACCGCTGCTGCGCACAATTCGGGCGTTGCTCACATTGCCTTCGGCATTGATGGTGATGCGCATGGCCAAATTGCCGCTGATCGGCGCGGTGGCATCGGAAGCCTTGTGATGGAAAGTAACGCCTTGGGCGAAAGAAGCTTGGGCGCCGGCCAGCATGGCAAAGGCAGTTACGGTAGAAAGAGCACGTTGGATTTTCATGATTTTGTCCTTGTTGTAATACGTTTCGTAATGTGTTTGGCCATCTTGCGGCATAAAATGGTGCCTGGCCGGTTTTATCAATGGAAAAACATTAAAAATATAAAGATTATGGTATTTTCTGCTTTTCTTGTTATGTATTCTGCATGTTTGGAAAAAATAATGCAATAAAAAAATGCAAGATAAATGGAAAATTTTTCAGATAATCGGTTTATTTGGAATGGTGGTGATAGTTTTTATTGAAGTGGTTTTCATCGGGATAGTGAGATTTGAAACGATGAATTTTATTTAAATCTTTTAAAAACAGTATGATATAAAAATTATAATCGTGGTGTGCCACTTTTCTTTATCTTGAAATTTACACTACACCGTTTATCCGGATAAAAGCCCGATTGTCTCTTGTATGCAACTGTCAAATTTAATTTTCGGCAGGAAGCAATGGTTGGAAACTGAAAAGGTACAGGTATAAACCGTATTCTGTTTTGTGGTTGAAGGTAACGGCAAAAGCAGGTGGTTTGGTGTAGAATCGCTGCCTATGCTTTCAGACGGCCTGAAACAGGCAGGGAAGGATAATGATGAAAACGCTGAAATTTACCAAAATGCACGGTTTGGGCAATGATTTTATGGTTATCGACGGCATCAACCAGCCGTTTGAGCCGGAAAACGCACCGCTGACCAAATGGGCCGACCGCCACACGGGCGTGGGTTTCGACCAGCTGCTGCTGGTGGAAAAAGCGCATTCTGATACAGTGGATTTCCGTTACCGTATTTTTAATGCCGACGGCAGCGAAGTGGAACAGTGCGGCAACGGCGCGCGTTGTTTTGTACGCTTCGTGATTGATAAAGGTTTGACCGATAAACGGGAAATTGTGGTAGAAACTGTGCGCGGCATCATTTTGCCCCGTTTGGAAGAAAACGGCCTGGTGAGTGTGAATATGGGCAGGCCCCGCTTCATGCCGTCTGAAATTCCTTTTATACCGGCAGCGGGAGAGGCTGCCGATGCGTTAACGCATATTATTTTAGCGGGGTTGGAGTCGGTTACCGTCAGCTGTGTCAGCATGGGCAACCCCCATGCTGTGATTATGGTTGACAGTGTGGATACCGCACCGGTTGCGGAATGGGGAGGGGCGGTTGAATCGCACGGGCAGTTTCCTGAACGGGTGAATGTTGGTTTTATGGAAGTGGTTGACGGCAGCCATATCCGCCTGCGCGTATATGAACGCGGGGTGGGTGAAACGCAGGCCTGCGGCACCGGCGCATGTGCGGCGGTGGTGGCGGGCGTGAGGCTCGGCCTGCTGGAAGCGGGCAGGCAGGTGCGTGTGAGCCTGCCGGGCGGCGATTTATATATTTCTTGGCAAAACGGCACCGATGTGGTGATGAGCGGTCCGGTGGAAACCGTATTTGAAGGCGAGTTGCAATACTGATGAATAAAGAAAATGTTTTGGCGTTTTTAAGGGAGCATCCGGATTTTTTGGCGGAACATGCCGACGAACTGGGTGTACGCCTGCGTGATGAAAAAGTCCGCTCTTTTGCTCAAGCGCAAGTGGCGGCTTCGCAACTGAAAATCGAAAAAATGGCTGCCCAGCTGAAAACCATGCTGGCCGATTCAGAGGCAAACCGCACAACCATGCTGCGCCAGTTGGCATTGGATGTGCAGTTGCTGGGAGCAAATACGGCCGGCCAATTGATTCATGCCTTATACCGTTCGTTGCAGGAAGATTTCGGCCTGCAACAGTTTGTGTTGAAAGTTGCCGTAAAACCGAAAAACAAAGCGCGTATTCCCGATGAGGCGGCCGTGTTTGATAACGCCAAAGTAAGCGCGGAAATCGTCAGGCTTAAAAAACCGTTGTTAGGCAATAAGATAAGCAAAGAAATGCAGGCATTGCTGCCTGATGATTGCAATACGGTTGCGGAAAGTTTTTTGCAGCTGCCTATTCTGATAGGCGGCGGAACAGGTGCGGTGCTGCTGGCTGCGGATGCCGATGTTAACCGCTTTGCCGAAGGCTTGGCTACGGAATCTGTCGAATATATGGCGGCGGCTGTGGGTGCGGCGCTGTCGCGGATTATGGGTTACCGTTAAATGGCCGGTTGGGATGTGTGGGTTTCGGCCGTTTATATCGCCGTGTTTTTCACCGCTGTTTTTAAAGCGGGAGAATTCCAATGGTTGTGGGGCAGCGTGTTGTTGTGGATAGGGTTCGGTGTTGCAGGCGCCCGCCTTCTGCCGGGCTTGTGGGGCATCACCCACTTGGCCCCGCTTTATATCCCCCATTTCTATATCACGCTGGCGAGTCTGTTTTTCTTTGTGAACCATTGGAAAAGGGCGCCCGGAAAAAAGATGTGGCAAGCCGAAAACGCTAACGGTTTTATCAGTTTGTTTGCAGTGAGCGGTATGCTGATGAGCATCGTATCCGCCGCATTGGTTTTGATGGTGTACAGCCGCTTTCCGGGAGGCATTACGCCTTACATGCTGCCTGCGCTGTTGCAGCTCTATGCACTCAAACCGGCCTATTGGTTCGGCATGCAGGCGGTGATTATGGCGGTTTTCTACCTGCACCGCAAAGTTATAGCGGGCGAAACGGCAAACCGTTTCAGCAGCCGCCAGCTGCAACTGGGTTTTTTGCTGGCGTTATTGTTTCAGACGGCCTGTGTGGTTGCCGCATTATCGGATATCCGTTACGGTTAATGCCGCACGGCACAGCTTAAAACCAAAAGTTATAAATTAAGAAAGATACGGTATTGGTTTTTCAGACGGCCTGAATTTAATATGCCGGTTGTCAATATCCCCCCAATCTATCAGGAGTAAAATAATGAACATTGCACACAGCATTACTGATTTAATCGGCAATACCCCGTTGGTTGAGCTGAACCGCCTCACCGAAGGATTGCCCGGCCGCGTTGTTGCCAAGTTGGAATTTTTCAACCCCGGCAGCAGCGTAAAAGACCGTATTGCCGCCTCAATGATCGATGCAGCCGAAAAATCCGGCAAAATCAATAAAGACACGGTTATCGTCGAAGCCACCAGCGGCAATACCGGTATCGGTTTGGCAATGGTTTGTGCCGCGCGCGGCTACAAACTGGCGATCACTATGCCTGAGAGCATGAGTAAAGAGCGCCGTATGCTGTTGCGCGCATTCGGTGCGGAACTGATCCTTACCCCTGCCGCCGAAGGCATGGGCGGAGCGATAGCCAAAGCGCAGGCTTTGGTTGACGAAAACCCCGGTGCTTACTTTATGCCGCGCCAGTTTGATAACGAAGCCAACCCGCAGGTCCACCGCGATACCACAGCCGAAGAAATCTGGCGCGATACTGACGGCAAAGTGGATATTTTTGTAGCCGGCGTAGGCACGGGCGGAACGGTTACCGGTGTGGGCGAAGTGTTGAAAGCGCGCAAACCCGAAGTGGAAATCGTTGCGGTGGAGCCGGAGGCTTCGCCCGTGTTGAGCGGTGGAGAGAAAGGTCCGCACCCGATTCAGGGTATCGGTGCAGGTTTCGTGCCCAGCATTCTAAATACCAGTATCTACGACAGCATTATTAAAGCGTCTAACGAAGCTGCATTTGCAACAGCCCGGGCCATGGCCGAGAAAGAAGGCATTTTGGTGGGAATTTCTTCAGGAGCGGCCGTTGCGGCTGCATTGGAACTGGCTGCAAAACCTGAGAATAAAGACAAACTGATCGTGGTGCTGATTCCTTCTTACGGCGAGCGTTATTTGTCTACCCCGCTGTTTGCCGACTTGGCATAAAATGCATTAAGGCCGTTCAGACGGCCTTTTTTGCGGTTTGAAAGGACGGGAATAGCAACCGTTTGTCTTCATTATTGGATTATCCGTCAAATCTGATTATAATGTGCGGCATGAAAAAACATATCCCCATTTTATTCGTATTGGCTGCATTGGCAGGTTGTGAAACCCTTTACCTTCCTTCTTTAAAGGAGGTGCCGGTCAAGCCTACCAATGTCAAGAAAGAACCTGTTAAAAAACAAACGGCAAAATCCCCGTACCGTTTGGCGGAAAGCCATTGGACGGATGTGTCGAAAATCCGAGACGAGGCAACACGTTTGAGTTATCAGGTCAGCCAAGGCCAGATTACCAAAGTTCAGGCGGCACAGTATCTCAACCGCTTCCGCATCCAGCAGATCGGCAGAAACCCTGTGGATGACAGCATGTATGAGGTTTACCTGCGTTCGGCCGTAGACAGCCAGCGCGGAGCCATCAGCAGCCAGCAGTCCAAACTGTATGTGCAGAATGCGCTGAGGGGCTGGCAGCAGCGCTGGCCGAACATGAGCAACAAACCTTCCAACCCCGCATTTACCAATTTTCTGATGGAAGTAATGAATATGCGTCCGTTGGAGTAATGAGGTCAAAATACCTTAAAAGCCGTCTGAAAAAATCTTTCAGACGGCTTTTGTTTGGCTATCGGAACCATATATCAGTATATCAGCGCGACAACAGTTTTTCGGTTGCTAAGCGTGCTTTTTCGCGGATTTCATCGGTAAGATGGCTTTTTACCTGTGCATACACTAAAGTGATTACCGCAATATCGTCACTGAACCCCAAAGGGCCGAGCAGGTCGGGAATGCTGTCTATCGGGCTGAAAAAATAAACCAATGCGCCGAGAATAACCATTTTCGTCCGCTTGGGGGTGGCAGGGTCTTTAAACAGAAAATAAAGGGCATACAGCTGCCTGACTGCCGGAGCCCCCAGCCTGCCTGCAAAGCGTGCGAGTTTTCGCAGAAAACCCGGTTCGTCAAATTTTTTACGGCGGAACTTGGGAATAAATTCTTCGGGGGAGGGACGGGTCATATTTCAAATCCTCTATGTGATAAGAGCGTTACCAAGGCTGTCCGGTTGTCCGGCCCAACGGTAAATGGAGGGGGATGTGCCGATTGCAAGAGCCGGATCCGGTGAAGTATATGTAAAATATTGAAATACGGTTATGGCGGACTGACTTGGCTTCCGCCGGAGCGTTTGTGCTCTGACTCGAAGAAAACGGTTTCATAAGCCGTTGAAGCGGTTACGTAATATCTTGTGCTGTCTGCGGCTTCACCGCCTTGCCCTCTTTTAAATTTAAGCCACTATAAAACGGCTTTTTTGCAAAAGTTTCAGGCCGTCTGAAAGTGATTTGAAACAGTGCTTGGAATCGTGGCTGTTCAAATCTTTCAGACGGCCTGTTGTTGCAGCGGTTTGGCTTAATGGTCGCTGGCTTCCGCCGCGCCGATACCGGTCATGGAGCGCACGTATTGTGCTTCAAAACCTGCTTTATCAATCTCGGCCTGTTTCGATTTGTCGGTAACCGAGAAGAACCAGGCAGAAATAAAGGCCAGCGGAATCGAAAACAGGGCGGGGTTGCTGTAGGGGAAGATGGCTTCTTTATGGTGCAACACTTTCACCCATACGGTGGGGCCGAGGATAATCAGCACGAAAGCCGCCAGCAGGCCGAGGAAACCGCCGATAACCGCGCCGCGGGTGGTCAGGCCCTTCCAGAACATCGACAGGGCGAGGATCGGGAAGTTGGCCGAGGCAGCCAGTGCGAACGCCAAGCCCACCATGAAGGCGACGTTTTGGTTTTCAAAGGCGATGCCCAACACGATGGCCATCACGCCCAAGCCCAAGGTTGCCAAACGCGATACGCGCATTTCCTGTTCTTGCGAGGCTTGGCCTTTTCGGAAAACCGAGGCGTAAAGGTCGTGGCTCACGGCGGATGCGCCGGAAAGGGTCAGGCCGGCCACCACCGCTAAAATGGTGGCGAACGCTACGGCTGAAATAAAGCCCAAGAAGAGGTTGCCGCCGAGTGCGCCGGACAAGTGAACCGCTGCCATATTGGTGCCGCCGATCATTTCGGCAACGGATTTGCCGTCTTGGATCATGGTGGTGAAGAACTGCGGATTGTCTTTAGTAACGAAGATAATCGCGCCGAAGCCGATGATGAAGGTCAAGAGGTAGAAATAACCGATAAAACCTGTGGCCACAAACACCGATTTGCGTGCCTCTTTGGCATCGGGTACGGTGAAGAAGCGCATAAGGATGTGCGGCAGGCCGGCGGTGCCGAACATCAATGCCAAGCCCAGCGAGAGCGCATCAACCGGGTTGGAAACCAAGCCCCCGGGCGACATAATGGTGGTGCCTTTTTCGTGGATTTCGGTGGCTTTTAAAAACATGCCTTCGAGGCTGAAACCGGAGGCTTTCAAAATCATAAAGGCCATAAACGAAGCGCCCGAAAGCAGCATCACGGCTTTGATGATCTGCACCCAGGTGGTGGCCAGCATACCGCCGAACAACACATAGGCAACCATCAGCGCACCCACGATAACCACGGCGGAAGTGTAGCTCATACCGAACAGCAGTTGGATCAGTTTGCCTGCGCCCACAACTTGGGCAATCAGGTAGAGAATCACCACCAACAGGGAGCCGCTGGCTGCAAACACGCGCACGGGGCCTTGTTTGAGGCGGTAGGCCACCACGTCGGAAAAGGTGAATTTGCCGAGATTGCGCAAACGTTCGGCAACCAGAAACAACACGATGGGCCAGCCCACCAAGAAGCCGGTGGAATAGATCAGGCCGTCGTAGCCGGTGGTGTAAACCATGGCCGAAATGCCCAAAAACGAAGCGGCAGACATATAATCGCCCGCAATCGCCAAGCCGTTTTGAAAGCCGGAAATGCCGCCGCCGGCGGTGTAGAAGTCTTTGGTGGACTTATTCTGCTTGGCCGCCCATTTGGTGATGAACAGCGTTGCGCCCACGAAAATCAGGAACATCACGATCGCCGAAATATTCAGCGGCTGTTTTTCCACTTCGCCGGTTAAGGCGTCTGCCCAAACGCTGCCCGAAGCAAGCAGGGCTAAGGTGCCGGTTAAAAGTTTATTCATGTTTATTCTTCTCCCTGAACTTCGCGGACAACTTCTTTGGTCATGCCTTCAAACTTACCGTTGGCGATGCTTACATAAATGCCGGTAGTAACAAATGAAAATACAATTACGAAAATACCGGCGTAAATGCCCCAAGTAGTGATGCTGCCTTCGGATACTGGTTTGCCGAACATTTCGGGCGCGGTGCCGATCAGCCAGATGTAGGCTACATACATCACAAAAACAACGGCCGAAAAACCCCAGCCTATCAATGCCTTCTGTTGTGCCATCTGCTTGAATTTGGCGTGTGAGAGCACCTGCTGTGCGGTTTGTTTATCCATTACTTTCTCCTTCTGGAATGCTTGGCGGTAAACGTGGGGGATTAGAAATGAAAAAACGTTGCCGTGGCTAATATTATTTTCTGATAGTATCAATCCGTCCGGCTGATAATGTGGCCGGCAGAACTGATTTGATAAAGCAGCGGCCGCGTCAGAAAAAACTTTCAGACGGCCTGCAAATATGCTAAAACACCATAATCGATGCATAATGAGGTGCCGTCTTCTACAGTTGTTGTTTATGGAGTAATGCTGTCAGAAGCCGGTGCCGGCAACGGCTCTACCGACTTGTACAGAAGAAAAACATGGACTACACACAGCTTAAAACCTTTACCGAAGTCGCCCACATCGGCAACCTCACTCAGGCGGCGGAACGTTTGCATCTGTCGCAGCCTGCGGTTTCAGCGCAAATCAAGGCACTTGAGGCACGGTTGGACGTTACCCTGTTCAAGCGCACCACCAACGGCATGACGCTCACTCCGGCAGGCGAAGTGTTCCTGCCCGAGGCCGAAGCCTTGCTGCAACACCACCACAAACTCGACTGTTTTGCCAAAACCCTTTCGGAACATTATGTTACCCATGCCGATTTGGGTCTCATCCACCCCGTCGCCCCCGATAAAATCACCGGCCTGACGCAAAGCATCCTGAAGCAGGATCCGGATATCATGCTGCATATCCAATACGGCATGAGCGGCGAAATCGAGCAGCGCGTGTTAGACAAACAACTGCACGGCGGCTTTTTTCTCGGCCCCGTAACCCGCCGCAGCCTGCGCAGCCTGTTTCTCGGCGACATCCAATATTCGCTGGTCTGCCATGCGGGCGAAACCGGCCATATCAGGGCAAACCTGCCCGAAAGCTTGGAAGAATATGCATGGATTGAAATGTCGGTGGTGTCGAGCAGCCGCAAGCATATGCAGCAGTTTTGGCGCAAACATAAAATTTCGCCCAAACAGCAGATTATCTGCGACTACCCGCAAACCATCATCGATTTGGTTTGCGAAGGCACGGGGCTGGCGATGATACCCGCACAAAAAGCCGAAGCCGCGCGCGCGGCGGGCAAGCCCATCGACATACTCGACGAATACCGCCAAACCCTGCCGCTGCACTTTATTTATCTCGACGAATTTGAAGAAGATCCTGTGTTGAACCTGCTCAAGGGCTGTGTGGAAGAGGTTTGGGCGGATACGGTTGTTTGATACCGGAGCGGATATTTTTCAGACGGCCAAAAACCGCTGCACAATCCGGGTTGGCCGTCTGAAATGCTTCAAGAAACAGTAACAAAAAAACAGCAATACCCGGCTTGATGCCGGGTATTTTATGTGGACGAAAGCGCAGGCCGGCCTTTACCGCCGGGCATTGAAAAACCGTTGCAGCAGTGCGCCGCACTCTCCGGCCAGCACGCCGCCGGCAACCGCCGTGTGGCGGTTTAGGCGGGTATCGCCGAACAAGTCCACCACGCTGCCGGCCGCGCCCGTTTTCGGCTCTTTCGCGCCGTAGACCACGCGGGCAACGCGGGCTTGGATTAATGCGCCCGCACACATGCAGCAAGGTTCGAGCGTAACATAAACATCGCAACCGTCGAGGCGGTAGTTTTGCAGCGCTTTTCCGGCGGCTTCCAACACACCGATTTCGGCGTGGCGGCTGATGTTGCAGCTGCCCACGCAGGTATTGTGCGCCGCCGCAATGATTTCCCCGTTTTTCACCGCCACCGCGCCCACCGGGATTTCACCCGCTGCGGCCGATTGTTCCGCCTGCGCCAAGGCCGCGCGCATAAAACCTTCCATTTCTGCCGCAGGCGGAAACACCGCCACCGGCGGATGCAGGCGCACCGCATCGAGCAAGGCCGATTTTTCAGACGGCCCCAAGTCGTGCACGTTGATAGCACGCTCGGCTGCGGCAAGCTGCCACAACGTGCTGCGGGTAACGGTTAACCCGGCCGCTTTCAGCAGCAGAAAAGCACCGGCCGCGCCGTGCGCCCGTATATCCGCCTGCGTGCGGATGCCGAGCGATTGCAGCGCCTGCAAAACTTTAGGGGCAAAGGGGGGATGGGTGAGCTGCATAATGGTTAAACCGTGGCCGTCTGAAAAACAACGGCGATTGTACAACAGATAGCGGCTGGGATTACGTGCCGCTGTTTCAGACGGCCTGCCGCATATATAGCGTTTAAGCCCGAAAAACCTAGCGGCATAGAGGCAGGCATTCTTTGTATTGGCACGGCGGTTGCCGTACAATGCGCGTTTTTACCAGCTTTTCAGGAAACATTATGTTGAAAAAAATTGTTCTCGGCAGCGTGGCTGCATTTGTTTTGACGGCCTGCGGCAACGAAGGCGCAAGTTCTTCCGCTTCGGCTTCCGCCGCGTCTACCCCGCAAACCCAAGCGGCCGCCGGTTCGCTGTTGGAGCGCATCAATAACAAAGGCACGGTAACCGTGGGCACCGAAGGCACTTATGCGCCGTTTACCTATCACGACGAGGGCGGCAAATTAACCGGTTACGATGTGGAAGTTACCCGCGCCGTGGCCGAAAAACTGGGCATTCGAATCGAGTTTAAAGAAACCCAGTGGGACGCCATGCTGGCCGGTTTGAAAGCAGGCCGTTTCGATATGGTAGCCAACCAAGTGAGCTTGACCACGCCCGAGCGCCGCGCCACTTTCGACAAATCCGCCGATTACAGCTATTCCGGCCCGATGGCGGTCGACCGCAAAGACGACAACCGCATCAAAACTCTGGCCGATGTTAAAGGCTTGTCTGCCGCGCAAACCCTGAGCAGCAACTACGGCGAAATGGCGCAGAAAGCCGGAGCCAAAATCGTTCCGGTTGACGGCATGGCGCAAGCGCTGACGCTGGTGCGGCAGAAACGCGCCGATTTCACCTTCAACGATTCGCTGGCCCTGCTCGACTATATGAAGAAAAACCCCAATTCCGGCCTGAAAACCGCTTGGACGGCCTCTGCCGAAGAAAAACTGGGTTCAGGCTTTATCGTGAATAAAAACAACGACGAAGCATTGGCAAAAATCAGCGGCGCGGTGGAAGAGCTGCGCCAAGACGGCACGCTGAAAAAACTGGGCGAACAATTCTTTGGTGAAGATGTAAGTGTTAAGTGATTTTTTAAGCGCCCTGCCTTTTATGACCGAAGAGCGTGCGGCTTTGGTCATAAGCGCATTTTGGCCGATGGTGAAAGCTGGGTTTCTGTATTCGATTCCGCTGGCCGTCGTTTCTTTTGTCTGCGGCATATTGATCGCCCTCGGCGTGGCGTTGGTGCGGGTAGTGCCCGTGGCCGGCCTGTTTCACCGCCTGCTTTTGGGCGTGGTGCAGTTTTACGTTTCCGCCGTTCGCGGCACGCCCATGCTGGTGCAGCTGATGGTGGTGTTTTACGGCCTGCCCGCCATCGGCATCACCCTCGACCCGCTACCTACCGCCGTTATCGGCTTTTCGCTCAACATCGGCGCCTATGCTTCCGAAACCATACGCGCAGCGATTCTGTCGGTGCCCAAAGGCCAATGGGAAGCCGGTTTTTCCATCGGCATGACCTATATGCAGACCTTCCGCCGCATCATCATGCCGCAGGCGTTCCGTGTGTCCGTTCCGCCCTTGAGCAACACCTTTATCAGCCTGTTTAAAGACACTTCGCTGGCTTCGGTGGTTACCATCACCGAGCTGTTCCGCGTGGCGCAGCAGATTGCCAACGCCAGCTATGATTTCCTGCCCGTTTATATCGAAGCCGGCCTGGTTTACTGGGTGTTCTGCTTCTTTCTCTTTATCGGTCAGGCCAAACTTGAAAAACGGCTCGACCGTTACGTTGCCAAGTGAGCAAGCCCATGATCGAAATCCGCAATATCCACAAATCGTTCGGCAGCAACGCCATTTTGCGCGGCATCGGCTTGGATGTGGCCAAAGGCAGCGTAGTGGTGATACTCGGCCCTTCCGGTTCGGGCAAAACCACTTTCCTGCGCTGCCTCAATGCCTTGGAAATGCCGCAACAGGGCACGGTGGCTTTCGGCGGCAAGGAGCCCCTGAAGGTTGATTTCGCCCGCCATCCGTCGAAAAAAGACATTCTCGCCCTGCGCCGCAAATCAGGCATGGTTTTCCAGCAATACAATCTGTTTCCGCACAAAACCGCGTTGGAAAACGTGATGGAGGGTCCCGTGGCCGTTCAGGGCAAACCCGCCGCACAAGCCAGGCAGGCCGCTATGGCGCTGCTGGAAAAAGTAGGGTTGGCCGATAAAGCCGATCTTTATCCCTACCAGCTTTCAGGCGGCCAGCAGCAGCGCGTCGGCATCGCCCGTGCGTTGGCCATTCATCCTGAACTGATGCTGTTCGACGAACCCACGTCCGCCCTCGACCCCGAATTGGTGCAGGATGTGCTGAATACCATGAAAGAGCTGGCCAAAGAAGGCTGGACCATGGTGGTGGTAACCCACGAAATCAAATTCGCCATGGAAGTGGCCGATACCGTGGTGGTGATGGATAACGGCGTGATTGTGGAACAAGGCTCGCCCGAAACTTTGTTCCGCCACCCGCAGCACGAACGCACCAAACGGTTTTTGCAGCAGATTAGGGTGGAGGCTGAATAAGCCCGTTTGCTTGATTGTAAGGCCGGTTTTTTGCGGAAACATGCAGGCCGTCTGAAAGTTTTTTTCAGACGGCCTGCATGTTTCCTTATTTTCACTCAAACGCTATAACGACGGGGCGTTCGGCTTCCTCCCTGTTTTTTATGCGTTTGCGGCTTCTTCAAAACCCGTTACTTCCAGCCCGAAGCCGGTTAACCCGTTCATGGAAGAGGGTTTGCCCATTACGCGCATTTTTTGCACGTTGAGGCCGGCAAGGATCTGCGCGCCGATACCGTAGGTTTTTTTATCCCATTTTTTCACTTGGAAGCTGTTTTTCGGCAAAGTGCGATCGAGCAGGGCGCTGCCGTCTTCGGTACGGTGCAGCAGGATAATCACACCGCTTTCGGCCTGTCGGATATGCTCCAAGGCTTTGGGCAGGGGCCATGAGTGGTTGGGGTCGATTTGCAGAAAATCCATGGCGCTGAACGGTTCGTGCACGCGCACGAGGGTTTCTTTTTCGGGGCGGATTTCGCCTTTCACCAGTGCCAGGTGGGTTTCGCCGGACAGTTTGTCGACATAAACGTGTTGTTGGAATTCTCCCCACGGGGTTTGCACGGCGGTGTCGCCCATTTCTTCAAGCAGGCTTTCGGTGCGGCTGCGGTATTCGATTAAGTCGGCGATGGTGCCGATTTTGAGGTTGTGCTCTTCGGCGAACTTCATCAGCTCGGGCATACGCGCCATGGTGCCGTCGTCGTTGAGGATTTCGCAAATCACGCCGGCGGGAATCAGGCCGCTCATCTGTGCCAGATCGACGGCGGCTTCGGTGTGTCCGGCACGCACGAGCACGCCGCCTTTTTGCGAGCGCAGGGGGAAGATGTGGCCGGGCTGGACGATGTCTTCGGGTTTGACGGCAGGCGACACGGCCGTCTGAATGGTGAGCGCGCGGTCGGCGGCGGAAATACCGGTGGAAATGCCGCGGGCGGCTTCGATGGATACGGTGAAGTTGGTGCCGTATTGGGCGCCGTTTTTCTGCGTCATCTGCGGCAGTTTGAGGCGGTCGACCAGCTCGTCGTTCATCGGCAGGCAAACGAGGCCGCGGGCGTGCTTAATCATGAAGTTGACGGCCTGCGGGGTAACGAATTGGGCGGCCATCACCAAATCGCCTTCGTTTTCGCGGTCTTCGGCGTCGGTAATGATCACCATTTTGCCGGCTTTGATATCGGCGAGGATTTCGGAAATAGGGGAGATATTCATGTGATGACCTTTTTTAGTTGCGTGATAACGGTTGCAGTTGGCGGATTGTTTTTAAAACCGGTACGGCACCGTCTTGCTATTGTAGCACTCTTGCGTTTGGCAGGATGCCCCGCGGCAGGGTTTCAGACGGCCTGTTTTATGTGAGGCAAATACTGTGAAAGCAAACAATTCAACAAAGCAGGCCGGCTGTCTGAAAGATTAAAGAGCAGGTATGAAACCTGCTCTTGCTTTTTATCGGACAGTTTATTTTTCGGTAAACCGGCCGTAGGCCATGATACGGTCGAAACGGCGGGTGAGCAGGTCGGCCGTGGGCATATCTTGTGCGGTACGCAACTGTTCGGTGAGCACATCTTTCACACGCTTGGTGATTTCGGCATGATCCCGGTGTGCGCCGCCCAACGGTTCTTCGATAACGCGGTCAATCAGTCCCAAATCGGCCAGGCGCTTGGCGGTAATGCCCAAAGCCTGCGCGGCATCCGGGGCTTTCTCGGCGGTTTTCCACAGAATAGACGCGCAGCCTTCCGGCGAAATCACCGAATAGGTGGAATATTGCAGCATGTTCACGAAATCGCCCACGGCAATCGCCAACGCGCCGCCGGAGCCGCCTTCGCCGATGATGGTGCACAACACGGGCACGCGCAGTTTGGTTAATTCGTACAGGTTGCGGCCGATGGCTTCTGATTGGTTGCGCTCTTCGGCACCGATGCCGGGGTAGGCGCCGGGGGTGTCGACAAACGTCATCACGGGCAGGTGGAATTTTTCGGCCAGCTGCATCAGGCGCAGGGCTTTGCGGTAGCCTTCCGGGCGGGGCATGCCGAAATTGCGGCGGATTTTTTCTTTGGTGTCGCGGCCTTTCTGGTGGCCGATCACCACCACGCTTTGGCCGTTGAAACGTGCCAAGCCGCCGATAACGGCATGGTCGTCGGCAAAATGGCGGTCGCCGTGCAGTTCTTCAAAATCGGTGAAAACGGCGTCGATATAGTCTTGGGTATAGGGCCGCTGCGGGTGGCGCGATACCTGCGACACCTGCGCGGGGGTGAGTTTGCTGAAAATCGATTTGGTAAGGTCGGCGCTTTTCTTTTGCAGGCGGGCGATTTCTTCGGAAATATCCACGGCGGATCCGCCCTGCACAAAACGCAATTCGTCGATTTTTTTGGTCAATTCGGCGATAGGTTGTTCAAAATCCAGAAAAACGGGTTTCATAATCATGCTCTTGATTCGGTAGAGTTCAAACGTAATGATACGCCAAGGAAAGGGCTTTGGCAGCATCTGTCGCGAAATTTCCGAAGCTTTCGCACTCCGGCTTATGCCGCGATATTCCGGCCGCCGTGCTTTCAGACGGCATCTGCTTTAGAAATTCCTGTTTATCGGCGGGAGCCTGATTTTAGTGTAAAAGCTCCCGATATGGGATTGCGTATCTTATGCTAAACTCGGCCGCACATCAATCAATACGGCACCATTATGGACAATGCTCGCGACAAGGCCGTCATGCGCCTCGATAAGTGGCTGTGGGCGGCGCGCTTTTTCAAAACCCGCGCGCTGGCGCAGAAACACATCGAGCTGGGGCGGGTGCAGGTTAATGGGGCGAAGGTGAAAAACAGCAAAAACATCAGCGCAGGCGACGTGTTGGATTTAACGCTCAATTCGCTGCCTTATAAAATCAAGGTGCTGGCGCTCAACCACCAGCGCAGGCCCGCACCTGAAGCGCGTATGCTGTATGAGGAAGATCAGGAAACCGCCCGCCGCCGCGAAGAGCAGAAGCTGCTCGACCGGGCAAGCCGCGTCAGTGCGGCTTATCCCGACGGCCGCCCGACCAAGCGCGACCGCCGCCAGATCGATAAAATCAAACGCGGCGGATGGTGATACGGCGGCATCGGCGTACCGCCTGGTTTTTCAGACGGCTTTTAATTATGCCTCCGATGCCGTCTGAAATCATCTGCCGTTCCAGTTTTCTGCCGCCGGAGGCAGCGGATATTCGCGTATAATCCGCCGCTGATTCATTCCCACGTTAAAAACCGTCATGACTCCAGCCCAACTCGATCACACCGCCGCCGTACTGGCCGGTATGCTCACGTTCAAACAGCCGGCCGATGCCGTGCTTTCCGCCTATTTCCGCGACCACAAAAAACTCGGCCGCCAAGACCGCCGCGAAATCGCCGAAACCGCGTTTGCCGCCTTGCGCCATTATCAGAAAATCTCGGCCGCCCTAAACCGCCCGCACGCACAGCCGCGCAAGGCTGCGCTGGCGGCACTGGTGCTCGGCAGGGGCATGAATATCAGCCAATTGGCGGATTTTCTCAATGAAGAAGAAAGAGGGTTTTTAAGCCGTCTGAAAAGCCGTAAAAACGAGTTTTCAGACGGCCTCAACACTGCCGCCGAACTGCCCGGATGGCTGATTAATCAAATGCGCCCGCATTACGGCGACGAAGCCCTGCTTGCGTTCGGGCGCAGCGTCAGCCGCCCTGCGCCGCTCGATTTGCGTGTGAACACACTCAAAGGCAGGCGCGACAAAGTGCTGGCCGCGCTTCAGCAAGAAGGGCTGAATGCCGGGGCCGCGCCTTATTCGCCGTGGGGCATCCGCCTGCACGGCAAAACCGCGCTCAACAGGCACCCGCTGTTTCTCGACGGCACACTGGAGGTGCAGGACGAAGGCAGCCAGCTGCTGGCTTTGCTGGTCGGCGCCAAGCGCGGCGAAATCGTGGTGGATTTCTGCGCCGGCGCGGGCGGCAAAACGCTGGCCGTCGGCGCGGTGATGGCCAATAAAGGCCGCATTTATGCGTTTGATATTGCTGAAAAACGCTTGGCCAACCTCAAGCCGCGCATGGTGCGCGCGGGTTTGACCAATATCCACCCCGAGCGCATCGGCAGTGAAAACGACCCGCGCATAGGCCGTCTGAACGGCAAGGCCGACCGCGTGTTGGTGGATGCGCCGTGTTCCGGCTTGGGCACGCTGCGCCGCAATCCCGATTTGAAATACCGCCAGTCGCCCGAAACCGTGGCCAAGCTGGTGGAGCAGCAGAGCCACATCCTTGATGCCGCCGCCGCGCTGGTAAAAGAGCAGGGCCGCTTGGTGTATGCCACTTGCAGCATTCTGCCCGAAGAAAACGAGCGGCAGGTGGAGCGTTTTCTGGCCGGACATCCCGAATTCGAGCCTGTAGACTGCGCCGGTCTGCTGGCTGCGGCAAAAGTGGATTTGGATACGGGCGTTTACCTGCGGTTAGATACCGCCGCGCACAAAACAGACGGTTTTTTCGCCGCAGTGATGCAGCGCAAAGGGTAGGGGCGGGACGGGTTATGCTCCGCGTTTGCCCGCGCGCCTGGCGCGGATAACTTCGATAACGCCGGGCAGCACCGAAATCACGATAATCGCGCCCAGCACCAGGCCGAGGTTGTTTTTCACCACCGGAATGTTGGCGAAGAAGTAGCCCGCATAAGAAAACAGCACTACCCACACCACCGCGCCGATAATGTTGTAGCGGATAAAGCGGCCGTAGTGCATATTCGCCATGCCGGCCACAAACGGTGCAAACGTGCGCACGATGGGCACGAAGCGGGCGATGATGATGGTTTTGCCACCGTATTTTTCGTAAAACTTATGGGTTTTGTCGAGATAGCTGCGTTTGAAGATTTTGGAATCGGGGTCGGCAAAGAGCTTGGCACCGAAATACTTGCCGATGGTGAAGTTGGCCGCGTCGCCGATAACCGCTGCCGCAATCAGCAGCAGCACCATCGTATGAATGTTCATTTCACCGACGGCGGCGATGCCGCCTGCCGCGAACAGCAGCGAATCGCCCGGCAGAAACGGCGTAACCACCAGCCCGGTTTCGCAGAAGATAATCAGAAATAAAATACCGTAAATCCACGCACCGTATTGGGCGGCCAGTTGGGCGAGGTGCTGGTCGATATGCAGGATAAAGTCGATAACCGCTGAAATGAATTCCATTTGAAGTGTGCTTTCGGGGTGTTTTTTTAAAGGCAGGCCGTCTGAAAATTACCCGGCTGTGTTTCAGACGGCATAAGCGGGCATAAAGTTCATTATTCTAAGTGAAAATGCCAAGCTGTGCCAAACGCCGCTGCTTGCTGCCGTTTGTTGAAACAACGTACAATGCGGTGTTTTGAAAGCCGCGTAAAACACACCGTGAACCAGCTGATTTTTGACTTTGCTGCCCGCGATTACCCGTCGTTCGACAAATTTCTGGGCACGTCTAACGCCGAGCTGCTGTATATGCTGCAACAGGCGCACGGGCAGTTTGTTTATGTGTGGGGGCAACAGGGTTCGGGCAAGAGCCATCTGTTGCAGGCATGGGTGGCGCAGGCTTTGCAGGCGGGCAAAACCGCCTTGTATGTTGATGCCGAAAACACCCCGCTGAACGAAGCGGTGCTTGAAGCCGAATATCTGGCGGTGGATCAGACAGACAGGCTCGACAGCAGCGGGCAGGCCGTGCTGTTTGAAATTTTCAACCGCTTCCGCAACAGCGGGCGCGGTTTTTTGCTGCTCAGCGCCGATGTGCCGCCGCACGGGCTGACTGTGCGCGAAGATTTGCGCACCCGCATGGGCTATTGCTTGGTTTACGATGTCAAGCCGTTGAGCGATCAAGAAAAAATCGATGCATTAATGAGTATGGCCGCTGCCCGCCAGATGGTGGTCGAACCCGAAATCTTCCGCTATCTGCTCAACCATTGGCGGCGCGACACCGACAGCCTGATGCAGATGCTCGACACCTTAGACCGCTACGCCGTTACGGTGGGCAAACGCATCACCCTGCCGCTGCTGCGGCAGCTTCTCAAGGAACAAGCATGAAAAACCTCGCCATTTTCGATTTGGACAACACCTTAATCAACACCGATTCCGACCACTCGTGGCCGCAATACCTGATTCGGAAAGGCGTGGTCGATGCCGAATACACCCGCGCCCAAAACGACAAATTCTACCGCGACTACCAAAACGGCTGCTTGAACATCGATGAGTTTCTGAAGTTCCATCTGGAGCCGCTCAGCCGTTTCAGCAAGGAAGAGCTGGCTGAAATGCACCGCGAATTTGTGGCGGAGTTTATCGCCCCGCATATTTCGCCCATGCAGAAAATGCTGGTGGAAAGCCACCGCAATGCGGGCGACGAACTGCTGGTGATTTCCTCTACCAACGAATTCATCATCACCCCCATCTGCCACCTGTTCGGTATCGAAAATATTATCGGCACACAACTGGAAACCGGTTCAGACGGCCGTTACACCGGCAATTATGTCGGCACGCCCAGCCTGAAAGAAGGCAAAATCACCCGCCTGAACGAATGGCTGGCCGCACGCGGCGAAACGCTCGCAAGCTACAGCAAAACCTATTTTTACAGCGATTCCAAAAACGACCTGCCGCTGCTGCGGCTGGTGAGCGACCCGGTGGCCGTCAACCCCGACGGAGTGTTGCAGCAGGAGGCCGAGGCTCAAGGCTGGCCTGTGTTGAACTTCAAATTTTAAAAGGCCGTCTGAAAAATGCCCCGCTTCAAGCCCGTTGTCATCACCGCCACCGCGCCGAACCGCGAAGAAGCCGAACGCATCGGCCTCCTGTTGCTCGAAAACGGCCTTGCCGCCTGCGTGCAATATGAAAACATATTCAGCCGATATGTGTGGAACGGTGAGTTGTGCGGGGAAGAAGAAATCCGCATCGTGATTAAAACCGCCCGCTGCCATTACAGGGCGGTGGAAAAAACCATTGTGCGCAACCACAGCTACGATTGCCCGCAAGTGCTGATGCAGCCCGTGCAGGGCGGTTTTCTGCCGTATTTGAAATGGATGAAGGCGCAGCTGGGGCTGTAGGCGCCTGTTTCTGTTTATCCCGCCGATATGAACGCTACCGTCGAAATCCATCCCTTGCCCCCGTTTCTGCCGGCCAACGCCCGGCTGCTGATGCTCGGCTCGTTTCCGCCGCCGCGTGCGCGCTGGAAAATGGATTTTTATTATCCGAATTTTCAAAACGATATGTGGCGGGTGTTCGGGTTGGTGTTTTTCGGCGATAAAGATTATTTCGTCGAAGCGGGCGGCAAGGCGTTTAAAGAAAGCTTGCTGCGGGAGTTTTTGGCCGGTAAGGGCGTTGCCATCAGCGACACGGCGCATAAGGTGCGGCGTTTGCAGGGGAATGCGGCGGATAAGTTTCTGGAAATTGTCGAGCCGGTGGATCTGGCGGGCCTGCTGGCGCGCATTCCGTTGTGCCGAACCGTGATGACCACGGGCGAATTGGCTACGGATACCTTGCTTGCTTTGATGCCGTCTGAAACCGCCAAGCCGAAAATCGGAGAATACGCCGAAACGGTGTTCGGCGGGCGGAGTTTGCGTTTGTACCGTCTGCCGTCGTCGTCGCGGGCATATCCGCTGGCATTGGAGAAAAAGGCGGAAGCCTACGGGCGTTTTTTCAGGGAAATCGGCTTGTTGTGAAGCGGGCGGTTGAAAGCCTGCGCCATACCCGTGAAATGCCCAATCATCGTCATACTCGGGCCAAGCCCGATCATGAAGCAGGTTTTTTTTAGGTGTTGAAATAACTTGCAAAGCTATCAGGCCGTCTGAAAACGCCGGCATTTGCTTCAGCCGCCATGCAGCCGCCCGTTTTCTATCCGCCGGATTTCGTCGCCCAGCGCTTCGGCATCGGCGGCATCGTGGGTAATCAGTATCATCGGAATACCGCTTTGTTGCTGCAGTTGCAGCAGTTCCCGGCGGGTATGGCGGCGCAAATCGGCGTCGAGTGCGGAAAAGGGCTCGTCGAGCAGCAGCAGTTTCGGCTGCACAATCAGGGTGCGCGCCAATGCGGTGCGCTGTTTCTGGCCGCCTGAAATTTCGTGCGGATAACGGTCGGCAACGTGGCCAAGCTGCAATAAATCGAGCCAGCGGCGCACGTTTTCAGACGGCCTTTTGGGCGGGTTACGCCAGCCTGCCTGCATGCCGAAAGCGATATTCTGGCTCACGGTTAAGTGCGGAAACAGGGCGTAGTCTTGAAACATCAGCCCGGCGCGGCGCCTGCGCGCGGGCAGGTTGCAGCCGTTGCCGAACCAGGTTTCGCCACCGATGCGGATATGCCCGCCGTCGGGCTTCAGCAGCCCGGCAATCAGTTGCAGCGTGAGGCTTTTGCCCGATCCCGAAGCCCCCAGCAGCACCAGTTTTTGCGCGTCGGATTGCAGGCGGATATCGAGCGGAAACGACGGCAGTTGTTTGCGGATATTGATGTCGAACAGCATCAGCCCCTCCCGTCGCGCGCGCGCGCCAGCCGGCCGACTGCCAGCAGAATCACGATGCACACCGCCGAAACCAGAACCACCAGGCCGTTGGCCAGCGCATCGTCGCCCGCCTGCACGGCTTCATAAATGGCGATGGAAAGCGTTTGCGTCTGCCCCGGAATGCTGCCGGCAATCATCAGCGTGGCGCCGAATTCGCCCAAGGCGCGGGCAAACGCCAGCAGCACGCCGGCGAGTATGCCGCGCCAGGCCAGCGGCAGGCTCACGCGGAAAAATACCGCCCACGCGCCCAACCCCAACACGCCCGCTGCCTGCTCGAGCTGCGGGTTCACGCTTTCAAAGGCCGCCCGCGCGGGTTTGAATACCAGCGGAAACGTTACCGCCGCCGCCGCAAGCACCGCCCCCTGCCAAGTGAAAATCAGATTGATGCCGAACGTTTCGCGCAGCCAGCCGCCGAAAGCGCTGTTGCGCCCCAAAAGCACCAATAAATAATAGCCGAGCACGGTGGGCGGCATCACCATCGGCAGCGTGAGCAGGGTGTCGAGCAGATTGCGGCCGGCAAAACGCCAACGTGCCAGCGCAAAGCCCGTGGCGGTGCCGAGCAATACGTTTAACATGGTTGCCAGAGCGGCCACTTTCAGCGAAAGCAGCAGCGTAACGGTTAGGGATTCGGTCATTTTTAAGGCGTGTGGTTATCGTGTGGCCGTCTGAAAAAACGCAGATGTGCAAGGCGGGCATTGCTGCCCGCCGTTTTATAGCAAAACCACTTGTTTAATAACAGTTCCGTCATACTCGGGCTTGACCCGAGTATCCCAAATTTTTGAAATTCAAGATACTCGGGTCAAGCCCGAGTATGACGTGTGTACTTTTTATTAAGTTTATTCACTATAGTATTTGCCTAAGGCTTTTTAAACCCGTATTTGTTCAGTACCGCACGCCCTTTGGGCGAGAGTACGTAAGCTGCAAAACGTTTGGCTTCCGCCGCCGCCTTGCTCTGCTTGGTTACGGCAATCGGGTAGGAAACAGGCTTTTCGGTGGGCACGGTTTTCAGCACCTTCACTTTGTCTTTCATCAGCGCCGCATCAGTGTTATACACGAAACCCGCATCCACTTCGCCGCGTGCCACATAGTCGAGCGACTGGCGAACATGCTGGGTGGTAATGATTTTCGGCTGCAGGGCCTGCCACAAACCGGCTTTTTCCAACACGGCCTTGCTGTAACGGCCCACCGGCACGCTGGCGGGGTTGCCCAAGGCGATGCGGTCGAAGCGTTCGCTTTCTAAATCGCCCAGTTTGTTGATACGCAGTTTGCTGTTAAGCGGTGCGGCAATCACCAATGAATTAAGCGCGAAATCACGGCGGGTTTTGGTGTCGATAACGCCTTCTGCGGCGGCCTTATCCATGGTTTCCTGATCGGCAAACGCCAAAATATCCACCGGCGCGCCCTGCAGCACCTGTTGCAGCAGCGTGCCCGAAGCGGCAGTGTTCAGCCGGATTTTGTCTTGCGGATACTGCTTCTCATATTGGGCGGCGATTTCTTTGAAAGCATTGCTCAAGCTGGCGGCGGCGGAAACGGTGATTTCGGCGGCAGAAGAGTAGGGGGCGGTAACGGCCAGTAACGCGGCCAAAACGGCCGGGCGGATTTTCATCATGTTTAAACCTTTATCAATGGTTGTTGCAGTCGGAATAAAAACGGGAGGGTTATAGCACCGTTTGCAGGCCGGTATAAGCATTCCTGATAACTACTACCAAAGAACTATTCAAAATGACGGCTGATCCGGATTATGACGGCAGCGGCGGCTTTAACCTGCAGAAACGGTAATCTCTGCTAATCATATCGGGTAATCATTGCGGCCTCGGGTTTTCGTGTAGAATCCGAACCGTTACCACTCTGTTTGCCGTTTCAGACGGCCTTTTTTAACATGATTACGATTTTGTATTTCGGCGTATTGAAACAGCAGCTGAATACCGCGCAAGAATCTGTCGAATGGCAGGGCGGAACGGGTGAAGATTTGCTGGCGCTGTTGAGGGGGCGCGGCAGCGAATGGGAAAGCGCGTTGGCTCCCGGGCGGATTTTCCGCTTGGTTATTAACAAAAAAATCAGCGGCTGGGGCGATACCGTGCCCGACGGAGCCGAAATCGGCCTGCTGCCGCCGGTAACGGGAGGCTGACGGTGCAGCCCGTTATCCGTGTCCAGCATGAAGACTTCAGCCTGCAACAAGAATACCGCACCCTGCTGGACGGCGGCGGCAATATCGGTGCGGTGGCCGCCTTTGTGGGGCTGGTGCGGGACCGCGACACTGCCACGCCTTTGTCGCACCTGTTTTTGGAGCATTACCCCGAAGTAACCGAAAACGAAATTGCGCGTATCGTTGAAACAGCCTCACAACGCTGGCCGCTGGCCGCCTGCACCGTGATCCACCGCGTGGGCAGGCTGGCGGCAGACGAACAGATTGTGCTGGTTCTGGCCGCGTCGGCACACCGTAAAGCGGCGTTTGCCGCCGCTGAATTCATCATGGACTATTTAAAAACCGAAGCGCCGTTTTGGAAAAAAGAAACTTTTTCAGACGGCCTCGAACGCTGGGTGGAAGCCAAGCAGAGCGACACACTCGCTAAAGAAAAATGGGAGGGGCAGACATGAAAATCAGCGCACTCATTATGGCGGGCGGAGAAGGCCGCCGCATGGGCGGGCAAGACAAAGGCTTGGTTGAGTGGCAGGGAAAAGCCTTTATCGATCATGTTGTCGGCAACCTGAAAGAACAGGTGGGCCATATAGCCGTGAGCGTTAACCGCAATATCGAAGCCTATGCCGAGCGTGCGCCCCATGTGTTTGCCGATGCCCGCCAATGGCAGGGGCTGGGGCCGCTGGCCGCCCTCAGCACCGCCGCCAGCGACGTGCGCCTGACCACGGTAGATTGGCTGTTGATCGTGCCCTGTGACACCCCGAATCTGCCCGATGATTTGGTGATTACCTTTCTGATGGATGCGCAAGATTATCCCGCCACCGCCGCCTTCTATGCCGAAACCGACGCGCAGCCGCATTACAGCATTATGTTCGTGCGCCCGCAGCTGCTGCAAAGCACCGTCGATTACCTCTACACCGGTATGCGCACCCTGCGCGGCTGGCTCGAACAGCAGCACGCCCGCCCCGTGCATTTTCCCGACGAGGCCGCCTTTTCCAACTATAACTCACCGCAAGATATGGAGCCGACATCATGTTAGATTTCGACACCGCCCGCCGCAGCCTGCTCGACAGCCATACCTGCACGCTTGGCAGCGCCAACCTTACATTGGGCGAAGCCGCCAACCGCGTGCTTGCCGCCCCGCTTGCCGCCCGCCACCCCTCGCCGCTGTTCGACAACAGCGCCATGGACGGTTACGCCGTGTGCGATCCCGAAGGCCGTCTGAAAACCTTTACCGTTACCGGCCGCACGCAGGCGGGCGATGCTGCGGCCGCCCCGTTGCAGGCAGGAGAAGCCGTGCGCATTTTCACCGGCGCGCCGCTGCCCGCAAACGCCACTGCCGTAGTGCCGCAGGAAGAAACTGAAACCGACGGCGGCACGCTCACCGTAACCGCCGCCGTCAAACCCGGACAGCACATACGGCGGCAGGCTGAAGAAATCAGCGTCGGCCAAGAGCTGTTGGTTAAAGGCAGCAAGCTCAACGCCGCCGCCCTCGGCCTTGCCGCCTCGCAAGGCTACGACCGCGTGCCCGTGTTCGACAAACTCAGCGTAATCGTATTTTCCAGCGGCAACGAAATTACCGAACCGGGCATGCCGCTGGAAGACGGTAAAATTTACGATGCCAACCGCTATATGCTGATTTCATGGCTGCAGACGCGCGGCGCGCAAGTGATGGACGGCGGCATCCTGCCCGACGACTTGAACCGCACCGAAACCGCCTTGTCCTACGCAGCCAAAAAATTCGACGTGATTGTTACCAGCGGCGGCGCATCGGTGGGCGAGGCCGATTATCTGAAACAGGCCATAGAAAACACCGGTTCGCTTACCACCCACACACTCGCCGTCAAACCCGGCAAGCCTTTTGCCTGGGGGCATATCGGCAACGCCAAAGTATTCGTTCTGCCCGGCAACCCCGTGGCCGCCTTCGTTACCGCCTACCTGCTGCTGCTGCCCGTGCTCAATAAACTGATGGGCAAACAGGAACGCAACTGGACTTTGCCGAAGATCACCGCCAAAGCCGCGTTTTCCACCCGCAAAGCCATCAGGCGCCGCGAATTTCTGCGCGTGGGCATCCGAATCGACGATAACGGCGAAACACAGGCCGTGTTGCTGCCAAACCAAGGATCAGCCATGCTCGGCACCTGCCTGACTGCCGAAGCCTTATGCGAAGTTCCTGCCGGGCAGACGGTAGCCGAGGGCGATACGGTAACGCTTTACCTGCTTCCTGCCTGAATCGTCGGGTAAAACAAACGCCGGGGAAACTGCCGTTTGTTTTACCCGAAAGTGTTTTCAGACGGCCCGGATCTTTATCCGAGGCCGTCTGAAACGTTTGAATATCGTTATCGGCTTCACAGGTCCGCCGCTCCTTAAGGCCACAGCCAAGCCCATACCTTGCGTTTTTCGCTTTGCAGAATCATAAACGTGCGGCAGGCGGAGGCGGTGGACATACATTCCAAGCCCACGCCCTCGGCGGCCAACCGGGCGGCGGTTTTCGGGTGCAGAAACACCTGTTTTTCACCCGTACCCACCAACACCACTTCAGGCAGGCCGCCGTATTCGGAGGCCGTCTGAAAAAAGTCTTCCGCCGAAAGGCCGGCGGGTTCGGCTTTGGCGGGGTTGCCGATGTGCCCGCCGGCGAGCACGACGGCCTGCGTATAAACCTGTCCGTCGATTTCGATTCTGCCCGGCGCATAAGCCGTAACCGCAGCCTGCCCTTCGGGGCGTGTTTCTTCGATCAGCATAGAACTGTTCCAATCCGTTAAAAAGATGCAGAAAAAGCCGTTTTCAGGTAGGATTACGGTCTTTTCGCCAAGCATTGGCGCTTTGAAAATACTAACATACAACGGCTCAAGGAGACAGAATGAAGCCAGTGAACATCGGGATTTTAGGGTTGGGCACCGTGGGCAGCGGCACCGCCCGCGTGCTGCAGGATAATGCCGCAGAAATCAGCCGCCGCCTCGGGCGCGAAGTCAATATTTCGGCCGTGTGCGATTCGAGCGAAGAAAAAGCCCGCGCCGTCTGCCCCGCAGCCGTTTTTGTGAAAGACCCGTTCGAGCTGGTGCAGCGCGCCGACGTCGATGTGGTGGTGGAGCTGTTCGGCGGCACCGGCGCGGCCAAAGACGCGGTGCTCGAAGCCATCGGAAACGGCAAGCACATCGTTACCGCCAATAAAAAACTTTTGGCCGAATACGGCAACGAAATTTTTTCGCTGGCCGAGCAGAAGAACGTGATGGTGCAGTTTGAAGCGGCCGTTGCGGGCGGTATTCCGATTATCAAAGCCCTGCGCGAAGGCTTGGCGGCCAACCATATCCAATCAATCGCGGGCATCATCAACGGCACCAGCAATTTCATCCTCACCGAAATGCGCGAAAAAGGCAGCGCGTTTGCCGAAGTGCTGAAAAAAGCGCAGGAATTGGGCTACGCTGAAGCCGACCCGACTTTCGATATCGAAGGCCACGATGCCGGCCACAAAATCACCATTATGAGCGCGCTGGCTTTCGGCACGCCCGTTAACTTCAACGCCTGTTATCTCGAAGGCATCAGCAAGCTCGACAGCCGCGACATCAAATACGCCGAAGAACTGGGCTACCGCGTGAAACTTTTGGGCATCACCCGCAAAACCGCCAAAGGCGTGGAATTGCGCGTGCATCCCACCCTGATTCCCGAGTGCCGCCTGTTGGCCAATGTAAACGGCGTGATGAATGCCGTGCGCGTTGATGCCGATATGGTGGGCGAAACCCTGTATTACGGTGCGGGCGCAGGCGCGCTGCCGACCGCCAGCGCGGTGGTGGCCGACATTATCGACATCTGCCGCCTGATTACCGCCGACCCCGGCAACCGCGTGCCGCATCTGGCTTTCCAGCCCAGCCAGGTCAAAGCGCAGCCCATGCTGCCGATGGACGAAATCACCAGCAGCTATTACCTGCGCGTGCAGGCCAAAGACCAGCCGGGCGTGCTCGGCCGGATTGCCAACCTGTTGGCCGAAGAAAACGTTTCTATCGAGGCGCTGATTCAAAAAGGCGTGCTCGACGGCAGCTTGGCCGAAATCGTGATCCTGACCCACAGCACGGTTGAGAAGCATATCAAAACCGCCATTGCCGCTATTGAAGCGCTCGATGTAGTGTATGCGCCGGTGGTGATGATCCGCATGGAGAGCCTGCATGGCCGCAACGGATAAACCCGCAGCGCCCGAACCCGCGCCGGACGAGCAGCGCCGCAAAGCCCGCGCCAAAATCCGCACCATACGCATTTGGGCGTTTGTGGTGCTGGGGCTGTTTGCCGGCTTCGGCCTGCTTTCCAACTGCGCCCTGTCGAAGCCCAAAGCCAAGCAGGCGATTGTGGATTCGTGCGTGAAAAACGTGCCTTTTTCCGAAAAATGGCAGGCCGATTTGAAAGCCGCCGGCTTGGAAGGAAAGTCGGAACAGTTTATCGAAAGCTACTGCATCTGCATGTGGGATGAGCCGTTGGAAAAACTGAGCGAAAAGCAAATCCAATCGTTCAGCAAAATCAGCCCGCAGGAACAGCTCGAACTGCTCGGCGGTGCGGAAGCCTTTGAAGCACGCGACAGACAGTGTGTGGCGGGGCTGGAGAAGTTGAAATAATGTGCCGGCACCAAAGCGGTTATAAAGGCAAATTAGAAACTTTTTAAAACCCGTTCAGGCCGTCTGAAAAATATTTTTGCCGCCATTTCTGTATAAGCAGGAATGGCGGCAAATAAATTATGGCGGGGAGTACTTGTTTTTATTATGTTGTTTAGGGGCTGTTGGCGCACACTCTTTCAAGAACACTTCCGCTGAGAAACGGTTTTCTGCCTACTGCGCCGTATTCATCAGCCGCACTGCTTTCAGACGGCCTTCGTGCGGTTCTGCCAACCCGATAAAGGCGCCGTTTTCGCGATAGACGCGCAAGGGCAGGCCGGCGGTTTGGCTGTCGAACAGCGGGCGTTGGCCTTTTTGCAGCATATAGGCGGCTGGTTCGCTGATAACGGTTGCAGGCAGGTGCCGGACCAGCGCGTCGCACGGCAAAAGCAGTGCGTCGCGTTCGGCTTCGCTTAAGGCTTCGAGCGCTTCGAGGGTGTGGCTTTGGGCGATGGTGAAGCCTGCGGTTTCGGTGCGGCAGAGGGCGGTGAGGTGGGCGAAGGTGCCGGTGTGTTTGGCGATATCTTCGCTGAGGGTGCGGATATAGGTGCCTTTGCTGCAACGCACGTCAATCACGGCCTCGGGCGGGGCGAACGAGCGGATGTTGATCGAATAGATTTCGATGTCGCGCGCTTTGCGTTCGATGGTGATGCCTTTGCGGGCGTATTCGTAGAGCGGTTTGCCTTCGTGTTTCAGCGCCGAAAACATCGGCGGCACTTGGCGGATTTTGCCCGTTAGCGCGCGGCAGGCCGTCTGAAAAGCGGCCGGGCTGATATTTGCGGGCGCGGTGGCAACGGTTTCGCCTTCGGCATCGCCCGTGGCGGTGGCTTCGCCGAGTTTCAGCGTGGCGGTGTAGGCTTTGTCGGCATCGAGCAGGTATTGGGCGAATTTGGCGGCTTCGCCGAAACACACGGGCAACAGGCCGGTGGCGAGCGGATCGAGCACGCCGGTGTGCCCCGCTTTTTCGGCGCGGTAGAGGCGGCGGGCTTTTTGCAGGGCGGTGTTGCTCGACAGCCCTTGCGGTTTGTCGAGCAGCAGCACGCCGTTTACGGGGCGTTTGGGCGGTTTGTGCATACGGGGTTTCGGTGTGTTGCGGAGAAAGGGCGGTGTTTCAGACGGCCTTGGGGCGGTTGCGGTTTCCGTTCAGTCTTCCACCGGTTTTTCCGCCGCAACCTGTTCAATCAGATGTGAGATGCTCATGCCGCGTTCCAGCGATTCGTCGTATTTGAAATGCAGTTCGGGTATGCGGAACAGCTTGATGCGTTTGCCCAATTCGCTGCGCAGATAGCCTTTGGCGTGTTCGAGCGCATCTTCGGTGATTTCGCGGGTGGCATCGTCGAGCACGGTGTAGTAAACGGTGGCGTGGCTGTAATCGCGGGTAACCTCTACTTCATTTATGGTGATGAAACCGGCGCGCGGGTCTTTCAAACCTTTGCGCACCAGCTCGGCCAGCTCGCGCATAATCTGTTCTTTCACGCGGTCTTGGCGGGCGTAGCCCCGTTGGGGTTTTCTCATGGACTTATCCTTTAAATCAATGATGCCGTCTGAAAAAAGTTTCAGACGGCCTGATATTCAACCGGCGCCATTATAGCTTATAGTGGATTAAATTTAAATTGAGACAAGGCGGCGAGCCGCAGACAGTACAGGTAGTACGGAACCGATTCTGTTGCCGCTTCAGCGGCTTACAAAATCGTTCTCTTTGAGCTAAGGCGAGCCAACGCCGTATCAGTTTAAATGTAATCCACTATGTTTCTCTTTCAGACGGCCTGAAAAAGCGGTAGGCTTAGACATACTCAACAATAAAACAGGGGCTTCGCCATGAATCAACCTATCAGAATCGGCCTGGCCGGTTTCGGCCTTTCCGCCAAAGTGTTCCACCTGCCGTTTTGGCGGGCGGACGGGCGTTTTAAAGTGGTGCGCGTGTTGCAGCGTTCGGGCAACTCGGCGCAGGAAGTGCTGCCCGAAGCCGAAATCGTGCGCAATTTCAGCGGCCTGTTGGCAGACGATACGGATTTAATCGTGATTACCACGCCCAACCAAACCCATTTCGAGTTTGCCAAACAAGCCATGCTGGCGGGCAAGCACGTGGTGGTGGAAAAGCCGCTGTGCGCCACCGCAGCCGAAGCGCGCGAACTGGCAAAGCTGGCCGACAAGCAGGGCGTGGTGCTGGCGGTGTATCAGAACCGCCGCTGGGACGCCGCGCCGCTAACCGCCAAGCAGCTGCTTTCAGACGGCCTGTTGGGCGATATTGTAGACTGCGAAATCCGTTTCGAGCGTTACGCCGAAGGCTTAAACCAAAAAGGCTGGAAAGAAACCGGCGAGGCGGGCGTGGGTTTGGTGTACGACTTAGGCTCGCATCTGGCCGATATGGCGGTGGATTTGTTCGGCCTGCCGCAGGAAATCTATGCCGACGTGCGCTACCAGCACGAAGGCGCGGTGAGCGACGATAATTTTCAAATGCTGTTTTATTACCCCGACGGTAAAAAAGTTTCGCTGACGGCGGGCAAATATATGCGCGAACCGTTGCCGTTTATGGCTTTGCACGGCAAACGCGGCTCTTATGTGAAACAGAACGCCGACAATCAGGAAACCCTGCTCGCCGCAGGCGCCGCGCCCGAAGGCAGCTGGAACCGCGAACCCGAATCGGAATGGGGCATTCTGCACACGAAAACCGCCGAAGGAAACGTGGTCCGCCAACGTTTTGAAGGCTTGCGCGGCGACTACGGCGCGTTTTACCGCAACCTTTACGATGTGCTGGTTAACGGTGCCGGATTGGCGGTGAAACCGCAGCAGGTGGCGCAGGTTTTGGAACTTCTGGAAAAGGCTTATCAGAGTGCCGAAAGCAAGGCACGGGTGAAGGTTTGATTTTGTTTGTATAAATATTAGCAGGCCGTCTGAAACTTTCAGACGGCCTGCTTGCCGGACAGGGTAAAACCGGATTATTCGGGAATGCGCAGTTTTTGGCCCGGGTAGATTTTATCGGGATGGCTCAACATGGGTTTGTTGGCCTCGAAGATTTTCATATATTTGTTGGCATCGCCGTAGTATTTTTTAGAAATGGCCGACAACGTGTCGCCTTTCACCACGTCGTGATATTGCGCTTCGGCGGCGGCGGGATATTGCAGGTTGTTTTGCACGCCCGAAACGCCGGTTACGTTGCCTGCCGCCAAAACGGCTTTTTCGGCGGCTTCTTGCGAAGGCGCGCTGCCGTTCAGGGTTACTTGGCCGCTGGCACCGTCGAATGCTACGCTCAAACCGCTCAGCCCCAGATTTTGTTGTTCGATATAGCTTTGGATGGCCGCCGCCGCTTTGGCGTTGAGGTCTTCCGCATTGGCTGCAGCGGCAGCCGCTACTTCCTGTTCGTCTTTGCCGAACAGTTTTTCGCCGGCATTTTTAATGAAGCTGAATAAGCCCATGTTTTGCTCCTAAAAATATGGTTGGAAAATCCGTATATAGTCAATCAGATTAATTTTTAATACAAGGCAGCAAGCCGCAGACAGTACAAGTAGTACGGCAAGGCGCTGCAACGCTGTAGTAAAAGTTAAGTTGATTGACTATAAACGGGCGGCATTATGATACTGCATTATTGCCGCGCTTAAGATAAAGATGTTGCCCGACCGTTGCAGATATTACCCGCTTTTACAAATTCAGACGGCCTCTTGGCAATATTGTTACAATAGTGCGTGTTTTATACCTAACCAACGGCCATGAACGGCGACATCACCCTGCTAACCTTATTTCTGCTCGGCTTTTTCGGTGGCAGCCATTGCGTGGGCATGTGCGGCGGATTAAGCAGCGCGTTTGCCCTGCAACTGCCGCCGCATATCAACCGTTTCTGGCTGATTGTGCTCTTGAATGCCGGGCGCGTTTCCAGCTATGTGCTGATCGGCGTACTGGTGGGTCTGCTCGGCCAAATCGGGATTTCGCTCGACCAAACCAGCCGGCTGCAAAACGGCCTGTTTGTGGCGGCCAATGTTTTGCTGCTGCTGCTGGGGCTTTATCTGGCGGGTTTGTCTTCGTGGGCGGTGAGGGTCGAATCGCTGGGCAAGTCGGTGTGGAGGCGGCTCAACCCGCTGCTGAACAGGCTTCTGCCGATACGCAGCGTGCCGGCCTGTTTCGGTGTGGGAATGCTGTGGGGCTGGCTGCCGTGCGGTTTGGTGTACAGCGCGTCGCTCTATGCTTTGGGCAGCGGCAGTGCGGGGCAGGGCGGTTTGTATATGTTGGCTTTTGCGCTGGGAACGCTGCCCAACCTGCTGGCGATGGGGTGGTTTGCAGCGCAGTTAAAAAACGTGTTGCAGCAAAAACCGCTGCGTTTGGCGGCGGGTTTGCTGGTGGCTGCCTGGGCGGTCTGGCAGTTGGCGGTGTTTTTTCAGGCCGTCTGAAAGCGTGTGCCGTTTTAAGATTCCATTTATAATGCGGGCTTTTCCCGCGTTTAAAAAACCATGAAAACCGTAGAAAAAAATATGCTGGTGCTGCACAGCGCCGAACAGATGTTCGAGCTGGTCGACAGGGCGGAAGATTATCCGCAGTTTCTGCCGTGGTACAGCAAAACCGAAATCATCGAGCGCAGCGGCAACGGGCTGAAAGCGCGGCTGTTTATGGACTATATGGGCGTGCAGCAATCGTTTGCCACCCACAACCACAACGTTCCCGGCCGCGAAATCCGCATTAATCTGCTCGAAGGGCCGTTTAAAGCCCTGCACGGCACATGGAAATTCATTCCGCTGGGCGACGACTGCTGCAAAATCGAATTCAAGCTGCAATATGATTTTTCGAGCGCATTGCTTTCCACCCTGATTTCACCCGTGTTCAGCCATCTTTCGGGCACGTTGGTGGACGCATTCGTGAAAGAGGCCGACCGCCGTTATGGTTGAAATCGAAGTTGTTTACGGCACGGCAGAAAAGCAACTGCTCCAAACCCTGCGCGTGCCGGAAGGAACAACCGCCCGCGAAGCCGTGCTGCAAAGCCGCATCGCACAGGAATTTCCCGAAGCAGATGTGTGCAACGCGCCGTTGGGCATTTTCGGCAAAGCGGTGAAAGAGCACACCGTGCTGCGCGATAAAGACCGCGTAGAAGTTTACCGCCCCCTGCTTATCGACCCCAAAGAAGCCCGCCGCAAACGGGCTGAAGCAGAAAAAGAAAACTGATTTTTTATATAGGAAACAAAGGCCGCCTGAAATGTTTCTTTCAGACGGCCTTAACAATACAATATGCCGCAAATCAAATTAATCGTGGGGCTGGGCAACCCCGGCGCCGAATATGCCCAAACCCGCCATAACGCGGGCTTTTGGTTTATCGACGAATTGGCTTGGGCTTGGAAGGCCGTGCTGAAAGAAGAAAAAAAATTCTTCGGCGAAACCGCCAGAGCGGCGCGCCCCGAAGGCGACGTGTGGCTCTTGAAACCCAACACTTTTATGAACCGCTCCGGCCAGGCCGTGGCCGCATTAGCCTCTTTTTACAAAATCAAGCCCGAAGAAATCCTGGTGGTGCACGACGAGCTTGATATCCCCTGCGGGCGCATCCGCTTCAAACTCGGCGGCGGCAACGGCGGCCACAACGGTTTGAAAGACATCCAAGCCAGGCTCGGCACCCCGAATTTCTACCGCCTGCGTTTGGGTATCGGCCACCCCGGCGACCGCAATTTGGTGGTTGGCTATGTGCTCAACAAACCCGGCGCGGAAGAGAGGCAGGCAATCGAAGATGCCGTTGCCAAATCCCTGCAGGGGCTGCCGCTGGTCTTGTCGGGCGGGTGGGAAGAAGCAGTGCGGTTTCTGCACAGCAAGTGATTGTTTTGTTTAACGGATGAAACAGGCCGTCTGAAAACTGCCGACGCAGCAGAAACTGCGCGCTGCCGGTTTTCAGACGGCCTTAAGCCGTTTTTGCTGAGGGCCCTGATCAGTCAGGCGGGTTTTTAATAATGTGCTTTCATTATTGCGCCCACGGGGCATCATAACCGGTTTTGGCGCTTTTGCCGGGCAGTTGCGGCCCTTCGCCCACAAACCATACGGGCCGGGCTGTTTCCGTTTCGGCAGGTTGCGCCGGTTGTGCCGAAAAATCCTTCAACAGACGCTTGTATTCGCCCGATTGCTGCAGCAGGGCGCGTGCGGCGGATTTCAAATCGTTGATGTCGTTATGGGGCAGGTAAAACGTGGTGGGGATGTTCAACACGTTTTTACGCAGCTGCGATTCGGGCAGGTCGCGCAGATTAAGGCTCACGAAATACATGCTGCGCTTTTCGCCGTCGGGCTGTTTGGCGGCGTTTTCGTTCCATTGGTCGGCAAAAGCGCGGAAGCGCCGCAGAGATTCTTGCGAATATTTGTCGATGGGAATATCGACAATGGCGGCCACCACGTCGGCAAAGCCGGGAATGGCGGGCGATTGGTCGATACGGCTGGTAATCTGGTTTTGTGCGTTCACGTTGATAATCACGATGCGGCGGATATTTTCTGCGGTTACTTGTTTTTGCAGGGCTTCGCCGGAGCGCGCATCAACAATATCCAACACGCCGCGCAGGCCGAGGTTGTCGGTGAGGCCGCCGTCGAGCAGGTGGATATACGGGCGTTTGGCGCTGTCGTTATATTGGCTGTGGTAAGTGTGGGTAAGCTCTTGGCGGGTTTGCTGCTGCAGCCTGCCTACGCTGCCGTTGGTTGGCGTATGCCGCAAGCGCTCGGGCAACACATAACCGCAGTTGCCGCCGTTGTTGTTGAGCGTAATCGGGCTGAATACGAGCGGTACGGCGCTGGAGGCGGCCACAGCACGGGCAATGCGCAAATCTGACAGGTTCAGACACATGGCGTCGAAGTGTTCCTGAATAAAATCCAAGCGGCTGCCCGCCGCCATGTCGGTGGCGGAAATAACGGCAAACGGGCCTTTTCGGCGTTTGTCGAGGTCGTCGAAAGTGGCATTGCGGAACAGGGTGTTTTCAAACTGCTCCTGCAGCAGGTCGCCGCGGCCGTATTCGGGTGAGGTAAGACGGGGCAGGTTGGCAAACGAAAATACCTGCTTGGTAAACTGCCGCTGGAAGTTCTGCTTTAAAAAGCGGCGCTCGAACGCGGGAACGGTTTCTTTGCCGTGCAGCGAAAAATAGGCCGCCAGCACCGAACCGCCCGAAACGCCGTAAACCAAATCGACGCTTTCGAGCAGGCTTTGTTCTTTACTGCCGAAATTGATTTTCTGGCGGTTCAACTCTTCCAGCACGCCGTAGCCCAAAGCCGCCGCACGCGTGCCGCCGCCGGAAAACATCAGTATTACAAAAGTATCGTCGGCTCCGGCGCGGTTGAAGTTTTTTTCGAGGCGGTAGCCTTTTCCGGTATCGACGGTTTGAATGGTTTGCAACGGCTGGTATTGCACCAGCGCGCACGACGACATCAAAAAAGCGGCCGATGCGGCCAGATATTTTTTCAGGCCGTTTGAAAAGCACATGTGTTTGCCCGTCATTTCGTTCCGTATCCTTTGCCTTTGAGTCAAACGTAAAAAAGCAGCCCGGGCTGCTTTGTGATTGGTTTTATTCGGTTTCTTTATCCGGTTGTTGTACGGTGGTTTTTTCGCCGATTTTCCCCTCTTTCCCGCTCAACAGGTTGCTGATATTGCTTTTATGCCGGTAAAGCACCAAGAGGGCGATAACAACCGTCGACAAAGCCCACGAAGGGTAGGGCATAAAGAACCAGGCCGCCAGTGGGCTGATGACGGCGGCGGTCAGCGCAGCCAGTGAAGACACTTTAAAGCCGAAAGCCATCACCAGCCAAACGGCGGCGCAAACCAAAGCGGCCGGCCATGATAGTGCGAGCAGCACGCCCAAAGCGGTGGCCACGCCTTTGCCGCCTTTGAAGTTGAAGAATACCGGCCACATATGGCCTGCCAGAGCGGCCACGGCAACCAAGGCGATGGTTGCGGAATCCAAACCGAGCGGCTCTTGCAGCCATTTTGCCAGCAGCACGGCCACCAAGCCTTTGAGCGCATCGCCCAACAGGGTTAAGGCCGCCGCTTTTTTCTGGCCGCTGCGTAAAACATTGGTGGCACCGGGGTTGCCCGAGCCGTAGGTGCGCGGGTCGGCCATGCCGTAAAATTTTGACACAATCACCGCAAAAGAAAGCGAGCCGATTACATAACCGGCTGTTACAACCAAGAAATTAAACATTACAGCAACTTTTGTTTTAGAATGGAAAACTGATTTTAACGTGAAAACGGCGCAACTGAAAATGGATAAAATTTTTTTACACGGCATGAAAGCCGAAACCTTGATCGGCGTGTACGATTGGGAGCGCGAGCAGCCGCAAACCCTGCTGTTGGATCTGGTTGTCGGCGTGCCTGAAAAATCGGGTGCGGACGACGATATCAACAACACCGTACATTATGCCGACGTGTGCGAAGCCGTGCGCGCCAGCCTGAAAAACCAGCGTTTTTTGCTGCTCGAAGCATTGGCGGAACACGTTGCCGATTTGGTGTTGTCCGACTTCGGCGCACTATGGGTGCGGGTGAGGATTGTGAAGCCCGGTATTCTGCCCGATGTGCGCGAAGTGGGTGTAGAAATCGAACGCAGCGTCGATTGAAAACAAATCAAACCGTTTTTCAGACGGCCTTTGCTAAATTTTCACGGTGCGCCATATCCGGGCCGTTTGTAAGTTTATCGGCCGTCTGAAAACAACACCGTATTATATTCACCGTTTTTACAGATTCCCCTGCCTATGAATACCCAGCCGCATCCGATACAAACCGTTACCCTGGCCTTTACCGGCGCATCGGGCATGCCCTACGGTATCCGCCTGCTCGAATGCCTGCTGCAAAGCGGTAAAACCGTGTGGCTGCTGTATTCCCAAGCTGCGCAAGTGGTGGCGCAGCAGGAGGCAAACCTTGCCCTGCCTTCGTCGCCCGCCGCCTGTCAGGCGTTGTTATGCGAAAAATACGGCGTTTCTGCGCAGCAGTTGCGGGTGTTCGGCAAAGACGAATGGTTCGCGCCGCCGGCTTCGGGCACCAACCCCGCCGATGCCATGATTATCTGCCCGGCCAGTATGGGCGTTGTGGCGGCGGTAGCGCACGGTACTTCCGACCATTTGATCGAACGCGCCGCAGATGTGTGCCTGAAAGAGCGCCGTCCGCTGGTGGTGGTACCGCGTGAAGCGCCGCTGTCGGCGCTGCATCTCGAAAACCTGCTCGCTCTTGCCCGTTTGGGTGCGGTTATCTTGCCGCCTTCGCCCGGGTTTTACCACCATCCGAAGTCGGTCGGCGATTTGGTGGACTTTGTGGTGGCGCGCATCCTCGACCAATTGCGCATACCGCACATGTTGATACCGAAATGGGGAGAGAAATAAAATGGAATTACTGCTGCAATTGCACAATGGATATTGACAACTTCCGATGCTTTGCTTTAGATTAGTGCCATGAATATTTCAAACATTCGCCCCTTTGCTTATTTTTATTGGTACCACACAAACGTGCGGTACTTTTTTGCGCTTGTCTGAAATGCCGGATAAACTTTAAGCAAACGCGAAACAGAGCCGCCCGAATTTTCAGGCGGCTTTTTGTCGGTTTTAAAAATCCGCCGCCTGTAAACAGATGAAAAACACCGAACAGGAGCAGAATATGAAAACCGCCGCCTTACACACCGCCCAAACACAACCTACCGCCTTGCACCGCTGCCATCTGATTGTTGACGGCAGCACCCGCCGCAGCGATTTATGCGCCACCGGGCTGCCGCAAACCGGCGGTATCCAAGTGAGCGAGGCATTGTTGCCGCAAATCCGCACCGTTGCCACACTGATTGCCGCCATGCGTCATGATTTCGACAGCCGCAGCCCGGACGTGTTTACCGAAGAAGCCGATTGGTTTGCTGCCCGCATCATTGTTTTGGGCGTGCGCCGCTTTCATCTCGACGTTACCCTCACGCCTATGCTCAAACTGGCCAACCGCCGCGCCGCCGCTTTTGCCGCCCGCCACAAACTGCCGTTTGTTCCCGCCGGAATCCGCATGAGTTTGCACGCAGGCCGCCCCGCCAACCTGCTGATTGCCGAAACCGGATTGAGCCTGAGCGATTGCGGCAACATCGTTGCCAACAGTTTGGCATTAAAAAAATGTCTGCCTGCTTTTGAGGTTTGGCAATTGAAATGATGTGTTGACGGGTATCATAGCCGCTATTAACCGGCATCGGCATTCTTCAGTCATAAGGGTATAAAACGCGCTTTGCATAACGCGTGATAAGTTTTCAGACGGCCTTGAGTTGTTAAACCAAATGTAATTTCTTTTAAACCGCACCAAACAGAACCGTGCAATACAGCCATACCGCTTGAAGTGGCAGCTTGCTTGTTTCTTATTTTGTTTCATTAGATTTCTTTATTTCGGCAGGGCCGCCCTTTCAGACGGCCTTTTTTACGGTTAAAACCGACGAGATTCGGCTAAATTTGCCTTTTGTCAAAAGGCAGTTACAGGATTTGTTTACAATGTTGTTTAATAACACAACCGACTACCGACAAGAAAAGGCAGACAATATGGACATCATCCAAACCGATGTGGCGATTGTGGGCGCGGGTGGTGCGGGCTTGCGGGCGGCGATTGAAGTCGCGCGCGCCGCACCCGACAAAACCGTACACCTGATTTCCAAAGTTTATCCGATGCGCAGCCACACCGTGGCGGCGGAAGGCGGTTCGGCCGGTGTGGTGCGCGACGACGATTCGCTCGAAAACCACTTCAACGACACCGTTTCGGGCGGCGACTGGCTGTGCGAGCAGGATGTGGTGCAGTATTTTGTCGAGCACGCCACCGAAGAAATGATTCAGATGGAACATTGGGGCTGCCCGTGGTCGCGCCTGCCGGACGGCCGCGCCAACGTGCGCCGTTTCGGCGGCATGAAGATTCCGCGCACCTGGTTTGCCGCAGACAAAACCGGCTTCCATATGCTGCACACTTTGTTCCAAACTTCAATGCAGTATCCCAACATCAAACGCTTGGACGAACATTTCGCGCTTGATTTGTTAATCGACAACGGCGAATTGGCCGGCGTGTTGTGTTACGGCCTGCAAGAAGGCGCGGTGCGCGCGGTGCAGGCGAAAAGCGTGATTATCGCCACCGGCGGTGCAGGGCGCGTGTTTGCTTTCAACACCAACGGCGGCATCGTAACCGGCGACGGCATGGCGATGGCCTACCGCCACGGCGTGCCGCTGCGCGATATGGAGTTTGTTCAATACCACCCCACCGGCCTGCCCGGTTCGGGCATTCTGATGACCGAAGGCTGCCGCGGCGAAGGCGGTATCTTGGTGAACAAAGACGGCTACCGTTATTTGCAGGATTACGGCTTAGGCCCGGAAACGCCCATCGGCGAGCCGAAAAACAAATATATGGAACTGGGGCCGCGCGACCGCCTGTCGCAGGCGTTCTACCACGAATGGAAAGCCGGCCGCACCATCAGCACGCCGCGCGGCGATGCGGTGCATTTGGATTTGCGCCATCTGGGCGAAGACTTCATCAATGAGCGGCTGCCGTTTATCCGCTCGCTGGCGCAGAAATTCGTGGGCGTCGATCCCGTGCACGAGCCGATTCCGGTACGCCCGACCGCGCACTACACCATGGGCGGCATCGAAACCAACCAGCGTTGCGAAACCCGCATCAAAGGGCTGTTTGCCGTGGGCGAATGTTCGTCGGTGGGCCTGCACGGCGCCAACCGTTTGGGTTCGAATTCGCTGGCCGAGCTGTGCGTATTCGGCAAAGTGGCGGGTGAAGATGCGCTGAAACACGCGCAAACTGCCGGCAGCGGCTTGAGCCGCGAAGCGTTCGCCGCGTTGGCAGAGCAGGCTTACCAACCGTTTGCCGAATTGAAAAACCGTACCGGCGGCACTGAGAAACCGGCCGACATCCGCCGCGAACTGGGCGCGATGATGGAAGCCGAAGTGGGCATTTACCGCAGCGCCGAAAACGGTGCGCGCGCCAAAGCCGCCATCCGCGATTTGAAAGCGCGCTATCAGAATGTGCGCGTAACCGACCATTCCGACACCTACAACACCGACTGGCTCACCACCATCGAACTGGGTTATCTGTTGGATGTGGCCGAGGCAATGATTTATTCGGCCGACGCCCGCACCGAGTCGCGCGGCGCACACCAGCGTTTGGATTTCCCCGATCGCGACGACGAAAACTTCCTCAAACACACCCTGAGTTTTTACCGCGGCGGCCAAGAACCCCCGCAGATTGAATACAGCAGCGTGTTAATCACCAAATCGCAGCCCGCCAAACGGGTTTACGGTGCAGAAGGGGAGAAAAAATCATGAGCAATACCATCAAACTGGAAGTGATGCGCTACCGCCCGGGTGTCGACGAAAAACCGTGGCCGCAGGTGTTCGATATCGAGTGGACGCAGGATATGTCGATTCTGGACGCACTCGCGCTGGTGAAAGACGATTTCGAACCGGAGCTGGCTTACCGCTGGTCGTGCCGTATGGAAGTGTGCGGCTCGTGCGGCATGGTGGTCAACGGCGAACCCAAACTCGCCTGTTCCACTTTCGTGCGCGAATATGCTGCGGTAGGTAAAATTACCGTGGGCGCGCTCGATCAGTTTCCCATCGAAAAAGATTTGATTGTGGATGCCGATCCGTTTATCGAAAAACTCGAGTCGGTCAAACCCTATATCATCAACAAAAACCCGCGTGCGCTGGCCGATAAGGAATACCGCCAAACACCTGCCGAGCTGGCCAAATTCAAGCAATACACCATGTGCATCAATTGCATGCTGTGTTATCAGGCCTGCCCGCAGGTGGGTTTGAACGCCGATTTTCTCGGCCCGGCCGCCACCGCGCTGGCGCACCGCTACAACCTCGACAACCGCGATACCGGCAAAGCCGCACGCTTTAAAGTGATGAACGGCGAAAACGGCATTTGGCCGTGCACGTTTGTGGGTTACTGCTCGGAAGTATGCCCGAAACACGTTGATCCCGCCGGCGCCATCCAGCAGGCCAAAGCCGCAGCCGTGCCGTTTTGGGCGTTGTCCAACCTGAAAAAAGAGGAGGCGTAATATGAGCCGCAAACCTTATACCGCCAAGCAGCCGGCCGATTGGTATATGCAAAACCGCTTTTTCAAACTCTATATGCTGCGCGAGCTGACCAGCGTGCCGGTGGCATTTGCCGCCCTCAATCTGTTTTGCGGCTTAGCCTCGTTGGCCGGCAGCTTTGATGCGTGGGCCGGCTGGGTGGAAATGCAGACAAACCCGCTGGTGGTGCTGTTTAACCTGTTGGCCGTTGCCGCTGCCTGTTTCAACAGCAAAACCTGGTTTGAAGCCGTGCCCAAGGCGATGCCGATACAGAAAGGCGAAAAATTCGTGCCTGCTGCGGTATTGGTGAAAGCCAGCTGGGGGGCGTTTGCCGCAGTGTTCGTAGTGTTGGTGTTACTGGTTGCCGTATTGGCCTGACAGAGGAGCAGAATGATGAGCAACAAACACATGAAGCCTTTGTATTGGGGCATTTTCTCCGCCGGCGGCACCGTTGCCGCCATCATCCTCGCACCTGTGCTGGTGGTGTTGTGCCTGCTGCTGCCGTTCGGCATATTGGGCAGCCCGGCCGATTTTTACGACAGCGTGCACGGTTTTGTGAGCAACAAATTGGTGTATCTGGTGCTGTGCGCCGTGGTGTTTACCATCTTGTGGCACGGCGTACACCGTTTCTACTATATTCTGCACGATATGCACGTTCATGTAGGCAACCGCACCCGCTTGGGCTTTTACGCTTTTGCCGTGGTGGTGTTTGTTTTTACTTTGCTCAAAGGCTGGTTTTAAAGCCTTTTAGGTAAAAGTGATGCAACAGGCCGTCTGAAACTTTCAGACGGCCTTATGTATGGATTTCGCTACCCCGAACAACGCGTGCGTGCCCAAGGGTGTGTGGCGCAGCCATGCACGCGGTGGTGTGGATTATGCAGGTTACGCTTGCTGCGCCTGAAGCCGGCAAACGTTGAATCGGCGGTAGGGTGTGTGGCGCAGCCACGCATGCGGTGGTGTGGATTATGCAGGCTACGCTTGCTGCAAAACGCCGTCTGAAAATATTTCAGACGGCGTTGGGGTAGGGGTATATTTGCAGTTATGCCGTTTGGGCGTTAGTCGCATCTGCCCTACCGGTTGCGTATTGGTACATCGCTTTTAGTGAAAAGTAGAGCCTACGTATACGGCACTTCCCCCGTTTCCTCTACGGAAATTCCTGATACTTGTCCTATAATTGCGTTTGGCCCCTCTGATAGCTTGCTTAATTCCTTTGCGATGTGTCTGAGCTGCGGAGAGGAGGGTTACCGCACCTACAGCTAGGTTAAACAAAGTCATCGGCTCAACACCGCCGCTAACCTGTTTCAATTCGGTGGCATTCAATTCTTTCATAATCATACTCCTTAAAAAAACAAAAAAGAAAACAGACACCCCTCGTTTCAAGGTGTATCTGCCTGCTTAGAGCATGTTGTCTAGTTATTGTTTCCAAAGTTTTATTACTATTTTTTTTTTTGAAAATAATGGTTTGAGTTTATTTACCCTATAGCCATATGCATATGTTTTGCAATATTTTCCTATATGGTTTATGGCATAAACAGGCCTGTCTGTCGAGGTGTTGATATTGTTAAGAAAATCAAGCTTTATCCACTCCGAAGAGGTATGCATATTTTATATAAAAGCAGTTTTTTCATATATGCATGAATTGTTCGGCTTGGCAACGAAGGCAGCAAACTGCAGGGTATATGCCGGTGGAAGGCACGCTCTGCTTGGGTTTCTGCCGTTGCGAGCATGGCTGTACCGTATATTTTATCTAAATTGCATAAATTTCGGGTAAACAAAATTTGATTTTCTTTATTATGGAAACAAAGCGTGCCGACAGGATAGGGCTGTAAATTAAGGAAATAAAGCAGGTTTTTCAGGTGTGCGCTGTTATACTGTGTTTGGAACCCGCTTACCGTTTTTGCCGCGTGCGCTGCCGCGAATAAAACGGTAAGCAGGTTTCAACGGGCATTCGTTTTGTGCAACGCGCCCGACCGTACCCGCCCGTGTGCGCAGGTGCAAACCACAGGAGTAGCAAGCAATGGTAAAGAAAATTCTCGTAGCCTACGGTGTTGATGTGGACGCAGTGGCCGGCTGGCTCGGCTCATACGGCGGCGAAGACAGCCCCGACGACATTTCGCGCGGCCTGTTTGCGGGCGAAGTCGGTTCCCTGCGCCTGTTGGATCTGTTCGACAAATACAAACTCAAAACCACTTGGTTCATTCCCGGCCATTCGGTCGAAACCTTCCCCGAACAGATGAAAGAAGTGGCGCGGCGCGGCCATGAAATCGGCATGCACGGCTACAGCCACGAAAACCCGATCGCCATGACCCGCGAACAGGAAACCGCCGTACTCGACCGCTCGCTGGAGCTGATTACCGAACTGGCGGGCAAACGCCCGACCGGCTACGTCGCCCCATGGTGGGAATTCAGCCCCGTCACCAACGAACTCCTGCTGGAGCGCGGCATCAAATACGACCACTCGCTCATGCACAACGACTTCCACCCGTATTACGTGCGCGTAGGCGACAGCTGGACCAAAATCGACTACAGCAAACACCCCGACCACTGGATGAAACCGCTGGTACGCGGCGAAGAAACCCCGCTGGTGGAAATCCCCGCCAACTGGTACCTCGACGACCTGCCGCCGATGATGTTCATCAAAAAATCACCCAACAGCCACGGCTTCGTTAACCCGCGCGACATCGAACAAATGTGGCGCGACCAGTTCGACTGGGTATACCGCGAAAACGACTACGCCGTCTTCACCATGACCGTCCACCCCGACGTCTCCGGCCGCCCGCAAGTGCTGCTCATGCACGAACGCCTGATCGAATACATCAGCGGCCACGAAGGCGTAGAGTGGTGCACCTTCGACCAAATCGCCGACGACTTCATCGCCCGTAATCCGCGCGAATGGAAATAAAACCTGCAAAGGCCGTCTGAAAGTAAAAATCTTTCAGACGGCCTTATTTTAAGTTTTTAAGTAGAAAACTAATCAAGTGAGCGAATTAAAGGAGTCCTGTTTTGCCTAAGCCTAATCAAATCAGCTATATCGAATTTCCTGCTGCTGACAGGGAGGCTCTAACTGCCGCACAAAATTTTTACCGCCAAGTGTTCGGCTGGCAGTATCAAAACTGGGGCGGCGACTATATCGATACGCAAGACAGCGGAGTAGGAAGCGGTATGTGTTCCGACCATGCCCCCCTTTTGCCGTTGGTGGTGATTTACAGCGATAATCTTGATGCCGCCTATAGGCAGGTGCAGCAGGCCGGCGGTGTGATTACGCAAGAAACTTTTGAGTTTCCCGGCGGTAAACGTTTTCACTTCCGCGACCCGGCAGGCAATGAGCTGGCGGTTTGGTCGGAACAATAATCCATCTCGTCTGAAACACAAAATTTTGTTTGGTGTTTTTCATACGGTCTTTATTGAAATCAGGAGGCTTAGTTTATGTGCGGATTATGCGGTATATTCGGCGAAGAGGCCCACTGGGCCACACGTCTCGAAAGCAACGGAGAACAAAGCAGCGACAGCATTCAACGCCGCCGCCTGCGCGCGCACCGTATCACCATCATCAACCGTCTGCTTGCGCCGCACCATATCAAGGTCAGCGACTGGCAGGGGGCACAGTATCAATTGAGCGGTGCTACCGGCAAAACCGCACTGGCCGAAAACTTAAGCGAAATCTGGCTGGCGGTGGAACGCATCGGCGGCAAACCTTTCGACCCGTTGGATTAGGAGGCCGCCATGCCGATTCCCGTGACCGTGCTGACCGGCTTTCTCGGTGCCGGCAAAACCACCGTACTGCAAAAAATGCTGGCGCAGGAAAACTACGGCGACACCGCCGTGCTGATTAATGAATTCGGCGAGGTCGGTATCGACCAGCAACTGGTTGCGCCGGTTGCGCCCAATGTGGTGCTGCTCGATTCGGGCTGCCTGTGCTGCCAGATACGCGGCGAGCTGAAAGAAGCGCTGGTCGGCCTGCTGGATGCGCGTGCGCAAAAAACCGTGCCGCCGTTTCAGAAAATCGTAATTGAAACCACCGGCTTGGCCGAGCCGACGCCCATTATCGCCACCATGCAGGCCGACCCGCTGCTCAGCCACCAAGTGGCGGTGGCGCGCACCATCACCGTGGCCGACGCCGTAAACGGCCATGAAATGGCGCAAAGCGGCAACACGGTGTGGGCGCGGCAGGTAGCCGCCGCAGACGTTATCCTGATCAGCAAGGCCGATATCGCCCCCGAGGCTGCCGTGCAACGGCTGGAGAACCACTTTGCCGCCATGCTGCCGGGTGCAGCCGTATTGCGCCACGGCCTGCACGACCCATTGCCCGACTTCGGCAAACTGCCCGGCGGTATCCGCACCCCCCGAGAGGCGGCCTACCGTGCCAAAAATATTTCTGCCCACGGCGGCGTGCATTCACTGGCACTGCGCATTGCCGAACCTGTCGACTGGACGGCTTTCGGAGTATGGCTGTCGGCCCTGCTGCATGCGCACGGCAAAGCCGTGTTGCGGATAAAAGGCATTCTGAACATCGGCGAAGACTACCCCGTGCTGGTTAACGGCGTTCAGCACATGGTCTACCCGCCGCAACACCTTGCCCAATGGCCCGATAGCAACCGCGACTCGCAACTGGTGTTGATTATGGCGGGGCTGGATGCGGAAAAGGTGGAAGTATCATTCAGGCGGCAGGTTCTAGGAATACGGCAGGCCTGAGGGAGTAAGATCTTTTGAGGTTAATCGGTGATAATTGATTGTTATAGCGGATTAATTTAACTTCCGCTACGGCGTTGCCGCGCCTTGGCCCGAAGAGAACGGTTTTGCAAGCCGCTGAAGCGGCAACAGAACCGATTCCGTACTGCTTGCACTGCCTGCGGCTTGCTGCCGTGTGTCGAAGTAATTGAATCCGCTATAGTATGAAGCAGAAGTTTCGAAATACCGGCACGGTTTGCAAAAGTATCAGGCCGTCTGAAAATGATTTTCAGGCGGCCTGATGTTTTAAAAACAGCTTGGTTTAAAGATTAACGTTTAAAACGTCTTCCTGCAAAGCCTGCGAAGCCTGTTCGTCGGCGTGGTAAGAACTTCTGACCATGGCGCCGATGGCGGCGTTGGTGAAGCCCATTTCGTAAGCTTCCTGCTCGAAAGCTTTGAACTGTTGCGGCGTAACATAGCGCAGCACGGGCAGGTGGCCGTCTGAAGGTTGCAGGTATTGGCCGACGGTAATCATTTCGATGTTGTGCGCGCGCATATCGCGCATGATTTCGCGCACTTCTTCGTCGGTTTCGCCCAAACCCACCATAATGCCGGACTTGGTCGGAATGTGGGGCATCATTTCTTTATAGCGGCGCAAGAGTTCGAGCGAGTGTTGGTAATCGGAACCGGGGCGCGCCTGTTTGTAGAGGCGGGGGTGGGTTTCGAGGTTGTGGTTCATCACATCGGGCGGGGTTTTGGCCAGAATGTCCAGCGCAATATCCAGACGGCCGCGGAAGTCGGGCACGAGAATTTCGATTTTGGTTTGCGGGCTTTTTTCGCGGATGGCGCTGATGCAGTCGGCGAAATGCTGGGCGCCGCCGTCGCGCAGGTCGTCGCGGTCAACCGAAGTGATGACCACATAGCGCAGTTTCATGGCGGCCACGCTTTCGGCCAGGTTTTTCGGTTCGTCGGGGTCGAGCGGGTTGGGACGGCCGTGGCCCACGTCGCAGAAGGGGCAGCGGCGGGTGCAGATGTCGCCCATAATCATAAAGGTGGCGGTGCCTTTGCTGAAGCATTCGCCGATATTGGGGCAGCTGGCTTCTTCGCACACGGTGTGCATTTTCTGGTCGCGCAAGATATTTTTGATTTCAAAAAACTTCTTGCCTGTGGGCAGTTTGGCGCGTATCCATTCGGGTTTTTTGAGCTTTTCTTCCAGCGGCACCACTTTGATGGGGATGCGTGCGGTTTTGGCGGCGCCTTTGTGTTTGACGCCTTGGGCGTTGTTTGATTTGACGGTTTCGTTGTTCATGATTGATATTCGGGTTAATGAGTGTGCCAAGAGATATTGTAAGGCATTCGGCAGGAAAGGTGTGCCGGAAAGCGGGATATGGAATAAATAAATGATTGGGTTGCGGTTTTGCGAAACTCAAACGCCCGGTTTTTCAGACGGCCTCTGCCTGAGGCGGTTCCAGCTTTTGCTGCAGATGGGCGGTGAGCTTTCCGGCTACTTCAGCAAGCGGCGGGCAGGGCGTGAGGAAATCAGCCATCTGTACCATTTCCATACCTGCGTAGCCGCAGGGGTTGATTTGCAAAAAGGGTGATAAATCCATATCGACATTCAATGCCAGGCCGTGATACACCGAACCGTTTTTAATCCGCAGTCCCAATGAGGCGATTTTGCGCCCGTTTACATATACCCCGGGGCGCTGCGGGTCGGCGGCGGCGGCGATGCCGTATTCGGCCAGCGTGGCGATAATGCTGTTTTCAAGGGCGTTCACGATATTGCGCACGCCGGTTTTGCGGCGCTTGAAGTCGATCAGTGTGTAAACCACCAGCTGGCCGGGGCCGTGGTAGGTGATTTGGCCGCCGCGGTCGATCTGCACCACGGGTATGCTGCTGTGCAGCAGCAGGTGTTCGGGTTTGCCCGCCAAGCCTTGTGTGAACACAGGCGGGTGCTCGACCACCCACAGTTCGTCTTCAGTATTGTCGGTACGCCCGGCGTTAAAGGCTTTCATGGCCTCGAATACGGGTTGGTAGTCGGCCAGCCCCAAGTGTACGGTTTTCATGCTACAGCACCATTTTCACCAGTTTGTTGCCGGTGAGTTCGCGGTAGATATTGTTGAGCTGTTCTTGGTTCTGCACATCGGCCGCTTCCACGGTGGCGCCCAGATAATTGCCTTTTCTGCTCGGGCGCACGCTGATATGGTGCGCCTGGGTTTCAGGCGCGTGCTTCTGCACACAGGCGAGCACGGACGAAGTGAATTCGGGGTGCTGAACCCCCATCACTTTAATGGTGAAGTTGCAGGGAAATTCGATTAAAGAAGGTTGTTGTCCGGACATGGTGCTTCCTTAAAAAAGGCCAATCAGGCCGTCTGAAAAATTTTCGCTTTTCAGACGGCCCGGTGCAAACTGCCAATAAAATCAGAATAATTCCGACAACAGTTTGCTCTAATACATTTCAGGCTGTATTTTAACGCAAACACCATCTGCAATCCATTATACTGCCGTCTGAAAAGATGCTTTAGAAATATAAGCATTTGCTGTTTTTTCAAGGCTTGAAATAGCGGGCCGCCAACCCCATGTGGGCGGCAATCCGAAAAATAGCAGCAACAACTTGAATAGAGATAAAGATATGGCAACAGACAAACATTTTGAGGAATACGCCGCACTGGCAACCCTGCCGTTGCGCGATGTAGTAGTTTACCCGCACATGGTGCTGCCCCTGTTTGTGGGGCGTGAAAAATCCATTGCAGCACTTGATGCGGCAATGACCAACGACGAGCCGGTGTTTCTGTTGGCTCAACGCGATCCCAACGAAGAAGAACCGGGTGCCGGAGATTTGCACGAAATGGGTACGGTTGCCCAAGTGCTGCAAGTGTTGAAACTGCCCGACGGCACTGTGAAAGTGTTGGTGGAAGGTATACGCCGCGGCCGTGCCCTGCGGGTGGAAGATAACGGTGAATTATTTGTTTCACATGTGGAATTTGCCGACGACACTGATGCCGACAGCCCGGATATGGAAGCCCTGCGCCGTACTTTATTGTCGCAATTCGATCAGTTTGCCAAACTGAACAAAAAAATCCCTGCCGAAGTAATCGGCACCATTCACGGCATTTCCGACAACAGCCGCCTGGTAGATACCGTGGCCGCCCACCTGCAACTCAAACTCGAACAACGCCAAGACGTTTTGGGCATGGTCAGTATCGTCGAACGTATGGAATACCTGCTCGGCCAGCTTGAAGCCGAACTCGACATCATGCAGGTAGAAAAGCGCATCCGCGGCCGCGTAAAACGCCAAATGGAAAAATCGCAGCGCGAGTATTATCTCAACGAGCAGGTAAAAGCGATTCAAAAAGAGCTGGGCGAAGAAGACGAGCGCAGTGAGCTGGATGCCTTGGAAAAGCAGATTAAAGAGGCGGGCATGAGTAAAGAAGCCGAAGAAAAATGCCTGTCTGAGCTGAAAAAGCTGAAAATGATGCCGCCCATGTCGGCCGAATCCACCGTGGTGCGCAATTACATCGATACCCTGCTGGAATTGCCGTGGAAGAAAAAATCACGTGTGAGCAAAGATTTGGCCAAAGCCGACTTGATTTTGAATGCCGACCATTACGGCTTGGAAAAAGTCAAAGAGCGCATCTTGGAATATTTGGCCGTGCAAAAACGCATGGACAAAATCAAAGGCCCTATCCTTTGCCTGGTCGGCCCGCCGGGTGTGGGTAAAACTTCACTGGGCGAGTCTATCGCCAAAGCCACCGGCCGCCAATATGTGCGCATGGCCTTGGGCGGCGTGCGCGACGAAAGCGAAATCCGCGGCCACCGCCGCACCTATATCGGCTCGATGCCGGGCAAAATCCTGCAAAACATGGCTAAGGCCGGCGTGAAAAACCCGCTGTTCCTGCTCGACGAAATCGACAAGCTTGGCAGTGATTTCCGCGGCGACCCCGCCAGTGCCCTGCTTGAAGTGCTCGATCCCGAACAAAACAACAAGTTTGCCGACCACTACGCCGAAGTGGATTATGATTTGAGCGACGTGATGTTTATCGCCACATCCAACAGCCTCAATATCCCGCCAGCACTGCTCGACCGTATGGAAATCATCCGTTTGTCGGGCTATACCGAAGACGAGAAAATCAATATCGCCATACAGTATCTGGTGCCTAAGCAGATGGAGCGCAACGGTGTGAAAGAAGGGGAATTGGAAATTGCCGAAAGTGCCGTGCGCGACATCATCCGTTACTATACCCGCGAGGCAGGCGTACGTTCGCTCGATCGCGAAATCGCCAAGATCTGCCGTAAAGTCGTGATGCAGACCACCTTGGCCGCCGACAAAAAAAACCACTCTGCCGAAGGCCGTCTGAAAACCGAAACCGTGAAGGTAAACGGAGAAAACCTTCACGATTATCTGGGCGTGCGCCGTTTCGACTACGGCGTAGCCGAAGATGAAAACCGTATCGGCCAGGTTACCGGGCTGGCTTGGACTGAAGTCGGCGGAGAACTGCTCACCATCGAAGCCGTAGCTTTGCCCGGCAAAGGCAACATCATCCGTACAGGGCAGTTGGGCGATGTAATGAAAGAATCGGTATCCGCTGCCTGGAGCGTGGTACGCTCGCGCGCCGAAACCGTAGGGCTTGCACCGGATTTCTACGAGAAAAAAGATATCCACGTGCATGTTCCCGAAGGCGCTACGCCTAAAGACGGACCCAGTGCAGGCATTGCCATGACGCTGGCGATGGTATCGGCATTTACGCAGATTCCCGTGCGCGCCGACGTAGCGATGACCGGAGAGATTACCCTGCGCGGCGAAGTGCTGCCCATCGGCGGTTTGAAAGAAAAACTGCTGGCGGCGCTGCGCGGCGGCATCAAGCATGTGCTGATTCCGAAAGACAACGTAAAAGATTTGGAAGAAATTCCCGACAACGTGAAAGAGGGTCTGTCCATCCACCCTGTAAAATGGATAGACGAAGTTTTGGCTTTGGGCTTGGAACGCCAGCCAGAACCGTGGAAAAACGAAGAAACCGCCCCTGAGGCCGCATTGCCGAACCCTGAAAGCAAGTCAAGCGCAAAAGCAACCAAACATTGAATTTGTAGGAATGTGTTGTAAAAGATGCGGTTGTTGTAAAGAAAGCCTGCAAAAGCGCAATCTTCCGCATCTTTTCGCTTGACACGGCGATTTTAGGCTTGTTATAAAGTCGCCAGACGTACGAAACCGTACCCAAACGCCCGATTATCGGGGTTTTCATTATTTCAAACGATAGAAAGGGACTTATTGTGAACAAGTCTGAACTGATTGAAGCCATCGCCCAAGAGGCAGATATTTCCAAAGCCGCCGCCGCCAAAGCTTTGGACGGCATGACCAATGCCGTAACTCGCGCGCTGAAAAAAGGCGATACCGTAACTTTAGTAGGTTTCGGTACTTTCTACGTTGGCGAGCGTGCCGAGCGCCAAGGCCGCAACCCGAAAACCGGCGAGCCGTTGACCATCGCCGCTGCCAAAACCCCTAAATTCCGCGCAGGCAAAGCCCTGAAAGACGCGCTGTAAGATTCGGCAGATATAAAACAAAAGCAGGCATATGCCTGCTTTTTTGTATTGCTGTCATTAACATCTCCAGTTCGCCACGCTAATGACGGCGTTTGCTGAGCATTGGAACAATTTGGCAAAACTACAGGCCGTCTGAAGAGTTTCAGACGGCCTGTAGTTTTGCTTAAAGCCTTTCGGTTTATACGATTTCCGCTTTAGTAATCACAACGTTGTCTACCGGTACATCATCGTGATAGCCGTGGCGTCTGGTGGCCACGCCTTCAATGGCATCCACTACGTCTTGGCCTTCAACCACTTTGCCGAATACGGCATAGCCCCAACCGTGCAGGCTAGGTTCGGTGTGGTTGAGGAAGGTGTTGTCTTTGGTGTTGATGAAAAACTGCGAAGAAGCGGAGTGGGGCGCTTGGGTGCGCGCCATGGCAATGGTGTATTTGTCGTTTTTCAGGCCGTTTTGGGCTTCGTTTTGAATCGGATCGCGGCCGGGTTTTTCGTTCATGTTTTCGTCCATGCCGCCGCCTTGAATCATAAAACCTTTGATGACACGGTGGAAAATCAGGCCGTCGTAAAAACCGTCTTTCACATATTGCTCGAAATTGGCGGCAGTAACGGGGGCTTTTTCGTGATCCAGTTCGATGCCGATGGTGCCGAAATTTGTGTGAAGTTTGATCATTAAGTAATCCTTTCAAAGTAGGGGGTAAATTAATATCAAAATGGATTTGGCGATGTATAAGGCTATTTTATTTTAAATCAATAACGCTTTTTTCAGACGGCCTGCAGATTGTCTAATTCTGACGGTCGAGCCAGCGCTCGGCATCTAAGGCGGCCTGGCAGCCGGAAGCGGCGCTGGTGATGGCTTGGCGGTAGGTGTGGTCTTTTACGTCGCCGGCGGCCCATACGCCTTCGATATTGGTGAGGCCGACGTTGTCGCCGCTGCCGCCTTTGGTTTTCAGATAGCCGGTTTCGTCCATGTCGAGCTGGCCTTTGAAAATATCGGTGTTGGGCTTGTGGCCGATGGCGATAAACACGCCTTGCACGGCGATTTCTTCGCTGCTGCCGTCGCTATATTTCAAACGTGCGCCGTTCACGCCCATATCGTCGCCGTTAATGTCTTCAAGTACGGCGTTCAGTTTCAAGATAATCTTGCCTTCCGCTACGCGTTGCATCAGTTTGTCGACCATGATTTTTTCGGCACGGAAAGTATCGCGGCGGTGGATTAGGGTAACGGTGTTGGCGATATTGGCCAAATAAAGCGCTTCTTCTACTGCGGTGTTGCCGCCGCCGACCACGGCGACGTTTTGTTTCTTATAAAAAAAGCCGTCGCAGGTGGCGCAAGCCGATACGCCTTTGCCGGCGAATTTTTCTTCGCAGGGAAGGCCGAGGTATTTGGCTGAAGCACCGGTGGCGATAATCAGTGCGTCGCAGGTGTATTCACCCATATCGCCTTTCAGGGTAAACGGGCGTTTTTGCAGATCGGCTGTGTGGATTTGGTCGAAAATCAATTCGGTGCCGAAACGCTCGGCGTGTGCTTGGAAACGCGCCATCAGTTCGGGGCCTTGCACGCCGTCGGCATCGGCGGGCCAGTTGTCGACTTCGGTGGTGGTCATCAGCTGCCCGCCTTGGGCGACACCGGTGATAATCACGGGTTGCAGGTTGGCGCGTGCGGCGTAAACAGCGGCGGTGTAGCCTGCGGGGCCGGAGCCTAAAATGATCAGCTTATGGTGTTTGCTCATGGGTTTTCCTTATTTGAAAACGGTTGTTTAAACGGCTCAAGTTGTGCTGCGAAACCGGTGAAGGCCGTCTGAAACAGTTTGAAATGCAGCCGGATAAATATTGGCAAGGCCGTCTGAAGCTTTTCAGACGGCCTCTTTACTCAACGCCTGCGGAAGCCGCCTCGGCGCATAGGTTGGCGGGTGTTGGACGGCGCTTTGGTGGTTTGGCGGTAGTTAGGCTGCACTGCTTTGCTTTGCGCGGGCACAGACCTGGTGTTCAACTGCCGGCTGGTGCGCTGCTGCGCTTGTGCCGACTGGTAATAATTGGCTTGCGCGCGCCGCACCGCAGGTGTGTCGGCACGGGCTTTTTGGAACTTGTTGGCCAATGCGTTGCCGATAAACGCGCCCGCAGCCGCGCCTACCAAACTTTGCAGCAGCCAGCTTCCGGTTGATTGGTCGTAAATATACTGCTGGCCGTCGGTGCCCGTTACCGGCTCGCCGTTGTTGCCGTTGGCCTGATATTCGGCGGGAATGGTGTCTTTCACTGCGTCGGCGGTTAATTCGTAAACCGTGTTGTCTTGCTGTGCGTTTTGCCGGGCGAGCTGCTGTTGCAGCGCCTCGATTTGTTTCTGCTGCTGCTCCAATTGGGCTTGCGTATTGTCTTTGCAGGCGGTTAGCGTTAGGGCGGAAATTGCATATAAGGCAATGATTTTTTTCATTATTCTTCCATTTAAAAAGAAAACAGGATAATACAGGGCTTGCAGGATTTTAATATAGGGCAGGGCGGTGCTTATTCAAGGCCGTCTGAAAGGTTTTATTTTACTGTTAAAATAACGTTTTCCACACCGAATCCGGCATATGAAATACGAAGCCCCCGAAGAAATCCGCCTGCAAAACAGCCGCACCGCGCTCACCCTGGTTTATCGGGGCAACGCCAAAAGCCTGCCTGCCGAATTTCTGCGCGTTTATTCGCCCAGCGCCGAAGTGCGCGGCCACGGTTCTGACCGGGAAACGCTGCAGACAGGCAAAGCCGGCGTAACTATTGCCGGTTTGGAGCCGGTAGGGCAATACGCCCTGAAAATCACATTTTCAGACGGCCACGACAGCGGGCTTTACGACTGGGATTATTTATATAAATTAGCGCACGAATACGATACAATGTGGGCCGACTATCTGCGCCTTATCGAAGCGGCCGGCGCATCGCGCATACCTGCCGCCGCCGATAAAAAAGCACCGCAACACGGCTGCAGCAGTGGCAGTTGCGGCAAACACTAAAACAGGAATCCATAATGAGCGACAACAAAACCCACTTCGGCTACCAAACCGTAAACGAAAGCGAAAAAGCCGGAAAAGTAGCCGAAGTGTTCCACTCGGTAGCCAAAAACTACGACATTATGAACGATGTCATGTCCGGCGGCCTGCACCGCGTGTGGAAACGCTTTACCGTTAACACCGCCCGCCTCAACAAAGGCGGCAAAGTGCTCGACATCGCCGGCGGCACGGGTGATTTATCGCGCGGCTGGGCGAAGAGGGTGGGGAAAGAGGGCGAAGTATGGCTTACCGACATCAACTCCTCCATGCTCTCGGTAGGTCGCGACCGCCTGCTCAACGAAGGCCTGATTCTGCCTGTATCACTGGCCGACGCAGAAAAACTGCCGTTTCCCGACAACTATTTCAATCTGGTATCCGTAGCTTTCGGTTTGCGCAATATGACCCATAAAGACGCAGCCTTGAAAGAAATGCACCGCGTGTTAAAGCCCGGCGGCACATTGCTGGTTTTAGAGTTTTCAAAAGTATTCAAGCCCTTGGAACCGGCCTACGACTTATATTCGTTCAAACTGTTGCCGCTGATGGGAAAAATGATTGCCAAAGACGCCGACAGCTACCAATATCTGGCCGAATCTATCAGAATGCACCCCGATCAGGAAACCCTCAAACAAATGATGCTCGACGCAGGTTTCGACACCGTGGATTACCACAACATGACCGCAGGCGTTGTGGCCTTACACAAAGGCGTGAAATATTGAAACAACGGCTTTTGATGTCTTCTCAGGCGGAAGGCGGTTCTTCAAATAAATCCATATCAAACAAATCCGGTTCCTGCACGCGCATACCGCAGTCCACCTCCACCGCTTCGGTTACGCGGCAGCAGCACGGCAGGATTTCGCCCGGCGCGACAAACGCCAGCGGAAAGTTATCGTATTCCACCCTGCCCGACACAATTTTCATGCGGCAAGAGCCGCAATAACCGCTGCGGCATTGGTATTCTACCTCGTGGCCGGTACGTTCCAGCCCCTCCAGCAGGGTTTCGTCCTGCCGCAGCTCGAAACTCTTATCGCGTGTGGTAATTAAAACCATAAAAAAATCCGCTTGTGTGTGATCTGTTTACCGTATTGTTTTCAGACGGCCTTTAATGAATGAACCGGAAAAAAGGTTTCAGGCCGCCTGAACATCCACGGCACAATCCGCAGGTTTTCAGACGGCCTGTTTGTTGTGGTGGAGGTTAAAGCTCGAAATCGCCCAAATCGTCGGCATTCACTTCGGCATCAATCTGCCCGATCAGGTACGACGAAATTTCCACTTCCTGCGGCGCCACCTGCACGTTGTCGGACGACAGCCACGCGTTAATCCACGGAATCGGGTTTTGGGTGGCATTTTCAAACGCCGGTTTCAAACCCACCGCCTGCATACGAAGATTAGTAATATAATCAACGTATTGGCTGAGAATTTCTTTGTTCAGGCCGATCATTGAGCCGTCTTTAAACAGGTATTGGGCCCATTCTTTCTCTTGTAAGGCGGCTTTTTTAAACAGCTCGAAACATTCCTGCTCCAGCTCGGCGGCGATTTCCGCCATCTCCGCATCGTCCGCGCCGCTGCGCATCAGGTTCAGCATATGCTGTGTGCCGGTAAGGTGCAGGGCTTCGTCGCGCGCAATCAGTTTGATGATTTTGGCGTTGCCCTCCATCAGCTCGCGCTCGGCAAAAGCGAACGAGCAGGCAAACGACACATAAAAGCGGATGGCCTCCAGCACGTTGACGCACATCAGGCACAGATACAATTTTTTCTTCAATTCGCGCAGGCTCACGCGCACGGTTTTGCCGTCAAAACGGTGCTCTCCTTCGCCGAACAGGTTGTAATACTGCGTGTATTCGATCAAATCATCGTAGTAACAGGCGATATCTTCGGCACGGGCGATGATGTATTCGTTATCGACGATATCGTCGAACACCACCGACGGGTCGTTAACGATATTGCGGATAATGTGGGTATAGCTGCGCGAGTGGATGGTTTCAGAAAAGCTCCAGGTTTCAATCCACGTTTCCAGTTCGGGAATCGACACCAACGGCAACAGCGCCACATTGGGGCTGCGACCCTGAATCGAATCGAGCAGGGTTTGATATTTCAAGTTGCTGATAAAAATATGCTTTTCATGCTCGGGCAGGTTTTGGTAATCGATACGGTCGCGCGACACGTCGATTTCTTCCGGCCGCCAGAAAAACGACAGTTGCTTTTCAATCAGCTTTTCAAAAATTTCATATTTCTGCTGGTCATAACGCGCCACATTCACCGGCTTGCCGAAAAACATCGGCTCGGTTAAGGCGTTGTTTTTTTCTTTGCTGAATGTGCTGTATGACATGACTAGATGTTCGCAGGACATGGATGATTCTTCTCTGTTGATCTGATTTAATTTTTAAGACAATGCAATACCGGCTTCAGACGGCCTCATAGAAGATGAGATAGATAGGCCGTCTGAAAACGTTTCGTTTAAATCTTACACGCTCCCCCCGCACAGCCGTCGTCTTGGATATCGGTCTGCGTATCGTCGGCACCGTCGCGGGTGTTGTGGTAATACAGGGTTTTCAGGCCGAATTTGTAGGCGGTGAGCAGGTCTTTCAAAAGCTGCTTCATCGGCACGCGGCCGCCTTCGAAGCGTTGCGGGTCGTAGCTGGTATTGGCGGAAATGGCCTGATCGACGAATTTCTGCATCACGCCCACGAGTTTCAGGTAGCCGTCGTTGGAAGGCATCTGCCACAACAGTTCGTATTGGTTTTTCAGGCGCTCGAATTCGGGCACCACCTGTTTCAAAATGCCGTCTTTCGAGGCTTTTACCGAAACCAGTCCGCGCGGCGGCTCGATGCCGTTGGTGGCGTTGGCGATTTGCGAGCTGGTTTCAGACGGCATCAGTGCGGTTAGGGTGGAATTGCGCAGGCCGTGCTTGACGATGTCGGCACGCAAGCCTTCCCAATCGAGGTGCAGCGGCTCTTGGCAGATGGTATCCAAATCTTTTTTATAGGTGTCGACGGGCAGTTTGCCTTGTGCGTAGGTGGTTTCGTTAAACGCCGGGCAGGCGCCGAATTCTTGGGCGAGTTGCACCGAGGCTTTAAGCAGGTAATACTGAATCGCTTCAAAAGTGCGGTGGGTTAAGGCGATGGCGGAATCGTCGCTGTATTTCACGCCGTTTTTGGCCAGATAATAGGCATAGTTAATCACGCCGATGCCGAGGGTGCGGCGGTTCATGGTGGCGTGATAAGCGGCTTTAACGGGATAGTCTTGGTAATCGAGCAAGGCATCCAGCGCGCGCACGGCCAAATCGGCCAAGCCTTCGAGTTCGTCCAAGCTTTCCAGTGCGCCGAGGTTGAAGGCCGACAGGGTGCACAGGGCGATTTCGCCGTTTTCGTCGTTGATGTCGTTTAACGGCTTGGTCGGCAGCGCGATTTCCAAACACAGGTTGGACTGGCGCACCGGCGCCACTTTCGGATTGAACGGGCTGTGAGTGTTGCAGTGGTCGACGTTTTGGATGTAGATGCGGCCGGTGCCGGCGCGTTCCTGCATTAACAGCGAAAACAGCTCGGTGGCGGGCACCACACGCTTGCGGACGGCAGGGTCTTGCTCGTATTGGGTGTAAAGGCGCTCGAATTCATCTTGGTCGGCGAAAAAGGCGTCATACAGGCCGGGCACTTCGTGCGGTGAAAACAGGGCGATGTCGCCGCCTTTAATCAGGCGGGTATAGAGCAGGCGGTTAATCTGCACGCCGTAATCAAGATGGCGTACGCGGTTGTCTTCCACACCGCGGTTGTTTTTCAGCACCAGCAGGCTTTCCACTTCGATGTGCCACAAGGGGTAAAACAAGGTGGCCGCACCGCCGCGCACGCCGCCTTGCGAGCAGGATTTAACGGCGGCTTGGAACATTTTGAAGAACGGGATGCAGCCGGTGTGCTGCGCTTCGCCGCCGCGGATTTCGCTGCCCAAACCGCGGATGCGGCCGGCGTTGATGCCGATGCCCGCGCGTTGGGAAACGTATTTCACAATGGCGCTGGTGGTGGCGTTGATGGAATCGAGGCTGTCGTCGCACTCGATCAACACGCAGCTCGAAAATTGGCGCGTGGGCGTGCGCACGCCGCTCATAATCGGCGTGGGTAGGGAAATTTTGAAGGTGGAAACGGCATCGTAAAAGCGTTTCACATAATCGAGGCGGGTGGCTTTCGGGTATTTGGCAAACAGGCACATCGCCACCAATACATACAGAAACTGCGGGGTTTCGTAGATTTGGCGGGTAACGCGGTTTTGCACCAGATATTTGCCTTCGAGCTGTTTGACCGCGCCGTAGGAAAAGGCCATATCGCGGTTGTGGTCGATATAGGCATTCAGTTCGTCGAACTCTTCGCGGCTGTAATCGGCCAGCAGGTGGCGGTCGTATTTGCCCGCTTCGGTGAGCTTGGCAACATGGTCGTAAAGGTGGGGCGGCTCGAACTGGCCGTAGGCGATTTTGCGCAGGTGGAAAACCGCCAGGCGGGCGGCCAGGTATTGGTAATCGGGTGTTTCCTGAGAAATCAGGTCGGCCGCTGCCTTGATGATGGTTTCGTGGATGTCGTCGGTGCGGATGCCGTTGTAAAACTGGATATGCGATTTCAGCTCCACCTGCGATACGGAAACATTGTTCAACCCTTCCGCCGCCCAGTTGATCACGCGGTGGATTTTATACAGGTCTATTTCTTCCAAACGCCCGTCGCGCTTGGTTACTTTCAGGTCGGTTGGTGCATTCATCGGCTTATCCTAAAATCGGGAAAAACACAAGATACGGTAGTATTTTGTTTGAGTTGACACAATATACAGTATTTCAAAAAACATTGCCAGTCTTGACAAGCTGCCTGTAATGCAGTTCTGTATTTCCTTCTGACCGCACATGTTGCAAACCAATCCGTTTGTCGGTTTATGTTTGAAGTTTCTAAAAAACGGTTGCTTCTGTTTTGTAAATAGGTGTTAATTTATACGCTATACAGTATCGCGTTGCATTTGCAAACCAATTCTGAGGCCGTCTGAAAAACTGCACAGGCATTTTTCAGACGGCCTCCCATATTGTTTTACATCATAACAACGGACTCATCAGACGCACGGTGTTTTCTACCAGCCCCCACCATCTGGCGCGCTGCTGCCAGCCCTTTATGCTTACATAACGGCTGTTGTTCAGATATTGCTGCTGCAAATCAATCACTTGGCCGGTGATGGTTTTATCGTAAACCGCCAGGCTGATTTCAAGGTTCAGAAAGAAGCTGCGCATATCCATATTCACCGTGCCGAATAGTGTATAGCCTTCGTCGATGGTCATGGTTTTGGCGTGTAGCAGCCCGCCTTCAAACAGGGCGATTTTCACCCCCGCTTTCAGCAACATGGGGTAATAGGCGCGTGATGCGTAGCGCACCATCAGCGAATCTACTTTGGCCGGCAATATCAGGGTAACGTCTACTCCGCGCTTGGCGGCGGTGGTGAGCGCCATCAGCAGCGGATCATCAGGTACGAAATACGGAGTGGTAATGATGATTTTGCGGGTGGCGGAATAAATTGCGCTGATAATGGTTTCATAAATTACCCGCTCACCCTGATCGGGCGCCGACGGTATCACTTGGGCGGCAATGCTGCCTGCACGCATTTTGTCGGGCAGCATGGCGGGAATAATCTCGCTATAACCGCTCAGATATTGCTGCACGCCGGCCAGATTGTCATCGTTTTCTACCGCCAAATCGGCATAAAATACGGCTGTCATTTCCAACACCATCGGGCCGGTGCAGCGCATCATCACGTCCACCCATTCGCCCACGCCCGAGCTTTGTTTGAAAAAGCGCGGATCAACCAAGTTATAGCTGCCGGTGTAGCCGATTTTTTTATCGACAATCAAAATCTTGCGGTGGTTACGCAAATCGCTGCGGGTAAACAGCGTGCGCATCGGCCCCACCGGCAGTGCGGCGTGCACTTCGATGCCGGCCGCACGCAGTTTTTCTACCCAGCCGCTGTTGAAAAATCCGTGGCTGCCCACCGCATCGGCCAACACCGCGCAATCCACCCCGCGTTCCGCCGCTTCGATTACCGTGTTGAGCAGCGTTTCGATTCTGCCCTGCGGGTCGATGATATAAAACGCCAACAGGCACGACTGTTCGGCCGCGCGGATATCGGCCGACATGGCATCAACGATTTCGTCGGTGGTGGAAAGCAGCGTCATGGCGTTGTTGCGGGTGGCGCCCAAACCGGTGGCATCTGCTGCCACTTTGGCAATGCCCCGGTAACGCGGGCGGATTTCGTTGGTAACGTCCAAGTCGATATCGGCCAGATATCGCTCGGCAAACTCGCCGTAGAAGCGGTTCATTTCGGCAACCCGCTTAGCCCGCGCCAAACCTAAGCGCGGCTCACCCAGCATCAGATAGGCAATCACACCGAACAGCGGAAACATAAACAGGATAATCAGCCATGCAAACGCCGTGCCGGTGTTGCGCTGCTTATAAAGCACCCGCACCACGCAGGCCAGTGCGGCGGCGGTGTGCAGGTAGAGCAGAATCTGCCCCCAGGGAATTTGAATATTATTCATTGATTAATCATTATGGGTTGCGGTGATGGTTTCAGACGGCCTGATGCCTGTTACACAGACCAAAAGGCCGTCTGAAAGTTTAGTATTTTTCAGACGGCCGCTTTATGCCAACAAATCTTATGCCACTTTAACCAACCAACCGTAACGGTCTTCGGCCAGGCCGTATTGGATGTCGGTAACGGCTTTGCGGATGGCGGTGCCGCGCTCTTGGCCGGCAACAGAGATTTCTTTACCGCCGATTACGAAAGAAGTAACCGGAGAAACCACCGCCGCCGTGCCGGTTAAAATAGCCTCCGCACCGTTTTCCACGGCTTCGCGTAACTCTTCTACGGTGAAGTTGCGCTCGCTGATTTGGTAGCCCATATCACGCGCCACTTTCAACACCGAATCACGGGTTACGCCGTGCAAAAATTCGCTGGTTAACGGTTTGGTGATGATTTCATCATCCTTAATCAAAGCAAAATTCGCCGCCGCTGTTTCCTGCACGTCGCCGTTCGGGCAAAACAGCACTTGGTGCGCACCGTACTCTTCGCGTGCTTTGGTTACCCACGGCAACGCCGAAGCATAGTTGCCGCCGCATTTCACACGGCCCATATGCGGGGCGCAGCGCATGTGTTCCGTTTCCACCAAAAGTTTCATCGGCGAACCGGCTTTGAAATAATCGCCCACCGGCGAGGCTAAAATATACAGAACGGCATTGTCTGAACCGGCGGCAGCCTTACCGATAACCGGATCAGTGCCTATCAAGGTCGGGCGCAAATACAACGAAGCGGGCGCATCGGGGATTTCGTCTGCGGCACGCGCCACCAACTCGATTAAAGCATCACGGAAAGCCTCGGTTTCCGGAACGGGCAGGCTCAACAATTCGGCACTCTGCTGCATACGGGCGATATTCGCATCGGGGCGGAACAATACAATACCGCCGTCTTGCCGGCGGAATGCCTTCAAACCCTCGAAACATTCGCTGCCGTAATGCAGGCAGTGCGCGCCCGGAGTCAGTTGCAAATTATCGGAAGGCTGCCAACGCACGCCCTGCCATGCGCCGTTTTCAAAAGCCAATACCGGCATATCTTTATGGAAAACACTGCCGAATACGGCGGGAACTTCTCTTGCCATGATATAAATACTTTCGGGTGGGTTGATAGTTATTGAGACCTTTGCCCCCTATCTGCGGCGCATTTCTGCGTTGTGTACTGCTCGCTCGCTTGCCTGTCTACTTGATATGTCTGCGCCCGCTGCGCTGCTACGCCTTGAACTGCATCCACATCCGGGAGCAAGGTCTCTTTTATGTGAAAAATGTAAAAAATACTCTTTGCCAGAGTGGTTGGCAAGTCCTGCAGACATGATATTGCCGGATATGCAGCAGAAAGAGACTGAACCGCTCCCATACTTGGGAAAACTAAGAATCTTTTCCAAACAGCCTTTTAACCGACGAAGCGGTTTTTTTGAGGCAAAAACCGCATATGCAAAGCAAAAAGCGCGGCAAGGTCGAACACCCCGGGTGTTTTGCCCAAAAACACCGCCGTTGCGTTAATTGTCAACAGACCCTAGGGTGCCAGTAGGGAGGAGGGGATTTCGCACACGGGAATCGGGTTGACTTTGTGCTGCATGGCTTGGTGCAGACGGATGTAGGTTTCGAGCACTTCACGTTGGCGGCCGGTGAAATCTTCGGGGGTGTTCCAGCCGTAAACTTCCATTGCCCATTCCAGCTCGGGATAGGTGGCACCTATCTGCTGTTCGTCGGTGCGGTCGGTGTCCCACAGGCCGTCGGTGGGCGGGGCGACTTGAATGGATTCCAGCACATTGAGTTCAGCAGCCAGCCGGTAAACCTGGGTTTTCAGCAAACCGGCTATCGGGCTGATGTCCACGCCGCCGTCGCCGTATTTGGTGAAAAAACCCACACCGAAATCTTCTACTTTGTTGCCGGTGCCGGTAACGAGCAGGCCGTTGATCTGACCGTAATAATAAAGCGTTACCATGCGCAGGCGCGAGCGGGCGTTGGCCAGGGCAAGCTGTTTGGCCGGGTAGTCGGTTTCGTTAACATCAACCGTGGCTGCAAAAGTGTCGAAAGTGGGAGTGAGATCTATGCTCATGCCCTGCACGTTGTCGGGAAAGCGTTTTTTCAAATCTTCAATATGTGCCTGCGCACGGGCGGTTTGATCGGCTTTTTGGCGGATGGGCATTTCAAGCAGCAGCGTAGGAAGGCCGGTGCGGGCGGCCAAAACAGATACCACGGCCGAGTCCACGCCGCCCGATACGCCGACGACAAAACCTTTGGCACCGGCAGAAGCGGCATAATCTTTGAGCCAGCCGACGATATGGCCGATTACGGCTTGGGTTTGCATAGTGTATCCTTTCGAGACAGGTTGGAAACGATAAATGTAATATGTCGTTATTTTAATCTTTGTTAAAGTAAAGATTGTGATAAATCCGCAGTATGCAGCCAGTATGATTATAAAGCTGCAGTTTGCCGATATGTTGAGACAGGCAGATATTGTATAAGTTTCAGACGGTACGGTTAATGTTTATTTTTGTTAATGCAAAATGGAATTTGCGGCTGTCTGAAAAAACACACGGTGCAGTTGGTTTTTTTACGGCTCCTCCTTGTAAAAAGCGTATTTGCCCCCCATGTTCGGCTACATTGGAGTGATTAATAAAATGAGTTTTAAATCATGAATTTAGCAGACCATTTCTTGGTGGCCATGCCTTCAATGGATGATCCGTTTTTCGAAGGCAGCGTGATTTATTTGTGCCGGCACGGAGAAGAGGGCGCGATGGGTATCGTAATCAACAAACCTTCGCCCGTTACCATGGATTTGATTTTTGCAGCAGCCGACAGCGCCATTCCGGAGCGCTTTCAAAACGAATGGGTGATGATGGGCGGCCCCGTTCAGATAGACCGCGGTTATGTGGTGCATACGCCGGTGGGCAGCTGGCAGAACAGCTTGGCGGTGAATGACAGGGTTGCGCTGACCACTTCGCGCGACATCATCGAAAACCTCGCCCGGCCGGGCGCGGTTGAAAAAGCCGTGGTCAGCATCGGTTATTCGAGCTGGGAAGCCGGGCAGCTCGAGCGCGAGCTTTCGGAAAATGCATGGCTGACCGTGCCTGCCGACACGCATATTCTGTTTGATTTGCCGTATGGCGACCGTTATGAAGCGGCACTTGCCAAAATCGGCGTCAGCCCCGGCATGATGATGAGCGGAGCCGGCCATGCTTGATGCACCGAGCGGCACCACGCTGGCATTTGATTTCGGCGAGGCGCGTATCGGCGTGGCCGAAGGCGATGCCGAAGTGGGCACGGCGCATCCGATTGCTACGGTAACGGGTGAGGGTAACGATGCCAAATTTGACGCCATCGCCAAGCTGGTGTGTGAATGGCAGCCCCAGCAGCTGGTGGTCGGCCTGCCCGTTCATGCCGACGGCAGCGAGCACGAGCTGACCCGTCTGAGCCGCAAGTTCGGCCGCCGCCTGCACGGGCGTTTCAAGCTGCCTGTGTATTGGGTGGACGAGCGGATGTCGTCGCTATATGCCGAAAGCCTGCTGGCCGAAGCGCAAGTGTTCGGCAGAAAACAGAAAGCCGTGCTCGATCAAGTGGCCGCGCAGGCGATTTTGCAGGGTTTTTTCGAGGGCGGCGCGGTGGAGTTTTTCAACGGCAGGGAATTAACCGCATCAAAACCGGCTAGGGCCGTCTGAACCGTTTCAGACGGCCTTGTTTGTTTTGCCTGAAACCGTAACAACGGCGGTATTTTTGGACGAAATACCTTCCCTGAGGCGTTAGGTAGCGTAGCGGACTTGCGAAGCTAAAATGCTTGCTGTGCTTTTGCCTCAAAAAAACCGCTTCGCCGGCCAATTGTCAACAGACCTCGGGAAGAGTTGCCGGTGCAGATTACCTACACCTGCACGCACTTGCGGAGGAAAACATCTGCCCGCTAAAATACGCAATTTGATTCTGTATAACGAAAGAGCACACTTATGGCTTTAATGGATTCTTTACTCAAAGCGGCCGTATCGGCCGTAGGCGCCGGTAACGGCCAGCAAAACACCGCCGTTCAGATGGCGCTGGACTTGGTGCAGCAAAGCGGCGGCATGGGCAACCTGATTAACCAACTGCAACAGGGCGGTTTGGGCGGTGCGTTGGAAAGCTGGATTTCCACCGGCGGCAACCAAAGCGTGTCGGGCAGCGATTTGCAGTCTGCACTGGGCAGCGGCATGATCGAGCAAGTGGCGGCCAAGTTCGGCATGGACGGACGGCAGGCCGGCGATTTGCTGGCGCAATACCTGCCCAATCTGGTGGACAGCGCCACGCCCAACGGTTCGGCTCAAGACGCCGACAGCTTCGGGTTGGACGATATTGCGTCGCTGGTGCTGAAAAACCTGGTGAAATAAACAGCCTGACATAGGGATAACAGAGGCCGTCTGTTTTCAGACGGCCTGATTGTTTTTGCCGTTTCTTACCGATAAAAATACATTAAAAAACACTCATCAGAAAGAACTACGTTTCATGCCTCAAAACGATACTTCGCGCTGGCTCAGCGTGTTTGCGCTGGCGTTCGGCGCGTTTATTTTCAACACCACCGAGTTTATTCCGATCGCCTTGTTAAGCGATATCGGCCGCAGCTTCGCCGTGTCGCCCACCGAAGCGGGCATTATGATTACGGTGTATGCCTGGGTGGTGGCTTTGTTGTCGCTGCCGCTGATGCTGCTCACCCGCAATATGGAACGGCGCACGCTGCTGCTGGCGTTGTTCGGACTGTTTGCCGCCGGTCATGTGCTGTCGTATTTTGCTTGGAATTTTCCGGTGTTGCTGGCCGGCCGCATCGGCATTGCGCTCACCCATGCGGTTTTTTGGTCGATAACGGCGGCTTTGGCGGTGCGGATTGCGCCGCAGGGCAAAGGCAATCAGGCTTTGAGTTTTCTCAGCATGGGCACGGTGTTGGCGATGGTGCTGGGGATTCCGCTCGGGCGCGTTATCGGCAACGCCTACGGCTGGCGGTTGAGCTTTTTGCTGATCGGCACGGTGGCGGTGCTGACCGCTGCCGTGCTGGCGAAAAACCTGCCCAAACTGCCGAGCGTGAACAGCGGCTCGCCCGCCAGTTTGCCGCTGCTGCTCAAGCGCGGCGGTTTGTTGCAGCTTTATGCGTTTACCGTGCTGATGATTACCGCGCATTTCACCGCATACAGCTATATCGAGCCGTTTGTGTTGCAGGTGGGCGGATTTGCGCCCGATCAGGTAACGGTGTTACTGGTGTTATACGGCGTGGCGGGTTTTATCGGCTCGTTTTTGTTCGGCAAATGGTTTGCCAAACACAGTAAGGTGTTTTTCTTAAGCTGCTGTGCGGTGATGGCGGCGGCGATGCTGCTGCTGTATCCGCTTTCCGGTTCGCCGGTTGCGGTGTATGTGTTGTGTTTTTTATGGGGAACGGGTATTTCCGCACTCGGTTTGGCGATGGTGTCGCGGGTTTTGCATTTCGCTTCCGATGCCACCGATGTGGCCACTTCGATTTATTCGGCGCTGTTTAATGTGGGCATCGGCGGCGGCGCGCTGTTCGGCCGTTATGCGGAAGGCTGGTTCGGCATGAAATATATCGGCTTCACCGGCGCGGCGCTGGCGGCGGCGGCTTTGCTGCTGGCGCACTTTCTGGCTAACCGCCGTGATTTTGCGGAATAAAACGCTCAAACAAACAGGCCGTCTGAAATTTTTCAAACTGGCCCCCGAAAGTTGGACACCCTCCAACTTAGAAAGGTGCAGTTTTCTTATGTTCAAAAATAAGTGGCTTAAATTTAAAACAGTACAGCGTTGCTGCACCTTAGCTCAAAGAGAACGGCTTTGTAAGCTGCTGAAGCGGCAACAGAACCGTGTACTGTCTTACGCCTTAGGATGTATACGTACTTGATTTTTTGCAGGAATCCGTGTCCGATGCAGGCCGTTTGTCTGGTTTACGTTTCTGTTTTCAGGCCGAAGTGCAGGTAGCTGCGTTCGGTGGCCACGCGCCCGCGCGGGGTGCGTTGCAGAAAGCCCTGCTGGATCAGATAGGGTTCGATAACGTCTTCGATGGTGTCGGTGGATTCGCCGATGGCGGCGGCGATGTTTTCCAGCCCCACGGGGCCGCCGCCGAATTTGCCGATAACGGCCTCGAGAAATTTTCTGTCCATCACGTCTAGGCCTTCCGAATCCACGTCGAGCATACCCAAAGCCGCGTCGGCGGTAGCCGCGTCGATCAGGCCGCCGTTTTTCACTTCGGCATAATCGCGCACGCGCCGCAGCAGGCGGTTGGCGATGCGCGGCGTGCCCCTGCTGCGGCGGGCAACTTCCAGTGCGCCTTCTTCGCCCATATTCAGTTGCAGAAGCTGGGCGGAGCGGGTAACGATGGTGGCCAGGTCGGGCGTTTCGTAAAATTCCAGCCGCGACACGATGCCGAAGCGGTCGCGCAGCGGGTTGGTGAGCATACCGGCGCGGGTGGTGGCGCCCACCAGCGTAAACGGCGGCAGGTCGATTTTAACCGATCGGGCGGCGGGGCCTTCGCCTATCATGATGTCGAGCTGGTAGTCTTCCAGAGCGGGGTAGAGGATTTCTTCCACCACGGGGCTTAAGCGGTGGATTTCGTCGATAAACAACACGTCGTGCGGTTCGAGGTTGGTGAGCAGCGCAGCCAAGTCGCCGGCACGTTCGAGCACGGGGCCGCTGGTTTGGCGCAGATTCACGCCCAGTTCTTTGGCGATGATGTGCGCCAGCGTGGTTTTGCCCAGCCCCGGCGGGCCGAACAATAAGGTGTGGTCGAGCGCTTCGCCGCGCTTTTTGGCCGCTGCGATGAAAATCGCCAGCTGCTCTTTGGCTTTGGGTTGGCCGATGTAGTCGGCCAGCGTTTTCGGGCGCAGGGCGCGTTCGAGCAGCTCTTCTTGTGCGGAGATGCTTTGTGCGGTGATGATGCGCTGCGGTTGGGCGGCGGAAAGGTTGTCGGTTTGCAGCATAATTGTTTGTGTGTTGTGTGGAGGCCGTCTGAAAGCGATTCGCTATAGTTTTCAGACGGCCTTTGGGTTTGTTTGGCAGCTTACGCGGCGGCGCGCTGCCGCCAAATCAGATAATCCCGCAGCGGCGGCATGGGCGGGTTGATGCAGTGGGGGCAGACGCCGGTGATGTCTTCGTCGTCGCTTTCGATATGCAGCGCGTTAGGGTCGAAACGTGCCTGCTGCATTACCGCCTGCACCAAAGCCTGCGCCTGCACCACGTCAAACTCGAAACCGTTGAGGATTTCACGCAGCAGTTCGTGTTCTGCGGCGCTGAAGTGGCGGCTGTTGTCGCTGATCAGGCGGATATAGTCGCCGTTGCTGATTTTGCTGTGCAGTAAATCGGTGTGGTTGTTCATGGTGTCGGGTGTTTTCAAAAGGCCGTCTGAAATATAACGGCAGGTTGGGATTATAGCCGAAATTTAAATGCTTACGGCGTCGGCGTGCGCCCATGCATCTTTTATCTGCCTGAAAATTCGCGTATTCTGAACTTTTTTATCCTATCGGAAAGATTATGGACGCTTTAAACCGTTTCAGCCGCTTTGTCGGCCAAACTTTCGCTTTGTGGGCAGGCCTGTTTGCAGGCATTGCTTTTGCCGCGCCGGAAGCCTTCAAATGGGTGTTGCCGCATATTCCACTGCTGTTGGGCATGGTGATGTTCGGTATGGGGCTGACGCTCTCGCCCGCTGATTTTAAAATTCTCGGACGTCATCCGAAGGCCGTGTTGGTGGGCGTGGTGGCGCAGTTTGTGATTATGCCGCTCACCGCCTATGCGCTGGCGGTAGGTTTCAACCTGCCGCCCGAAATCGCCGTTGGCGTGATTTTGGTGGGTGCCTGCCCGGGTGGCACGGCTTCCAACGTGATTACTTATCTGGCGCGCGGCAATGTGGCGCTTTCGGTGGCGGTAACGTCTGTGAGCACGTTGCTGGCGCCCGTGCTCACACCGGCGGTTTTCTACCTGCTGGCCAACCGGTGGCTGGATATTTCTGCAGGAGCGATGTTCGGTTCGGTTGCCAAAATGGTGCTGCTGCCGGTTGTGTTGGGCGTGGCCGCTCATTTGCTGTTCAGAAAGCAGACCGAAGCGGCTGCGGGTGTGCTGCCGCTGGTGTCGGTAGCGGCAATCGTGCTGATTATTGGCGCGGTGGTGGGGGCGGGTAAACCGGGAATCCTTGAGAACGGACTGTTGATTTTTGGGGTGGTGGTTCTGCATAACGGCATCGGCTATCTGCTCGGCTTCTTGGCTGCCAAACTGTGCAAACTGCCCCCGGATGCGCAAAAAACGCTGGCTATCGAAGTGGGTATGCAGAATTCCGGTTTGGGTGCGGCGCTGGCATCAGCCTATTTCACGCCGTTGGCCGCTGTGCCCGGTGCGATATTCAGTGTGTGGCACAATATTTCCGGCTCGTTATTGGCTTCTTATTGGGCTGCCAAAGCAGAAAGGGAGCGGAAAAGCCGAGAAGAAAGCCGGGGATGATGTTTCGATAATAACCAAAATTCGAACCCTGTTATCTCTATGGAGGCAGGAATAACGGGGAGGTGTATTGTTTGCAGGCTGCCGGGCAGACATCGTGTTAGAAATTATTGAAAAAGATAAAAGAGGTTCCTGCGGCAATTTTTGCCGACGTAAAAAAATCAGGTTTTCCGGGGAAGGGAAAACCTGAGGGGTTGTTGTTGCGGCCTTTGCGGCTGTAGGAGCCTCTGCCTTTTTTGTTTTTGAACGCCTTGTGGCGGAAGAGGTTAGATTTTACCAGGGCTTTCAGTACATTATTCTGAATATTGCCTTTGTTGATTTCGGTTTTGCGTTTGCTCATTTTTGTTTCGCTATATGTTTTCAGACGGCTCACATTTTAGCATATAGGCCGTCTGAAAACATATAAAGTTATGTTTGAAAAGCGCATGTTGTAAAACGTCGGATCATGTTTAAAAACGCCGTTTCAATTGGCAGGACTGCATAATGTTTACGGCCAGCTCTTCCACTGATTTATCGGTGGTGTTGGTAAACGGAATGCCGTGGGCGCGGAACATGGCTTGCGCGTCGGAAACTTCGCGGCGGCAGGTGTTCAGCTGCGAATAGGTAGAGTCGGGACGGCGCTCGTGGCGGATAGCTTGCAGGCGTTCGGGCAGAATGGTGAGGCCGTAGAGCTTGTGTTTGTAGGGTTTGACCATGCGCGGCAGGTCGCTGCTTTCCAAATCGTCGGGCGTGAGCGGATAGTTGGCGGCACGGATACCGTATTGCAGCGCAAGATACAGGCAGGTGGGGGTTTTGCCCGAACGCGAAACGCCCATCAGAATTACATCGGCGTCTTTCAAATCTTTGCCGCTGATACCGTCGTCGTGGTTGAGCGAAAAATTCACCGCCTCCATGCGCGCATCGTAGCGCTGCGTATCGCCGATACCGTGGGTGCGGCCCACCGAATGGCGTGCGGTCAGGCCCAACTCGCGCTCGATGATGCCGAGAAACGCATCAAAAAAGCTCAAATGCAGCCCGTCGCAATTTTTGATGATGCTGCGGATTTCATCGTTGATGATGCTGGTGAACACCAGCGGGCGCAAACCGCTGTCGGCTGTGGCGGCATTGATAATCTGCACCATTGCGCGGGCTTTTTCGGGCGTGTCGACAAACGGATAGGTAGCACGTTTGAAATTCACGCCCTCAAACTGGTCGAGCAAAGCCTCGCCCATACTTTCCGATGTAATACCGGTGCGGTCTGAAATGAAAAAAGCAGAACGGCGGGCCATAAATTTCCTCTCAAAACTTTGAATATGTGCGGGCTACGGTGCAAAAAATACTTGCCATCATACTACACAATGCCTTGCTGACAAACTGTTGCGCCTTCTGAAAAACAGTTGCAACAGCTTCACTACATACAGCTACAGTAAATTTTCCGCGTTTTAAAATGCACATTTATTTTAATAAAATAATAATTTATTGAAATTTTATTCTAATTATCGAGAAGTTGAACGGTAGTCAGGCTTTGTTAACTTATTTCAAATTCTATGTTTAACAAGGGTTAACAAAAAAGCGAAAGCAGATTATCATATTGCTTCACACCACTACACGGTGCAATGTCGGCAATTTTTTCAGACGGCCACTGTGTTTTTCTGCATAAAAACACATGACACTGCCCGTCCGAGTGGTTAGAATACCCTGCGAATTCATTTCTTTCTAACTTGTTTAATGGACTGAAAACATGGCTGCAAATTACGTGATTTGGTTTGAAAACCTGCGCATGACCGATGTAGAAAGCGTAGGCGGTAAAAATGCCTCTTTGGGCGAAATGATTAGCCAGCTTACCGAAAAAGGCGTGCGCGTGCCGGGCGGTTTCGCCACCACCGCCGAAGCCTACCGTGCTTTTCTGGCGCACAACGGCCTGAACGAACGTATTTCCGCGGCTTTGGCTGCTTTAGATGTGGAAGACGTTGCCGAACTTGCCCGCGTGGGCAAAGAAATCCGCCAGTGGATTTTAGACACGCCGTTCCCCGAAGAACTCGACGCAGCGGTTGAAGAAGCTTGGAACAAAATGACGGCAGATGCGGGCACCGACCAAATTTCGGTAGCGGTGCGCTCTTCCGCCACGGCAGAAGACCTGCCCGATGCTTCGTTTGCCGGCCAACAGGAAACTTTCCTGAATATCAACGGGTTGGAAAACGTTAAAGAAGCTATTCACCATGTATTTGCCTCTTTATATAACGACCGCGCCATTTCTTACCGCGTGCACAAAGGTTTCGCCCACGATATCGTGGCTTTGTCGGCGGGCGTGCAGCGCATGGTGCGCTCCGACAGCGGCGCGGCCGGCGTGATGTTTTCCATCGACACGGAATCCGGTTTTGAGGATGTAGTATTCGTTACTTCTTCATACGGACTGGGTGAAACAGTGGTGCAGGGAGCGGTCAACCCTGACGAATTTTATGTGCACAAACCCACGCTGAAAGCAGGCAAACCCGCCATTCTGCGCAAAACCATGGGCTCCAAACTGATTAAAATGACCTTCACCGAAGAGGCGCAGGCCGGAAAATCGGTGCAAGTGGTGGATGTGCCCGAAGCCGACCGCAAAGCCTTCTCGATTTCCGACGAAGAAATCACCGAATTGGCCAAATACGCACTGATTATCGAAGAACACTACGGCCGCCCGATGGACATCGAATGGGGTCGAGACGGCGTGGACGGCAGGCTCTATATTCTGCAAGCCCGCCCCGAAACCGTTAAATCGCAGGAAGACAGCGCCCGCAGCCTGCGCCGTTACAGCATCAGCGGCGACAAGAAAATTCTTTGCGAAGGCCGCGCCATCGGCCAGAAAGTGGGCCAAGGCAAAGTGCGCCTGGTGAAAGACATTTCGCAAATGGACAGCGTGCAGGCGGGCGACGTGCTCGTTACCGACATGACCGACCCTGATTGGGAGCCGGTGATGAAACGCGCTTCGGCCATCGTAACCAACCGCGGCGGCCGTACCTGCCACGCCGCCATTATCGCCCGCGAGCTGGGCATTCCCGCCGTTGTGGGCAGCGGCGACGCCACTTCGGTTCTTTCAGACGGCCAAGAAGTTACCGTATCCTGCGCCGAAGGCGATACCGGTTTTATTTACGAAGGCCTGCTGAATGTGGAAGTAACCGATATTGCTTTGGACAATATGCCCAAATCGCCGGTGAAAATTATGATGAACGTGGGCAACCCCGAGTTGGCGTTCAGCTTCTCCGGCCTGCCTAACGAAGGCATCGGCTTGGCGCGTATGGAATTCATCATCAACCGCCAAATCGGCATCCACCCCAAAGCGCTGCTCGAGTTCGACAGCCAAGATGCCGATCTGAAAGCCGAAATCAACGACCGCATTGCCGGTTATGCCTCGCCGGTGGCTTTCTATGTGGACAAAATCGCCGAGGGCGTGGCCACCTTGGCCGCATCGGTTTATCCGCGCAAAGTGATTGTGCGTATGTCCGACTTCAAATCCAACGAATACGCCAATCTGTTGGGCGGCAGCATCTACGAGCCGCACGAAGAAAACCCCATGCTCGGTTTCCGCGGTGCGGCGCGCTATGTTTCCGATGATTTCAAAGAGTGTTTTGCGTTGGAATGTCAGGCGCTCAAACGCGTGCGCGACGAAATGGGGCTGACCAATGTGGAAATCATGATTCCGTTCGTGCGTACGTTAAGCGAAGCCGAAGCGGTGATTAAAGCCTTGAAAGAAAACGGTTTGGAGCGCGGCAAAAACGGCCTGCGCCTGATTATGATGTGCGAACTGCCGAGCAACGCCCTCTTGGCCGAGCAGTTCCTGCAATATTTCGACGGCTTTTCCATCGGCTCCAACGACATGACCCAGCTTACTTTGGGCGTGGACCGCGACAGCGGCGGCCCGATTGCTGGCACGTTCGATGAGCGCAACCCCGCCGTGAAAGTGATGCTGCATCTGGCAATTTCCGCCTGCCGCAAGCACAACAAATACGTCGGCATCTGCGGCCAAGGCCCCTCCGATCATCCAGATTTTGCCAAATGGCTGGTAGAAGAAGGCATCGAAACCGTATCACTCAATCCCGATACCGTAATCGAAACTTGGCTTTATTTAGCCAAAGAGTTGAACAATAAGGCTCTTACATTCGCCTGACAAGTGCAACTTTCCATCAGCAGGAAAGGCCGGTATGTGGCAGCATACCGGCCTTTCTTGACAGAAAGATTGCAATATAGCCTGCACACAATTGATCTTGGTTCAACGATACTGCATTTCCAGACATTATCTCAACCTGCCACTCAGCCAAACCACAAAAAACGAGACCTTTGCAAAATCACCGAATGTAGGTGCAGTTCAAGGCGTAACAGCGCAGTGAGTGCAGATATCAAATACAAGGCTAAGCGAGCGGGCAGCGCACAATGCAGAAATGCGCCGCAGATGGGGGCAAAGGTCTCTCAAACTATCAGCAGTTACCCCGCCACCGTCTGCCACGAAATCAGGTGGGCTTTGTCAATGGAGGGAGTATATAGCCAATCAACTTAAAAACAAATACAATAAAAGTCATGGCATATTCAAAAGA
>NZ_JAUMUI010000035.1 GCF_030530745.1 Neisseria sp. | reverse complement strand
TTATCAAACGTATCCGCTATTTCGAGAAACATAATGCTTATGACGCCAAACGCATTGCATCCCTCGCTTTCCGCTTATCACTACTTCACTTATCACAAAAAATAAACGGCACCAAACAGCATGACAGCCTTTATAGGATTTTCTTTTACGATTATGCTCCCCTGCAAAAGAAAATGCACAACCCCATTTCTAAAAAGTTGATTGATTTTTCCAAATCAGATGAAGCTGTTTTCAGAAACGAACTCCATAAAGAATTAATCAAAAAGAGAAAACTTGCACTACGCTTGGGTAAATTATCAGACCAACTGACCTGTTGGCGGTTGAAAGCCGATGTAATGGATAATCTGCTCAAAGGCCGGATAGAGCGGCACGAAATAACAGAAAAAGACGTTATGATTGATGTTAAGCAAAAAGGCGTTGATATGCGCATTGCTTTGGATATTGCATCAATAACACTCAAAAAACAGGCCGACCGTATCGTATTGGTTTCAGGTGATTCTGATTTTGTGCCTGCCGCAAAATTAGCGCGAAGGGAAGGAATTGATTTTATTTTAGATCCAATGTGGCAAAATATTCCTGAAGATTTATTTGAGCATATTGATGGTTTGCGAAGCACATATCCTCGAAAAAATAAACAGCTTTAATTCTACAAGAGGCCGTCTGAAAACATTTTCAGACGGCCTCTCTTCACGCTTTAAACCCGCAACGCTTACGCCGCAGGCGGCAGCATCTTCAAATAATTCAAAGCGATAAACTGCTTGTCGGCATCCACTTCGGCCACCGCCAGCAGCAACTGCGACTTGGGCAGCGCGTCAAACGGAATGCCCGTGGCGCGCGCGGCCAGCGGCAGGCCGTCGATGCGCACCAAATCTTCTTTCAGCAGCGTGGCTTTCAGCTCTTTCAACGCCTGCTGGCGGATATACACCAAGCTCCAGTAGTTTTCCATTTTGCGCTGGAAATCGGCATAGGCGGTGTAGGCCGCGTCGAAATCGCGCAGGGCGGCAAAGAGGGCGGTGTCGTTGCTGCCAAACAGCGGCTCGGCTTCACTGTTTATCAGGCTGAGCAGCTGCTTTTGGTTGATATAGTCGGCGGCGCGGCGCAGCGGCGAGGTGAACCAGCCGTAGTGCTGCACGCCCATGCCGCTGTGCGGTTCGGATTGGGTGCTCATGCGTACTTTGCCGTTGCCGGGCTGCACGCGGAAAAGGCCGGGCAGGCCGTTTTCATCGAGCATCTGCGCCCATGTGCTGTTGGCGAGTATCATCATTTCGCTCACCAGCGTGTCGATGGGCGAGCCGCGCTCGCGGCGGGAAACGGCCACGCTGCCGTCTTCGTTCAGCCCGATGCCGTAATCGTATTGCGGGGCGCGGTCCGGCTCGTATTTGCCGCGCGCTTTCTGGCGCGCCACAGCGAAGCGGTGCAGCCAGATTAAATCCTGATGGTGGTTGAACATGGCCTGCCCTTCGGCATCGAGGCCGGTTTCGGCGTTGAAGTTCGGCTCGATGGCTTGGATGCGCAGGTTTTCGGCGATATAGACGGCTTCGATTTTGTGCACGGGCGCGCTGATGTTGAAATCGGCGTCAACGTCGAAATAAATGCTCACGGCGGGGCGGTGGCCGCCGGCATCGAGGCTGAAGGCGGCAATCCAGTTGTCGGGCAGCATGGTGATTTTGCCGCCGGGAAAATACACCGTGCTCAGGCGTTCCATAATGGTTTTTTCGATGGCGCTGCCCACTCCGACGGCCAGCGCGGGCGCGGCGATGTGGATGCCCACGCGTTTGGTGCCGTTGCCCAAGTCGGTAACGCTCAGGGCATCGTCCACTTCGGTGGTGTCTTCGTCGTCGATGGAAAACGCCTGCACGGCGGCCTGCGGTAGTGCGGGCAGCGCGGGCACGGGCATATCGGCGAAAGCCGTGCCTTTGGGAAAATGTTTGACTTCAAAACCGTCGCGCAGATATTGCGGAATCGAGGCGACGCCGCCGGTTTGCATAGCCAGCGCCAGCGGGGTGAGTTTGAGCGCGTCGGCGGCTTTGGTAAAGGCTTTATAGGTGGGCGCCTGTTTGTCGGGCGCGTGCAGGATGGTTTTCAGGTCGGCGGCGATTTCAGACGGCATCTCGCCTTGTTTGAGTGCTTCCGACCAGGCTTCGATTTGCGCGTCCTGCTGTTTTTTGCGCTCCACTGCCGCCAACGCCTGCTTGAGCGTTTCTTCGGGGGCGGCTTTGAAGATGCCTTTGGCTTTTTTATAGAAATACACCGGTGCGGCATAAAGCGCCATCAGCGTGCCCGCCAGCTCGGTTTTGGCAGGCGGTCGGCCGAAATATTCTTCGGCGATGGCTTCGGCGCTGAATTCTTCTTCGCCGCACACTTCCCACAACAGGCCGGTGTCGATTTCGGCGGCTTCGGCCCGGGCTTGGGCGAGGAATTCGTCCATCGGGTTGTCGAATTCGACAAACACGTTGGCCGCTTTCACTTTGGTGCGTTTGCCGTGCTGGGTATCGGCCTGATAGGTGGCGTCGTTTTTCTGCACCACGGCGGCCACTTTGAATTGGCCGGATTCTTCGTAAAAAATGTTCATATAAAAGCTAAAAGCGCAGTCGGAAAAGCGCGTGATTTTAACAGGATTCGCAAAGGCCGTCTGAAAGGTTTGCGCCGCTTCGGCAGCAGCCCGCCGCCTTTCAGACGGCCTGCGGTTAAACTACTTGCTCAACACCTGTTCCGTCATACCCGGGCTTGACCCGAGTATCTTGAGTTTCAGAAAATTTCGGGGATACTCGGCCCAAGCCCGAATATGACGGCAGTTGGGTATTTCAGGCAGCCTGCCCGGATTTTGCAAAGCGTCCGGTATGGTGTTAACGGTTCAGCTTTCCTTCTCCCGCCGCGTGTGGACGTCGAACTCCGACAACGTGATGTCGAGCGCACCCAAACACGGCAACATAATCTCGGCAACGGCCGCATCGACACCCTCTCGGTTTTGGCCGACCGGCCGGTAAACAAACAGCCTGAACAAATCGCCTAAGCCGATGGCTTCAGCATTGGTTTTCAACACCCAGCCCTGCTTGCCCTGATACACATAGCCGTGGCGGGCGAGTTTTTCGAGCAGTCCGCCCAATTCGTCATAGCCCATATTGATGTGCGGCCGGAAATCCTGCACCCTGAGCGCGCCGCCGGTTTGCTGGGCTTCGTTGAGCAGCAGCAGGATTTTCAATATATCGTCGAAACGCCCGCGCGCATCAAAACCCCGTCTGAACGCTTCGCCCTGCCAGTAGGAAAGCGAAGCAGTGAGCACTGCGCCGGAGAGCACCAGCATCCACAGCAAATTGAGCCACAGCAGAAAAAACGGCACCGCCGCAAACGCGCCGTAAATCAGCGTATAACCTTTAAATGTTCCGATATACCAGGCAAAACCGTAGCGGGCGGCTTCGAGCAAAACCGCCGTTACCGCCGCCCCGAGCAGCGCATGGCGGGCGGGTACAAAGCGGTTGGGCACCAGCCGGTAGAGCAGCCACAGCAGCAGCGTGCCGAACAATATCGACGCACTGATGCGCACCGCCGCCGCCAACAGCGGATAGTTTTCGCCGAACGGGCTGTATCTGAGCAGCGACGACCACAGCGACAAACCCACGCCCAACGCCAGCGGGCCTAACGTGAGCAATGCCCAATACACCAAAAACTGCATCACCAGCGGCCGCTGCGAACCCACACGCCAGATACGGTTGAACGTTTGGTCTATCGTTTGAATCAGCATCAGCGAAGTAAACACCAGCATAATGATACCGATGGCAGTGAGCCTGCTGGCCTTCTGCTTGAATTCGTCGATATAGTCGAACACCTTATCCGCCCCCTGCGGCACAATGGTCCGGTTGACGAAATGAACAAAAGATTCGGAAAGATTGTCGAACATCGGAAACGCCGACACCACCACCAGCGTAACCGTAAGCACCGGCACCAGCGCCAAAAGCGTGGTAAACGTGAGGCTGGCCGACACCTGCGGCACGCGCACCTCCACAAAACGCCGGCACACAAACCACACAAACCCGCCCAAACGCGAAGCGCGCACAGCTTGCCACCAAGATAAATTCGGCATACTCTTTAATACTTTCTTTTGATTGAAAACGCTGTTTCCGTGAGGAAACAAGTTCCTGTGAAGCTAAAACGGGTTTTCATACGGCCTGAAAAATTTTAAGCAAAGTTTGAGGCCGTCTGAAAGCGCCTTTCATCAAGTTTCCTTTTCGGTTGAGACCCCGCCATTTATGGCGGTAGAATTTGGGTTTATCGGGTAGGGGTGTAACCCCTTCCCAATCAGGGCAACACGTAGGGCGGCGCTTTATGTGTCGTCCTGTGTATTGAAACATTGTAACGGAAAGAGGCAGCGGAAAGCCAAAATGAACCAAAACACCTTGAAAATATTAGTATTATACTATTCCCAACACGGCGGCACACAAAACCTCGCCCGCCAAATCGCGCGCGGCGTCGAAAGCGTGGCCGGCTGCGAAGCCGTGCTGCGCACCGTGCCGAAAGTGTCTTCCGTATGCGAAGCGGTCGAAGCCGATATTCCCGCCGAAGGCGCGCCCTATTGCAGCGCCGAAGACCTCAAAACCTGCGCTGCCCTCGCCTTGGGCAGCCCCACCCGCTTCGGCAACATGGCCGCCGCCATGAAATACTTTATCGACGGCACCATCCCGCAATGGCTGGGCGGCGAACTCATCGGCAAGCCCGCCACCGTGTTCACCAGCACCGCCAGCCAGCACGGCGGGCAGGAATCCACCCTGCTCACCATGATGCTGCCCCTGCTGCACCACGGCATGATCATCAGCGGCGTGCCGTTTAGCGAAGCCGCTTTAAGCCGAACCCAAAGCGGCGGCACGCCCTACGGCGCATCGCATACGGCAGGGCAGGACGGCAAAGCCGGGTTGAGCGGCGAAGAGCAGCAAATCGCATTTACCCAAGGCAAACGCCTGGCCGAGCTGGCCGTCAAACTGGCCGTCTGAAAAAGTTTTTCTACCTTATACGCACACAACAGGAGAAACCCGCATGAACGCATTACCGAGCAAACCCGCGCTGGAAACCGCCCTGAGCCACCGCTCTATCCGCAAATTCACCGGCGAGCCGGTTTCACCCGAAATGTTGGAGGCCGTGCTCGCCGCCGGGCAGGCCGCCTCCACATCAAGCTTTATGCAACTGGTGCACATCGTGCGCGTTACCGATGCCGAAAAACGCAAACAGCTGCGCGCCGTGGGCGCCAACCAACACTACATCGAAACCTGCGCCGAGTTTTTAGTATTCTGCATCGACTTGGCCAAACACAAAAAAATCGCCCCCGACGCGCAAACCGACTGGACGGAAATGACGCTGATGGGCGCAATCGACGCGGGCATCGCCGCGCAAAACGTGCTGCTCACCGCCGAATCGCTGGGCTTGGGCGGCGTGTATATCGGCAGCCTGCGCGACGACATCAACGCCACCGACCGCATTCTGAATCTGCCCGAAAACGTAGTGCCGCTGTTCGGTATGTGCTTGGGCCACCCCGCCCAAGACCCGATTATGCGCCCGCGCCTGCCCGCCGCCTGTGTGGTGTCCGAAAACGGCTACGCCCCGCTCGACGACGCGCTCTATGCCGGATACGACGCCACCGTGGCCGACTACTACCAGCGCCGCAGCAATCTGGATTTGAACTTTACCAAACAGGTGCGCAACACGCTCTGTCACGAAGTGCGCCCCGACATCCTGCCGTTTTTGCAGCGCAAAGGCTTGGCGAAACGCTGATTCCGGTGAATTCATCGGCATCAAAAAACAAACCGGGCCGTCTGAAAATTTTCAGACGGCCCGGTTTCAGAACAAATCCGGCACACCCCAAAACAGGCGGTGGCAAGAAAAAAGCCTAAACGGTTGTTTAGGCTTAGAAAATTTGGTGGGTCGTGAAGGATTCGAACCTTCGACCAACGGATTAAAAGTCCGCTGCTCTACCAGCTGAGCTAACGACCCGAAAGATTGCGCATTATAAAAATGCCGTTTCGGGCTGTCAAGCACTTTCCGGTGGTTTTTTTGATTTTATTCGGGCAATATTCGGAATGTTATTTTAACCGGCGTCGGATATGCTATTATTCTGCGCACTCTGGCGCAACCGTGCCGGTAGATTCCGATATTTCCAACACAAGGATGTTTCAACACACAGGACGACACATAAAGCGCCGCCCTACGTGTTGCCCTGATTGGGAAGGGGTTACACCCCTACCCGATAAACCCAAATTCTACCGCCATAAATGGCGGGGTCTCAACCGAAAAGGAAACTTGATGAAAAAGTTTTTAATTACCGCTGCAGCTGTTGCCGCCTTGGCCGCCTGTTCGCAAGAAACCAAACAAGAAACCAAAGAAGCGGCTCAGGCCGTGGCTTCTGAAGTAAAAACTGATGCGGCCTCCGCAAAAGCCGAAGCGGCTTCTGCCGTAAGCGGTGCTGTGGATGCGGCCAAAGAAGCCGGTGCAAAAGCGGAAAATGCCGCCTCCACTGCGGCAGAAGCGGGCAAGGATGCGGCTGCCGATGCGGTCAATGCGGCCAAAACCGCTGCCGAAGATGCGGTAACTGCGGCCAAAGAAGCGGCTGCCAAGGCAAAAGAAGCGGCAAAATAAGCGGCAACAGTTTATCAAACCGAATGGGCGGGCATTATTGCCCGCTTTTTACCGTCCGAAGCATCTGAAAAGTTACCTGATATCCCTGCCTGTCGAAGCTTTTACGGTTTGACTCAATGTCCGGTTAATCAACACACCGTATAAATCCTGTACAATTATATCTTCCGCACTCCTACCGCCCCTGCGGACTCCCGTTATGCGCACGCCTGCCGTCAACCCTAGAGTCATTGCCACGCTGCCGGTTTTTTTCAGCGTATTCATTGCTACCTCGCTTATTTGGTATTTCAACATACCCAAACTCACCACGCCGTTTGTGCTGGGCATCATTGCCGGCGGTTTGGTGGATTTGGACAACCGTTTGACAGGCCGTCTGAAAAATATCGTGATAACGGTGGCGCTGTTTTCGACAGCCTCGATCTCGGCACAAATCACATATGGCGCGGGCTTGCAGTTTATTCTCACGATGACGCTGCTCACATTTGTGTTTACGCTGCTGGGGGCGGTGGGCCTGCGTTACCGCACGTTTGCGTTCGGCACGCTGGCGGTGGCCACCTACACGACATTGTCGTACACGCCCGATATGCCGTGGGCAGTCAACCCGTTTATGATTTTGTGCGGCACGCTGCTATACAGCACCATGACGCTGATTCTGCATATTGTTTTCCCGCACCGCCCCGTGCAGGAAAACATGGCTGCGGCCTATTCGGCGCTGGGCGGCTACTTGGATGCCAAAGCCGAGTTTTTCGACCCCGACGAAGCCGAACAGTTGGAAAACCGCCAGATTGACCTGGCAATGAAAAACACCGCCATCATCGAAGCCTTCAACCGCTGCCGCAGCGCGCTGTTTTACCGTATGCGTGGCCAGCACCGCCACCCGCGCACCAGCCGTATGCTGCGTTATTACTTCACCGCTCAGGATATCCACGAACGCATCAGCTCCGCCCATACGGATTACCGCGAACTGGCCGAAAAATTAAAAAACACCGATTTGATCTTCCGCATCCACCGCCTTATCGAATTGCAGGGGCAGGCCTGCCGCGATGTAGCAGAAAGCCTGCGCAGCGGCCTGCCCTACCGATACAGCAAGCGTTTGCAGCGCGCTGCCGAAGGCTGCCGCCAATCGCTGAAACTGTATGCCGAAACCCGCAGCGGCGGCGAAGTGCATACCCTGCAAAGATTGTTGGAAAACCTGTTCAGCGTCGATTACCAACTCTGCCACATCGAAAGCAGCGACAAAGAAGCGGAGGAAATGCCGTCTGAAAAACACCGCATCGCCGGCATGGAAAGCGGCGGCCTGAATAATGCTTGGCGCACCGTGCGAAGCCGGCTTAATTTTGAATCGGCAGCATTCCGTCACGCCGTACGGCTGGCCATTGTAGTGTTTACCGCCTGCACCATCGTCGAGGTTTTCCATATCCATTTCGGTTATTGGATTCTGCTCACCGCCCTGTTTGTGTGCCAGCCCAACTATTCGGCCACCAAACACCGCATCAACCAACGTATCGCCGGCACGGTGCTGGGCGTATTGGCAGGCTCGCTGGTGCCTTATTTCACACCATCGGTCGAAACCAAACTGTGGATCGTGCTGGCAGCCGCCACACTGTTTTTCTTTTTCCGCACCCTTAAATACAGCTTTTCCACATTTTTTATTACTATTCAAGCACTTACTTCACTATCACTAGCAGGTGAAGACGTATTTTCCCTCACTTGGCCGCGCGTGGCCGACACCTTAATCGGCTCGGCCATCGCCTGGGCGGCAGTATCGTATCTGTGGCCCGACTGGCGCTATCTCACACTCGAGCACACTGCCGCCCAAGCCGCAAACCGCAACGGCGTTTACTTGCGCCATATTCTCGACCAACTGCAAAACGGCGGATCCGACGACATGGCTTACCGTGTTGCCCGCCGTCAGGCACACGAAGCCGCCGCATCGTTGAGCAGTACGCTGTCCGACATGAGCGCCGAGCCGAAAAAATACGGAGCCAGACTGCAAAGCGGTTTTACCCTGCTCAAAACCAGCCATGCGCTAATCGGCTACATTTCCGCCCTCGGTGCCTACCGAAACCGGATGGCACAGGGCTGTGTACCCGAGTTCAGTGAAAATTTCTACCGAACCGCCTACCAAACCGCCGATATACTGGAAAACCTCGCCACACTTCCCCCCGAAACCTTTCAGACGGCCTTTGGGCAGGTACAGCAAGGGTTGGCACAACTTCACAGCCTTATCGGCGGCGACCGCCAAAGCAGCATACTCTGGCAGCAGCTGAGCCTTATCGCCCGCCGGCTTGAACCGTACCACCGTATGCTGCACGATGCGCAGGCAGACGGACTGCGCGGCAACCAGCACGATCTATCATGAAAAACAGCAATATCGGACAGCTATGTTAAAATAGCGGCTTTTTTCCAACTCCTGAATTTTTCAACAAAAACAATTATGGCCGGACATCCTTCAGTCGGCACCCCCTTGTTTTACGGGGTATTTTTTGCCGCTATTTTAATAATGATTGCCGTCGACATGCTCTCGCTCAAAAAAACCGGGGTGCACAAGGTCGGCGTAAAAGAGGCGCTGGCATGGTCTGCCGTGTGGGTTGCGGTGTCGTGCGCCTTTGCCGGCTGGCTGTATTTCGAGCTGGCGGGCAACCCGCTCTACGGCCACGTTGTCGCCAAGCAGAAAACGCTGGAATTTTTCACCGGCTACGTATTGGAAAAATCATTAGCGGTAGATAATATCTTCGTGTTTTTAATGATTTTTTCTTATTTCAAAGTGCAGCCGCAATATCAGCACCGCGTGTTGCTCTACGGCGTGTTCGGCGCCATTGTGTTGCGTATGGTCATGATTTTTATCGGCGCGGCGCTGGTGAGCCGTTTCGAGTGGATTCTGTATGTGTTCGGCGCCTTCCTGCTCTACACCGGTGTAAAAATGATCAAGTCGGACAGTGGCGGCGATGAAGAAGATCTATCAGAAAACAAACTGCTCAACTGGGTAAAAGGCCATATTCCGGTGAGCAAAGATTTCCACGGCGAAAAATTCTTCACCGTTGAAAACGGCAAACTCATTGCCACCCCCATGCTGCTGGTGCTGATGATGATCGAAATGAGCGATGTGATTTTTGCGGTAGACAGCATTCCGGCGGTTTTTGCCGTAACCACCGATCCGTTTATCGTACTCGCATCTAACATTTTCGCCATTCTCGGCCTGCGCGCCATGTATTTCCTGCTGGCCGATATTGCCGACCGCTTCGTGTTTTTGAAATTCGGCCTGGCTTTCGTGTTGAGTTTTATCGGAATCAAGATGCTGATTATGCACTGGATCCATATTCCCATAGGCGTATCGCTTTCGGTGGTGTTCGGCGCACTGGGCGTGTCGGTACTGATTTCGCTGATGTATAACCGCCGCAAAGAAAACGGCAAGGCCTCCTGACCGGCAGCAGGATCCACAAAAAGCAGATATTTCAAAAAATCTGCTTTTTGTGCTTTACCGGGCCGCATGCCGTCTGAATTCCCAAACCGCCGGCAACAGCTCCTCACGGCCAAAACCGCTTCAACACACCGGCAAAAGAGGAAACGGAGGGGGAAAACTGCCGATTATCGCACTGCATTTGACAACAGCATTTAATACGCTTATTGTTTTGTGCCACTGAAATACAAACCAAAGTTTACGCAGAAAGATACGGTGGCCGCTTTGTGGTATTACGGCTGCAAAAATCCGTCCTTAGTGCCCCAAACCTATTATGCGGAAACTTTTTTCATTTCAGACGGCCTTAACGGATTGAATAGCTAAGATTAACACGGTAAACTTAGCCCCATTAAATTTTTTTATGACAGTCTTACCAAAAAATGAAACCAGCTTTTGATATGAAATCGGCACGCTTAGACGTGCTTTCGGTACAGTTGCATACTGCCGATTTAGGGGAATTGGAAGATTTTTTACAACAGCGCGTAAGCCAGCACAAAGGGCTGGGCAGCATGCTGTTTTTATTGGATCTGCAAGAATTCGCGAACCCCGGCGAATTGAGCATCGCCGCCATCGTGTCGCTGTTCGCCCGTTACGGCCTGCAAATCATCGGCCTTCGCCATGAAAACGAAGCATGGGCGGCACATGCCGAGGCCTATCATTTGACATTCAGCCGCAACGACCCGAAACCGGAAACCCAGGCCAAGCAAACGCCGGTTCCGGAACCGGTGGCCACCGTAATCAGTAAGCCGACCGTGCTTATTAACACCCCCATCCGCACCGGCCAGCAGGTATATGCCGAAAACGCCGACCTTATCGTAACCGGAATAGTAAACGAAGGTGCGGAAATCATTGCCGACGGCAACATCCATGTTTACGGTGCGATGCGCGGCCGGGCTCTTGCCGGTGCGACGGGCAACCGCAACGCGCGGATATTCCTTCAATCCATGCAGGCGGAGCTGGTATCAGTAGCAGGTATTTACCGCAACTTTGAGCAAAGCCTGCCTGCGCACCTTGACAGAAAAGCCGTGCAGGTATCGCTCCAAGACAACCGTCTGGTCATCAGCGCCATCGACGGAGAATAACCGTTTTGTTTTTAAACGATTTTTAAAAGGAAACATCGTGGCAAAAATCATCGTAGTAACTTCAGGCAAAGGCGGTGTAGGAAAAACCACCTCCAGTGCCAGCATCGCCTCAGGCTTAGCCATCCGCGGCCACAAAACCGCCGTTATCGATTTCGACGTAGGCTTGCGCAACCTCGACCTGATCATGGGTTGCGAACGCCGCGTGGTATATGACCTGATTAACGTGATTCAAGGCGAAGCCTCACTGACCCAGGCGCTGATTAAAGACAAACACTGCGACAACCTCTTTATCCTGCCCGCTTCGCAAACCCGCGACAAAGACGCCCTAGACCGCGACGGCGTGGGCAAAGTTCTGGACGAATTAACCGGAGAAATGGGATTCGAATACGTTATCTGCGACTCACCCGCCGGTATCGAACAGGGCGCGCTGATGGCACTGTATTATGCCGACGAAGCCGTCATCACCACCAACCCCGAAGTATCCAGCGTACGCGATTCCGACCGCATCCTGGGCATTCTCCAAAGCAAATCGCGCAAAGCCGAAAAAGGCGAAACCGTGAAAGAACACCTGCTGATTACCCGCTACTCGCCCGAGCGCGTCGAAAAAGGCGAAATGCTGTCGGTGCAGGACATCTGCGATATTCTGCGTATTCCGCTTATCGGTGTGATCCCCGAGTCGCAAAACGTATTGCAGGCTTCCAACTCAGGCGCCCCCGTTATCCACCAGAACGACGTGGCCGCCGCCGAAGCCTATAAAGACGTGGTATCCCGCCTGTTGGGCGAAAACCGCGAAATGCGCTACCTGGAGGCCGAGAAAAAAGGCTTCTTCAAACGCCTGTTCGGAGGTTGATCATGTCATTGATTGATTTACTGTTCGGCAGAAAAAACAAAACCGCCGCCGTTGCACGCGACCGCCTGCAGATCATCATCGCCCAAGAGCGCGCCAAAGAGCAGGCTCCCGACTACCTGCCCACCCTGCAAAAAGAGCTGCTGGAAGTGTTATCTAAATATGTGCATGTATCTTTGGAAGACATCCGCATTTCCCAAGAAAAACAAAACGGCTTGGACGTGCTCGAACTGAACATAACCCTGCCGGAGCAGAAAAAGGCCGAAGAAGCATGACCCTGACTGAATTGCGCTACATCGTTGCAGTGGCGCAGGAACGCCATTTCGGGCGTGCCGCCCGCCGCTGCTTCGTCAGCCAGCCCACCCTTTCGATTGCCATTAAAAAACTGGAAGAAGAGCTGGCCGTATCGCTGTTTGACCGGAGCAGCAACGACATCATCACCACCGAAGCGGGCGAGCGTATCATCGCCCAAGCCCGCCGGGTGTTGGAAGAAGCCGAGTTGATCAAGCATCTGGCTAATGAAGAGCAGAACGAATTGGACGGTGCGTTCAAACTCGGCCTGATCTTCACCGTCGCCCCCTACCTGCTGCCCAAACTGATTATGTCGTTGCGCCATACCGCACCGAATATGCCGCTGATGCTTGAAGAAAACTATACCCAGATTCTCACCGAATCCCTCAAGCGCGGCGATTTGGATGCCGTTATCGTGGCCGAGCCTTACCACGAACCGGGCATCGTTACCGAGCCGTTATACGACGAACCGTTTTTCGTAATCGTGCCCAAGGGGCACCACTTTGAAGAACTCGACACCATTACTCCCGCCATGTTGGCCGAAGAACAGGTGCTGCTGCTTACCGAAGGCAACTGTATGCGCGATCAGGTTTTGGCAAGCTGCTCCGAACTGGCCTCCCGCCAAAAAATACAGGGGCTGACCAACACCCTTCAAGGCAGCTCCATCAACACCATCCGCCACATGGTTGCCAGCGGCCTTTCCATCAGCGTGCTGCCTGCCACCGCCCTCACCGAAAACGACCATATGCTGTTCAGCATCATCCCGTTTGAAGGCAGCGCGCCGAACCGCCGCGTGGTATTGGCCTACCGCCGAAACTTCGTGCGCCCCAAAGCCCTCTCGGCCCTGCGCCATGCCGTACTGGCATCACAACTGAACGGCGTGAGTTTCATAGAAACCCAAGCTGCCTGAAAACGCAGTTTCTGCGAAGCTAAAACGGAGCTTCTGCGGAACTGAAACCCTATTGCAGCAAACCGCAAACGGCTGCCTCACTAAGGCAGCCGTTTTGTTTCCCAAAACAGCCCGAGGCCTGGAGTTTATTGCCAACCCTTTGTAAAACTCATTCAGGCCGTCTGAAAAGAACGGGATTTTCAGACGGCCTGAATGAGTTTTACAAAGTTTAAATGCTGCTGAAACGCTAATCGTCTTTGCGGCGGACCAATAATACCGGCACATCGGATTTACGCACCACGCCTTCGGCAACCGATCCCATCAGCAGGTGCATCAGGCCTGAAAAGCCGTGTGTGCCCATCACGATTAAATCACAGTTTTCCGCTTCGACTTGCTCGATTAACAAATCGGCTATTTTGTCGCCCGCGCTTTCCATAATCAGGCTGTCGTAGCGCACACCTGCGGCTTCCAGCTCGGCTTGGGTTTTTTCGAGGACTTTAATACCGGTAGCTTCCACGGCTCTGCGTAAGGCTGCCGCATCGCTAAAAGTCGGTGCCCCCCAGTCAAACTGAGCCACATCCACCACGTGTACGGCCAAAATGGCGGCATCAAGCTGTTTGGCCAGCCGGCAGGCTTCTTTCAGGGCATGCAGGGCTGCTGTGCTGTCGTCTACTGGAACTAGAATACGCTGATACATGACGATGAACCTCCTTTGTTTTCGGTAAACGGTTGGCTTGCTTTGGGGCGGTTTGTGTTTTCGGTTGATACGGATTAGACCGGCTCAGGTATTTTAAGTTTCTCGAATCCAAAAGCTTTTTTGTTTTGTATCAAGTGAGTGGGGCGTCTGAATATTACAAAAAACCATCAGCAGTTTTCAGACGGCCTAAACAACCGCGCTACCGTTTCACCCAGCCCGTGCTCAACGCCCATTCTACGGGGGAATAGTATTTGGGGCGGTTGGCGGGTATGCCCAATGTGTCGCGGTACACCACGCGGTGGCGGTCGGCATACCAGTTGGGCACGATGATGTATTGGTGGCGCAAGACGCGGTCGAGCGCACGGGAAGCAGCCACCAATTCGGCACGGTTGGTGAAACTCTCAAAATGTTTGAGCAGGACCTCTACGGCAGGATGGCACACGCCCGCCCAGTTGCGGCTGCCGTCGGTTTTGGCGGCGGCGCAGCTGAAGTAGTCGAACTGTTCATTGCCGGGACTTTCGCTGTTGGCATACACCGTGATGGTCATGTCGAAATCAAAGCTGTTGAGCCGCTTTTGGTAAACGGCGGGGTCGGCCACGCGCACGTTCATCAGCACGCCGATTTTGGCCAAATCGTTGCGCCATTTTGCGGTTACGCGCTCGTAGGTTTTGCTGGGGCTGAGAAACTCAATCACCAGCGGCCTGCCCTGCGGGTTGACCAAGATGCCGTTGCGGTAACGGTAGCCTGCCTGCTCGAGCAGGGTGCGGGCTTTGAGCAGGTTGGGGCGCACGCCGAGCACGGGGTCGGTTTTGGGCGGCTCGGGCGCGTTTTGGGTAAACACCGCGGCGGGCAGGTGCTGTTTCACGCCGTTGAGCAAGGCCAGCTCCGCGCCGGAGGGCTTGCCGCGTGCGGCGGTTTCACCGTTGGTGAAGAAGCTGTTGCTGCGCAGGTAGGTGCTGTAAAACAGGCGTGTGTTGGTGTTTTCAAAATCGAAACTTTCCACCAGCGCCTGCCGCACGCGGATATCGTCAAAAGGCTTGCGGCGCAGGTTCATTACGAAACCCTGCATTCCGGCGGTGTTGTTGTGCCGCCATTCGTGTTTGTGCAGTTTGCGTTTCTCCAACACGGCGTCGGGATAGGCGCGCGCCCAGTTGCGGGCGATGTTTTCCTGCACGAAATCGTATTGCCCGCCTTTGATGCCTTCGATGCGCACACTGTCGTCTTTGTAGTATTTGAAGCGCACGGTGTCGAAGTTATACATGCCTTTGCGCACGGGCAGGTTTTGCGCCCAATAGTTTTTGTCGCGCACGAATTCGCTCAGGCGGCCGGCATCGGTTTTGCGCAAGCGGTAAGGGCCGGAGCCGATGGGCGGAGTGTTGGCTGCGGCGGCGAGGCCCTTGGGGTAGCTTTTATGCGAAAACACGGGCAGTTCGCCCAAAGTCATGTGCAGTTCGGCGTTGCGCTTTTTGAAGCGGAACACCGCCGTGCGCGCATCGGGTGTTTCTACGCGCGCCACGTCGGCCCAATAAAAACGGTACATGGGCGCGGCGGCTTTGTCGCGGGTGAGGGTGTTGAACGAGGCGGCTACGTCTTTGGCCAGTACGGGATCGCCGTTATGAAAGCGTGACTTGGGGTTGAGTTTGAAGGTTACGGAAAGACCGTCTGAAGCTAGGGAAATGTCTTCCGCCAGCAGGCCGTACATGGCAAGCGGCTCGTCTTTGCCTTTTTCGGCCAGCGTGTCGAGCGTGAGCATGGCGGTGCCTGCCTCATGGTCGCCTTTGAGCGTGAACGGATTAAGCGTATCAAAGCCGCCTGGCGCAGGCAGCGTAAACGTGCCTCCTTTGGGTGCATCGGGGTTGACATAATTAAACGATTTGAAGCCGGCCGGGTGCAGCACAGGCTGTCCCAAAGCCAAACCGTGGGCGGCTTGGGCATGGGCGGCGGCGCAAAACAGCAACAGGGCGGAAAAAGTTTTCATCTCAAAAATGCTTAACAAAAAATGCGAAGCCTATTGTAGCCTATCGGCAGAATTGCCCAAACACCGTTTTATAGTCAAACCATTTACCGAGCAACCGTTCCGTCATACCCGGGTTAAGCCCAATTATGAGAATTGCAATTTTTCTTTAAGCTAATTCATCATGATAACAAACAGAGGCCTTTGCAAAATCTGCTCAGGCCGTCTGAAACCCTGATGCCCGTATCTGCACGCCGTCCCACCATGCTGTTCAAGAACCCTGCCCAACCCGAAAAGGTTTGTATAAAAAAGCAGCGTTCGCGTCTATAATACGGCCACCCGCCCAACCCGACAGCCGACAAATGAAATTCGCTTTCTTTATCTTATATTTAATTCAACTGCTGCCGTTTTGCCTGATTCACAAACTGGCCGACTTCGTCGGTTTTTTGGCCTATTACGCCGTCAAACCGCGCCGTAAAGTGGGCGAAACCAATTTACGGAAATGCTTTCCCGAGTGGAGCAAAACCAAGCGCACCGCCGTACTGAAATGCCATTTCCAACATATGGCCAAACTTATGTTCGAATATGGTCTTTATTGGTACGCCCCCGCCGAACGCCTGCGCCGTTTCGTGCGCTATCAAGACAAACATCATCTCGACGACGCGCTCTCAACGGGCGAAAAAGTGATTCTGCTCTACCCCCACTTCACCGCCTTTGAAATGGCCGTTTACACCCTCAACCAAGACGTGCCGCTTACCAGCATGTATTCCCACCAGAAAAACCGGGCGATGGACGAGCAGATTCTCAAAGGCCGCCACCGCTACAACAACGTGTTTTTAATCGGCCGTAACGAAGGATTGCGGGCGATTATCAAACAAATCCGCAAAAGCGGCGCCCCCTTTCTCTACCTGCCCGATCAGGATTTCGGCCGCAACGATTCGATTTTCGTTAACTTTTTCGGCATTCCCACCGCCACCATTGCCGGATTGAGCCGCATCGCAGGCCTAACCGGCGCCAAAGTTATCCCCGCCATTCCCACCCGCGAACCCGACAACACCGTAACGCTGCGTTTTTACCCCGCTTGGGAAAACTTTCCCACCGAGAACGCAGAAGCCGACACACAGCGCATGAACGACTTTATCGAAGCTCGCGCACGCGAACACCCCGAACAATATTTCTGGCTGCACAAACGTTTCAAAACCCGCCCCGAAGGCGAGCCGGGCTTTTACGGCTGACATTTCAGACGGCCTTTAAACCATACCGGCCGCTTTTCTTAACGTATTAAAGAAAGGCGGCATTTTGATATTGCCGGATATTCGGACTACACACCGCTGCCTGCCGATTCTTCTCATACAACCGATGCAGCCCAACAGCAACACGCCCTCAACACACCCTTAAAACCCAAACCTCCTCATTGCCGGCACTGCCGGAAAACAATAATGCCGCACATCAAATTCTGATGATAAATATCTGTAAAAACAAAAAATTATCAATAAAAATCTAAAAAACAGCCAAACAAAAGCCATAAAATTTCAAAGGCATCCGGCACCAATCATTCAAATGCCGCACAAAAATCAAAAACTTTTCAACTAGGGCTTGGCAAGACAGAAAAAAGCGGGTAAATTCCGACTACACCCTACTACACGGAATCAATAACGTGTAAACGGTGTTCCAAAAATCAAGCGAGAACAAAGGAGTCAGCAGATGGCAAATTACCAAAACGAAATCAAAGAAGCAGCAGAACTGAAACAGCAGATGGGTTCGGGCTGGAGCGCAATCACCCCCGAATACGTTGCCCGCATGAGGCTGCAAAACCGCTTCAAAACAGGCTTGGACATCGCCAAATACACCGCCGCCATTATGCGGCGCGACATGGCCGAATACGATGCCGATCCCGCAAACTACACCCAATCGCTCGGCTGCTGGCACGGTTTTGTCGGCCAGCAAAAACTGATTTCGATCAAAAAACACCAAAAAACCACCAACAAACGCTATCTGTATCTTTCAGGCTGGATGGTTGCCGGCATGCGTTCCGAATTCGGCCCGCTGCCCGACCAGTCCATGCACGAAAAAACCAGCGTTCCGGCTTTAATCGAAGAACTCTACACCTTCCTGAAACAGGCCGATGCCCGTGAGCTCGACCTGTTGTTCACCGCACTGGATGATGCCCGTGCCTCCGGCGACAAAGCCAAAGAGCAGGAAATCCAAAACCAAATCGACAACTTCGAAACCCACGTTGTGCCGATTATCGCCGATATCGACGCCGGTTTCGGCAACGCCGAGGCTACTTACCTCTTGGCCAAGAAAATGATTGAGGCGGGTGCCTGCTGTATCCAAATCGAAAACCAGGTATCCGATGAAAAACAATGCGGCCACCAAGACGGCAAAGTAACCGTTCCGCACGTTGATTTTCTAGCAAAAATCAATGCCGTCCGCTACGCATTCCTGGAACTGGGCGTGGATGACGGCGTGATTGTCGCCCGCACCGACTCTTTGGGTGCCGGCTTAACCAAACAGATTGCCTACTCATTGCAGCCGGGCGATTTGGGCGACCAATACAACAGCTTCCTCGACGGCGAAGAAATCACCGACCTCTCCCAAATCAAACCGGGCGACGTGATTGTGAACACCAACGGCAAAACCATCAAACCCGTGCGTTTGCCAAGCAACCTCTTCCAGTTCAAGAAAGGCACAGGGGTTGAGCGCGTGGTGCTCGACTGTATAACCTCGCTGCAAAACGGCGCCGACTTGCTGTGGATTGAAACCGAAAAACCGCACATCGGTCAGATTAAAGAAATGGTGGATAAAATCCGCGAAACCATCCCGAACGCCAAACTGGTATATAACAACAGCCCCTCGTTCAACTGGACGCTGAATTTCCGCCAGCAAGTGTTCGACGCATGGCAGCAGGCAGGCAAAGACGTATCTGCCTACGACCGCGCCAAACTGATGAGCGTGGATTACGACGATACCGATTTGGCCAAAGAAGCCGACGAACGCATCCGCACATTCCAAAAAGATGCGTCTGCCCAAGCCGGTATCTTCCACCACCTGATTACCCTGCCCACTTACCACACCGCTGCCTTGTCAACCGACAATCTGGCTAAAGGCTACTTTGCCGACCAAGGTATGTTGGCTTATGTGAAGGGAGTTCAGCGTGAAGAAATCCGCCAAGGCATCGCCACCGTGAAACACCAAAACATGGCCGGCTCCGACATTGGCGACAACCACAAAGAATACTTTTCCGGTGAAGCCGCCCTGAAAGCCGGCGGTAAAGACAACACCATGAACCAATTCTCGTAAGAGACCGTTTCAGACGGCCTTAACAGAAAGGCCGTCTGAAACCGACTTCTTTATCTGCATAGAGTTGAGCTGTACAGATAAAGTGCAGGCGCAAGCCTGTATTGTTTGTGAAGCGTAAATCTCTGATTTGAGGTATTCGGGCAACCTTTTTCGGGTTGCCCGCTTTTTTCTTACAACCGAACAATTTACTTAACCATATTCTGTACGCAGATACAAAACGAGACCTTTGCAAAAACGCCTTAAGGCCGGAGCCTTTGCAAAATCTCTTTCAGCATCTTAAAACCTCTGCGTCATGCCCGGACCTGGCCCGGATATCTGTTATTTCTCTTGAAACAAAAAGATGTCGGGGTCAAGCCCGGATATGACGAAACATAAATCAATTTAGAGTTATAGCTAATCAACTTAATAATCGATACAGGTTCGAAACAGCAAATCAATATCC
>NZ_JAUMUI010000034.1 GCF_030530745.1 Neisseria sp. | reverse complement strand
AGCCGAGCCGAGCCGAGCCGAGCCTCTGATTTTATCTATGGTTTTCTAAAACTTTTCGACACCCCAAAAGCCACCTTAACCAAACTGCAAAACAACAGCGGCGGTGCCAACGTGGCCGATATGCCGCTTTTAGGTGAAGTGGCCCTTTCCCACAAGCTCTATTTCAAACCGCTGCAAGCGGGCAACGATGTTTATGAAGCACTGAAAACACTGAAAGAGCTGCCCTCTGCCGCAAAAAACAAAATCCGCTTTTTTATCGCCACCGACTATCAAAACTTTGCCGCTTATGATGCCAAAGTTGATGATACGCTCGAATGCGCCTTTGCCGGTTTGGCGCAAAACTACGGCTTTTTCCTGCCCTTGGCCGGTTTGGAGAAAAGCCGCGAATTCACCGAAAACCCCGCCGACACCAAAGCCGCCGAAAAAATGGGACGGCTGTTTGACCAAATCCGCCTGACCAACGATTTATCCAAACCCGAAGACATCCACGCGCTGAATGTGTTTCTCACGCGGCTGCTGTTCTGCTTTTTTGCCGAAGACACCAAAATCTTCGCCAAAGACGCCTTCACCAAACTCATCGAAAGCCACAGCCTTTCAGACGGCAGCAATATCGACGACATTCTCTCCGGTCTCTTCGCCGTGTTAAACCTGCCGTCTGAAAGCCCCAAACGCGCCAAACTGCCTGCGCATTTGGCCGCATTCCCCTATGTGAATGGTGGCCTCTTCTCCGCCGACGAACCCATTCCATCTTTCACCGCACGCACGCGCCGCCTGTTGCTCGAATGCGGCAAACTGGATTGGGCGGAAATCAATCCCGATATTTTCGGCTCCATGTTTCAAAGCGTGATCAACCCCGCGCAGCGCAGCCGCCTCGGGCAGCACTACACCTCCGTGCCCAACATCATGAAAGCCATTCAGCCGCTGTTTCTCGACAGCCTGCAAGCGGATTTTCAAGATATTTTCAAACGCTATTCCAGCCCGGAAGGCCGTCTGAAAGCTCTTCACAGCCTGACCATGCGCTTGGGCAAAATCAAAATTTTCGACCCCGCCTGCGGATCGGGCAATTTCCTGATTATTGCCTACAAAGCGCTGCGCAAGCTCGAAATTCAGATTTTTAAAGCCATTCAAGCCATCGACGGCAACGAATATTTCCACAGCCAAATCACACTCAACCAATTTTACGGCCTCGAACTCGACGACTTCGCCCACGAAATCGCCATGCTTTCACTCTGGCTGGCCGAACACCAGATGAATCTGGAATACGAACACGAGCTGGGCAACAGCCTGCCCACCCTGCCCTTAAAAAGCGGCGGCAACATCAAGTCTGCCAATGCCCTTCGCGAAGACTGGGAAGCCTTTTGCCCGCGCCAAAACCGTGCCGAAGACGAGGTTTATCTGGTTGGCAATCCGCCCTTCGGCGGCAGCAACAGCCGCGACGAAGGCCAAAACGAAGACATGGATTTGGTGTTTTCCGGCTGGAAAAAATACGGCGTGCTGGACTACGTTACCTGCTGGTTTTGGAAAGGCGCGCAATATATTCAAAACAGCCGCGCCAAGCTGGCGCTGGTATCCACCAACTCCGTCAGCCAAGGCGAACAGGTCGCCACCTTGTGGCCGCATATCTTTGCCTTGGGGCTGCGCATCGGCTTTGCCTGGCAAACCTTTCCGTGGGCTAACAATGCCAAAGACAAAGCCGCCGTGCATGTGGTAATTATCGGCTTGGTATCGCAACAGCTTTCAGACGGCACGGCAGGCCGTCTGAATCCGGATACGCAGGAAACACGCTTGTTCAAACTGGTAGATAAAGAATGGCGTGCGCAAAGCGTGGCCAATATCAGCCCTTATCTGATTGCAGGCAGTAATCTGGCCGTGTCGGCTCGGGAAAGGCCTTTAGGCAAGGTTTCCAAAATGGTTTACGGCAACAAGCCTGTTGAGGGCGGCAACCTGATTTTGACTACTGCCGAAAAAGAAGTCTTATTGGCCAAAGAACCGAAGGCCGCCAAATGGATTAAAAAGCTATTGGGTTCGGATGAGTTTTTAAACGGCCAAGAACGCTGGTGTATCTGGCTGCGCGATATGGTGGCAGAAGAATTGGCGCACCTGCCTGAAGCCTATCCCGAAATTGCCAAACGGGTGGAAAAAGTCCGTGCTGTGCGCTTGGCCAGCAAAAAAGCTGCCACTGTGAAAAAAGCCGCCATCGCGCATTTATTTGACGAAATCCGCCACCCGCATTCAGGCAGCTACATCCTCGTCCCCCGCGTATCCTCCGAACGCCGTGAATATGTACCGATGGACTTTTTCAGCCATGAAGTGATTCCCACTGATGCCACCCAGATTATCCCCAACGCAACCCTCTACGAACTCGGCATCCTCTCCTCCGCCGCACACAACGACTGGATGCGCACCGTGGCAGGCCGTCTGAAAAGCGATTACCGCTATTCCGGAACCTTGGTCTACAACACCTTCCCGTGGCCGCAGGCCGATGAAGCGCAGCAGGCCGAGATTACACGCTTGGCAGAAAATGTGCTGCTGGCGCGTGATGCGTTTCCCGATAAAACCCTCGCCCAACTCTACGACCCCGAAAAAATGCCCGAAACCCTGCGCGAAGCCCACCGCGCATTGGATGATGCCGTAGACAAACTCTACCGCGCCAAACCGTTTTCAGACGGCCTGGAGCGCGTGGAACACCTGTTTGCCCTGTATGAACAAATGATTCAGGCAGAACAGGCCGCCTTAGCAGCCGCCAAAGCCGAAAAAAAGAAAAAGAAATCTTCAACATAAAGGAAAACCCATGACCATCTCTCTTTTAAACGTGCAATATGCACAAACCGGCAGCAGCACGCAGCAGAATCCTATGGGTATGCGCGAAATGCAGGCGAAAGCCTTTGCCAAACGCGATGCGCAATACCTGCTTTTGAAAGCACCGCCCGCATCGGGCAAATCGCGCGCGCTGATGTTTCTGGCTTTGGATAAGTTACGCCATCAGGGCGTAAAAAAAGCCATTATTGCCGTGCCGGAAATGAGCATCGGCGGCTCGTTTGCCGATACGGATTTAAGCGAACACGGCTTTTTCGCCGACTGGCGCGTAAAGCCTGAAAACAATCTCTGCACAGGCGGCGGCGCGGATGGCGATAAGGGAAAGGTAGATGCATTCAAACGCTTTATGAAAAGCAGCGATAAGGTGCTGGTGTGCACCCATGCCACCTTCCGCTTTGCCTTTGACGCGCTGAATGATGCCCAAGCATTTGATGATGTGTTGGTGGCGATTGATGAATTTCACCATGTGTCGGCAGAAGAAAACAACCGTTTGGGCGGCGTGTTGGATAAATTGATGCGCGAATCTTCTGCGCATATCGTAGCAATGACAGGCTCTTATTTCCGTGGCGACACCGTGCCGATTCTCACCGAAGAAGACGAAGCGAAATTTGAAAAGGTTACCTACACTTATTACGAGCAGCTCAACGGCTACAAATATTTGAAATCGCTGGGCTTGGGCTATCATTTCTATCAGGGCAGATATTTCGACGCACTGGCCGAAGTGCTCGATTCCACTAAAAAAACCATTATCCATATTCCCAATGTGAATTCGGGCGAAGCGGCGGTGGATAAATACACGGCTGTGGATGCGATTATTGATGTGTTGGGTGAATTTGTGGCTAAAGACCGCACCACCGGCATCATCACCGTGAAAACTTCAGACGGCCGCCTGCTGAAGCTGGCCGATTTGGTGGACGACCGCAAAACCTCCGACCGCGCTTTGGTGCAGGATTATCTGCGCCGCGCCAAAAAACGCGATGATGTAGATATTATTGTTGCACTGGGCATGGCGAAAGAAGGTTTCGACTGGCCGTTTTGCGAACACGTTTTAACCATCGGCTACCGCAGTTCGATGACGGAAGTGGTGCAGATTATCGGCCGTGCCACCCGCGACTGCGAAGGCAAAAGCCATGCGCAGTTTACCAATCTGATTGCCCAACCCGATGCGGCTGATGCAGATGTGGCCAACTCGGTGAACAATCTTTTAAAGGCGATTACCTTATCGCTGCTGATGGAGCAGGTGCTTGCGCCCAATATTACCTTCCGCCGCCGTTCGGATATGAAAGAAGGCGAAACCCCGCCCGCCGGCACACTGATTGTGGACGACACGGCCGTACCGGTTTCTAAAAAAGTGCTGGATATTTTAAACAGCGACAGTACCGACATCATCGCCGCACTCACGCAAAACCCCACCGCCGCCAAAAGCTATGTGAACCAAGACGCGCCCGCGCAAACGGTAAACGAAGTGCTGCTGCCGCAGATTGTGGCCAAACGCTATCCCGACACCGATGCTGCGGAGCAGGCTCAAATCGTGCAGGGCATCTTAACGCAGATGGCCGTGAACAGCAGCGGCGGCCTGCTGGAAGGCGCAAACCTGCCTGAAAACGCCGAGGTGGAAAACGAAGGCCGGTTTGTGCGGCAGGGAGAATTTTTCGTAAATGTGGACGCTTTAAGCGAAGCCGAGCAAGGCCGTCTGAAAGAAAACGAAATTATCCACGAACGCGATTTGCCCGCAGGCGCGCCGATACGCAATCCGCAAACGGGCGAAACCCAAACACTGAACAACCAGTTTGTGAAAATGGGGGAAAAATTCATCAATGTGGATAAGCTGAACATCGATTTGATCCGTGCGGTCAACCCCTTCCAGCGCGCTTATGAAGTGTTGTCGAAAAATGTGGACAGCGGATTGCTCAAAGCGGTACAAAACCATGTAGAAGCCGGCCGTATTCAGATGAGTGAAGAAGAAGCGGTGATGCTGTGGCCGCGTATTCAGGAGTTTGTCAAAACCAACGGGCGGCATCCCTCCCAATATGCCGAAGATGTACTGGAAAAACGCATGGCCGAAGCCCTGATTTATATCCGCGACAAAAAAGCGAAGCGTATGGCCGGAGGTGCGTAATGGAGTTTCAAGGTATCCGCCCCCATGGCCTGCGCAGCTTGGACGATATTTTTGCCAACGATGAAATGGGTTTGCTCTCTGATGTGAAAGCTGTGAATAAAGCAGTGAACGGCAAAGAGCGCTTAGTATCGCTTTATCAGGAAGTGGCAGACTTTTTCAGACGGCATCACAGGCTGCCCGATACCGCGGGCAGCTTTGAAGAAAAACGGCTGGCAACAAAGTGGCTGTCTGCTTTGGAAAACGCCGACAGCAAAAATATATTGCAGGAATGCGATAGCTTGGGTTTGCTTGCCCAAAGGCCGTCTGAAACGTCTGCACAAGAAACACAGGTGCAAAGTTTGGACGATATTTTTGCTAATGACTCTTTGGGTTTGCTGGATACGGGCAACACCGATATTTTCCAAATCCGCCATGTGCACACGCATCATGGCAAACCCTATGCCGATGAAGACATGGCTCAGCGCAAACCCTGCAAGGATTTTTGGCGTTTTGAAGTATGGTTCAAACAAATACACCAACAACTGAAAAACGGCAGCGCACATTTGGAACGCCTGAAAACCGAAACGTTTTTGCAGCCGGGCGATGTGTTTCTGGTGGGCGGTTTATTGTGTTATGCAGCCGGTTATGCCGAAACGGAAACCCGCCAAAGCCCGCGCCACAATCCGCGCCTGCGCGTGATTTACGAAAACGGCACCGAATCCGACATCCTCACCCGCTCGCTGGCGCGCGCTGTTTATAAAGATGAAAACGGTAAAAAAGTTATTCTGCAAAAGCACAGCCAACTGCCTGATATTTTTACCGAGCCGTCCGAACAGCAAGGTTTGACCACAGGCTATCTGTATGTTTTAAAACTGCGGCAGCCCAAACCCGAACTGGCACACTTCAAACACCTGCACAAAATCGGTTTCACCACCGGCAGCATAGAAACACGCATTGCCGATGCCGAAAATGACATTGCCTTTTTGGAAAGCGCGGTGCAGCCCGTGCTGCATTTCGAATGCCGCGACATCAATCCGCACACTTTCGAGCGGCTGATGCACGCCTTTTTTGCCGCTCAGCGGCTGAATTTGAAACTCATCGGCAAAAACGGCAGGCAATACACGCCGTCCGAATGGTTTGATGTCGGCTTGGATGTGATTGAACAGGCGGCAAATTTGATTGTGCGCGGGAAAATCAACCGTTACCGTATGGACAATACGGCAGGGAAAATTAAGAAAAAATAACCCTAAAAGAGTATGTTATGATGTATCATTTAAAACAGGCCGTCTGAAAAGGTTTCAGACGGCCTTTAATCCCTATGTCCCATGAAAGCACGATTATGACCCCGCTGCACAATCTCCGCTCACATACTTTCGCTTCCGACAATTATTCCGGGGTGCATCCCGAAATTCTTGCCGCGCTCGCGGCGGCCAACGGCGGGCATGTGGGCGCGTATGGCAACGATCCTTATACCGCACATCTGCAAACGCTGGTAAAGCGGCATTTCGGCGAACGGGCCGAGGCGTTTCCGGTGTTTAACGGCACGGGTGCGAACGTGTTGGCTTTGCAGGCCTGCCTGCCGCGCTGGGGCGCGGTGGTGTGTGCTGAAACGGCGCACATCAATATAGACGAAAGCACCGCGCCGCAAGCGGTGGGCGGCTTTAAGCTGTGGACGGTTGCGGCGGAAAACGGCAAGCTCACGCCTGAGCTTATTGCTCGTGAGGCATACGGTTACGGTTTCGAGCACCGCGCCCAGCCGTTGGCGGCCAGTATCACGCAAAGCACCGAGTTGGGTACGGTCTATACGCCGCAGGAAATCCGCGCTATCGGCGCGTTTTGCCGCCAACACGGCGTGGCGCTGCACATGGACGGCGCGCGCATAGCCAATGCCGCCGCCGCGCTGGGTGTGCCGCTGCGCGAAATCACCACGGATGCGGGGGTGGATATCCTCTCGTTCGGCGGCACCAAAAACGGCCTGCTGCTCGGTGAGTGTGTGGTGGTTTTGAACCCTGATAAAGTTTCAGACGGCCTCAAATATCTGCGCAAACTCAATCTGCAACTGGCTTCCAAAATGCGTTTTATTTCGGCGCAGTTTATTGCGCTGTTGGTGGGGGATTTGTGGCGAGAGACGGCACAACAGGCCAATGAGATGGCGAAAAGGCTTTCAGACGGCCTGCAAGCCATTGGCGGCGTGGAATTGGTTTACCCCACCGAAGCGAATGCCGTGTTTGTGAAACTGCCGCAAGGCGCGGCGGATAAGGTGCGCGGGCATACTTATTTTTATGATTGGGACGAACAAGGCACATCGCGCTTCGTGTGCAGTTTCGATACGCGCGAAGAAGACGTTGATGCGCTGTTGGCGGCGGTGCGGCAGGCGGTGGGGGCGGTGTAGGCATGAACGCCACGGTTTACCACACCATCGCGGCGCCGGTGCAGGCCGAATTCAAAGATAAAGGCAGCCGCTTTATCGCCTTCGCTTATCCCGTGAAAAGCGCCGAAGCCGTTAAAAAACATGTCGATGCCTTGCGAGAAGCACACCACAAAGCCCGCCATTGGTGCTATGCCTACCGCTTGGGCACCGACGGCAACACTTTCCGCGCCAACGACGACGGCGAACCTTCCGGCAGCGCCGGCCGCCCGATTCTGGGGCAGATTGATTCGGCGGGGCTGACCGATGTGCTGGTTGTGGTGGTGCGCTATTTCGGCGGCACGCTGCTGGGTGTGCCGGGCTTGATTCACGCCTACAAAACCTCCGCCGCCGAAGCGTTGCAACTGGCTGAAAAATTAGAAAAAAACATTGAAAAAACCGTTTGGCTGCGCTGCGGCTACCCGCATCTGAACGATGCCATCCGCATCGCCAAACAGTATCAGGCGGAAGTGGTGGCGCAGGATTTGCAGCTAGACTGCCGCTTAACGGTGAGCATTCCGCTGGCCAACTACGCCGCTTGTTTGGCGGCGTGGGAGCAGACGCGCGCGATTGAGGTGTTGCTTGAAGAGGCCGTCTGAAAATATTGATAGGCAATAAAAGATTCCGGGTTTTTATACTGCGGAAACCGCCTCAAATCGGTTATAATCCGACGGCTCGAATTTATAAAATCTTGTTTTTAATCAAGGAATAATCATGAAATTACTCGTTATCGGCAGCGGCGGCCGCGAACACGCCCTGGCTTGGAAATTGGCCCAATCCCCCAAAGTAGAAACCGTTTTCGTCGCCCCCGGCAACGCGGGCACGGCAACCGAACCCAAGCTGCAAAATCTCGCCCTTACCGCCCATGCCGATTTGATTGATTTCTGCCGGCGCGAAAACATCGCCTTCACGCTGGTCGGCCCCGAAGCGCCGCTGGCCGCCGGTATCGTGGACGATTTCCGTGCCGCCGGTTTGAAAATCTTCGGCCCCACCCGCTATGCCGCGCAACTGGAAAGCTCGAAAGATTTTGCCAAAGCCTTTATGAAAAAATACGGCATTCCCACCGCGCAATACCAAACCTTTGATAACGCAGAAAAAGCCCACGAATACCTCAACCAAAAGGGTGCGCCGATTGTGATTAAGGCCGACGGCCTGGCGGCGGGCAAAGGCGTGATTGTGGCGATGACGGCTGATGAAGCGCATGCCGCCGTCGACGATATGCTCTTGGGCAACAAAATGGGCAATGCCGGCGCACGCGTGGTGATTGAAGACTTTCTGCAAGGCGAAGAAGCCAGCTTTATCGTGATGGTGGACGGCGAACACGTGCTGCCGATGGCCACCAGCCAAGACCACAAACGCCTGCTCGACGGCGATAACGGCCCCAATACCGGCGGTATGGGGGCATACAGCCCCGCGCCGGTGGTTACGCCCGCCGTGTACGGGCGCGCCATGAACGAAATCATTCTGCCCACCGTGCGCGGCATGAAGGCGGAAGGTCATGAGTTTACCGGATTTTTATACGCCGGCCTGATGATTGATGCCGACGGCGCGCCCTATACCATCGAATTCAACTGCCGCTTCGGCGATCCCGAAACCCAGCCGATTATGAGCCGTCTCGACAGCGATTTGTCGGATTTGGTGGCCGCCGCCATCGACGGTAGGCTGGATACCGTATCCGCCGAATGGAACCCGCAAACAGCAGTCGGCGTGGTGCTGGCGGCGGAAAACTATCCCGAAACACCGAAAAAAGGCGACGTTATCAACGGCTTGGAAGAAGCCGACCGGATCGGCAAAGTGTTTCATGCCGGCACCGCCGCCGGCGAAGCGGGCGAAATCCTCACCAACGGCGGCCGCGTATTGTGCGTGGTCGGTTTGGGCGACGGTGTGGCCGCAGCCAAAGCACGGGCTTATCAGGCTTTGGAGAAAATCCGCTTTAACGGTATGCAATACCGCACGGATATCGCCGACAAGGCGGTTAACCGTTAAGTGTTGCTTGATATGATTTCAGGCCGCCTGAAACGGTTTCAGACGGCCTTTTTAGCGATTTCCGCCATATAGTGAGTAATCATTTAAAGATTAAGGCCTTTGCAAAGGTTTCAGATTATTTTCATGTAACAATTTGATAACAAATGAAAAACAAAACCACGCCGCCTGTTATGAAAACCGCCCGCACCCTCCCGGCGGCTGCCCGGGCGGGATTGTCCGCCCATCTTAAAAAGGGCGGTTTGGTGGCGTATCCCACCGAATCCTGTTACGGCATCGGCTGCCTGCCGCGCCATATTCGGGCGTTGGCTAAATTGGTCCGTTTAAAAAAACGCCCGCAAAACAAAGGTATGATTGTGATTGGCAGCAGTTTGGCGCAGTTGCGCAATCTGTTGGACAGGCCGTCTGAAAGCACTATGGCCATGCTGGAAACCGAATGGCCTGCGCCCACTACGTTTCTGCTGCCTTGCCGTCGCCTGCCGCCGCTGTTGAGGGGGCGCGGGCGCAGCAAACTGGCGGTGCGGGTGCCCGCGCATACGGGTGCGCGGCAGCTGTGCAAGGCGTTGGGCACGCCGCTGGTTTCCACGTCCTGCAACCGTTCGGGCGGCAGGCCGTGCAAAACCGAACGCGAAGTACGGCGTTTGTTCGGCTGTCGCGTGCAGGTGGTCGGCGGGCGCATAGGCGGCGAGAAAGCGCCGAGCCGGATTATCGATGCCGAAACGGGGCAGCGTTTGCGTTGATAAGGTGCGTGTTGTGAGGAGAAAGCCAAAACAGGGAGTTTGACCAACCCCGGCCGGGGCGCGTTTTGCCTGCAAACCAATGGTAAAACAGAACGGATTATCCCTTACAATAACGCTCATCTTTAGAATATTTTTTCAGACGGCCTGATTATGCTTTCCCAAAACCTATCCGCCACCTTGCTGCAAGGTTTGAACCCCGAACAACTCGCCGCCGTTACCTGGCCGCCTCAATCCGCGTTGGTGTTGGCGGGTGCGGGCAGCGGCAAAACCCGCGTGCTCACTACCCGCATCGCCTGGCTTTTGCAAAGCGGCCAAGCGGGTGTGCACAGCATTCTGGCCGTAACCTTCACCAACAAAGCCGCCAAAGAAATGCAAGCCCGCTTGGGCGCCATGATTCCCGTTAACGTGCGCGCCATGTGGCTGGGCACCTTCCACGGCCTGTGCCACCGCTTTTTGCGCCTGCACCATAAAGACGCCGGCCTGCCTTCCACCTTTCAGATTCTCGACAGCGGCGACCAGCTCGCCCTGATCAAACGCCTGCTCAAGCAGCTTAACATCGCCGAAGAAATCATCGCCCCGCGCTCGCTGCAAGGCTTTATCAACGCCCAAAAAGAAAACGGCCTGCGCGCATCGCAGCTCACCGCGCCCGACCCGCACACCCAACGCCTGATCGAGTGCTACGCCGCTTATGACCAAACCTGCAACCGCGAAGGCGTGGTCGATTTTGCCGAGCTGATGCTGCGAAGTTATGAAATGCTGCAAGCCAACGAAATCTTGTGCCGCCACTATCAAAACCGTTTCAACCACATTCTGGTCGACGAATTCCAAGACACCAACAAACTGCAATATGCCTGGCTAAAATTAATGGCGGGCGATTCCGCCGCCGTGTTCGCCGTGGGCGACGACGACCAATCCATCTACCGCTTCCGCGGCGCCCACGTCGGCAATATGACCGCGCTGATGCGCGAGTTTCACATCAAAGCGCCGATTAAACTGGAACAGAACTACCGTTCAGACGGCCATATTCTTGCCGCCGCCAACGCCGTAATCGAAAACAACACCGAGCGGCTCGGCAAAAACCTGCGCACCGATGCCGATAACGGCGACAAAATCCGCTTCTACACTGCCCCCGTCGATTTCGACGAAGCACAATTTATCATCGACGAAGCCAAATGCCTGCAACGCGAAGGCTGGCGGCTCGACCATATGGCCGTGCTCTACCGCAGCAACGCCCAATCGCGCATCATGGAACAAGCCCTGTTCGCCGCCAATATCCCCTACAAAATCTACGGCGGCCTGCGCTTTTACGAACGCCAGGAAATCAAACACGCGCTCGCCTACCTGCGCCTGGCCGTCAACCCCGACGACGACAACGCCCTTTTGCGCGTGATCAATACCCCCCCGCGCGGCATCGGCACCCGCACCATCGAGAACATCCAAGCCGCCGCCGCCGAGCAGGGCATTTCCCTCTGGCAGGCCGCCTGCGGCATGGGTGCCAAAGCCGCCAAAGTCGCCGCCTTCGTGCGCCTGGTTGAAGATTTGCGCGCCCAAGCCCCCAACGTATCCCTGCAAGAAATGATGCTCGCCGTTACCCGCGACAGCGGCCTTGTCGAATACTACAAAACCCAAAAAGGCGACCACCAAGACCGCCTCGACAACCTCGACGAACTCATCAACGCCGCCGTCGCCTTCAGGCCGTCTGAAAGCAACTTCGAAATCCTGCCCGATAACGCCGCCGAAAGCCCGCTGTTTCCCATCCTCGCCTTTTTAAGCAACGCGGCCCTCGAATCCGGCGAAAACCAAGCCGGCACCGGCGAAGAAGCCCTGCAAATGATGACCGTGCACGCCGCCAAAGGGCTGGAATTCGACGCCGTTTTCCTCACCGGCATGGAAGAAGGGCTGTTTCCCAGCGAATACAGCCTCGCCGAGCGCGGCGGCCTCGAAGAAGAACGCCGCCTGATGTATGTGGCCATCACCCGCGCCAAAAAACGCCTCTACATCAGCATGGCCCAACAGCGCCTGCTGCACGGCCAAACCCACTTCGGCATCGTGTCGCGCTTTGTGGAAGAAATCCCGCCCGAAGTCATCCACCGCCTCTCGCCTGCCCCGCAGCGTTTCAACAGCTTCACCGATGCACCCAAAGCCAAAAACCGCATCATTGAAACTTATGATTTACCGCAGCAATACCACGGTTTTAGCATCGGCCAAAACGTGCGCCACGCCAAATTCGGAACCGGCGTGATTATCGACGCGGTGGACAAAGGCGGATCCGCGCGGCTCACGGTTAACTTCGGCAAGGAAGGGGTGAAGGAATTGGACACCAAGTTTGCGAAGTTGGAGGCGGTGTGAACGGGACGGGGGAGGTAAAGGCCTTTACATTCGCCTAACAAGTGCAACTTTCCATCAACAAAAAAAGGCCGGTATGCGGTAGCATACTGCCTTTCCTGACAAGAAAGATTGCAATATGGCCTACACACAACTGACCTCAGGGCAACGATACTATATTTACAGGCACTACCGCAACCTGCCCTTACGCCAAACCGCACAAACCATAGGCTGCCACCCCGCCACCGTCGGCCGCGAAATCAGGAGGCACTCCCTCAACGGAACCTACTGCTACAAACAGGCACAGCAACGCAGCGAGGCCAAAAGAAAAACAAAACCGCACGCAAAATGACCGATGCCGTCAAACAGACCATCGCCGGGCTGATTACCCGCAAGTACAGTCCCGAACAAGTCTGCCCCGCCTTCGCAGGCAAGAAGGCATCAAACTGCATCACAGCACCGTTTACCGTTACCCGGCCAAAGACCGCATCGGCGATTTCGAGACGGACACCATAGTGGGCAAAGACCAAAAAAGCGGGCTTTTGGTGGCGGTGGAGCGGAAAACCAAATTCGTCGTCATCCGCAAAACCGCCGACTTCAAAGCCCGGGACACCGCCCGGGCGGTGATTCGGGCACTGAAGCCGTTCAAAGATATGGTTCGGACGATTACGTCGGATAACGGCAAAGAGTTTTACCGACACACGGTCTTTGCCAAAGCACCGGATGCGCAAACCTACTTCTGCCGCCCTTATCATTCTTGGGAAAAGGGTTTGGTGGAGAACACCAACGGGCTGATACGCCAATACTTTCCCAAGGGAACGGATTTCAGAAAAGTGGGGGCCGGAGAGATCAAGGCGGTTGAAGAAGTCCTCAACCGCCGACCGGGAAAAACGCTTGATTATGAGATGCCGGCTGATTTGTTTTTGGCGGCTCTCAAACAGCATTTGAGTGTTGCACTTGATATGCGAATGTAATGCCGTCTGAAACTTTCAGACGGCATTATTTATTTATTTAAAACATCAAATACTTATAAAACTATAACACCTTATTCCAACCTTCTTCGCCGCCCCCTTCTTCTTCGGCGCAGAAAAACGAATACAGCAGCGCGATGGTTTCGTTCACACGCGGATCGGCGATGTAATACAGACGCTCACGGTGTTTCACTTCGCAATTGATCAGCCCCGCTTCGCGCAGCAGCGCAAGCTGGTTCGACATCGCCGCCTGCGGCAGGCCGGTCATTTCGGCCAGCTCGGTAACGTTGCGGCGCGTATCTTGCAGGCTGCACAATACGGCCAAACGGTTGGTGTTGGCCAGCAGCTTCAAAAAAGCAGTGGCCTGCTCGTATTTTTCGGACATGTCTTCTTGCATCGCAGCATTCCGTTTGTCGGTTATCCGGCATGATTGTAGCGGCAATTAAGGCCGTCTGAAAGCTTTTCGCATTGATTTCATTGACTTCATTGGCTTCAGACGGCCCGGTAAAACGGAAACCCGGTTTACTGCAAACGGCGGTTCCACGGCATATGCACCAGCAGCCGCGCCATACCGCAGAATCCGGTCAAACCCGCCGTGAGCAGGCCGGCGCCCACGAATGCACACACAAGATAAAATGCCGGTGATACCAGCCAGCCCAATAACGCGCCGAGCAGAGCCAGCGAACCGGCGGCAATCTGTACCTGACGCATCAGATCCAGAGGCTGCGAACGATCGATCAGGGTGGGCAGGCCCACGCTTTTCCAACCGTCCAAGCCTTTTTCCAAAATAAACGCTTCCCTGCCGCCGGCGGCCTGCTCCAGCACCGCTGCCGCGTTTTGCGTGCGCATACCTGATTTGCAGTGAAAAATCACGCACGGCGCCTGTTGCGCTTCATCGGGCAGACCTTCCGCCTGCAACTGAGGCAAAGGCCGCAGCAGGGCGTTTTCGATATGCTCGCGGCGGTATTCGCCGGCAGTGCGGATATCGACCAGCACGGCACCCTGTTTCAGCTTGGTTTGAGCGTCGGCAATGTCGATTATGTGTATGTTCATGGTGTTCCTTTTTCTAAACTTATTTTCTATCCAAGCGGCAGGTGCTGATACCGAAAATCCGGTAAAGGGGGCAGCTCGACAGCAGGCCGGTAATCAGCGGCACGAAGCCGATCCAACCCCACCGGCCTATGGTGCCGGATGCTGCCAAAACGGTTAGCACTACGCCTGCCGCGATGCGGATGATTCTGTCGATGACGCCTATGTTTTGCTTCATGGTCTTCTCCTGATCATTTTATATAAAAAAATTTTTATATGTTTTTAATTTTATATTATTTGAATTTTAGCTGTCAACAACAATGCAAACAGGCCGTCTGAAACCTTTTCAGACGGCCTTTACACAGATAAATGCTAAAATGGCGGTTTCCCGCCCAACCGCCTTGTTCAAACGGCCTTATGCTCACCGATTTAGAAAAAAACGCCATCCGCGACCACTACCGCGCCATTTCGCAAAACCTGCCGCAATTCCGCCCGAGAGCCGCGCAGCGGGAAATGATTGCGGCCATTGCCAATGCCTTTTCGCGCACGCAAACCCGCGCCGAAGGCGAAGAAGCACCCAAGCGCGAGGGCGAAAGCATTGTGGTGGTTGAAGGCCCCACCGGCGTGGGCAAAAGCCTGGCTTATCTGTTGGCGGGCGGCATCATGGCGCAAACGCGCGGCAAACGGCTGATTGTGTCGAGCGCAACGGTGGCCTTGCAAGAACAATTGGTTGACCGCGATTTGCCGTTTTTGGTGGCCAAAAGCGGTTTGGAGCTGACTTTCGCGCTCGCCAAAGGGCGCGGCCGCTACCTCTGCCCCTACAAACTCTACCAGCTCACCCAAAGCAACGCCCAGCAAAACCTGCTCGGCTTCGAAGCCCCCGCCGTGTTGTGGGACAGCAAACCCAAGCCCGAAGAATTGAAGCTTTTGCGCGATATGGCCGACGAATTCGCCGCCCGCCGTTTCAACGGCGACCGCGATACCTGGCCGGAAAAAATCGACGATGCGGTGTGGATGAAGGTAAACAACGACAACTACGGCTGCCTCAAAGCCGCCTGCCCCAACCGATCGGAATGCCCGTTTTACCTCGCGCGCGACACGCTCGAAAATGTGGACGTGGTAGTGGCCAACCACGATTTGCTGATGGTCGATATCGGCATGGGCGGCGGTGTGATTCTGCCCGCGCCCGAAAACAGCTTTTACTGCATCGACGAGGCGCACCACCTGCCCAAAAAAGCCCTGAGCCGGTTCGCCGCCGAACACTCGTGGAACCAAGCCGTGTGGGCGTTGGAAAAACTCCCCGCCGTTACCGATAAAATCGCCGCGCTTACCGACAAGGCCGAGCTGGCGAACTTGGCTGACGAAGCCGCCGCCGCCCTGCTCGAAAGCCTGCACGAATGGCAGTTCCACCTTTCCGAAGAGCCTGAATTGAGGCCGTCTGAAAACAACGAATCGGTGTGGCTGTGGCAGGACGGCAAAATCCCCGAAGCGCTGGAACTCACCGTTTCCAACACCGCCGTTGCCGCGCGCAGCCTCTGTAAACACGCCAACAGCCTCAACGACGCCTTGGCCGCTGCCCGCCGCAACAAAGACCAAAACAGCGCCCAAACCGACCGCCTCAGCACCGAATTCGGCGTGTTCCGCGCCCGCATCGAGCAAATCACCGCCACTTGGGATTTGCTCGCCACCGTGCCCGCCGAAGGCGAAGAGCCGCTGGCCAAATGGATTACCCGCCGCCTCGACGACAAAAACGACTACATCTTCCACGCCAGCCCCATCAGCAGCGCCTCCCATCTGGCCGACAACCTGTGGCGGCGCGCCGCCGGTGCCGTGCTCACCTCGGCCACCCTGCAATCCTTGGGCAGTTTCAACCTGATTCTGCGCCAAACCGGCCTGCACCGGCTGCCCGAAACCACCACGCTCGCCCTGCAAAGTCCGTTTGACTTCGGCAATCAGGGCGAACTCTATATCCCGCCTGTTGCCGCCAGCCCCAAAGATCCCGCCGCCCACACCGCCGCCATCGTCGAATGGCTGCCCAAACTGGTTTCCGCCGAAGAAGCCGTCGGCACACTGGTGCTGTTTTCTTCACGCAAACAAATGCAAGAAGTAGCCCTGCGCCTGCCCGAAGCCTATCTGCCGCTGCTGTTGGTGCAGGGCGAGCTGCCCAAGGCCGTGCTGCTGCAAAAACACCGCCAGGCCGTCAGCGAAGGCCGCGCCAGCATTATTTTCGGGCTGGACAGTTTCGCCGAGGGGCTGGATCTGCCCGGCGATACCTGCGTGCACGTTATCATTGCCAAACTGCCGTTTTCCATGCCCGACAACCCTGTCGAAAAAACCCAAAACCGCTGGATTGAGCAGCGCGGCGGCAACCCCTTTGTCGAAATCACCGTACCCGAAGCCAGCATCAAACTGGTGCAGGCGGTCGGGCGGCTGATACGTACCGAAAGCGACTACGGCCGCGTAACCATACTCGACAACCGCGTCAAAACCCAAAACTACGGCCGCCAAATGCTTGCCTGCCTGCCGCCGTTTAAAAGAATCGGATAACGGCGCTTTGGCCGTCTGAAATACCCGGTTTGATCTATCGTAGGTTGGGTTGAAAACCCAACATAACCCCGTTTCATTGCTTCAAGATGTTGGGTTTGGTAACCCAACCTACACTTACTCAAACACATGGCGTTGCCAGCCTGACAAAACCAAACAAAAGGCCGTCTGAAACGTTTCAGACGGCCTGCTTTATTTTGATTTGATTATTGTGAAGCGTAAAACACCAAGTTAATCAAGTAGTAAAATTACTTAATCAGTTTGGCGAAATATTCCAAAGTGCGCACCAGCTGGCAGGTGTACGACATTTCGTTGTCGTACCAAGCCACGGTTTTCACCAGCTGTTTGCCGCCTACGGTCATCACACGGGTTTGGGTTGCGTCGAACAATGAACCGGCTTCCAAACCGATAACGTCGGAAGACACGATTTGGTCTTCGGTGTAGCCGTAAGACTCGTTCTGCGCGGCTTTCATGGCGGCGTTGATTTCTTCAACGGTAACGGTTTTCTCGAGCACGGTAACCAGCTCGGTCAGCGAACCGGTGGCCACGGGCACGCGCTGGGCGGAGCCGTCGAGTTTGCCGTTAAGCTCGGGAATCACCAAACCGATGGCTTTGGCGGCGCCGGTGCTGTTGGGCACGATGTTGAGCGCGGCGGCGCGGGCACGGCGGAAATCGCCTTTGCGGTGTGGCGCGTCCAACGTGTTTTGATCGCCGGTATAGGCGTGGATAGTGGTCATCAGGCCTTCGACCACACCGAATTGTTTTTGCAGCACGGCGGCCATCGGCGCCAGGCAGTTGGTGGTGCACGAAGCGGCGGAAATCACGGTTTCGCTGCCGTCGAGAATGTTTTCGTTCACACCGTAAACCACGGTTTTCACATCGTTGCCGCCGGGTGCGGAAATCACCACTTTTTTGGCGCCGGCGCGGATATGGGCTTCGGCTTTGTCTTTTTTAGTGAAAAAGCCGGTACATTCCAGCACCACGTCCACACCCAATTCGCCCCACGGCAGCTCTTCGGGGTTGGGATTGGCGAACACTTTGATTTCTTTGCCGGCCACCACGATGGCATTGTCTTTCAGCTCGGCGGCGCCCTCGAAACGGCCTTGGGTGCTGTCGTATTTAAACAGGTGCAGCAGCATATCGGCGGGCGTTAAATCGTTTACCGCCACCACTTCGATACCTTCGGTTTTGATGATTTGGCGCAAAGCCAAGCGGCCTATACGGCCGAAGCCGTTAATCGCAACTTTAATGCTCATTTCGATTTGCTCCTTAAAAAAACAATAAGTTTCGGGTTGATTGCTTGATTGGGCACTTTTTACCATGAAATAAAATTACTACCTAGCACTACTTCTATAAAACGGCAAAAAATCTGATTTAAATTAAGCAAGCTACAGGTAAAGGCCGTCTGAAAAATTTTAATAATCTGATTTAAAATATAAAAAGACTATTTTGAAGAAAACCGCCCCATCTTGTGGATAACTCGGTTTGTGTTTTTAAAACATTAAGATAGAGTTAACCGAAGTTGTGGGGCGAAACGGTATAAATCCGGAATCAATAAGGATAAAACTGAAATAATCTTTCAGTTTGTGGATAAGTTTTTAACCATCCGCATTTTTTAAACAGCCCGTGCAAAATAAAATAGAGATAAATAAATACTATTAAAAATGTTGTGCCGGCAGTTCTGTTTTATCGTATTATCCGAAACGTATTTTGTGAAAGGCAAACCCATGCTGCAAAGAACCCTGGCAAAGCCCGTCAGCGTAACCGGCGTCGGCCTGCATTCCGGCGAACGCGTGGCGCTCACGCTCCACCCCGCGCCTGAAAACAGCGGTATTTCGTTCCGCCGCACCGATTTGGACGGCGAACAGGGCGGAGTAATTGCGCTCAACCCCTACCTGATTAACGACACCCGTTTATCCTCCACCGTGGTAACTGATTTAGGCGTGCGTGTGGGCACCATTGAGCATATTATGTCGGCATTGGCCGCTTACGGCGTCGATAATGCGCTAATCGAATTGAACGCGCCCGAAATTCCGATTATGGACGGCTCCAGCCTGCCTTTTATCTATCTGCTGCAAGATGCGGGCATCGTCGATCAAAAAGCGCAGAAACGCTTCTTGAAGATTTTAAAACCGGTGGAAGTGAAAGAAACCGGCAAATGGGTGCGCTTCACCCCCTATAACGGCTTCAAAGTAACGCTCACCATCGAATTCGATCACCCCGTGTTCAACCGCAGCAGCCCCACGTTTGAAATCGACTTCGCCGGCAAATCCTATGTCGACGAAATCGCCCGCGCACGCACTTTCGGCTTTATGCAGGAAGTGGAGCTGATGCGCTCGCACAACCTCGGCCTGGGCGGCAACCTTTCCAACGCCATCGTAATCGACGATACCGACGTGCTCAACCCCGAAGGGCTGCGCTATCCCGATGAATTCGTGCGCCATAAAATCCTCGATGCCATCGGCGACTTATATATCGTCGGCCACCCGATTATCGGCGCGTTTGAAGGCTACAAATCCGGCCACGCCGTCAACAACGCCCTGCTGCGCACCATTCTCGCCGATTCCGGCAATTACGAATGGGTGGAATTTGAAAACGAAGAAGATCTGCCCCCCGCATTCCACGGGCTGCCTGATGCCGCGTAGTAATTTCTAACGCACCCTGAGGCAGTATAACAAGGCCGAGACCTTTGCAAAATACCTAAAACCCCATCCAAACGGTTACCCGAACA
>NZ_JAUMUI010000033.1 GCF_030530745.1 Neisseria sp. | reverse complement strand
TTTTGAATATGCCATGACTTTTATTGTATTTGTTTTTAAGTTGATTGGCTATAAACCGAAACCCGCATTCTTTCAAGAACAGGGAAAATTAGCGGTTGATTCCGTTGTATTTGTGTAAGACACGTTTTACCTGATTCCAAAAATTCTCAACGCCGTCGATGTGGTTTTGACGGTCTGCAAATGCTTTGGCAAGGTTGATACAGTGGTAGGGAGAACCATTCACGTCCGGCTTGCAGCAGCTGCTCAGACTGTCTGTGTGAACGGTACTGTCCGGCATAATTTTCTGTTTGATTACAGACGATAGCGTTTCAGTTTTGGTATTGTTTACGACCACCGTGTAAATTTTGTCATGCCGTTTCAGAATACCGAAAACCACTACCTTTCCTGCTGCCCTGTGTCCGCGTTTTCCTTTGTGTCGTCCGCCAAAATAGTTTTCATCCAACTCAACTGGGCTGTCAGAAACCTCATCGGCAGCAGAACGGGCAGTTACTTCCAGTACAAAAAACGGAGCAGTTTTCCCTGTACTTTTTTCTTTAATTTGCAGTGTTGCCTTCATATTTCAAAGGGAACATAGCTGCTAATCTAGTACAGCCCCAAAAATAATTATTAGGAATATTTTAAGAGAGAAAGTCTTTAGCTGATATTTTTAAAGGGGCGGAGACATTCATAAAATAATAGTCAATTCCGTGGTAGTATGCTTTACTGTGTACTTTGAGTAGCTTTTCCCTACCTTTTATCTGAGATTTGCATGAAAGTGTTAAATATGGTGTTATGCTAATAAAATTATTACAAAGTCCTATCTTTAATAACTGCAAAAGATTGCCGGTTTTAAAGTATTGCAAATTGTACAAATATTACGATGCTTTATAAAAAAATGAAAAAAAAGATGTTCCCATTTTCTTTGGGCGAAAAACTGGAAAAATGGCCGGTTTTGCCGCTACTGTTGTTTTTTGGTCTACAACCTGCCGGGGCGCAGGGGCTGAAAGATATCCTTAAACGTTCTTTGGTTGCCGATCCGGCTTTGCTGGAAGCCAAAGCCAATGAGAATGCTGCAAAAAGTACCACAAAAGCCACCCGTGCCGGCCATTATCCCGTATTGGCGCTTACCGGTACCCAAGTTATTACGCAAAAGCACAAATACAGCAGTAACGATAAAGATAACGGTTTGGGGGTGCGGGGTAGTCTGAATCTTTATTCTTGGGGCGGTGTCAATGCGGCCGTCAGACGGGATAAGCATAAAGAAATCTACTATGGCCACAAATATTTCGAAACCCAAGAACAGCTGGGCGGAGAAATCGGCAAACTGTATTTAACGGCATTGCGGGCCAAAGAGTCGTTGGATGTCAGCCGTCGAAGCCTGAACCGCCATAACAATCTCTTGAAAGATTTGAGCATCATCGTGAAATACGACGGCGGCCGCCGTTCGGAGTTGATTGAAGCCCGTTCGCGCCGGTTGCAGGTGGAAACTTCTGTGGCACAACTTAGCCGCACTATGGAGATGGCATTGAGCCGGTTATCGAAATATACTGTTTCTCCGGTTTTGCCGGCGGATTTAAAAGATCCGTTTGCCGGTGATTCGGTTTCAGGTATCGTGAAGAAATTTCACAGTGAAGATAAAGGGTTGAATCCGTCTTATCTTGCACAGCAGGCAGAAAGGGAAAGTGTTAAGGCCGAGCTGGATGTAACCAAAGCATCGCGCCTGCCGGCAGTCAATTTGGAAGGATTGGCCACCAAAGACAGCAAAGAGCTTTATTTGAATTTGAGCTGGAACGTGTTAGATATGGCTGCACGGCATAATGTGGACAAGAATGCGCAGGCATTGATTGCCGCTGATTCCAAATCGGAGCAGATTCTCCGTGAAGTTACCGAGAAAGCGCGAACTGCCGAAATAGACATGGCTCAAAGCGAACAGCGCCAAGATATTACTGCACAACACATCGCCGCGCAAAAAGAAGTTGTGAAATCTTACGAACTGCAATTCAAAATCGCACGCAGAACTTTAACCGATGTTTTGGGTGCTTATAACGAGTTGGCGGGCATCGAGCAGGAAAACGTCAATGCCCGTAACGACTTCAGAGATGCCGCTCTCGAGTATTTGGTTTCCCAGTCTCAGGTTGCCAAGTGGGCGGGTGTGGCACGCTAGTGTGAGTGAAAAATCCAATAACATATTAACGTGAAAACATTACTATGAAATCCATTATCGAACACATTGCTTTGGCTACCCGCCTGTTGGGCTCGCCTGTGTCTGAAGCGGCTCTTGCCGCAGAGGTTGTACGGGATAAAAAACTGAACGTCAACTTCCATTCGCTCTCAGAGGTTTTAAAAAGCCACGGCTTTGAAAACACGTTGTCCAAACGCAGTTTGGAAGACATTCCTTCGCTGGCTGTGCCGGTTGTACTGGTTTTGCATAATGAAGAAGCAGCCGTAGTTACCAAGATCGAAGGTGCAGGGCGCAACCGGAAATACCATGTCCGCCAAGCCGACGGTTTGTCCCAGGAATTGGACTATGACCAGTTATCCATTCTCTATTTAGGCTATTGCTGGTTTATCAAGCAGAAAATGGTTTCCGATATGCGCTCGGAGCTGCCGGAATACCATTTGCCCAAATCATGGTTTTGGAAAGTGATTTGGCGTTTCAGAAGCTACTATTACCAAGTGATTCTCGCTACCTTCATCATCAATTTTCTAGCGTTGGTCAGTTCGCTGTATGTGATGAATGTGTATGACCGTGTGATTCCCAACCAAGCTTATGAAACCTTGTGGGTGTTGAGTATCGGTGTGATTTTGGCGATCACGTTTGAATTTGCCGCTAAAATGATTCGCGGTCATTTGACCGATATCGCCGGTAAAAAAGCCGATTTGATTATCAGCTCGGCGTTGTTCCGCCGTGTAATGGCATTGCGTTTGGCCGACAGGCCGGCATCTTCGGGTTCTTATGCCAATAACCTGCGTGAATTTGAATCGGTGCGCGAATTTATGACCAGTGCAAGCCTGCTGACTCTGGTTGATTTGCCGTTTCTCTTATTGTTTATCACGGTAATTGCGGTGGTGGGAGGCAAGTTGGCACTGGTTCCGTTAACGATTATCCCCATTGTGGTGATTGTGGGTTTGCTGGTTCAGCGGCCGCTTTCCCGCCATATCAACGAATCGATGAAAGAGTCTTCCCAGCGTTCCGGTTTGGCGGTTGAAGCAATTGAGGGGATCGAAACTTTGAAAACCAACAATGCTACCTCTTGGGCGCAACAGCGTTGGGACGAATACACCGCAAAAACCTCGGCTTCCTCCATTAAGGTGAAAGATACCAGCAATTTTATGGTGAACTTCGCCACCGGCATGCAGCAGTTGAATACCGTATTTTTGGTATTGCTCGGCACTTATTTGATTCACGCGGAAAATCCGGCGGAAAGGATCACGATGGGTGCACTGATTGCATCGGTTATTTTATCCGGCCGTGCATTGGCGCCGTTGGCGCAAGTGGCAGGATTGGCAACCCGGTTCCAGCAGGCCAAACTTGCTTTGGAAGGGGTGAACAATATTGTGGAACGTCCGATTGAACGCAGCCCCGAGCGTCAATACATCACGTTGGATCATGTGCAGGGTAACGTTACATTTGAGAATGTATCGTTCAAATACCAGCAGGAAGGCGGCGCGGCGGTTACTGATTTGCGTTTGAATATCCGCCCGGGCGAGAAAGTGGGCATTTTGGGGCGTATCGGCAGCGGTAAAAGCACGATGTTGAAATTGGCCGGCGGTTTGTATGATGCCGAGAAAGGCAGCGTGATGCTCGACGGTGTCGATATGCGCCAGCTTGATCCCAATTTTCTGCGTAACCAGGTTGTGTTGCTGAGCCAGTCGCCGCGTCTGTTTTTGGGTACATTGCGCGAGAATATGGACTTGGCGCGTACCGACGGTTATTCCACCGATCAAGACTTGTTGACCGCACTCAAGCGTTTCGGCCTCGACCGTATCATCCGCAGCCACCCCCGCGGTTTGGATATGCCGCTGGGAGAAGACGGTTTGGGTTTGTCGGGTGGGCAAAAACAGATTATCGCTTTGGCCCGTATGACTTTGCGCAACCCGAAAGTTGTGTTGTTGGACGAACCGACTACGGGCTTGGATCAGGCAACCGAACGTATGGCGCTGAATGCCGTCGCCCAATGGGGTAAGGACAGAACCATGGTTCTGGTTACCCACCGCCCGCAGGTTCTGCAAATCGTGAACCGCATTATCGTAATGGATAACGGTAAGGTTGTGATGGACGGCCCGCGTGATTTGGTGCTGCAAAAACTGATGCAGAACGAGGGTAAAAGCGAAAAACAACTGCAGTCGGCAGCGTAAGGTGTAGCCGTTTGCCTCACCCTGATATAACAATAAAGCCGTTACCTTTCAGACGGCCTATAACAAAACCGTAAAGGTATTATCATTATGAGTAGCGAAAACAATATTAAATCCAAAGACTTGGCATTGGTGAATGATCTGAATGCCGCTTTGCAGAAAGAAAAACACAGCGGCCAGTTTTGGGTCATCATTCTGTTTTTCGTATTTTTGGTGGTGTTTGTGATTTGGGCCTATAACAGCCCGATTGAAGAAGTAACCCGCGGTCAGGGTAACGTTATTCCCAGCAGCCGCGAGCAGGTGGTGCAAAGCCTAGATCCGGGCATTATTACAGAAATGCTGGTTAAAGAAGGGGATATTGTTGAAAAAGACCAGGTTCTGCTGAGGTTGGACGACACCCGAAGTTCGGCCATTCTGCGTGAAAGCGAAGCCAAAGTACAAAACCTCGAAGCGATGGTTGCGCGTTTGAAAGCCGAAGCTTACGGCACCAATTTAAGTTTCCCGCAAGGCATCAGCAATGAATTAAAACAGCGCGAGCAGGCTGCTTTTACGGCCCGCCGCCGCGCCGTCAGCGAAGCCGTTCACAACTTAAGTATCAGCAAAGCCACTTTGGATAAAGAAATCGGCATAACCGCACCGATGGTGGCACAGGGCGTGGTTTCGGAAGTGGAATTGTTGCGTATGCGCCGTGAGTCCAGTGATTTGGCCATGCAGATTGCCGAACGTAAAAACCGTTATATGGCCGACGCCAATAACGAGTTGGTGCAGGCCGAGTCGGAACTGGCCCAAGCCAAAGAAAATATGGTGATGCGTGCCGATCCCGTGGAACGTTCGCAAATCCGTGCACCGATGCGCGGTATTGTGAAAAATATCCAAATCAATACTGTGGGCGGCGTGGTAAACGTAGGGCAGGATATTTTGCAGATTGTGCCATTGGACGACAAATTGCTGGTAGAGGCCTATATCCGCCCGCAAGATGTTGCATTTATGCGCCCGGGGCTTCCTGCCGTGGTTAAAATCAGCGCTTATGATTATGCCATCTACGGCGGTTTGGACGGCAAGGTTACGTTGATCAGCCCGGATACGGTCAGCAGCAGCAACCAGTCCCGTGTGAATGATTTGAAACTCGATCCCAACCAAGTTTATTACCGCATTCTGGTGCAAACCGACAGCAACAGCCTGAGAGACCGCAATGGCAAAGATATGCCGATTATTCCCGGCATGGTGGCAACGGTAGACGTGAAAACCGGCGAAAAAACCGTTTTCCAATATCTTATCAAACCGATTACCCGCATGAAACAGGCTCTGCGGGAGCGGTAATACCGGCAGATATATTCGGGCCGTCTGAAACTTTCAGACGGCCTGTTGTCTAAGTATGGCTTAATTATCTTGAGGATAGTCGATATGCGTAAAATTATATTTTCTTTAGTTGCCGTTTCATTGCCGCTTTCCGTTTGGGCGGCAAACGATACAGATGCACAGTTGCTGGCTATGTCTGGTCAATTTGAAACAGGTAAAGCAGAATACTCAATTAAATCAATCACTTATGATGTTGCCGAGCAGAACAATACCCAAGCCGGTGTGAATATCAACCGCCAGACAGATAGGTTTTCGAAGGTTAAACTGTTTTCTTCAGCATATGCCAACGTAAAGCGGAAGACTTCTCGAATTAAAGGTCGGCCTGATGCTAAGAGTATGATTTTATTAAATCATTGGGAGTTGAAATGGGCAATGGGTGAAGAAGGGTTCGTTATGCAGAATATCCGGATCGATCCGGTGCCCGCGCAATGGAATGCAAACGGCGGCACTTTTCAAAGTTCGGCCGTGTTGGTTGACAGAAACGGAAAAATCGACCTGAAAGAGCAATGCCGTTTGGGTCCGTCGGAGGAGGCGGCGGCAATTCACAGCAAACTGAAAGGTGTGATGCAGCGGGCGAGCTGCACGTTAACTATGAACAGCCAAACGGGTGCGATAAAGCTGACGCAAGGCTTTGAAGGATATTATCTGCCGGGTTATCAAATTTTTATTCCGAGAATTTTATTGATTACCAACAATAAAACCGGAAGGGTAGACAGGCTGGATTATCAGATTCAAAAAATCCGCTGACAGGTGCTGATATTCAACGAAGCGTCTGTTCCAACGGGCTCTTGAGTTTAAACATGGCGATGATGATATGTATGGTTGCCGTGAAAATGAGTGTTTGGCCATAAGAGCCTCAAAAAACAAGCGATAAGGTTGAAATTTAAGAAACCGCTGCAGGTATGGCGAATTTGCAGCGGTTTTGTTATGCGGGAGATTGCTTGGCTGAAAGCCGGAAATTCTCTCATGTTGGAAGCAATGTTGGTTGTGATGTCCGGCCGGCTGGGAATACGAATATTGTCAGATATAGTTAATATCAATATTATTAATATAGTTAATTTAAATTTAGGTTAAAAAAAACCATCTATACTAAGGGGAAAAGTATAGATGGCCAAACACATTACGGGGAAAACGTCTTACTCACTTACCCACTCCTTTCGAAGCGGGTGTTACTCAGACACCTGAATTATATAATAGTTCATAAATTTTAATGTTAAATTTTGCAAATAATCCACAAAATAAAATAACATTATGTTTTGTAAATAAAAAATAATAGTTAATATTGTTGTGATTTGGCTGTTATTTACATAATTATAAACTTCCAGCCGCCTTCGGGCAGGTTTTCGGTGGTTTGGCTGCCGAATTTGCTGCGGTGGAGTTTTTCTACACGGTTTCCGGCGGCGGCCACCATGCGTTTGACTTGGTGGTATCTGCCCTCTGTGATGGTGAGCAGCAGCGTTTGGGGAGATTCAAGCACCGCATCGGTTGCTGCTGCGTATTCGTTATCGTCGTGAAGCAAAACGCCGTTTTTCAGGGTGGTGCACAGGGCTTCGTCTGCGTCGTGTTTGAGTGTAACGCGGTATAGTTTGGGCACTTTGTGTTTGGGGGAGGTTTGACGGTGGTTGAAGCCGCCGTCGTTGGTGATCAGCAGAACACCGGTGGTGTCGGCATCCAGGCGGCCGACGGCCTGCATGGGCAGGCGGCGCATATGGTCGGGAAACAGGCTGAATACACTGGGATAATGCTGGGGTTTGTGCGAGGTTTCGTAACCTGCAGGTTTGTTGAGCAGGATATAAAAATAGGGCACGGGCACCACTGTCAAAGATTCGCCGTTTACTTCAAGGCTTTTTACCTCTTCGGGGCGGACGGTGTTGCGCGGGTTGGTGCACAGGGCGCCGTTGAGGGCGATACAGCCGTTTTCAATCAGCCGCAGGCATTCTTTGCGGGTGCCGATGCCTTGCGATTGGAGGTATTTGAAAAGTTGCATGGTAAAGGTAAAGGGTTAATAGGTTTTCAGACGGCCTGATTGTACTGCAAGGCCGTCTGAAAACCTATTTGACAGTGGTTTAAATTTAAAACAGTACAGCGTTGCCTTTCCTCGCCTTAGCTCAAAAAGAACGGTTTTGCAAGCCGCTGAAGCGGCAACAGAATCGGTTCCGTACTGTCTGTACTGTCTGCGGCTTCGTCGCCAAATTTAAGCCTCTATACTTTGAGGCCGTCTGAAAACATATTTGTTACGGCCTTTTATTTCATATCAAACCGCTACACCAGCACATTGCCTGCATGGAGTGCGCCGATTTGGTCGTCGTCCATTTTCAGGAACACCGTGCCCGCGTCGTGTGCCGAAGTTTTATACGCCAATGTGCCTGTGGTTTTATCTGCCGACAAATGCGGATAATCAAAAAGCCGCGTGCCGTCGTCGAGCAAATCGGAAAGTTTCAAGGCGCTGCCCGAATAATCGAACAGCGGGCGCATACCGGTCAAATCCAGCCTGTCTTCATACGCGTTAAAATCGATCAGCGTATCGACCGCGCCCGATTTCACGTCTTCGGCTTTGAACACAAAGGTATCGCGCCCTTGGCCGCCGATAATGGTATCGCTGCCCAAACCGCCCCAAATCACATCGTCGCCTCGCGTGCCGACAATCACATCATTGCCCGCCGTGCCCTCAATCACCGCCACGCCCTGCGCGGCAGGTTTGTTTTCAAAGGCCGACCAGTCGAAAGAATCCGCCCCGAGCTTTTTCTCATAGCCCGACGGTGCGTATACAATCTCGTTTTGCGTGATTTCAGACGGCATCTCTACGCCTTTGACGCTGATGGTGCTGCCTTGTGCGTCTTGCGTTTCGACGACGGTAGTGAGTGTTTGCGGACGGGTTACGTCGCTGTCGGTCAGCGCGTTGTAACCCAATTCCACCTCCACGCCGTCTGAAACACCGTCGAAGTCGGTGTCCCTATAATAGCGGTTGGTACCGAGCAGCCATTCCTGATAGTTGTTCAAACCGTCGCCGTCGCTGTCCCAAGTTTGGGATTCGTATTGGGCGGCAAGGGCTTTGTCGACGCGGTAGCCTTGGCTGAAATAGCGTTGCACTTCGGTGCTGGTTTCATAGAAGTTGGCCAGTGCGTGCTTGTCCCATGCGTTTTTGTTTACGGCAGTACCGTTCAGGGTAATGCTGCCCTTATATTTGCCGAGGCCGTCGAAATTCAAAACTGTCGCCGCACCTTGTACGCCACCGACAATAGCCCCCGTAGCGGCTCCCACTTTTGCCCCCGTAACCATGCCGGACGCAATCAAAGGTAAGGCCGCGCCACCTGTTACAACTGCGGCAGCCGCCCCAAACAAACCTCCGAACAAGCTGCCCCAGAAGCCGGTTTTCGCTCCGGTCTGCACGGCTTGAGTGGCCGTAGCTGCCGCCGTTGCCACTGCCGTATAAGTTAGCGGCACGCCGCCGTCTGCCAGCCATTCGCCGTTAATCACATACGAATTGGTTTTGTAGGTTACACCCGACTGATTGGCGAACTTCGCATCGTAAATCCGCTGCTGCGAAAACTGTTCCGAAAGCGCAAGCGCGTTTCTCAAATCCGAAGTCGAACTGCCGTCCACCGTAATCTTGGCGGGGTTAAACAATACGCTGCGGACAAATTCGTCTTTAAACTGCGAATTCTGCACCGTATGGGTTGCGAAATACTGCGCCAGATAGCCGCCCAGCGAATGGCCGGTTGAAAAGATATGATCGGGGTTGTATTGCGCCAGTTTGGTAATGATTTCGTCCATTTCCTTGGCTTGGGTCGGTGTGTTCCCCTGGGCCAGTTTCAGGCCTGCGGTTGCGTCCTGCAAACCTTTGGTGCCGCGAAAGGCTACCACCACGTTTTCATACGAGCCGTCGGTTTTTCTGCCGTTGCCGAAAATCATATAGTCCAAACCGCTGCCGATCCATTCGCCCTTGCCCGTTACATTGAGCACTTCCCAGCGGCCTTGGTATTCGCTGATGTCGACTTGCTCATTGAAGTGGGTTTTCACAGAATTGATGGTCAACTTATCGCTGCCGCCATTGAAAGCACGTTGCAATTCTGCTTTACCCTCAGTGGCATAGGCGACTGTCGCAAACAGGCGCAAATCGCGGTCGGAAACGTTCCAGTAGTTCGGGTAGGGGTCGACGGCATCAACCAGGCCGTCGCCGTCGGTATCCTTAAACGCCGCCTGTACCGCCTTATCGCTCACGCCGCCATTGTTTTTGATCACCTTTTCTGCCGCTGCGATTTCTGCCTGTGTCAGCGGATAGCGCAGATAAGGCGATTTTGTTTCGGTATATTTCAAAGAGGCCGTCGGAACATCTTCGCCTTTTTCGCTGATAATGCCTGCGGTGCGTCCGTCTTTAAAGGCAATGCGTGTCAGCTGTTCGTTTTCAGACGGCATCAGCATGCTTTCGGCCAAAAGTTTGTGCGGTACAAAGCTGCTGCCGTCTGAAAATTCGAATGCGGCCACGGCCTCGCCTATGGTTTGGCCGCCGGGAAATTTCACGGTCAGGCTGTCGCCGCTGTTTTTAATCGCCAGCACCCATGCGTCGTTTTTCACGGTAACGGTTAAATCCGAAGCGCGGATACCCTCTCCGAAACGGATGGTGCTGAGGCCGTCTGAATCGTTGACGGTATCGTGGCCGTAGCCTTTGCCGAAGATATAGGTGTCGCGCCCCTTGCCGCCTTCCAGCACATCGTTGCCGCTGCCGCCGTCGAGAATGTCGTTTCCGTTATCTCCGCGCAGAATGTCGTTGCCGTTACCGCCGTAAAGTTTATCGTCGCCGTCGCCGCCGAGCAGCAGGTCGTTGCCGTCCATGCCGTAAAGCACGTCTTGACCGCGTCCGCCGCTCAGGCGGTTGTGGCCGCTGTTGCCGATAAGGGTGTTGTCGCCGTTGTTGCCGAAGCCGTAGATGTTGCCGTTTCCGGTGAGGGTGAGGTTCTCAACGTTGGCGGGGGCGGTGTAGGTAACGCTGGCATAGATGGTGTCGGTGCCTTCGCCGGGTTCTTCTGTAACGGTGTCGTTGGGGCTGTCGACATAATAAATATCGTTTCCGCGCCCGCCGCGCATGATGTCGGCGCCGCTGCCGCCGTCTAAAACGTCGTCGCCGTCGCCGCCGAGTAGCAGGTCGTTGCCGTCCATGCCGTAGAGTTTGTCGTTGCCGCGTCCGCCGCTCAAGCGGTTGTGGCCGCTGTTGCCGATAAGGATGTTGTCGCCGTTGTTGCCGAAGCCGTAGATGTTGCCGTTTCCGGTGAGGGTGAGGTTTTCGACGTTGGCGGGGGCGGTGTAGGTAACGTTGCTGTAGACGGTGTCGGTGCCTTCGCTTGGGTTTTCTACGATAACATCGTCGCTGTTGCGGACATAAAAAGTATCGTCCCCCAAACCTCCGTAGAAAATGTTATGGCCCAAACTGCCGTAGAGTATGTCGTTACGGCGGGTGCCGATGATTATCACAGATTCGCGTTTGTCGTTTTCTGCAGATAAAGATTTCGTATCGTTAACGGCTGTTGTCATTTCGGTTGCCCTTTATTTCAGTGCTTTATCGAATAGGATACTGCCGGCATTGGCGCGGCAGCGTTCCCGCAATCTGCCTGCAAACGGGGTTGCCGAGAAGCAGGCGGAGAGGATTGTATATAAGAGTTAAATTTTTTTAAAGCTGGTATAGGGAGGCGCCGGTTTTTTGGTTTATATCAGCCAATCTTCTGCCTACACGAAATTACATACGACAAAGCGGCGGATTTATATTACTATTGCCCAACCTGGGCCGAAATTAAAAATCAACTTCACAAACAATATATTAATGAACATGAATAATTGCTCGGTTTTTGAACGCGCTGCGCGTGCGGGGGTGGCTTCGGGCTACCACGATATCGACGGCGTTTACCATGCCGCCAAGCCTGAAGTGCTGGCGGCTTTGGTTGCGCGTTTGGAAGCGGGTGTGCCGGAGGGGGAGTTTGACGATGTGGTGGCGATAACGGCGCAGCGGCCTGCCGAGCTGGCCTTGCCGCCCGATTTCGAGGGTTATGACGGCTACTCTTTAACAAACGAATATGATGAGCAGCAGACGGTTACGGCATCGGATTCAGACGGCCGCCACCCTGCTGTTTTTTTATCTGCGTTAGACAGCGGCTATTACCGTTTAACTGTTAACAAAGGCCGTCTGAAACACCGCGTTTTGGTGGTGGCCGCGCCCGAACACGCTTACCGGCCGCCGGAAATAACAGACGGCGGGCGCATGAACGGGTTGGCCGTGCAGCTTTACAGCCTGCGCTCGGCGCACAACTGGGGCATGGGCGATTTCGGCGATTTGGCGCGGCTGGCTGCATTTTGCGGCGATAGGGGCGTGGACTTTATCGGCATCAACCCGCTGCACGCGCTGTTTACTTCGCGGCCTGATTTCGCCAGCCCGTACAGCCCGTCGTCGCGCCTGTGGCTGAATGCCGTGTATCTCGACGCGGGCGGCATTATTGCCGGATACGGTTTTGCCGCAAAGGCGCGCAAGTGGCTGGCAAGCGGAGCGGTGCAGGCGCGGCTGGCGGCAGTGCGTTCGGCGGAAACGGTGGATTATGCGGCAGTGTGGGCGCTGAAAAAAGAAGCCCTGCTGCTGGTGTTTGCCGATTTTGAAAAAAGTAAAAGCCGTACCGCACAGCCTTTTCAGGCGGCCTTTAAACAGTTTGAAGAAGAGAAGGGGGCAGAGCTTGACGGCTTCGCCTTGTTCGAAGCTTTAGACCAACACTACGGCGGCGCGGGCGGAGAGAGCGGTTGGACGGCGTGGCCGTCTGAATTCCACCATCCGCAAAGCCCTGCGGTGCAGGCGTTTGCAAACGCGCACGGGGGCGAAATCCGTTTTTACAAATGGCTGCAATGGCTGTGTGCCGTGCAGCTGCGGCAGGCGGAAGAAGCGGCGGCGCGGCACGGCATGCGGCTCGGCCTTTACGGCGACTTGGCCGTGGGCGTGGCGCGCGGCGGGGCCGACACTTGGCTCAAGCGCAACCGATACTGCATGGAAATGTCGGTGGGCGCGCCGCCCGACCCGCTCGGCCCGGCGGGGCAAAACTGGAACCTGCCGCCGTGGCACCCCGTGGCTATGCGCCGTACCGGCTGCCGCGAGTTTATCGCCACGCTGCGCGAGAATATGCGCTGTTACGGCGTGCTGCGCATAGACCATGTGATGTCGCTGAGCCGTTTGTGGTGGGTTTTGGGCAGCGAAACTGCGGATAAGGGTGCGTATGTACATTACCCCCAAGAAGTGCTGTTTGCCATTCTCGCCTTAGAAAGCCACCGCAACCGCTGCGTGGTGGTGGGCGAAGACTTGGGCACCGTGCCCGACGACACCCGCCGCCTGCTCGACCGCTACCACATTTTTTCCTACAAGGTAATGTATTTCAGCCGCCACGCCCACGGTTACGAGCTGCCCGAGCACTACCCCCGGCAGGCGCTGTGCGTTACCAGCACCCACGACGTTGCACCGCTGGCGGGCTGGTGGGCGGGCAGCGATTTGCAAACCATGTATGACTTGGGTTCGCTGCCGGACGGAGCGGCTTTTCAGACGGCCTTGCAGCAGCGCGGGCGCGACAAAGAAGATTTGATCCGCGCATTGAAAGAAACACATTGTCTGCCCCGCGCATACAGGCCGTCTGAAAGACTGGACGCAACCCTGTTAAACGCCATTCACCGTTTCGGCGCCGAGAGCCGCTGCGCGCTTTATGCCGTGCAAATCGAAAACCTGCTGGGCATGACCGAAAATTTCAACGTGCCGGGCATCGCCGAAGGCTACCCCAACTGGGCGTGCAAACTGCCGCAGCCTGCGGAGGCGTTTGCCGCCAACCCTTTAATCGAGCAACAACTCGCCATGCTGAACGAGGTCCGTATGAGAAAGAACAGCCAAACCCAACCCTATCCGCCGCTCGACGATCAAGAGCGCGGTACCATCGACAGCCTGTTTTTCGCAACCCACGGCAACCCGTTTGCCTACTTGGGCCGGCATGAGCTGGCCGGCACCGGCGAAGTGGTGCGCTGCCTTGTGCCCGACGCATTGGCGGTGGATATTGTGGAACGCGGCAGCGGCAAACTGATTGCGGCGGCCGAAAAACTCGACGGCCGCGGCTTTTTCGCCGCCGTGCTGCCCGAGGGCGCGCCCGATTATGCCTTGAGCGTGCAATACAGTGCAGACGGGCCGTCTGAAAAAATCGAAGACCCCTACCGCTACGGCTCGCATTTGCAGGAAATGGACGAATGGCTGCTCACCGAAGGCACCCACCTGCGCCCCTACGAAGCCTTGGGCGCGCATCCGGCCGAGTTCGACGGCGTTGCCGGCGTGAATTTCGCCGTGTGGGCGCCCAACGCGCAGCGCGTTTCGGTAATCGGCGAGTTCAACAACTGGGACGGCCGCCGCCATGTGATGCGCCGCCACGCCGCCAGCGGCATTTGGGAAATCTTTATCCCCGCGGTGCCGTTCAACGCCCTGTATAAATTCGAAATACGCGATGCCGCAGGCAACGTGCGCCAAAAGGCCGACCCGTTCGCCTTCGCCTCGGAGCTGCGCCCCACCACCGCCTCGGTGGTGCGCGGCCTGCCAGAAAAAATGCCCGAGCCTGCATTCCGCCGCCAAGCCAATGCCGTCGACAGCCCCATCAGCATTTACGAAGTGCATTTGGGTTCGTGGCGGCGCAACCCTGAAAACAATTTCTGGCTCACTTATGAAGATTTGGCGGCTGAGCTGGTAGCCTATGTGAAAGACATGGGCTTTACCCATATCGAACTTCTGCCTGTGTCGGAATACCCCTTTGACGGTTCTTGGGGCTATCAGGCCACCGGCCTTTATGCCCCCACCAGCCGTTTCGGCTCGCCGCAGCAGCTTCAGGCGCTGATTCAGGCCGCCCACAACGAAGGCATAGGCGTGATACTCGACTGGGTGGTCGGCCACTTTCCCACCGACGACCACGGCCTCAACCGTTTCGACGGCACGCCGCTGTATGAACACGCCGACCCGCGCGAAGGCTACCACCAAGACTGGAACACCCTGATTTACAACTTCGGCCGCACCGAAGTGAAAAACTTCCTGCAGGGCAACGCCTTATACTGGATAGAGCGTTTCGGCTTCGACGGCCTGCGCGTGGACGCCGTCGCCTCAATGATTTACCGCGACTATTCGCGCAAAGAAGGCGAGTGGATACCCAATCAATACGGCGGCCGCGAAAACCTCGAAGCCATCAATTTTCTGCGCGACACCAACACCATGTTGCAGCAGGAAGTGCCCGCTGCTGCCGAAATCGCCGAAGAATCCACCTCGTTTGCCAACGTTACCCGCGCCGAAGGGCTGAATTTCCAATACAAATGGAACATGGGCTGGATGAACGACACCCTGCGCTATATGAAGGAAGACCCGGTTAACCGCAAATACCACCACAACCTGATGACCTTCGGCATGATGTACCAATACAGCGAAAACTTCGTGCTGCCGATCTCGCACGACGAAGTGGTGCACGGCAAAGGTTCGCTGCTGGCCAAAATGCCCGGCGACGCCTGGCAGAAATTCGCCAACCTGCGCGCCTATTACGGCTTTATGTGGGGCTATCCCGGCAAGAAACTGCTGTTTATGGGCTGCGAGTTCGCCCAAGGCCGCGAATGGAACTACAACGAAGCGCTTGATTGGTTCCTGCTCGAAGAAGCGCACGGCGGCCTCTGGCACAAAGGCGTGCAGGATTACGTGCGCGACCTCAACCATACCTACCGCAGCCATGCGCCGCTCTACCAGCTCGACCAATGGCCCGAAGGCTTCGAGTGGCTGGTGGCCGACGACGGCAACAATTCCGTGTTTGCCTTCGAGCGCCGCGACCGCGAAGGCAACCGCCTGATTGTGGTAAGCAACTTCACCCCCGTGGTGCGTGAAAACTACCGCATCGGCGTAAACGCCGCAGGCACCTACCGCGAAGTGATGAATTCAGACGGCCTGCAATATCAAGGCAGCGGCGTGCATACGGCAGAGGGCGCCGCCGTCGCCACCGAAGCGGTTCAATCGCACGGCAGACCGCAGTCGCTCAACTTAACCCTGCCGCCGCTGGCCACGGTTTGGCTGTATTTGGATAAGGAATAAGGTTTTCAGACGGCCTATGAATCCAAACAGATAAACGGATATTTAAAGAGTTAAACCCAGTGAAAACCCTTTCAGACGGCCTGCCATACCCGATGGGCGCCACCGTTCAAGCAAACGGCACCAATTTTGCGCTGTTTTCTTCGCACGCCGATAAGGTAGAGCTGTGCCTGTTTAACGAAAACGGCGGCGAAACCCGTTTGCCCCTGCCGGCCCGCAGCGGCCATATCTGGCACGGTTTTGCCGAAGGCGTGGGGGAAGGGCAGCGTTACGGTTATCGGGTGTACGGCAGCGGCCATGCCGCGTCGGGGCTGTTTTTCAACCCGCAGAAACTGCTGCTCGACCCCTATGCGAAAGCGGTGGCGGGCACGGCGCATTACCGCAATGAGGCCGAACTGGCGTGGTTCCGTTACGACGATGTGAGCGACAATGCCGCCGTTGCCCCCAAAAGCGTGGTAACGGGCAAAAGCGGGTTCGACTGGCAGGGCGATGTGCGCCCTAACGTGCCGTGGGCAAAAACCGTGATTTACGAAGCCCATGTCAAAGGGCTGACCAAACTGGTGCCCGGTTTGCCGGATGCAGGCACTTATGCCGCGCTGGCCGACAAACAAGTGATAGGCCGTCTGAAAGATTTGGGCGTTACCGCGGTGGAGCTGCTGCCCGTGCACCTGCACCTCGACGAATACCACCTGCAAAAACGCGGTTTGGTCAATTATTGGGGCTACAACACCTATTCGCATTTCGCCGTCGAGCCGCGCTACGCCGCCAACCCGCAAGATGCGGCAAACGAATTGCGCCGCGCCGTCAAAGCACTGCACGCGGCGGGCATCGAAGTGATTTTAGACGTGGTGTACAACCACACCGCCGAGCAGGATTTGGAAACGGGGCTGATGCTGTGCCAGCGCGGTATCGACGGCCCGGCCTGGTATTGGCTGACCTGCAACGGTTATTGCAACTGGACGGGCTGCGGCAACACCCTGCAAGTGTCGCAAACCCACGTTACCCGCTGGGTGATGGACAGCCTGCGTTATTGGGCGGAAGAATTCCACATCGACGGCTTCCGCTTCGATTTGGGCGCGGTGCTGGGGCGCGAGCCTGACTTCCGCACCTGCGGGCGCTTTTTTCAAGCCGTGGCGCAAGACCCGGTGCTGGCGGGGCGCAAACTGATTGCCGAGCCGTGGGACATCGGCGGGGGAGGCTACCGGCTGGGGCAGTTTCCCTATCCGTTTGCCGAATGGAACGACCGCTTCCGCGACGATATGCGCGCGTTTTGGGTGCAAGAGAGCGGCAACCTCGGCGCATTTGCCGAGCGGCTGGCCGGCTCTTCCGACATTTTCAGGCGCGACGGCAGACGGCCTTCGGCAGGCATTAACTTTATCACTGCACATGACGGCTTTACCCTGCATGATCTGGTCAGTTACAACGAAAAGCACAACGAAGCCAACGGCGAAGGCAACCGCGACGGCCACAGCCATAATTTGAGTTGGAACCACGGCGCAGAGGGGGAAACCGATGATGCCGCCGTTTGTCAATCCCGCTTATATACGGCCAAAGCACTGCTCGCTTCGCTGCTACTGGCCAACGGCACGCCCATGCTGCTGGGCGGCGATGAGTTCGGCAACAGCCAGCGGGGCAACAACAACGGCTATTGCCAAGACAACGAAACCACCTGGCTCGATTGGGCCGGGCGCGATGAAGATTTGGAACGCTACGTGCAAAGCCTGCTGGCGCTGCGCCGCGAAATCGGCCTGTTGGGCGAAGACGTGTGGTGGAGCGCGGAGCGCGTGCACTGGCTGGTTTCAGACGGCCGCGAAATGAACAGCCGCGATTGGGAAAACCGCGAAACCAAGTCGCTGCAGGTATTAATCGATAATAAGTGGCTGTTGGCGGTTAACGCCAAACGCAGCCCGCAAACATACGTCTTACCGAAGGGAGAATGGGTGTGCCGCCTCGCGCCGGCGCAGGCCCGGATTAACCACGCCGAATGTACCGTGCCGGATATGGGCATTTGGATTTTTTCACAAATTGGAGAAGCTTTATGAACACCCGCAAAGAGAAACCCCTGTCTTATGAGCCTGAACGCATGCTGCACAACACCGACATCGCCAAAAACACCCTTGTGCTGATTCTGGCCGGAGGCCGCGGCTCGCGCCTCTATGAAATGACCGACCGCCGTTCCAAACCCGCCGTTTATTTCGGCGGCAACTGGCGCATCATCGACTTCACCCTGTCGAACTGTCTCAATTCCAACCTGCTCAAAATCGGCGTGATTACCCAATACGAGGCCCACTCGCTGTTGCGCCACCTCCAGCACGCCTGGTCGTTTATGCCGCGCGAGCGCGGCCAGTTCGTCGATATGCTGCCCGCGCGCCAGCAGGTTGACGAAAGCATGTGGTACCGCGGTACCGCCGATGCGGTGTGGCAGAACGTGTCGATTATGAAAGAGCACTACAAGCCCAAATATGTATTGATTCTGGCGGGCGACCACATCTACAAGATGGACTATATGCAGATGATACGCGACCACATCTACAGCGGCGCCAAATGCACCGTGGGCTGTATAGAAGTGAAACGCAGCGAGGCCAAAGAGTTCGGCATTATGGCGGTTAACGAAAACCTCAAAGTGCAGGAATTTGTGGAAAAACCGTCCGACCCGCCCGCCATGCGCGAAAAACCCGACCATTCGCTCGCCTCGATGGGCATTTATGTGTTTGATGCCGACTATCTCTACAAAGCCCTCGAAGAAGAAGTGTGCCAGGAAGACACACACCACGACTTCGGCAAAGACGTGATTCCGCGTGCGCTTGAAGACGGCGTGCTCTATGCACACCCGTTCGAGCGTTCGTGCACGGGGCGCAATGCCGAGGGCAGCATCTATTGGCGCGATGTGGGCACGCTCGACAGCTACTGGCGCGCCCATATGGATTTGGTAACCGAACACCCGCAGCTCAACCTGTTCGACCGCAACTGGCCGGTTATCGGCCTGCCCACCCAGCCGATGCCGACCAAGTTTTTCTATAAAGACCGCAACTGCCGCACGCTCGACAATTCGCTGGTCAGCGGCGGCTGCCTGATTACCGATGCCAAAATCACTTCATCGGTGCTGTTTGACCGCGTAACCGTCAACGAAGATTCGGTGATTGATTCGGCCGTGATTCTGCCGGGCGTGTATATCGGCAGAAACTGCCACCTGAAAAACTGCATCATTGAACGCAACTGCGTGATTCCCGACGGCATGAAAATCGGCATCAACCCCGAAGAAGACGCCGAACGCTTCCGCATCAGCTCCAGCGGCGAAGTGGTGCTGGTTACGCCCGCGATGCTGGAAAGGCTGGCGCTGGAAGAAAAAAACAAAGCCGCCGTGAGAGAGCAGGCGGAAAAAGGCGATTATTTGATTTAAACGGTTTTCAGGCGGCCTTTACAAAAATACTTTAAGGCCGTCTGAAACCTTTTCCACACCGATAAACTAAAGGAATATTCCGATGAAAGTCCTGCATGCAACTTCCGAGCTGTATCCCTTAATCAAAACCGGCGGGCTGGCCGACGTGCTCGGTTCGCTGCCGTTCGCACAGAAAGCGCAGGGGTATGATGTGCGCGTGGTGCTGCCTTATTACCGCCACGTGCGCGATTTGCTGCCCGATGCCGCATTGGTGGCCGAACGCGACACTTTCGGCGGCCATATCGCCGTGCGTTACGCCGAATACAACGGTTTGGGGCTGTATCTCATCGATGCCCCCCACCTTTACGACCGCCCCGGCAACCCCTACCACAACGAGCATTATTCCGATTATGCCGACAACGTGATCCGTTTCGCCGTTTTGGGCTGGGCCGCCGCCGCGCTGGCCACCGGCCTCGACGAAGTGTGGGGCAGGGCTGACATCCTGCACGCGCACGACTGGCAGGCCGGCTTGGCGCCCGCCTACCTCAACGCGTGGAACGCCTATATCAAAAGCGTGTTCACCATCCACAACATCGCCTATCAGGGCATGTTCCAATCGAAACACTTGGGCGAAGTCGGGCTGCCGTGGGAAATGTTCCATGTGGACGGCGTGGAGTTCCACGGCCAGATTTCGTTTTTGAAAGCCGGCCTGTTTTACGCCGACCACGTTACCACCGTCAGTCCCACCTATGCCGGCGAAATCACCCGCGAACCGGCGGCCAACGGCATGTCGGGCCTGCTCTACACCCGCAAACAGGAAGGCCGTTTGAGCGGCGTGCTCAACGGCGTGGACGACAAGGTTTGGAACCCGCAAACCGATGCCGCACTGGCCAAAACCTTCCACCCCAAAGCCATGCAGGGTAAAAAGGCCTGCAAAAAAGCCCTGCAGGAATTTTTCGGCCTGAATGCCGACGATAAAGCCATGCTTGTTGTGGCGGTATCGCGCCTCACGCCGCAGAAAGGTGCCGACTTGCTGCTGGAGGCTTTGCACGAAAAGCTTCCGGCCAATCCCGATTTGCAGTTTGCCCTCTTGGGCAGCGGCGATCCGGGACTGGAGCAGGCGTTCGTGCGGCTGGCCGAGCAGTATCCGCAGCAGGCCGGCGTGTATATCGGCTATAACGAAGAGCTGGCGCACCAATTAATCGGCGGCGGCGACGTGATTGTGATTCCCAGCCGTTTCGAGCCTTGCGGCCTCACCCAGCTCTACGGCCTGAAATACGGCACGCTGCCTTTGGTGCGCCGCACCGGCGGGCTGGCCGATACGGTTGTGGCGGTCAACGAAGAAACGCTGAAAAGCAAAACCGCTACCGGGTTTGTGTTTGACGATCCGCTCGCCGACGCATTGGGCTGGGCTTTAGACAGTGCCCTTGCCTTGTGGCGCAAACCGCGTGCATGGGCGCCGGTGCGCAAACAGGCGATGCAGCAGGATTTCGGCTGGCACAAAGCCGCCGAAAGCTACGATGCCTGCTACCGCAGCCTGTCGGATTGATTTTTCAGAAGAAAACAAAAAACAGAGCGCCGGTTGCCCGCTACCAACAGTTTCAATGTGAGATGGGTAAAATCGGCGCTTTAATAAAGGAAAACTTGTTTCACCGTTTCAGACGGCCTTACAATAATTATGATACAACAATGATTTAAGTAATGATTTAAGTAATG
>NZ_JAUMUI010000052.1 GCF_030530745.1 Neisseria sp. | reverse complement strand
GAGGCAAAAACCGCGTATGCAAGACAAAAAGCGCAGCAAGGTTGAACACCTTGCGGGCATTTTAGCTTCGCAAGTCCGCTACGCTGCCTAACGCCGCAGGCGGGGTGTTTTGGCCAAAAATACCGCCATTGCGTTGAATGCCGACAGACCCTAGCAACCATATTTCCACACCGCCTGAAAATAATCAAGGCCGTCTGAAAACCGCTCCGGCAGCGCTCGGTTTTCAGACGGCCTTGATTCGTCTACAATAAGTGGCATTTCATCATCAGAAAGCCTGTTTTATGCAATACCGAATCCGCAACGACAACAACACACCGCCCGCCAACCCGGTTCCGTCGGGCGAAAACTGGGAACGCAGCACCCTGCGCGACGTTTTGCTCGAAGCCTATAAAGAGCAGCGCCGAAACCGCTTCTGGCGCAACCTCTGGCGTGCCGTATGGATGCTGTTTTTTCTGGCGGTTGCCGTCAATTCATGCAGCGACAGCAAATCGGGCGGCAGCCAACTGGTCAACACCCGGGAGGAGCACACCGCCGTTATTTCACTGAAAGGAACCATCGGCGGCGACTACAGCGAAGATCAAACCGCCATGCTGAGCGACAGTTTGGAAGCGGCCTACCGCAATCCCAAAGTGAAAGGCATCATTATCCGCGCCAACAGCCCCGGGGGATCGGCCGTGGTTTCCAACACCGCATTCAACGAAATCCGCCGTCTGAAAGGGGAGCATAAAAACATTCCCCTCTACGTTGTGGCCGAAGACGTGTGCGCCTCCGGCTGTTACTACATTGCTTCGGCGGCCGATAAAATTTATGCCGATCCGTCAAGTATTGTCGGCAGCATCGGCGTTATCAGCGGCGGCTTCGACCTGACCGGCCTGATGGAAAAAATCGGCGTAAAACGCCGCCTTAAAACCGCCGGCGGCAATAAAGGCATGGGAGACCCATTCTCTCCCGAAACACCCGAACAGGTCAGAATCTGGGAACAGATGCTGGCCGATATCCACAGGGAATTTATCAAAGCCGTGAAACTCGGACGCGGCAGCCGCCTGAAAGAAAAAGAAAACCCCGATGTTTTCAGCGGCAGGGTATACACCGGCAACGAAGCCAAGCAGATCGGCCTAATCGACGATTACGGCAGCGTATACAGTGTAGCCCGCGACGTGGTCAAAGCCCCAAAACTGGTTGACTACACGCCCGAAGACAATTTCAGCAAACTTTTAGGCCGCCGCCTGCGCGCAGAAGTCTCATCGGGTTTGGAAAAAATCAGCAGTAAAACATGGTAAGCCCGTCAAATTTGTCTTACACTGCCCGGGCCGTCTGAAATGTTTCAGACGGCCTTCTACTATAATCATTTCCTTTTTTCTCCTTGTTTCCCATGCAGCCCGACTTCACCCGTGTTCCCGCCCGCGACCGCCATTTCCTGCAAACCGCCTTCAAAAACCCGAAAAAATTCGGTGGGTTGGAAGCCGTGCAGCAAAAATACCGCAAGTCGCACGAAACCTATTTAAAACGCCAAGCCGCGCTGCCCCGTCCGCAATATGACGGCACGCTGCCGGTGCACGGGCGTTTGGACGACATTAAAGCCGCCATCGCCAACCACCAGGTAACCATCGTCTGCGGCGAAACGGGTTCCGGCAAAACCACGCAGCTGCCGAAAATCTGCCTCGAACTCGGGCGTGGCACGGCGGGCTTAATCGGCCACACCCAGCCGCGCCGCTTGGCTGCGCGTTCCGTTGCCGAGCGGATTGCCGAAGAATTGGGCAGTAACATCGGCGAAGTAGTCGGCTACAAAGTGCGCTTCAACGACCACACCTCGCGCGATGCCTATGTGAAACTGATGACCGACGGTATCCTGCTGGCCGAAACACAAACCGACCGCTACCTCACCGCCTACGACACCATCATCATCGACGAAGCGCACGAGCGCAGCCTGAACATTGATTTTCTGCTGGGCTACCTGAAACAGCTGCTGCCGCGCCGCCCCGATTTAAAAGTCATCATCACCTCGGCCACCATCGATGCCGAGCGCTTTTCCAAGCATTTCGACAACGCCCCCGTACTGGAAGTGAGCGGGCGCACCTATCCCGTCGAAATCCGCTACCGGCCGCTGCACACGGCGGACGAAGACGAGGCCGAAATCGAAATTACCGATGCAATCGTGGACGCCGCCGACGAACTGGCGCAGCACGGCGAAGGAGACATCCTCGTCTTCCTGCCCGGCGAACGCGAAATCCGCGAAGCCGCCGAAGCCCTACGCAAATCGCCGCTGCGCCGCGATGACGAAATCCTGCCGCTGTTCGCTCGTTTGTCGCATGCCGAACAGCACAAAATCTTTCACCCATCGGGCACCAAACGCCGCATCGTGTTGGCCACCAACGTCGCCGAAACCTCGCTCACCGTGCCGGGCATCAAATATGTAATCGACACCGGCCTGGCGCGGGTGAAACGCTATTCCGCCCGCGCCAAAGTGGAGCAGCTTCACGTAGAAAAAATCTCGCAGGCCGCCGCCCGCCAGCGTTCCGGCCGCTGCGGCCGCGTTTCCGCCGGCGTGTGTATCCGATTGTATTCAGAAGAAGATTTTGAACAGCGCAACGCATTTACCGACCCCGAAATCATCCGCAGCAATCTGGCGGCGGTAATCCTGCGCATGGCTGCACTGAACTTGGGCGATGTATCCGCATTCCCGTTTCTCGAAGCGCCCGACCAGCGGTATATCAATGATGGGTTTCAGGTGTTGTTGGAATTGGGGGCGGTGGAGGAGGCCGTCTGAAAATGCCTGTCTGAGAAAACGCGTAGGTCGGGCATTTATGCCCGACTTACAAGAGAGAATCATCTCAGGACAACGCAGTGAGAATTTGAATATCAAAGGAAAATTAAGTGACTGATATTTTAGAAAAAGTTAGCAATGGATTATTGCAAAGAATCATGGAACTCGAATGGCTTTTAGCCTCATTACTGATAATTTCATTGGGGCTTAGGAAGCAAAATCATCAAATTTCATGATAAGCTTCTGATATGCCGA
>NZ_JAUMUI010000032.1 GCF_030530745.1 Neisseria sp. | reverse complement strand
AGGATATTGATTTGCTGTTTCGAACCTGTATCGATTATTAAGTTGATTAGCTATATTGCCACCGGCAGGTACAGCACACATTATGACACCAAAAAACAAAACCGCACGCAAAATGACGGATGCTGTCAAACAGATCATTGCAGAACCTACTCCTCTAAAACAGGTCTGTAGCTCATCCTCTTTTGAAGTATGGGGTATCTTGGAACATAAGAAAACTGCACCTTTTTTAGTTGGGGTGGTGTCCAACTTTTGAGGTGCAGTTCAGTTTTTTTCAGACCATAATATGTCGGTTTGATATTGTCAAACGCGCACGATGCGCTGCACCTGCGGAATGGTATGCAGGGCGCGGATAATGCCGTTGAGCTGATCGGTGCTTTTCACTTTCAGGAAAAATTTGAATTCGATAAATCCTTCCATGCCGGGTTGTTTCTGCGGTGTTTCCACTGATTCGATATCGGCACCTGATGATGAAATCGCCTGAGCCATCGAAGCCAGCAGGCCGCGGGTGTCGCGGGAACCGACTACCAGCGTGGTGCGGAAACTTTGATCGGTGAAGCTTTCCCAACCGGCATCAAGCTGTTGGTCCGGATCGGCTTTCAGTATATTGGGGCAGGTGTCGCGGTGGATAACCAGCCCTTTATCTTTAATCAGCAAGGCGCGAATGGCATCGCCGGGCAGGGGCTGGCAGCATTGTGCCAGATGTACGCGGCCGGTTTCGCCTCCGTTGATTTTAATCGGGCTTAAGCGCACTTCGCCGCCGAAATGTTCGCCGGCAAGTTCGGCGATGTGCATGGCTACGGTAACGGGCAGGGTGTGGCCCATTCCGACGTTATAGAGCACGTCTTCAAACGTGGTTTGTTTGTTGTTGAGGTCTTCCAGATATTTTTCTTTCAGGCCGTCTGAAAGCAGGATATTTTGCGGCAGCAGGCTGGAAAGGGCTTTTTGCAGCAGGTTTTCGCCCAAGGTTACCGCATCTTTGCGGTTCATATTTTTGATATAGTTCCGAATAGCGCTGCGGGCACGGCTGGAAACGGTGAAATTGAGCCATGCAGGGTTCGGTTTGGCTTGCTCGGAGGTGATGATTTCCACCGAATCGCCGGTTTTTAATTTTGTGCGCAGCGGCATCATGGTGCCGTTGACACGGGCCGCCACGGTACGGTGGCCGACATCGGTGTGTACTGCGTAGGCAAAATCGATAGGAGTGGCACCTTTTGGGAGCGCCAGAATTTTCCCTTTTGGTGTAAGGATATACACTTCATTGGGGAATAAGTCGACTTTAACGGCTTCGAAAAATTCCATGGCGTTGGCACTGCCGGCCTGCAGGTCGAGAATGTTTTTCAGCCAGCGGTTGGTATGCAGTGTGGCCTGATCGACGGTGCTTTCTCCTGATTTGTAGATCCAATGTCCCGCCACACCGCCTTCGGCCACGGCATCCATTTCCCAAGTGCGTATCTGCACTTCGATGGGCAGGCCGTAGGGGCCGACCAGAGTGGTGTGCAGGCTTTGGTAGCCGTTGCTTTTGGGAATGGCGATATAGTCTTTGAAGCGGCCGGGTTTGGGTTGGTACAGGTTATGCAGGGCGCCCAGTGCGGCATAGCAGGCGGGAATGCTGTTAACGATTACGCGGAAGCCGTAAATATCCATCACATCGGCAAAACGCAGGTTTTTGGCCTGCATTTTCTGGTGGATGCTGTAAAGGTTTTTTTCCCTGCCTTTGATTTTGGCTTCGATATTGGCGTCAACCAGGCGCACGCTGAAAGCACGCAATACTTTGCCGACCACGTCGCGACGGTTGCGGCGGCTGGCCTTCATGGCTTTTTGCAGGGTTTCGTAGCGGCGCGGATGCAGATTTTGGAAAGATAAGTCCTGCAATTCCTGATAAGCGTTGTTCAGGCCGATACGGTTGGCGATTTGAGCATAGATTTCCAGCGTTTCCTGCGCGATACGGCGGCGCTTTTCAGGACGCATCGAGCCGAGCGTGCGCATATTGTGCAGGCGGTCGGCAAGTTTCACCACAATCACGCGCACGTCTTTGGTCATGGCCAGAATCAGCTTGCGGAAACTTTCGGCCTGATGCTCGGCCTGGCTGTCGTATTCGAGTTTTTCGAGTTTGGAGAGACCGTCGACCATTTCGGCAATGGTTTCGCCGAATCCGGCGGCCATTTCAAGTTTGGTAACGCCGGTGTCTTCAAGCACATCGTGCATCACTCCGGCACACAGCCCCTGTATGTCCATATGCCACACGGCCAGTTGGGCGGCAACCGCCAGCGGGTGGGTAATGTAGGGCTCGCCGCTTTTGCGGGTTTGGCCGTCGTGGGCATAAAAAGCAAAGGCGCAGGCTTTTTCAAGCTGTTCCTGCTCTTTGCTGTTCAGATAAGATGCCGTACGGAACAGCAGGCTGCGGGCTTCGGCCGTTAACGGATCGTATGGGGCGGTGGGTTGCGGCGCACGCATTCAGACGGCCTTGTGCGGTTATTTGCTGCGTTTGAGCAGCTCTGTGGTAATTTCGCCGGCGGCGATTTCGCGCAGGGCGGTAACGGTGGGCTTGTTGTTGCGCACATCGTCAACCAGAGGCGCGGTGCCGTTTTCAAGCTGGCGGGCGCGGCGGGCTGCGGTAAGGGTGAGGTCGAAATGGTTGGGGATTTTGGTAACGCAGTCTTCTACGGTGATTCGTGCCATTTTGTCGGATACTTTCTCGTTATGAAAGGTTAAGAGGAGGATGAAGTTATATTGTCGCTGTTTTTTAAGAATTTTCCAACAGGTTTTCAATAAACAGCCGTTGTGAGGATTGTTTGAGACGGTGCGATTTAATGATGGAAAGCAGGTCTGCTTCGGCCTCGGCCAAATCGTTGTTTACGACAACATAATCGAATAAAAACGCCTGTTCGATTTCGCGGCGTGCCTTACTCAGGCGTTTGGTTACTGTTTCGGGGCCGTCGGTGCCGCGGCTGGTTAACCGTTCGGCCAAAACTTTAAACGAAGGCGGCAGAATGAAGATGCTGCACACATCGGGCCACACGCGGCGCACTTGTTCGGCGCCTTGGATGTCGATTTCCAAAATCACGTCATAACCCTGTCCGCGCAGCAGGTTCACGCCTTCCACGCTGGTGCCGTAATAATTGTCGAACACTTTGGCGTGTTCGAGAAAGGCACTTTCGCCGATTAACTTTTCAAATTCTGCGGTACCGACAAAATAATAATGGCGGCCGTGTTCTTCGCCTGTCCGGGGAGGGCGGGTGGTGTGGGAAACCGATACGCGGATATCGTTGTGGTGTCGGGTAAGGCGGGAAACCAGCGTGGTTTTGCCGGTGCCGGAGGCGGCGGAGATAATGAAAATATTGCCTTTGGATGATGCTTGCATGGTAACGGGCCGGGAGGGAAATTACCGCTTATTATGCCACAGCGGCAGACGGGGCGACAACGAATGTCAAGCTTTGCTACAATTGCCGATTTATTGGTTACCGAATTTAGGATAAAGCAGATATGTTGATTCATCCCGATGTGATGGGCGTGGGAAAACTGTATGAAAAAATCCGCAAAGTGCCCGACTGGCCGAAAAAAGGCATTTTATTTCATGATATTACGCCTGTATTGCAAAGCCCAGAATATTTCCGCCTGTTGGTGGATTTGTTGGTTTACCGCTATATGGGGCAGAAAATCGACGTGGTGGCCGGTTTGGATGCGCGCGGGTTTATCATCGGGGCGGCTTTGGCCTACCAGCTGAATGTGGGCTTCGTGCCTATCCGCAAGAAAGGCAAGCTGCCGTTTGAAACGCTTTCGCAAAGTTATGCGCTGGAATACGGTGAGGCAACGGTGGAAATCCATACCGATGCCGTTCAGAAAGGCGCGCGCGTGTTGTTGGTGGACGATTTGGTGGCCACAGGCGGTACCATGCAGGCAGGCATTGAGCTAATCCGCAAACTCGGCGGTGAAATCATCGAGGCGGCGGCGATTTTGGAATTTACCGATCTGCCCGGCGGTGCCAATATCCGCAATCGTGGTGTGCCGCTGTTTACGCTTTATCAAAACGAAGGGGCTATGCCTGCTTGATAAGTTTGTTTCGGTATAACGTTTTTTGAATGAAGCAAGGCCATCTGAAAGTTTTTCAGACGGCCTTTGTTTGCGAAGCGTTATACGGGTTCAGAATTTGTATTCGATTTGGCTGCGCACCACGTTTACGTCTTGCTTCCTGCTGCCGACTGTGGCGTTAACCTGTTTGCCGTGCAGGTAGAAAGCATTGAGCTTGAAGTTTTTATAGGGAACGTAGTTGAAACCGATTTGCGCGCCTTGTACGTTTTTGCTGTAGTCTTCAACCGATGAAATGCCCGACATTGCGCCGACACGGCGCAGGTTGAAAAATACGTCGTAAGAGTTGCGGGTTTCCCATCCGGCGTTTTTAAATTTCACACCGGCAAAAATGCCGTCGGGTGATACTTTTTTGCCCGCACTGTCTTTCACGCCGGTGAGGTTGGAGCGGCTGTAGGCGGCCATTGCGCTCCAATCATCGTTGAGTTTTACGTCGGCGCCGACTTCGCCGAAGACGGCGTTTTTACGGCTGTTGTCGGGCTGTTTTACATTGTTCAGGTAAACGGCGGTGGCGCCGATGTTGGCTGTGTCGCCAACGGGAATCACGGTTTGGGCGGATACCATTGCTTCACGGCGGACTTCCACACCCCACGGGTTGTCGTTTAAATGCTTGGTTACGCGGGCAACAGCCACTTTGGTTGGGTATTTGTAGTCGAAAAACAATTCTGCGCCGGTTACTTCATTATCGAGCACGCGGCCGTATGAAGAGAAGGCACCGAATTTGCCCACGCGGGCTTTGACTTTGTCGTAAACCGTGCCTTCGGCGTAAAGCTTGTTCATGGGAACATCGTGGTCGCCGTTGAACTTGCCGGTTTCCAAATCGATTTGCGGCTCGATTTGGGTAACGATTTTCCAGTCTTTATAAACGCGGGCGGAAAACCATAAATCGGCGTTCAGATGGCTGGCTGTGTTGTTTTTGGCGTTGTCTTCGGCTGCATAGTTGGCCGCTGTATCGCCGGAGTCGGCGCGGGCGCGGATGGTACCGTGGGCACCGAATCGGTCGGGGATAACGTTGTAATCGCTTGAAGCGCGTTTTGCACCGGCGTTCACATAATCATCGGTAGTGGCTAGTGCGGCCGCTGTGTTTGCCGCCAAAACAGGGGCGGCGAAGAGGGAAGCACATACGAAAGGCAGGATCTTTTGGGGTTTCATATCATTCATTCTCCAAAAAGTTGGGTAAACAGCTGCATCAGAATTATTAACAGGTGAAACACTTCCCCCGAAAGTATTCCTAGCCTTGTTTGCCAAGGCTTTTTTCAGTGTGCAGTTGCTGTTTTTGTTAAATGACATCGGTGTCATTTTTTTAATTTAAAAAACGGTTGCGTTTTCAAACCGTTTTTTAAATTTTTTTATGGTGGCTATCGTATTGAAAACAAGTGTTGTCCGTCAAGCGGTTTAACGGTTGGCAAAGCGGGATAGGGCGGTTTTATTGACTTGAATCAATGTGAAAAATTTCAAATGCCGGCTGAAGGGGTGGTGTTGCGGGCATTAGGCCGTCTGAAAAAATATTCCGATTGCCTTGCAGCCTTTTTCAGACGGCCCTGAAACAGAATCCGCCCGAGTGCAAATATGCTATAATTTCATACTTTATATCTTTATATTCGCGAAGGTTTACATCAAATGATTTCTACCAACGGCATTACCATGCAGTTCGGCGCCAAGCCGCTGTTTGAAAACGTGTCTGTGAAGTTTGGCGAAGGCAACCGCTACGGCCTGATCGGTGCCAACGGTTCGGGCAAATCTACTTTCATGAAAATCCTCGGCGGCGATTTGGAGCCGACCAGCGGCGAAGTGGCCATCGAAAACGGCGTGCGTTTGGGCAAGTTGCGCCAAGACCAATTTGCCTACGAAGATATGCGCGTGCTCGACGTGGTGATGATGGGCCACACCGAAATGTGGGCGGCGATGACCGAACGCGATGCGATTTACGCCAACCCCGAGGCCACCGAAGACGACTACATGAAAGCGGCCGAGCTGGAAGCCAAGTTCGCCGAATACGACGGCTATACCGCCGAAGCGCGTGCCGCCGAGCTGTTGAGCGGCGTGGGTATTGAAGAAGCATTGCACAACGCCCAAATGAGCGAAGTCGCCCCGGGCTTCAAACTGCGCGTGCTGCTGGCACAGGCGCTGTTTTCCAAACCCGACGTTTTGCTCTTGGACGAGCCGACCAACAACCTCGACATCAACACCATCCGCTGGCTCGAAGGCGTGCTCAACCAATACGATTCGACCATGATCATCATCTCGCACGACCGCCACTTTTTAAACGAAGTGTGCACCCATATGGCCGACGTTGACTACAACAGCATCACCATCTACCCGGGCAATTACGACGACTACATGCTGGCTTCGGCCCAATCGCGCGAGCGCGCTATGCGCGACAACGCCAAGGCCAAAGAGAAACTGCAAGAGCTGCAAGAGTTCGTGGCGCGTTTCTCGGCCAACAAATCCAAAGCCCGCCAAGCCACCAGCCGCCTGAAGCAGGCCGACAAAATCAAATCCGAAATGGTGGAGGTGAAACCCTCAACCCGCCAAAACCCGTATATCCGCTTTGAAACCGACGAAAAATCCAAGCTGCACCGCCAGGCCGTGGAAGTGGACGGTTTGGCCAAGCGCTTTGAAAACCCGTTGTTCAAAAACCTCAATTTCATTCTCGAAGCCGGCGAGCGCCTGGCGGTTATCGGCCCCAACGGCGCGGGTAAATCCACCTTGCTGAAACTGTTGGCCGGTGCGTTCGACAGCCAATATTCAGACGGCCTCACCGCCGATGCGGGCAGCATCAAATGGGCGGAAAAAGCCAATGTGGGCTATTACCCGCAAGACCACGAAAACGATTTCGACGTGGCGATGAACCTGACCGAATGGATGCGCCAATGGGGGCAGGAAGGCGACGACGAACAGGTTATCCGCGGCACGCTCGGCCGTTTGCTGTTCGGCAGCAACGATGTGGTAAAACAGGTGCAGGTGCTCTCGGGCGGCGAAAAAGGCCGCATGCTCTACGGCAAGCTGATTCTGCTGAAACCCAACGTGCTGATTATGGACGAGCCGACCAACCATATGGATATGGAAAGCATCGAATCGCTTAACATGGCGCTGGAAAAATACAAAGGCACGCTGATTTTCGTGTCGCACGACCGCCAGTTCGTATCCTCGCTCGCCACACAAATCATCGAGCTCGACGGCAAAGGCGGCTACGAACATTATCTGGGCGACTACGAAAGCTATTTGGAGAAAAAAGGCTTGGTGTAATGCCGGTGCTGAATATTTGTGCCGGCCTTTTAAACACTTGCGCCATATACAAGCCAAGCCCGGCTGCGGCGTGAGTACTTTCAAAGCCGATACGGATTGTACAAAGCACAAAGGCCGTCTGAAATGTTTTCAGACGGCCTTTGTGGTTTGTAGTTTATACCGGCAAAACTGTTAAACCACGGCTTCTTCTTTCTGTTTCTGCGGTTTGGCCAGATTTTCGCGGCTCAAGCCGAACATCAGCAGCAGCGGGCTGGCCACCAGCACCGAAGAATAGATGCCGAACACGATGCCGATGGTTAAGGCCATGGCAAAGCCGTGCAGCGCGGCACCACCGAAAATCAGCATCGAAAGCACCATCGCCTCGGTGGAGCCGTGGGTGATGATGGTGCGGCTCATGGTGGCGGTGATGGCATTATCGATAATCTGCGGCACGGTTTTATTGCGCATCTGCGGCTTGCGGAAGTTTTCGCGGATGCGGTCGAACACCACTACCGATTCGTTCACCGAATAGCCCAGCACCGCAAGGATACCGGCCAGCACGGTTAGTGAGAACTCCCATTGGAAGAGGGCGAAGCAGCCGAGAATAATGATCACGTCGTGCATATTGGCGATAATCGCCGACACGGCAAAACGCCACTCAAACCTCACAGAAAGATAAATGATGATGCCGACAATTACCATGCCCAACGCCAGCAGGCCGCCGGTTACCAGCTCTTCTCCTACCTGAGGGCCGATAAATTCAACCTGGCGCAAGGTAACGTCGGGGCTGTCCTGTTTGAGCAGGTTCATCACGTTGTTGGACAGCTGAGCCGAAGGAAGGCCTTCTTTATTAGGCAGGCGGATCATGATATGGCGGTTGGTACCCAGCGCCTGTACTTGAACATCGCCCAGCTTCAGCGTATCAAGCCGCCCGCGCATCTTATTAACGTCGGCGCCTTGTTGGTATTGCACTTCCATTACCGTGCCGCCGGTAAATTCAACCGAGAAGTTCAGACCTTTGGTAATTAAGAAAAATACGGCGGCAACAAAGGTAAGCAGTGAAATAAAGGTAGTGAGCCTGCCATAGCTCATAAACGGAATATCGCGTTTGATTCTGAAAAATTCCATATTGTTTACTCCTTGGCGGCTGTTTCGGTTTTGGCTTTCCATACCGAACCGATGGAAATATGCCGTAGTTTGCGGCGGCGGCCGTACCACAGGTTGACCATTGCCCGTGAAACCACCACAGAAGAGAACATCGAGGTGAGAATGCCCAAACAGTGCACTACGGCAAAGCCGCGCACGGGGCCTGAGCCGAAAACAAGCAGGGCGATGCCGGCAATCAGTGAAGTGATATTGGAATCGACAATGGTGGCCCATGCATGCTGGTAGCCGAGGTTGATGGCCTGCTGGGGGGCTGTTCCCGATCGCAATTCTTCACGGATACGCTCGTTAATCAATACGTTGGAGTCGATAGCCATACCCAGCGTCAAGGCCAGCGCGGCAATACCCGGCAGCGTCAGAGTAGCTTGCAATGCCGATAAAATCGCCATCAGAAACAGAATATTGCTTGAGAGTGCAATCACGGAAAACACTCCGAACAAGCGGTAGTAGAGCACCATAAATACTGCTACGGCGGCAAAACCCCACAAGGTTGAATTAAACCCTTTTTCAATGTTTTCTCTGCCTAAAGAAGGGCCGATGGTACGCTCTTCGATAATTTCCATCGGTGCGGCCAGCGAACCGGCACGCAGCAGCAGTGAGGTGTCGTTGGCTTCGGCTGTGCTCATACTGCCGGAAATCTGTACGCGGCCGCCGGTAATGGCAGATCGGATAACAGGGGCGGTTACCACTTCGGCTTTTCCTTGGTCGATTAAAACCATCGCCATGCGTTTGCCCACGTTTTGAGCGGTGAGATCGGCAAAAATATTGCCGCCGGTGCTGTCGAGGTTAATGTTGACGGCGGGCGCACCCATTTCGTCGAAACCGGGTTGGGCATCGTTGATGTTGTCGCCGGTCAGTTCAACCTGCCTGCTCACCAAAGTGGGCTGCGGCTGCTCGCCCGCGCTGTAAAGCAACTCGTAACCTGCAGGCACATTACCCGATAAGGCCGCCTGAACTTGAGCCGAATCGTCGGAAACCATGCGTACTTCCAAAGTGGCGGTACGGCCGATAATATCTTTTGCTTTGGCAGTGTCTTGCACGCCGGGCAACTGAACCACAATGCGCTCCGCTCCCGACTGTTGGATAACCGGTTCGGCCACACCCAATTCGTTAACACGGTTGTGCAGTGTAGTGATGTTTTGCTTAAGCGCGTCGGTACGCACTTTATTGAGAACTTCCTGCGAAAGTGTCAGTGTCAGGCTGTTGCCTTCGGGCGTGAAGGCAGCCTCGGGAAAATAATTGCGCAGCAGCGGCAGCGCTTTCTGCAAATCGGTACCGTCTTGAAACGGTATAACCAGGCTGTTTCCGGTTTGGCGTATGGTTCCGGTACGGATTTTCTGGCGGCGAAGCTCACGGCGGATGTCGCCCGAATAGCGTTCGAAAGTTTTCTGCATGGCGGCTTTCATATCCACCTGCATAGTAAAATGTACGCCGCCGCGCAAATCCAAACCGAGAAACATCGGATTGGCTTTGATTTTAGCCATCCATTCGGGGCTGTCGGCCAAAAGGTTGAGCGCAGTGATGTAGCCTTCGCCCATAGTGTTTTCGATAATATCGCGGGCTTTGAGCTGGGTTTCGGTGTCTTTGAAGCGCACTTTCAGTGAATTGTCGGCAACAAACATACCGTCGGTTTGAATGTCGGCGGCTTTGAGGGCGGCGGCCACCCGCGCTTCGGTTTGGTCGTTAATGATGATGGATTGTCGGTTGGTGGATACCTGCACCGCCGGGGTTTCGCCGAACAGGTTGGGCAGGGTGTAGATGATGCCCAAAATAATCGTGGCGGCAATCAGCAGGTATTTCCAAAGTGGATAACGGTTCATGTTAAACCTTTATTTTATAAACACAAACAGCCGCAGCACGAATGCGGCGGCTTTTAAAGCGGCGGGCTTATTCGGCTTTGCCGGCGATGGCGTTGCGTTCCACTTCAACTTCCACGCCGCGTGCGATTTCCACGGTGAAAAACTGATCGCCCACTTTATTTACCGTGCCTTTGAAGCCCGAAGCCAAAATCACTTTGTCGCCGCGTTTCAACTCGGCAATCATCGCTTGGTGGGCTTTGAATTTCTTTTGCTGCGGGCGCATAATCAGAAAGTAAAACACTACCAGAATAAGCACCAGCGGGGCGAACTGCATCAGCATATTGGGTTGGGCGGCATCGGCGGCATAAGCAAAATCAATCATGTTGTCCATTCCTTGAATTGTTGACAGGCGGCAAGCCGTTTGGATTACCGTCGAAAATAGGCTATTCTAAAGGGCAGGGCGGATTTTTCCAAGAAGTTTCAGTATGGATCAGCCATAAATTGCCCAAAAGCCGTCTGAAAACTACGCTGCGGCATTGAAAACGGGAATACGGCAATGAACATTATCAAATACATGCGTACCAAATTGCGCCGCCTGCTCGGCCGTAAGGCCAAAACAGCATGGATCAGCCATCCTCTGTTTTTGCTGTACGAACCGGGTTGCGGCCACCCCGAATCGCCGCAGCGGATAGCGGCTGTTGAGGCGGAGCTTGAGAAACAAGGTATCCGGAATGTGATGCAGGCCGTGCAGGCTCCCGAAGTGGCCGACAAGCAACTGGCTTTGGTTCATCCGCGCAAATATCTGCGTTTTCTGGAATCAGTGCAACCGCCTGCCGGTAAAATCTACCGTCTCGACGACGATACGGTGATGAGTCATGAATCACTACATGCCGCCCGTTATGCAGCCGGTGCAGTGATAAAAGGCGTGGAAATGGTGATGAAGGGTGAAGCTTTCAATGCGTTCTGCGCCGTGCGCCCGCCCGGCCACCACGCCAAAACTGACCGGGCCGGCGGATTTTGCCTGATCAACAATGTGGCGGTGGGCGCCATGCACGCCATTGCCAATTTCCGTCTGCAGCGTATTGCCATAATTGATTTTGATGTGCACCACGGCGACGGCACGGCAGAAATCTTTAAAAACGACCCGCGCATTTTATTTTTAAACAGCTTCGGCCAAGGGCTGTATCCGTTTCCCGAAACTGTCCCTGATCCTGCTCCAAACTGTATAAATACTGTTTTTGCATCTCATACGGGCAGCCGGATGTTCCGTAGGGCAGTGCGCGAGCAGTGGCTGCCGCGCCTGAAGGCGTTCAAGCCGGAGCTGGTGCTGCTGTCGGCGGGTTTTGATGCCCACAAACAAGACGAAACGGGCTGTTTGAATTTACACGAGGCCGACTTCGCCTGGTTGACCCACAAAATCATGAGGTCGGCCGAGAGTGCGAAAGGACGCGTGGTATCGGTGTTGGAAGGCGGCTATACACAGGAAAGCCTGGCCGTATCGGCTGCTGCCCATCTTTACGTTTTGACGGGGCTGGGTAAGCCCGAGTGTGCACTTGAATACGGCCGGCATTTGAAACGCGGTTCAAAAAGGGAATAAGTTTCAACATCCGGCCGTTTGAAAGTAGTTGCAAAAAAGCCTTTAAAAGAAAAAGCACCGGTTTTAAGCGGTGCTTTTTTTCTTTAAAGATTTGGCGGAGTGGACGGGGCTCGAACCCGCGACCCCCGGCGTGACAGGCCGGTATTCTAACCAACTGAACTACCACTCCGCGCAGAAAACTTGGTGGGTGATGACGGAGTCGAACCGCCGACATTCTGCTTGTAAGGCAGACGCTCTACCAACTGAGCTAATCACCCGTATCGCCTTGCGAAAACGTAATTAAACCAAAATTCAATATACCGCGCAAGCGTTTTGATGCCGTTTTTTTTGTGTTTTCAAGCAAACTGTTCAAATTAAAAGAAATTGCTTTTAATAATTTTATTTACTTTATTACAAGCTTGCCGGACAGGATAGCGGCAAAGCCGCCGAACGTGGTTTAGGGCATCAGCATGCCGCCGTTAACGTGCAGGGTTTGGCCGGTGATGTACTTGGCTTGGCTGCCGGCTAAAAACAGCACGGCATCGGCAATATCCTGCGCATCGCCGAATCTGCCCAATGCAGTTTGCGCTTCAAACATTTTGCGGGTTTCCTCGGGCAGGGCGCGGGTCATGTCGGTGTCGATAAAGCCGGGAGCGACGCAGTTGACGGTGATGCCCCTGCTGCCGACTTCCCGTGCCATGGATTTGGAAAAGCCGGCTAAGCCTGCTTTGGCTGCGGCGTAGTTGGCCTGCCCGGTGTTGCCCATGGTGCCGACTACCGATGTGATATTAATGATACGGCCGCTGCGCTGCTTCATCATGCCGCGCAATACGGCTTTGCTGGCGCGGAACACGGATTTGAGGTTGATCTGCATGATGTCGTCCCACTCTTCTTCTTTCATGCGCATCAGCAGGTTGTCGCGGGTGATGCCGGCATTGTTGACGAGAATGTCGATTTTGCCGAATTCTTTTTCGATGGCGGCAACTAAGTTTTCGATGCTTTCGGGTTCGGCGGCGTTGAGTATGCGGCCTTGCCCGCCCCATTGTGCGAGACGCCCGCTGATGGCTTGGGCGCCGCTTTCGCCGGTGGCGGTGCCGATAACAGTGGCGCCGGCTGCGGCCAGCGTGTCGGCAATCGCGGCGCCGATGCCGCGGGATGCTCCGGTAACAAGGGCAGTTTTTCCGCTTAAATCTTGTGAAATCATGTGGTTTCCTTTGTGATCGGTTTGAGGTTTCAGACGGCCTTATATCATAAATGGCGGGGTTTATCTATTTTGAGGCCGTCTGAAAGCTTTTGTCGTTTTACATTATTCGGGGGCGGGGATTTGGAATACTTGGCGCAAATAGGCGAGGAAGGTATTGTTGTCGGTCATTGTTTTGCCGGGGCTGTCGGAAAGTTTGGCTACCGACTGGCCGTTGCATTCGACCAGTTTCAACACAATGTTGAGCGTGGTGTGCCCCAAATCGTTGGTGAGGTTGGTGCCGATGCCGAAGCTGGTTTTGAAGCGGTTTTTAAAGTATTGGTGCAGTGCCCATGATTTTTCAATATTGAGGCCGTCTGAAAAAGTGAGCATTTTGGTACGGCTGTCGATTTTGAGCTTTTTGTAGTGGGCATAGGCTTTGTCGCCCCAAACATAAGGGTCGCCGCTGTCGTGGCGCAGGCCGTCGAACAGTTTGGCAAAATAGAGGTCGAAATCGCGCAAAAAGGCATCCATGCCCACCACGTCGGTGAGGGCGATGCCGAGATCGCCGCGGTATTCGCGCACCCAGCTTTCGAGAGCGGCTTTTTGAAAATCACGCAATCGCACATCAAGTGCTTGAAAGGCCTGTAAAAATTCGTGTGCCATGGTACCGATGGGGGTGATACCTAGTTTTTTTGCGAGATAGACGTTGCTGGTGCCGCGCATAACTTCGGGCACGGCGGCATAAAGGGTTTTGATAACGTGTTCCTGCCAGGCAAGGGTATAGCGGCGGCGGGTGCCGAAGTCGGAAATTAAAAACGGCGGATCGGCAGGGTTTTGTGAAGTGGCCAGTTTTTGAAGCAGGGCGGCTTTGGCCTGCAGGCGGCGTTCGCCTTCGGCTAAAACCTCGGGGGTTTCGAGGCGGCGGAAATAAAGCTCGTTAACGATGGCGAGAATATAAATCTCGAAAAACATCGCCTGTATCATCGGGCCTTCGATGCGGATATTCAAACGGCCTTCGTCGTCGGTGCTTACTTGCACGAAGCGGCGTTTGAGCTGAAACAGTTCGAGATAATCGACAAAATCGCTTTTAATAAAACGCAGGCTGCGCAGATAATCTAACTCGCTTTGGCTGAATTTCAGCCGGCACAGCGAATCGAGTTCCTGTTCTAGTTCGGCTTGGATTTCGGCCAGCGGATAAACTGTTTGATCGTTGTTGCGGCAGCGGAATTCATACACGCCGTGTGCTTGCGGAAACTGGTGCAGAATCACCTGCAACATGGTGAATTTGTATAAATCGGTGTCGAGCAGCGACCGGATGATGGGCGTGTGTCGGGCCATAAGAACGTTTTCTGTTTGGTTGGCAGGCTGCCATTAAATCATGTTTTCGGGGTTTTGTGGGGATTTGGTCAAACCAGCCGGACGGCCGGGATATAATCTTTTTCCATACAAATATTAAATAATGCCGTCTGAAGTATTCAGACGGCATTTTGTAGAAGTTTCCGGCTTTTGCTTGAAAGCCTGCTTTCACCGGTTTGTTTCGGCCCTTAAAGTTCCGGCGCTTAAAAAGCTTCGGATAAGGATTCGTTGGCTCTATCCGGTTCGTTCAGTTTCTGCCGGGCTTCGTTTACCGCTGCTTCCAGTTTTCTGATGCGCTCCTGATAGCGCACATAATTGCGCTCGTTGCCGTAGCGCACCTGTTTGCCTTCTTCCAATGCTTTCTGCGCCTGTTCGAGCTGCTGCCGGGCTGCTTGATACCTTGTTTGGCTGTCGGAACGGTTTTCCGGGCGGTTTTCCTGCACAGAACCTTGCGTTTGGATGGCAGGTGCCGGTGATGCCGAATAGAGGCCGACCTTGCCGATATCTGCTTTTTGGCAGTTGCTGCCGGGGTTTTGCGTGTAAACGCGCTGCCCGTTTCGGGCGCATTCGTAAACCGTTGCGGCTTGTGCGGACAGTGTGCCGGCAGAGAGCAGGACGGCGGCTGCGAGGCGGATGGTGTTGTTCATGATTTGTTTTCTGTAATGTGAAGTGTGCAGTATGCCGTCTGAAAATCAAACGGGCAAGGCCGGTGCTGATTATGATTGCCTCCTCAGCCAAAACCACCACACTGCCAGCAATGCCGACGCCATCAATATATTGCCGGCTGCCACCGCGCACCAGCGGCGGCGTTTGTCGGATCGCCCGTTTCCCTGCCTGCGTGTGCGGCGCATATAAAAAAACGGGCTGAGCAGAATAGAAACCGCCGAGATGAAAATCACTGCCGCATAATAAATTTTTTCGCGTTCCATCATTATATCCTCCGTTTTCGGCACATTATACGGCAGGGCCGTCTGAAACCCTCTTTGTTTCGCTATAGAAGATTGATTGATGCCTATCCGGCAGCTTTCCCCGCAACCTGTTTGATAATGGTTTGCCGATATCTGCGCCGTGCCGCACCTACCTACAAGCTGTGTCGGCCGCTCTGATCATGGAGCAGGCGCGCGCCAAGACGAAAAAGGCAATATCTATAAGCGGCGCCGAGCTGCTGCTTGAGGGCGATTACCCCGGCTGAAAACCCGACGCTTAGTCGAAGGCTGTTTGCCGCCACCAAACCCGTATTTGCCGCCCGTTTGGGACGCGAACCAACAACCGAGGTGCTGCACGCCGGTTTGGAATGCGGCCTGATGCAGCAGCACCTGACAGATGTTGAAATGATTTCCTTCGGCCCCACCATAGAAGGCGCACACACCGTGGGAACGTGTGGAAACCGCCACGGTGGGCGAATGCTGGGAAATTTTGTTGGGAATATTGGCAAAAGGCGTTTGATGCCGATAGAAACAGTGTGATAAACATCAAGGCCGTCTGAAAGGGTTTTTCAGACGGCCTTGGTGTTTTCTGATATATGTTTCGCTATATATGGTGAATTCAAATAAGACCTCCTATACCGTCATTCCCGCGCAGGCGGGAATCCATGTTGGAATCTAACAAGTATTTGAGTAAATGTAACTTATTGTTCGTTCAACTTGATTCCCGCCTGCGCTGGAATGGCGGCAGGGGAGTATTTACCGCATATTGGAAAAATTTTGCGAAGTGGTTCCGCCGGCGTTTTACACGCCGAGCTCTTGGCAATCCAGCATATCCTTGCGCACATCGGTTAACAGCAGGGCGGCGGCATCTTGGCTGTCGGCCTGCGCCCACACAAACAGCCGGGCGATGATTTTGCCGAGAAACACTTTTTCGGCGGCGTCGGCTTCGCCCAAGCGGTGTTGTTGCAGAAAACCGGCAATGTCGGCAGGCACTTCGCTGCGTTCGGGCAGTCGCACGGCGGCGAAGCGGTGGTCCGACAGCAGGCGTTGCAGCAGGGTTTGGTTTTTATCGGGTTTGATGCCTTGCGCTTTTTCCTGAAGGGTGGCACGGACGAACTGGTCGTAGATTTCGGCATACAGCATATCGTTCGGCCCTTCGAAAATGGTGAAAGGGCGGATGTCGATGGCGATATTGCTGGCGGGGTGGCCGCTCTCGAAACCTTTGGCGCCGAGCAGTTTCTGCAAAATCTGCGCCGCGCCGTAGGTGTATTCGGTGGCCAGCGTTTTGATGATGTTGGCTTCCATCAGCTGATGGGCAACGGCTTGGTCGGGGGCGACGTGGCGGCAGGTGAAGCGGTAAAGCAGTTGCGAAACGGCATGGCGTTTCATGATTTGGCGGCGCTCGTGATCAACGAATTTAATGTCGTTTACCACGAAACGGCGCAGGTTTTCGATGATGTATTCCATCACGCCGTGGGTCATGCCCACCAGTTGCAGGCGGCTGCGGATAAAGATGTTTTGAAAGGCGCGCAGGCCGGCGGCTTCGTTTTCCGAAAGTTTCATCACGCAATCGGCGGGTATGGCCGCATCGATGCGGTTGACCGCATAGCGCACCGCGCGCAAGCCTTCCGATTTCAGGGTTTCATAGCCGATATATTGTTTGGGCACCAGCAACAGATTGATGGTTTTCGATAATTTGCCGTTTTTGCGCTCTTTGGCGGCCACCAGCAGAAAGTCGCTTTGCGAGTTTCCCTGCCAATATTTGACGGCGTGCACATAAACGGTGCCGTTATCCTGATATTCGTAATAAGACTGCATTTCGCGCGCAATGGCGGCGCCGGAGGTTTCAGGCTCGGTGATGCCCAGGCCGCCGCCTTCGCCGTTGAAAATCAGCTTCAGGCCGGTTTCGATTTGCTGCGGGTTGCCGAACTCGATTAAAGGCTGCAATACCAGCGCACCCTCGATGCCGGTGCGCAGGGTAACGGGCACGCCGTAATGCCCGGCGATGCGCAACACTTCTTGGATTTCAAACTGATTGCTTTTTCTGCCGCCGTGCCGCTCGGCCAAAAACGGCAGCAACAGCCCCGCACGCTTCAGCTCGAGCCATTTGTTTTCGGGCAGATAGTGCATCAGGTTGAGGCCGTCTGAAAAAATGCGTTTGAAAGCCGCTTCGATATGTCGTAAAAAATCAGCCGTATCCATATGAACCGGCTGGTTTGCCAATGTGCTGTGTGCCATATATCCTCTTGGTGCGATATTTTTTAGAGTAAATTGCCTAAGATTTATAACATATTCTCAGGTGGTTGACAATCATCAGCGTGTTTGTCGGCGCATCAAGCTGTAAAAATTATGGCAGGCGCGGGGCAGGGCGGTTAATCCAACCCGTTGGCTTTCGCCACCTCCCGCCACGCTTCGAGAATCAGGCTGCCGTCGTTATTTTTCAGAAGCGAAGCATCGGAAAGCATACGCCGCCACACGCGTGCGTTTTTCAGGCCGTGCATCAGGCCGAGATAATGGCGGGCGGTGTGGCGGAGCGTGGCGCCGTTGCCGGATAGGATATGCGCGCGGCTGTAACGGAACAGCTTTTCCACCAAATCGGCATAGCCAACAGGCGCTTCGCTGCCGCCGTAAAACAGCCTGTCCCATTCGCGCATCACCATCGGGTTATGATAGGCCTCGCGGCCGACCATCACACCGTCGACGTGTTTCAAATGCGCGGCGATTGCTTCGTTGGTAGTAATGCCGCCGTTGATGATGATTTCCAAATCGGGAAAATCGCGCTTGAGGCGGTAAACATAATCGTATTTCAAGGGCGGCACTTCGCGGTTTTCTTTCGGCGAAAGGCCGTCGAGCCAAGCGTTGCGGGCATGGACGATAAAAGTGGTGCAGGCCGTCTGAACGGAAAGCGCGCCCACAAAATCGCGCACGACGGCATATTCGTTTTGGCGGTCGATACCGATGCGGTGTTTAACGGTTACGGGAATCCGCACCGCATCCTGCATGGCGTTGAGGCAGTCGGCCACCAGTGCGGCTTCGTTCATCAAGCAGGCGCCGAACGCGCCTTTCTGCACGCGCGGGCTGGGGCAGCCGCAATTGAGGTTGATTTCGTTGTAGCCGTAAGCCTCGCCCGCTTTGGCCGCCTGCGCCAAATCGGCCGGCTCGCTGCCGCCCAATTGCAGGGCAACCGGCTGCTCGCCTTCGTTAAACTTTAAAAAACGGTTTTTATCACCGTGGATAATGGCGCCGGCATTGATCATTTCGCTGTAAAGCCAAGTATGGCGCGTAATCTGGCGGGCTATATAACGGTAGTGGGTGTCGGTCCAATCAAGCATGGGCGCGACGGAAAGGCGGCGGGGCGGTAGGGCGGTCATGGTGGGAGGGGAAGTTTCAAAGTGCGGCATTATAAGGTTTTTTTGGGGGGAAGGCGTTTAAAGCCGTCTGAAAGTTAAGCGGTACAGCAAAACACCTGCTAACAAGCTGTCGAATTCATTGGATAGAGTCCATCATTAATATCTGTTCCAATTTTTCTCAACGATTTTTCCCGATTGGTAATAAATCGCCACATATTCGATAAAGGTTTCAAAGTCCTTATTTTGTTCCACGATACGGTTAACCGATTGCCAATCGGTGTCCGTTTTACGCTTGGCGGGTAATAAAATTTCACTTTCAGATAAATCATCGGCATTCAGCATAATCACACCGATACCGTGCAATGCCGACAAAATCCGCAACTCTTCCTCGGTGTGTTCACCTATAATGGCTGTGGTCACCAAATAACCTTCATTGGCCCAGCCGGAATTGCTGACTGCTTGGAAAAAGCTTTCCCGCACATTGGCGCCGTTTAACGCCAATTTCACCTCAAACGACCACAACGCCACGTTTTGCCCGGAACCCAATTTCACACACTGGCGGACATCTTCGTTCCATTGTCTATCCATGGTCTGCATGGCCACAATATCGGGATGCAGCCATTGGTTGCCTTTTGCGCCGCGATTGTTTTTAGAGCGTTTTTCATCAATCCGCAAACAATACAAACCCAATTCATCAGATAAAAACTGCATCAGCTTGGGATACAAATCATGCTCCGAGTAACTTTCGGAATCATTGCGAAGTTCTGCCATTGCTTCAGGCTCAGCCGATAAAGCAGCACCGGCTTGATACCAATATAAGCGCGGGCGCGGTTTATCCTGCATCACGATATCCGGACAAGCTTTGATGATACTGTTTTTCTGTGCACTAATTTCCGCCACAACCTGCTGGATAAATTCTTGCTCGGTGGGGAATGCGGCTTTCTTGTTTTGGTAATCGCCTGCGTATTGCGTGGTAATCGCTTCCGCAATTTGTCTTGCGGTAAATTTCTGCTGCGGGTTTGCCTGTAAAAACGCAATGACTTTTTGTACTTGGGATAATTTGGACATTGTCTTATCTCGTTGCTTGCATAACATCACAGTTTTAACTTCGCAAACGCATCCGCCATCACGGTATTGCCGACGGTTTTTTCCCGTTGCGGTTTGGCGCTGCGGTTATCGCCTCTGCGGTTGTTTTCAGACGGTCTGCCGCTGCGTTTGGCCTGCGTGCCGGGTTCGTCGTCCAAGCGCATGGTCAGCGCGATGCGTTTGCGTTTTTCGTCCACTTCCAGCACTTTCACTTTGACCACATCGCCTGCTTTCACCACGTCGCGCGGGTCTTGCACGAATTTGTCGGCCAGCGCGGAGATGTGCACCAAGCCGTCTTGGTGTACGCCGATGTCGACGAAGGCGCCGAAGTTGGCGACGTTGGAGACCACGCCTTCCAGTATCATGCCGATTTTCAGGTCTTTGATTTCATTTACACCTTCGGCAAATGAGGCCGTCTGAAATTCACCGCGCGGGTCGCGGCCGGGTTTTTCCAGTTCGGCGAGGATGTCCATGATGGTGGGCAGGCCGAATTGTTCGGTGGTGTAGGCGGCGGGTTTGATTTGGCGGATTTTTTCGCGGTTGCCGATTAAATCGGCGGCCTTGATGTGCAGATCGTCCAGCATTTTGGCGACGACGGGATAGGCTTCGGGGTGGACGGCGCTGGCATCGAGCGGTTCTTTGCCGCCGTTGATGCGCAAGAAGCCTGCGGCCTGCTCGAAGGTTTTTTCGCCGAGGCGCGGCACTTTGAGGAGTTTTTTTCTGCTGTCAAACGCGCCGTGTTCGTCGCGATAGGCGACGATGTTTTGCGCAAGGGTTTGGTTGAGGCCGGAAATGCGGGCGAGCAGCGGCGCGGAGGCGGTGTTGACGTCTACGCCCACGGCGTTGACGCAGTCTTCCACCACGGCATCGAGCGATTTGGCAAGCTGGTTTTGGTTGACATCGTGCTGGTATTGGCCGACGCCGATGGATTTGGGGTCGATTTTCACGAGTTCGGCGAGCGGGTCTTGCAGGCGGCGGGCGATGGAAACCGCGCCGCGCAGGCTGACATCGAGTTCGGGGAATTCTTTGGCGGCCAGTTCGCTGGCGGAATAGACGGATGCGCCCGCTTCGCTCACGACGATTTTGTGCAGACCCGTTTCAGGCAGCATTCTCACCAATTCGACCGCGATTTTGTCGGTTTCGCGGCTGGCGGTGCCGTTGCCGATGGCGATGAGCTTCACGCCGTGTTTTTTAATCAGCGCGGCAAGCGTAGCCAACATATTGTTTTCTTGGTGCAGATAGACAATCACGGTGTCCAAGAGTTTGCCGGTGTCGCTGACCACGGCGCATTTGACGCCGTTGCGGTAGCCGGGGTCGAGGCCGAGGGTGGTGAGGCGGCCGGCGGGGGCGGCCAGCAGCAGGTCTTTGAGGTTGCGGGCGAACACGGTGATGGCGTCGCTGTCAGCGTTTTCTTTCAGACGGCCTAATGCTTCCAGCTCGAGTGAGAGAAAGATTTTGGCGCGCCAGGTGAGGCGCACGGTGTCGCGCAGCCATTTGTTTTCATTATTGATATGGAAGTGTTGAGCGATGATTTTTTCGTAATCGCTCTGTTCGGTAATCGGGGTTTCGTCGGGCTGGTATTTTAAGGCTGTCTGAAGAATGCCTTCGTTGCGGCCGCGCAATACGGCCAGCGCGCGGTGGCTGGGCATGCTGCGCACGGCTTCGCGGTGGTCGAAATAGTCTTTGAATTTTTCGCCGCTTTCGGCTTGGCCTTCCAGCACTTGGGCGTGGATTTCGGCTTCCGCCCACAGTTTTTCGCGCAGGCGGCCGATGAGTTCGGCGTCTTCGGCGAACTGTTCCATCAAAATGGCGCGCGCGCCGTCGAGCGCGGCTTTGCTGTCGGGCACTTGTTCGTTGAGATAGCTTTGCGCGGCGGCTTCGGGGTCTTGGTTTTGGTCGGCCAATAATGAATCGGCCAAGGGTTGCAGGCCGTTTTCGCGGGCAATCTGCGCTTTGGTGCGGCGCTTGGGTTTGTAGGGCAGATAGAGGTCTTCGAGCGCGGTTTTGTTGTCGGCCGCTTCGATGGCCGCCTGCAATTCGGGCGTGAGCTTGCCTTGTTCTGCTATGCTTTTTAATACGGTTTGTTTGCGCTCTTCGAGTTCGCGCAGGTAGGTGAGGCGCTCTTCGAGGGTTCGCAGCTGGCTGTCGTCCAAGCCGCCGGTGGCTTCTTTGCGGTAGCGGGCGATAAAGGGCACGGTGGCGCCGTCGTCCAA
>NZ_JAUMUI010000031.1 GCF_030530745.1 Neisseria sp. | reverse complement strand
CTTGCATACGCGGTTTTTGCCTCAAAAAACCGCTTCGCCGGCCAATTGTCAACAGACCCTGGGGGAAAATTAATATACGCCGAAAGGCAGGTAAGCTTGATTTGCCCTTGAAATACGGATTTTCGGGAGGCCGTCTGAAACCTAAGTTTCCGGCCAAAAGAGTTTTGCCTTTTCCTGCAAAAAATCCATCCACACCTTCACCCGCCCGATTTTTTGGCTGTTTTGCAGAAAATAGAGGTAAACGGGCGGGTATTCCGCCCAATAATCCTGCAAAACGGGAATAAATTCATCTTTATCGGGCTGTAGTGCCAGCGTGCTTTCAAAAATCCGCCCGATGCCCAAGCCTTGGCGTACCGCGTCTGTCATCAAATCCGTTTCATCATTCACAATCAAAGACATGGGCATTTCAATCGCTGTTTTTTGCCCGCCTGCCGCCAATTCAAGGGGCAGCAGGCGGTTGGCGGTGATAAAGCGGTAGCCGATGAGTTTGTGCCGGGGCAAATCCTGAGGCGTGTGCGGTATGCCGTATTTGTCTGCATAGTTTTTTGAAACCGTCAAACAATCTTTCATCGGCGGTAATAACGGTTTTGCCACCACGCCGTCTTCAATTTTGTCGCCGAAGCGGATACCCACGTCAAAGCCTTCCCGCACGATGTCCACCGTGCCGTCAAACACCGAAATTTCCAGCAACACATCGGGATAACGCCGGCAGAATTCGGCATAAAACGGCTTAACCAGCAGATGATAGGCAAAGCGGGGGAGGGTCGTCCGCACCAGCCCGGACGGGGTTTGGCGCAAATCCCGAATGTTTTCAATGCTGTTTTGCAACGCTTTGATTAAGGGCTTGGTGTCGTCATACAAACGCTGTCCCGCTTCGGTGAGCGTTAAATTTCGGGTGGAGCGGTGAAACAGCGTCAGCCCCAGCTCTTTTTCCAAAGCTTTGAGCGTGTTGCTGACGGACGGCACGGAAACCTGCAAACTGCGGGAGGCTTTGGAAATGTTGCCCTGTTCCACAATGGTATGAAAGACCGTGAGATAGCCGTAAAGCGATGGCGTTATCATTTGTTATTTCTCCTTAAAAATAAAACCCTTATTCGCCCATCATCTTTTTTTGCCGGACGATGACTTTTTGTGCCATTTGTAAAAAATGTTCCTGTTCTTCACCGCTTAACACAGCCAGCGCTTCTTGGTTGATGCCGTCGGCGATTCGGGTGCTGTCTTGTTGCAGTTTTTTTGATTTTGGGGTCAGTTTAAAACGCTTGACCCGGCTGTCGTTCGGGTCTTTTTCGGCAACAATCAAACCGTCCCGCTCCATTCTCATCAAAGTGTTGGCAATGGTGGCCTGACGCAGGTCGGTTTTTTCCACCAGTTCGTGCTGGCTCAATCCGTCCTGCTCCCACAAATACAGCAAGATGGGAAATTGAGCAGGAGAAATCCCCAGCGGTTTCAGCCGTTCGGTCAATAAAATGGCAAACTGACGCGCCAGATGGTTCATCAGATAGCCTGCGGAATGTTCGGGCTTCATGGTTAAATTTCCTTGAAAAACAAAATAATGGCATATTTTAGCACAAATATAGCTTGCTATGTTAATACATAGTATGCTATATTTATCTCCATTCGGCAGCCTGCTGTATTTTAGCGAAAGGATAAAATATGAACCGCAATACCTTACGAACCGTCCATTTAACCGCCGCCGCCACGGCAATGGGCCTGATTGTGCTGTTTTGGACAAGTACCGTTATCAGCGAATTGTTTTTATCGTATCAGGCAGTTGCCCGATTAAAGCAATTCATTGTTTATGCGATGATTTTGATGATTGCCAGTATGGCACTGGCAGGGGCGGCAGGCATGAAAATGGGCGGTAAAAGCAAACACCCCAAAATCAGTGCCAAACGCAAAAGAATGCCGGTAATCGCCCTAAACGGTTTGCTTGTGCTGGTGCCGTGTGCGTTGTTTTTAAACGGCAAAGCGGGGCGTGGCGAGTTTGACGGGGTGTTTCATGCGGTTCAAATGGTTGAGCTGATTGCAGGCTTTATCAATATGAGCCTGATGGGCTTGTCTATGCGGGACGGCAAAGCCATTCGTAAACCGAAAAATGGTTAAGTTATCCTAAACAAAACACCGTTTTTTAAAATTAAAAAACGGTGTTTCTATGTTCAGGCCGTCTGAAAGGTTTCAGACGGCCTTTCTGTTAGTTCTAAAGAATTAGCCCGAAAGCACAGCCGGGCTATTTTCATGCGGCATAAATTCGTTCATAGTGATAAAACCTTTCTGCTTTAAAACAGTCTTTAATTATAGGAATAACTTTCCCCCTATCCGGCACCGTTATGAAACACCCCAAAAGCCTGTCGTCCCGTCTCAAACTGCTCACCGTTTTATGGGTAACGGCGGCGGTCGGGTCGATTGTGCTGACGCTGCTGCTGTCGTGGCGCTTGGAAGGCGGTGGGGCGGCGATTAACGATGCGGGCAGCCTGCGTATGCAAACCTACCGTTTGGGGCTGCTGATCAGCGAGGGCCGCGGCACGGAGGCTTTGGCGCGCATCGAGGGGTTCGACCGCACGCTCGCGCAGTTGAAAGAGGGCGATCCGGCGCGGCCGCTGTTTCTGCCCGATACCCCCGAAGTGCAGGAGCAGATGCAAACGCTCACCCGCCGCTGGCAAAACGAAATCCGCCCGATGCTGCAACGGGCGGCAGCAGGTGGCGGCACCGTGCCGGAGCAGAAGCTGGATCAGTTTGTCGATGCCATCGATGCGCTGGTGCTGTCGGCAGAGTCGGTGAACGCGCGCCACACCAAATGGCTGCGCTTTTTCCAAAGCGGCCTGATGGTGCTGGTGCTGGCCGGTGCGATGGTGATGGTGGTGCTGCTTTATTTGTGGATTATCCGCCCGCTCGACCAATTGCAGCAGGGCGTGAGCGACATACACGACGGCAAACTGGGCGTGCAGGTGCCGATAGACGGCTCGGCCGAATTTGCCGAAGTGGACGAAGGCTTCAACCAGATGAGCCTGCGCCTGCAGCAGCTGTATGCCCATCTGGAGCAGGAGGTGGCCGAAAAAACCCGCGATTTGGCCGAAAAAAACTACACGCTGGGCACGCTTTATTTTTTCTCGCGTTTTCTCGGCCGTATTCAGACGGCCGCTGAAGCGGGCGAAACCTTTTTAGAGAAAATCATGGATCTCGTGCCCGCCGACGCCGGCAGCATACGCCTGCTCGATTTCGAGCGTGAACGCATGGATTTGGTTGCCCACCGCGGCCTGCCTGAAAACCTGCAAACTGCCGAAGCCTGCCGCCGTTTGGAAGGCTGCTTCTGCGGCCGCGCAGCGGCGCAGCACGACTGGCAGCCGATTATCTTCACCCGCCCCGCCGAAGCCGGGCCGCAGCTGGCCGGTTGTGAAAAATCGGGCTTTCATTGTTTGCAGGTGTTCGATATCCGCTATAACGGCATCGACCTGGGGCTGATGACGCTCTATTTCAAAGAAGCTTACGAACCCGAACCCGGCATGCGCGAGCTTATCGGCAACTTGTGTAACCAGCTCGCCGGCGTGCTGAGCAATATCCGCCTGGCCGACGAAAGCCGCCAGCTGGCCGTTTTACAGGAGCGCAACCTGATGGCGCAGGGGCTGCACGACAGCATCGCCCAAACCCTCACCTTTTTAAACCTGCAAGTGCAGATGCTCGAGAGCGCGCTGGTAGCGCAGGAGCAGGCGCAAATCAGCGAAAACCTGCAATTTATCAAAGAAGGCGTGCAGGAATGCTATGAAGACGTTCGCGAGCTGCTGCTGAACTTCCGCACCAAAATCAGCCGTAAAGAATTCGCCGAAGCCGTGAGAACCCTGAGCAAACGATTCGAGCAGCAAACGCAGGTTGAAGTGAACACGGTTTGGCGGGGCGACGGCCCCGATTTGAGCAGCGATCAGCAGTTGCAGTTTATTTTTATTTTGCAGGAAAGCCTGTCGAATATCCGCAAACACGCACAAGCTGCGCAAGTGGATATAGAATTCGACAACAACGAAGATTTCGTTATGAGCATACGCGACAACGGCAAAGGCTTCGACACAGGCCGTCTGAACGAACTGTCCGGCAGCCACGTCGGCCTGGGCATCATGCGCGAGCGCGCCTTGCGCATCAACGCCCGGCTGGAGATTGATTCGCAACCCGGCAGCCACACCTTAATCCGCCTTACCCTGCCGCAACAAGAAAGAGTTTTATTATGAACACCGAACACACCACCGAACCCATCCGCATTGTTTTAATCGACGACCACACCCTGTTCCGCAGCGGCATCAAAGCCCTGCTGGCCCGCAAAGAGGGATTCGAAGTGATCGGCGAGGCTTCAGATGGCCTCAGCGGCGTGAAGCTGGTCGAACAGGCCGCGCCCGACGTGGTGCTGCTCGACTTGGATATGCCGGTGATGAACGGCCGCGAAGCCTTGGCGCAGATACTCAGCAGCCGTCCCGGGCAAACCGTGGTGATGCTCACAGTTTCGGAAGACAGCGAAGATTTAACCGAATGTATGCGCTTGGGCGCGCGCGGTTTCCTGCTCAAAAACATCCATGCCGAATTTTTAACCGAATCGATCAAAAAAGCCGCCGACGGCGACAATGTGTTCTCACCCGAAATGACTGCGCGGCTGGTGCAGTCTTTAATCAACCCCGGCGCACCCGCCGTGGCCGGCGCGCTCGACAGCCTCACCCAGCGGGAGCTTGAAATTCTCGGCCATCTGGCCGCAGGCCGCAGCAACAAGGTGATTGCGCGCAAACTCGATTTGGCCGAATCCACCATCAAAGTGCACGTGCAGAACATTCTGCGCAAACTCGAACTCACCAGCCGCGTGCAGGCGGCGGTGTATGCCGTGCAGCACAACGTGCCGCAGCCGCAGGATTGATCAATCACGGCAAAACAAACAGGCAGCCGGATTTCCGGTTGCCTGTTGCCGTTTTTGGGATATTGAGGACTTTTCCTCCAAGCCCGGGTTATTCAGCATTTCGCCTCAGCGTTTTTGCGGGCGTAATACCACCAGTTCAACACCAGACAAAGCGCATAGAAAATGATGAAACCGATCAGGGCGGCGTTGACGCTGCCGGTCAAATCAATGGAAGTGCCGTAGCTTTTCGGAATGAAAAAACCGCCGTAGGCCGCAAAGGCTGCGGTAAATCCGATAACTGCCGCCCCTTCTTTGGTGGCGTCCAACCGCGCCTGTTCTTCGCTAACCAAACCTTGTTTGGCAAATTGCTGGTGCATATTGAGAAAAATCACCGGCACCTGCATAAAGGTGGAACCGTTGCCCAGGCCGGTGAGGGCGAAGAGGGCGATAAAGCAGGCGAAAAAGCCCCAGAAGCTGCCGCCTTCGCCGTTGGCGGGCAGAAAGGAAATCACGCCGATAACGGCGATGATCATGCCGGCGAACACGATTTGGGTAATCAGTGCGCCGCTTTTGATTTTGTCGGACAACCAGCCGCCGATCGGGCGGGCCAGCGCGCCCACCAGCGGGCCTAAAAAGGCGTATTTTACGGGATCGATGCCGGGAAACTGGCTTTTGGTGAGCAGCGGGAAACCGGCGGCGAAACCGATAAACGAGCCGAAGGTGCCCAGATAGAGTATGCACATAATCCAGTTGTGTTTGCGGCTGAAAATCACTGCCTGTTCTTTAAAGCTGGCTTTGGCGCTGGCCAAATCGTTCATGCCGAACCAGGCGGCCAGCGTGGAAAGAATGATGAACGGCACCCAGATAAAGCCGGCGTTTTGCAGCCACATCTGTTTGGTTACATCGTCTTTCACCCAGGTTTGCGGCTCGCCGCCCAATGCACCGAACACGCCGGCGGTAATCACCAGCGGCACCACGAACTGCACCGCCGACACGCCCAGGTTGCCCAAGCCGGCGTTTAAGCCCAGCGCGGTGCCTTTTTCGGCCTTGGGGTAGAAAAAGCTGATATTGGCCATGCTTGAAGAGAAATTGCCGCCGCCGAAACCGCACAGCAGCGCCAATACCATCATGGTGATATAGCCGGTATCCGGGTTTTGCACGGCAAAACCCAAGCCCACGGCAGGCAGCAGCAGGCTGGCGGTAGAAATCACCGTCCATTTGCGGCCGCCGAACACGGGAACCATAAACGAATAGAAAATCCGCAGGGTGGCGCCGGATAAGGCGGGTAGTGCGGCCAGCCAGAAAAGCTGATTGGGGGTATATTTGAAACCGATGTTGGGCAGGTTGACCACCGCCACGCTCCACACCTGCCAGATGGCAAATGCCAAAAGCAGGGCGGGAATGGAAATCCACAGGTTGCGGCGGGCGATTTTTTTGCCGGTGTTCTGCCAGAACGTTTGATCTTCCGGCTGCCAGCGTTCTATCAAATGCGACATAGCTATTCCTTATCGGGCGTTTCAGACGGCCTCTGCAGGCCGTCTGAAAAATCAGTTGTTGCGTTTGGTTTTAAATGAAAAATGCATCCAGATCAGCGACACGCACACAGTGCCGTAAAGCAGCATGAAGCTGGTGGAACGGATACCGGTGAGGTCTTCAAGCGCGCCGAACATAACCGGCAGCAGAAAGCCGCCCAAACCGCCCGCCAAGCCGACAATGCCGGATACCGCGCCGATATTGGTGGGATAATCGTCGGCCACGAATTTGAACACAGATGCTTTGCCCACGGCGGTGGCGATGCCCACGATAAACATCAGCACGGTAAACACCACCACGTTCAGGCCGATATGCAGGTTGATGGGGCCGTTTTTGCCGTGAATGACAAAATCGGTTTGCGGGTAAGAGAGAATGAAAAAGCATATCCAGCATATCCACATGACCGCCCACGTTACTTTATACGCACCGAACTTGTCGGACAGATAACCGCCGATGGCGCGCAGCACGCCGCCGGGCAGTGAAAAGCAGGCGGCCAGAAGCGCGGCGGTTTGCAGGCTCAGGCCGAATTCGCCCACATAATATTTGGTCATCCACAATGCCAGCGCCACATATCCGCCGAATACAACAGAATAATACTGGCTGTAGCGCAGCACGCCCGGGTCTTTCAGGAGCGCGAGCTGCTCTTTCAGAGAAACGCTGGAAGAAACCAAGTGCTTGGGATCGTGGTAGCTGGTAAACCAGAAAATCACGGCCATCGCCAGCATAATGCCCGCATAGACCCCGGGAACCAACGTCCAGCCGCCGAGTGCAATCAGGCCCGGGGCGAGAAACTTGTTGACCGCGCTGCCTGCATTGCCCGCGCCGAACACCCCCATCGCCATGCCCTGCTGGCTTTTCGGAAACCAGCGCGCCACATAAGGCGTGCCCACCGAAAACGAACCGCCCGCCAAACCCATCATCAGGCCGATAATCAGAAAGTGCCAGTATTGGGTGGCATACTGCATGGCAAAAATGGCCGGAACGCTCAACATCATCAAAGCAAACAGCACGATACGGCCGCCGTATTTATCGGTCCAGATGCCCAGCGGCACACGGATCAGCGAACCGGAAAGCACGGGCAGTGCCGCCAGAATGCCGAATTCGGTTTCGGAGAGGCCGAGTTTTTCTTTGATGGGAATGCCGACTACCGCCAGCATCATCCAAACCATAAAGCAAACAGTAAACGACAGCGTGCTGGAAACCAGCACCGAATAGCGTTTATAGGTTTCAGAGGCCATTGTGCCCCGTCCTTTCTCTAAGTGGGTATCGTCCGCATTTAAAATTACCCCTTTGCCGGCAAGGGCGCATTCCCTTGAAGCATGGCAGGTTTAAAGCATAGGCATAAGCGGCGTTCAGCCTAAAGCATGGGCGGGGTAGTTACTTGGTAGTATCGGGCAGAAAGTTTTTTCAGACGGCTTTGTTTGCTCCTTATTTAGAAGTAATAAGAAGTAATATTAAGTTGAAAGATGCCGTCTGAAAGTTCTTCAGACGGCATTACCGTTTTCCGCACACTATAGTTCTGTTTGAACGGGAGTAAAACATTGTAGTATGATATTGATTTAATATGATTTTTACCTAAAAAAACCTTAAAAATCCTTTTCATGTTTTTCCTTGATTGAATGAATCTTAACGGGAGGGGGGGCGGTCATAGATACAGAATCGGTCCGATTCGTTTTTTCAATTTATTTCAAGGAGAATGTTATGAAAGTTTTATCTGCTCAAGAGTTGAACCATGTTTCCGGTGGTTCTGAAGATGCCTGCAGCTGGAAAAATTTCGGTAAATCGATGGCAGAAGGTGCCATTGTATCCGGTATTGTCGGTGCCGGTATGGGGTCTGTTGTGCCTGCAATCGGTACAGGGTTGGGCGCAGCCTCCGGAGCGGCATTAGGTGCCGTCGGCGGAGCCGCAGCCCATGTAGGAACTTGCTGGTGGTAATTTAAACTCGGCACGGCAGGTTTATCCGGCCTGCCGTAACTTCGGAGTCGGATAATGAATAACTTCATCAAAGCATCGTTGTTGCTTTTTCCTGCCGCCCATCTGGGCATCGGCCTGCTGGTAGGGTTCTACCATTGGGATCAGCCACTCAAAACCTTCGTAGGTTTGGCTATTAATACGGTTATCTATGTTGTACCCATGTATTTGCTGTTGAAATCCAGAAAACGTTAAAAACAGCAAGCCGTAGCCTGCATAAAACTTAAAATCCGCCTGTAGGGTGTATGCCCAAGCATGCACGCGTTCATTGAACTTTTTACGACTGTGTGCGTGGCTTACGCCACACCCCCTACACCTTGCTTTAACGGTGAATTGGCCGGAGGTGATTTCAGGAGTGCCCTCGAGATATGGAAAATAAGCTGTCCGCAATCAGAATTTTTCTCTCTGCAGTATCCGTCGTCATTGCTTTTTTTTCTTGGAATAAAGTATATGGCTGAAGGGATAGCATACAGTTTGTGGCTGGTAGCAACATATTCAGTCATTTTTATTTGGTCTGTATCCATTAAAGAGAGAAAAAAATTATTTGTATGCGGAATAGTTTTCTTTTTAACAGCTTATTTATGCCTTTATTTAGAAGCAAGGTAACTTGAAAGATGCCGTCTGAAACAGGTTTTCAGACGGCATTGCCGTTTTCCGCGCACTTATGATCCTGTTCGGGCTGGAGTAAAATATTGTATTATGATATTGATTTAATATGATTTTTACCTAGAAAAACCTTAAAAATCCTTTTCATGATTTTCCTTGATTGAATGAATCTTAACGGGGGGGGGGGCGGTCATAGATACTGAATCTGTCCGATTCGTTTTTTCAATTTATTTCAAGGAGAATGTTATGAAAGTTTTATCAGCCCAAGAACTGCACCGTGTGCAGGGTGCTTTTGGTCCGGTCGGTGCCGCAATCGGCGCGGCAGGCGGTGCGGCCAACTATTTGCTTAACCAGCAGCTTAGCGGGAGCAAATTTTCTCCCACTACATTAGCGTGGCAGACGGGAGCGGGAGCCGCAGCCGGTGCAATGGCAGGTCCGGCGGCCGTGATTTGGGGCTTTAATGGTGCTTTGGCCGGAGGCATGGTTACAGGAGTAGCCTCAAGATATGGCAAATAAGCTGTCCGCAATCAAAATTTTTTTTTCTGCCGTATCTGTTTTCATTGCTTTTTTTCTCTGGAAAAAGTATACGGTCGGTGCTTCGTGGCAGATAGCGATAAGTTCACTTATTTTTATCTGGTCAGCGTATGTTGGAGAGAGAAAAAAATTGTTTGTCTGCGGAATAGCTTTCTTTTTAACAGCTTATTTATGCCTTTATTTAGAAGCAAGGTAATTTGAAAGAGGCCGTCTGAAATAGGTTTTCAGACGGCATTACCGTTTTCCGCGCACCACGGTTCTGTTTGGGCCGGAATAAAACATTGTATTATAATATTAATTTAATATGATTTTTGCCTAGAGAAACCTTAAAAATCCTTTTCATGTTTTTCCTTGATTGAATAAACCTTAACAGGGGGGCGGTCATAGATACTGAATCGGTCCGATTCGTTTTTCAATTTATTTCAAGGAGAATGTTATGAAAGTTTTATCTTCTCAAGAGTTGAACCACGTTTCCGGTGGCTTGGTTCTCAATGCTGTCGGTGGTATCGCAGGAGGTATTGGCGGACATTTTGGTTACCTTGGCGGAGCGCTTGCTAGTGGAACATATAATAGAAATGCACATTTGGCTGCAATCGGATTAGGTGCGGTTGGTGGTGCTGCCAATCCTGTAAGAGGGGTAGGTAGTGCATTGGCCAAATTTGGCAGCAGCGTGGCGGTAACGGGTGCGGGTTTACATAGGTAATACGGGTAGTAATATTAAAATTCGTTGACCCATACCGCTGAAAATACCTTACGGATATTTATCCGTAAGGTATAGTGGGTTAAGAATGAAACAAGACGAAACGACACTATATCATTTTTATTTTAATCCACTGTAAAATTTTATTGGATTTGCTGTGAATGTATTGCCTGTAATAGCTTCATCATCGTTTTGTATCATTTTTTTTACGGTAAAAAATATTGCCCGTAACCGTAAGATACAGTTTTTTTCTAATCTTTTTGCTTGGTTATGTTTAGGGCTGCATGCCTGTTTTGTATCTGAAACCGCGAATAACTATACTTTGAAGCAAACGGTTTGCTATATCTTGTTACTGTTTGCACAGGTTGCTTTCTGTATCTTTATTGTAAAAATAGTCCGTAGGTATCAGGTGTGATTTGGGGCTTTAATGGCAAACTGGCCTCAGGCATGATTACTGGAGTTGCCGAAAGATATGGCAAATAAGCTACTTGCAATCAGAATTTTTCTTTCCGCCGTATCTGTCGCCATTGCTTTTTTCATTGGAAAAAAGTACATGGCTGCGGGAATGGCAGACGCTTCATGGCTGGCTGCGATGAATTCACTCATTTTTATCTGGTCCGTATCCATTGAAGAGAGAAAAAAATTATTTGTATGCGGGATGCTTTTTTTTCTAACAGCTTATTTGATTCTTTATTTAGAAGTAAGGTAACTTGAAAGATGCCGTCTGAAACAGGTTTTCAGACGGCATTTGCGCAAACGGGTTTTGCCGCCGCGGCCGCCTTCGGCATCATTGCCGACAGTTTGACAGGTTTCGGCGGACGGCATGGGGTTTGATGATAATCTTGTAAGAGAAATGGTTGGGGGGGGCTGCCAAGATATGGCAAATAAGCGTGAAATCCTTTTAAAGGTATTAATCGGCATGGTGCTGTGTATACCGGTATGGCCGATACGCAGTAAATATATTGAAGCCGGGCAGCTTGATGTTTCAACGTCTGTTGTTTTCTATGCCGCTGTTTTCATGTGTTATGTTCCGATTAAGAAACCGACCTTTTGGTATGGTATTTTATTCTTTCTACTGTGTTATGCTGTTTTGTATCTGACAGTTTGACGGGGTGCCTCCATTTGCCGCCGTACAGGTTTTTTTAGGTGGAGGGTTGACGGTAAATTGGTTACAGGAGCAGCTGCAAGGTATGGGAAGCAAACTGCTTGCAATCAGAATTTTTCTTTCTGCGGTATCCGTTGCCATTACTTTGTTTATCGGCATGCATGGGGCAGAAGGGATAGCAGACGGCCCGTGGCTGATAACGGTAAATTCACTCTTTATTATCTGGTCGGAATGCGTTGGGGAGAGAAAAAAATTGTTTGTATGCATAATGCTTCTTATTCTAATGGCTTATTTGATTCTTTATTTAGAAGCAAGGTAATTTGAAAGATGCCGTCTGAAACCTGTTTCAGACGGCATTTGCGCAAACGGGTGCTGCGCATATGCGCCGCCTGCATCGGGCACGGCAGGCCTCAAACCTGCTTAAATTTTATCCGGGGTTTCAGTGGTTTCGGCCTCATTGCCGCCGATATGGTTCAGCAGGCGGTATTGCACGCGGATAAATTCGTCGAGCACCGACTGTTGGATGTCCAGCCGCCGCTGCACGGGTGAGGCGAAGCGCACCACGATGTGGTAAACCTTGTCGTCGTGCGGTACGCGGGTGATGCGCGGTTCGGCGGCGGGAGTGATAAACAGCTTTTGCGTCTGCACCTCTTCCAACTGCCGTTCGATAACCTTGATATAGGGGGCACACAGGCGCTCGATCAGTTTTTCGAGCACGGGCACGATGGCGTCGGAATCCAAATGAACCGGCACGGGGATTTCAAACGTGTGAATCACATAAATACCGATCACATTGTCGCGCTGCACCGAATGCGACAGCAGCAGGCTGTTGGGAAACGACACGGTTTTGCCGCTCAGCTGCCCCACCAGCGGGTGGGGGCCGATCTGCATCATCAGCGTGTTGAGCAGGTTGATGTCGACCACCCGCCCGCGCAGGCCGTTTACTTCGATGTAGTCGCCCACCGAATATTGTTTGGTCGACGTGCGCAGCAGGCTGCCCGACAGGCACATAATCAGCTCTTTGGTGGCCAGCACAATCGCGGCGGCCACGGCAAACATCGACAGCGCCAGTGTTTGGATCTGCGCCGCCCAGATAACCGCCAGCCCGAACACCGCCACAATCAGCGTGATGTTGCGGCTGGTTACCACCCAGCGGCGTTTGTCTTCGATTTCCATGGCAGGGTGGCTGCGGAAATGCGCTTGGAGAATCACGCCGCGCAGCAGCAGTATGCCGACAATCATGATGGCGGATTCGATCACCTCCGCTTTCACGGGGCCGTTTTGGATATATTGGTTGAGTGTTTCCCACATTTGCGGCCGGCTTTCCATAATTTATGCTTTCAGACGGCCTTTATTATAAGGCCGTCTGAAAAATAATGAAGCGGCAAACTTCGGCTATAATGCTTTATTTTTGCAGGCGGCACAGCCGCCCGCGATTTCAAAAGGAACCGCCATGCTCAGCCCCGAACAAGTAAAAACCATGATAGAAGCCGTGGTGCCGTGCGAATATGTGGAAGTGGAAGGCGACGGCCACCATTTTTTCGCCCGCATCGTTTCGACGGCCTTTGAAGGCAAACCGCGCCTCGCCCGCCACCGCCTGATTAAAGACGGCCTGGCCGAAAAACTCGCCAGCAACGAGCTGCACGCGCTCTCGATTGCCGCCGCCGCCACGCCGGCGGAATGGGCGCAGAAGCAATAGGGCAGTTTTTCGTTTGCCGTTGAAACAGGCCGTCTGAAAAACAGGCCGCACCCCGAAAACCGGATATCCGGCCCGGAAGGTGCGGCCTGTTTTTCAGACGGCCTGTCTGATGCCTGCCGGCGTCAGTGCCGGCGTTTGCACGAAATGCACACCGACCACACCAAGAGCAGGTTCAGCTGCGCCAGCACGACGGCGGCGGCGGCTTTGGCCAGGTCGGCCAGCGTCCAAGTGCCTACGATGGGGTTGTAGAGCAGGGCGCGGTGGTCGTTGACAATCAGGTAAACCGTCAACAGCCACAGCGACCAGGTTACGGCAAAAATCAACATGCTTTTGGTGCTGATGGCCGGGTTGGGGTTGCGCGCTTTATGGATAACCATCAGTTCGCGCAAGTCTTGCATTTGTTCGGACATAAGTTTCTCCTTTTATTGCGGCCGTAAAAAATGCCGTGCCGGAAACGGCTCTGCTACTGCACGCCCCTGTCGGGGCTGATCCAAGTGGCTTTTCGCTGTTTGTCGCGCAAAAGCGCCTTGGGAAAACCGTGAATCAGTGTGATGCTGTTGATCAGCCAGAAGGCATAGGGATACCAGATGCAGCTGATGAAATAGCGGAACAGGTTGCCTTCGTAGCGGCTGTCGATAAACATGCTTACGGAAAACTGCAAAATAAACATCATAAAGGTAACCAGGCCGGCCACTTTGAACAGCATGAAATCATGCGGGTGGCCGAGCGCCAGCTCCACCAGGCCTGCAACGGTTACGCCCAAAAGCGAATATGCCCAAACCAGGGTGATGAAATATTCGGCATATAGCGGCCACAGGCGGATATGGTGCAGCCGCCAGATGTCTTTGAAGTATTTCAAAACCACTTCGGCCCCGCCCTGCGCCCAGCGCAGCCGCTGGCGGTAGAGGCCGCGTATGGTTTCGGGCATCAGCACCCAGCACAGGGCGCGCGGTTCGTAGGCGATGTTGTAACCGGCGATTTGGGTTTTCCAGCTCACGTCGATGTCGTCGGTGATCATGTTGTCGCTCCAGCCACCGATTTTCAGCAGCACGTCTTTGCGTATGCACATAATCACTCCGGACACGGTAAACAGTGTGCCCACCACGCTTTGCGAGCGTTTGATCAGGCCGATAATCGAACTGAATTCGGCTACCTGCAGTTTGCCCAGCACGGTGCTGCGGTTGCGCACGCGCGGGTTGCCCGTTACGGCACCCAGATCGGGGTTGTCTTCAAGGTTTTGAACCATGTATTCGATGGCGCTGTAGTCGAGTATGGCGTCGCCGTCGATGCCGACGATATATTTGCCCAATGCGTGGCGGGCGCCGTTGTTCATGGCGGAGGCTTTGCCGCCGTTGGGCTGGTCGACCACCACGATTTTTTCGGCTTTTTCCGCCCAGCGGCTGATGATTTCGAGTGTGTCGTCGGTGCTGCCGTCGTTGATGAAGATCAGCTCGTAGTTGGGGTAGGTTAAATTGAGCAGGTGCGGTATAGAGGTGTCGAGGTTGTCTGCTTCGTTGTAGCAGGGAATCAGCACGCTCACCATCGGCGCGTAGCCCTGATACATAAACTCAGGCTCGCCCGCCCTGCGCTCGAGGAACAGAAAATAAAAAATGCCCGAAACCGTCCAATACACGGCCATGATGCCCGGATAGAGCATCACGAATACGGCCAGATATTCATACCAGTCCATTACAGTCGCAGCCCTTGTGTTTGTGTTTGAAGCGTTTGTTTTGATGATTGGCGTTCAGACGGCCTGTTAAACGGGCCGTCTGAAACAGAGGTCAGTGCTGCACCGAAAATGCCGGTTTGACGGTTTTCAGCGGCGGTCGGTCGTGCAGGAAATCATCGGGTTTGTAAGCCAGGTTTTTCACGCCTTCTTTTTTAAACAGGTTCATCCATGATGCCAGTTCGCGACCGTCGGCAAACCCTCCCGTGCGGGGATCGGCCGCCTGCAGCTCGAACACGGTTTTATCGAGCGGCACATTGCTGTTTTTGACTCCGGCAACCAAGCCGCCCGCCCATGCCGCGGCTTCCCTGCGGCCGGGTTTCGCGCCGCCTGCGGCAAGAGGCGGCACCCCGAGGGCGGTATAGTCGTAGGCTTGTGCGAACAGGGGCAGGGCGGCGGTGAAGCCCTGCCCGCCGGCATAGAGGCTGCGTACGGTTTTCATCTCGTTTTTGCCGTTGAAGCTGTATTTGAGGGCGGATTGTTTGAGCAGGTTCGAATAACTGGTTGAAGCCTCTGCCTGTCCGATGCTTTCCCGGCCGTTGTCGTTGAACAGCAGGCCGTTGAAACGGCTGCTGAAGGCTAAGTCTTGATAAATATCCGCAACGGCATCTTGGGAAAGGTTGTCTGCATCAAAGGCGGTCATCGGCAGCCAGGCATACACTTTCACGTTGGAACGCGTAATCAGCTGCCAGGCCACGCGGCTGAAAAGGTCTGCCTTCATTTTGATGTGGCGGTTGGGAAAGTACACCGCTTCGGCTTTGCCGTTGCCGTCGTCGTCGGCAAAAGCCTGCAGATAAACAGTGGTGATGCCCATTTTGTAGATACGGCTGACCAGTTTGTCGAAATTGCGGTTAAACTGCTCCGGGTCGGTGCTGTGCAGCATGCCCAAATCGATATACACGGCACGCTGGTGCGGCGGGGTGAACATCTGCCCGTCGAGGTAGGCTTTCATCAGCGGAAAGCCGGTTTCACTGTCGATCAGGGCGCGGCCTATGCTTTGCTGTGCCGTGGTGTTCAGGGTTTCGTCGAACAGGGTGAAGTCGTTTGCCAGCCCCACTTCGGCGGCAATGGCGCGCGCGGTTTCGTTAAACTGCCCGTAAGGCCACACAATCACGTTGGGGCGCACGCCGGTGCGCGCGGCGATGATGTCGGCCGAGCGCTTCAAATCGCTGCGTATGCGCTGTTTGTAGGCTTCGGGTGTTTCGTAGCGGCCGTTTTTATATTCGGGAAACACAGCGGCAAACTGCGAGCCCGACGGGTTGCCGTTAACGCTGCGGTGCAAATCGTGGGTGTGCGAAGCGATTTCGACCAAGCCGCTTTTCTGCATTTCGCGCACCTGTTCCCACGTGATGAAGGCGGAGCGGGGCAGTTTTTGTTTGCCGTAGGCGATTTGCCCGCCCTTAGGGGTTTCCATCCAGCTTGTTACCAAGGCGAAAACCGCCGGATAGCCGAAGGCTTTCAGAAGCGGGTAGATTTTGGTGTAGAAGCTGATATAGCCGTCGTCGAAGGTGAGCAGCACGGGTTTGGCCGGCAGTTTGCCGCGCCCCGCGCGCGCATCTTCAATCTGTTTGAAACTCACGGGCGTGTAGCCGTTGTCGCGCAGCCAGTTGAAATGGGCCGTGAGCCTTTCCACGGTGATGGTTTGCGGAAAATACTGACGTTTGATTTCGCCCGCAAAATCCTTGCTTTCCAAGGGGCGGACAACCGGGGCGCTCTCGTCTACCACATCGTGGTAGCACATTACGCCGTAGCGCACGTTGGCGGCGAAAACGGCCGGCAGCATCAAACCGGCGAGCAGGCCGGCAAGCAGGTGTTTGCAATGCATCAAAATTCCTTTTATTTCATAAGGCCGTCTGAAAACGGATGCGCGGCACCGGCATCCCTGCCGCTGCTTCCGGCGGCGGCTTTTCAAACAGTTCAATAAAATTTCACGTTTAAATTCAGGTTGCCGAAGTTTTGGTATTCGAGATCGCCGTCATATATGGCGCGTCGGCGGCCGAATTCGTAACCCAGCGTGGCGCGGCGGCCGAAGCTGAAGCCGTGGCCGTATTTGACCTGCCAAGTGTTGTCGGCCTTGTGCCCCGCCTGCCAGTAGCGCCCCGCGCCGCCCGTGGCGGTTTGGATGAACCTGATGCCGTTGTCGAGCGGCAGGGTGTGGGAAAGGGCCAGTTCGCCGCTCACGGTTTTGCTGGTTTCGGGGTTGTAGTAAAAGGCAGAGGGAATTTCTTTGTTGCGGCTGTAATCCGCCCACAGCGAACCACCCAGCTTCCAGCGGTTGTGTTGGAAAATATTGTGCGAGAGCCATGCGTTGGCGGTTTTGCGGGTGTTGCCGTCGTCGAATTTCATCACGCCCGCCCCCATGCCTGCGCGGGTAGCGGCAGAATGGGTGTATTCCGCGCCCAAGGTGTATTCGTCGGCATACACGTTCTGCCATAAGGCCTTCACGGGGGTGTCGGCGCTGTTGGCTGCGGCGCGGGCGGTGAAGCCCAGATAATCATTGGCGCGCCAGTTGATGCCGAGCACGCCGTAGGCTTTGCCGTTAAGCTGTGTGCCGCGCCCCGCTTCTGCGTTTACGGTTAACGGATAAAGGCTGATTTCGGCACCCGCGCCCACGCGCCCGGCACGTAGCGCTTCACCGTGGTTGGGTACGTAATTGTGCTGCTGCACAACATAGGCACGGTGCCCCGCGCTGCTGCGCGGGCTGTAGAGTTTGGCGGTTTGGCCCCATTCGGTGCCGTCTGCGGGAGCGGTGGCCTTCATGGCCGAGCCGCTTATTTCTAAAGCGGCGGCGCGGTCTTCATCGTAAAGCCGCCAAAAACCCTGATGGCCGGCGTCGCTGCGGTTAAAGCCTTGGGCCAGGTCGCTCACGGCCTGCCGGTTGCCTGCGGCCGTGTGGGCGGCGGCAGCTTTGGCATCCACCCATTTCTGATCGGTTGCGCCCAAGTATTCGCGCGCATTGTCGAAGCGGGACAGGGCTTGGTCTTCACGGCCTTCCATTTGAAGCAGCTCGCCCTCCAGTACTATCGCCCACGGGTCGCCGGGGTGCTCGTCGAGCCAGTCGCGCATCAGTTTGCGTGCGCCTTTTACATTGCCGTTCCATGCTTCGAGGCGGGCGTTCCAAAAATACTGGGTGCTGTAATACGGGTTTTTTACTTCAACCGTATGGGTGAAATCGGGCGTGTATTTATTGGGGTTCCAATGCTTCATTTTTTCTTGGGTTTGCGTAAACTCCATCATGTCGGCATCGTTTTCTACCAATAATCCAACCAGTTCGGGGGCAAGTTTGCCCTGCGCCGCCAATTGGCGCTCCATGAGCGGCTGCAATACCCTGCGTGCTTTGCGCGGGCTGCCCGCCATCGTCAGGGCTTTGGCGTATTCGTCCTGCACATAGTCGGGTTGTGTGCCCTGAGAGGCCAGTATGCGGTAATCGCGCAAGGCCTGCTTTTCATCGCCCAACGCCACGGCGGCGGCCACACGGTCGCGCAGAGCCTGCGTGTGTACCGCGCTGCCTGCGGGTGCGCGTGCGATTACGTCGCTCAGGCTTGCGTAGGCCGCGCGCAGGTTGTCCGAATCGGCAGTCGGGCGGGCGCCGCGCAGCAATACGGCGGCACGGGCAGCTTGCAGCCACAGGCGGTCTTGTTCGTTGAACAGGTCGGGATATTGCGCCATCAGCTTCTCCTGCAGCGGGAAAAGCTGCAGTTGTGCGGCGGTGCGGTAAAGCGCGGCCGCGTGGCTGCGGTTTGCGGGATCGGCTTCAAGCAGGCGTTGCTGTTCCGCCAGGCGTTCGGTGAGCGGCTGGGTGCGCTGTTTCAGATAGGCTTCTGCTTCGAGAATGCCCTCATCGGAGCCGAAACGCTGCCGGTAGGCGGCGATTTGCTGTTGTGCCGAGGCGTAGTCTTCCCCGTCGACCGCCGCCAGCGCGCCGCCCAGATAGCCGGTTTTGTGCTGCGGGGCGCTGAGCCGGAGTTGGCGGTAGAGCGATGCCGACAAGGCAAACCGTTTGGTATCGCGTGCGGCTTTGGCGAGGTTTTCCAATTCGTCGGCCGAATAATTTTCGGGCAGGCATTCGGGGCATACGGCCAATGCTTCGGCCGCCCTGCCCGAACGCACCAGCAGCGCGATAAGGTCGGCACGTACCTTGGCATCGCCGCTTTGCGCGTAAAGCCTGCCCAGCTGCCCGGTTGATTCGGCCAGCTGCGCCTCGCCGCCGCGCGCATGAAGCGCCCAGCGTTCGCGCTCGGCCTGTATGTCTTGGGCGGCCAGGGGCGCGGCTGCCGCAACGGCAGCCGCACAAAGGGAAAGTTTGTGGATTCGGCTCATAATAATTTGAAAACTCAGTGCTTTCCGCCGTGAAGAAAAAGCCTTGCGGCTGTTTTGCAGAAGCAGGCGGGGTGTTTTAATAATGTTTGGAATTAATTGTTTTGTGTAACAATCAACCTAATTAAAAAATTTGATGCACCTTATATCAAATTTTTAGAATGATAGATTCGGAGAAGAGCCCAGCGGTTAAATATCGCTACAGGCGGGCTTATGCAAACCATTAAAATTATTTCGATTAAAGCAATTGCTTTAGTTACTGTGAATAATCTGCGGCCTCCCTGCCGGGGCAAAACACCGGTTGCGGGGTCGTCTGAGAGCGCAAGGGCGGAGCTGTTTGGATAAACAAAGCAAAAAGTGGCACAATCGGCAGGGCAGGCCGCCGGCCTGTTTAAAAACGCAATCAGGAGAAACACCATGACCCGACTCCGTACCGACAACACCGCCTGCATCGTGGTAGATATTCAAGAGCGGCTGGTTCCCGTGCTGTATCAGTTTGAAAGCATGGTGGAAAGCAGCGTTATCCTGCTTCAGGGGCTGAAGGCGCTGGGCATACCGTCGGCCGCTACCGAGCAATATCCGAAAGGCTTGGGGCATACCCTTGCAGCCGTGAAGAGCCTTCTTGCCGATGCACCTTTTTTCGAAAAAACACAGTTTTCTTCGCTCACGCCCGAAGTGCGCGGTTTTCTGAATGAGCACCGCATCGAAAATGTGGTGCTGATCGGCGCAGAAGCCCATGTGTGTATGCTGCAGACCGTGCTCGGCCTGCGCGGTGAGGGGTTGGCCGTATATGTGCCTTTTGAGTGCACCTCTTCGCGAAACCCTGCAAACAAAGCCAATGCGTTGGAGCAGATGCAGGCTGCGGGGGCGGTGGTGTCGAATGTGGAAAGCGTGCTGTTCCGGCTTTTGGGCGATGCCGCACACCCCGCATTCAAAACCGTTTCCAAGCTGATCCGCTGATACGGCACAGTCCGGAATTCCCCGGGCCGTCTGAAAAACATTGTTCAGACGGCCTTTTAAATGCTGTTTCTTGCTATGATTAGGCCGCCTGAACTTCCGAAACGAACCATGCAAACCGCAATTGCCCGTGCCCGCCGCCATTCTCACTACCTCGCCCGCCATCTCGACAGCGGCGGCCTGAAGCCCGAAATCCTTGCCCGTATGCTTGAAAAAGTGCTGGAAACCGCCGATTTCCAAGCTTTTGCCGATTGGGAAAAAATCCGCGCCGAAGAAAACGAAGAAGAACTGGCGCGCCAACTGCGCCTGCTGCGCCGCTATGTGGTGGCGCACATCATCGTGCGCGACATCAACCGCATCAGCGATTTAAACGAAGTAACCCGCACCATCACGCTGTTTGCCGATTTTGCCGTGAACACTGCGCTGGATTTTGCCTATGCCTATTATCAGGGGCTGTACGGCACGCCCATCGGCCGCCATACGGGCGAGGCGCAGCATTTGAGCGTGGTGGCGATGGGCAAGGCGGGCGGTTATGAATTGAACGTGTCGTCCGACATCGATTTGATTTTCATCTATCCCGAAGCGGGCGAAACCGAAGGCCGCCGCGCGCGCGAAAATCAGGAATTTTTCACCAAAGTCGGCCAAAAGCTGATTGCTTTGCTCAACGATCACACCGCCGACGGCCAAGTGTTCCGCGTGGATATGCGCCTGCGCCCCGACGGCGATGCGGGCGCGCTGGTGTTGAGCGAAACCGCGCTGGAGCAGTATCTGGTTCAGCACGGGCGCGAGTGGGAACGCTATGCGTGGTGCAAGGGCCGCGTCATCACACCGCACGCCAACGGCATTCAAAGCCTGGTGCGGCCGTTTGTGTTCCGCAAATATCTGGATTACAACGCCTACGAGGCCATGCGCGGCCTGCACCGCCAAATCCGCAGCGAAGTGGGCCGCAAAGGCATGGCCGATAATGTGAAACTCGGTGCGGGCGGCATCCGCGAAGTGGAATTTATCGCGCAGATTTTCCAGATGATACGCGGAGGCCAAATCCGCGCGCTGCAACTGAAAGGCACGCAGGAAACGCTGGCCAAACTCGGCGAAACAGGCATTCTGCCGCCTGAACAGGTGGAAATGCTGCTCGAAGCCTACCGCTTTTTGCGCGATGTGGAACACCGCCTGCAATACTGGGACGACCGGCAAACGCAAATCCTGCCCGACAATCCCGAACAGCAGCAGCTTTTGGCCGAAAGCATGGGTTTTGAAGACTACGCCGCCTTTTCAGACGGCCTCAATGCCCGCCGCCGCCAAATCAACGCCGTGTTCAACGATATTTTGAGCGAACCCGAAACCGAGCAAAGCGGCGGCGGAAACGCGTGGGCGTGGATTTGGCAGACCGAACCCGATGAAGAAGCGCGCAGAGGCCGTCTGAAAGAACACGGTTTCGAGGCCGATACCGTTGCCGCGCGTCTTGACCAAATGCGCGGCAGCCACAAATACCGCCACCTTTCCGCGCACGCACAGGCGCGTTTCGATGCGGTTGTGCCTGCCTTGGCCGAAGCCGCCGCGCATACGCCCAAACCCACCGCCGCACTTTTGCGCCTCACAGATTTTCTCGAAAGCATCAGCCGCCGCTCCGCCTATCTGGCCTTTCTCAACGAGCATCCGCAAACCCTGCGCCAACTGGCCGGCATCATGGCGCAAAGCTCGTGGGCGGCCGCCTATCTGGCGCAATACCCCATCCTGCTCGACGAACTCATCAGCGCGCAGCTTCTGGACACGCATTTCGACTGGCCGAAACTCGCCGCCGAACTTTCAGACGGCCTCAAACAGTGCGGCGGCGACACCGAAGCGCAGATGGACTTATTACGCCGCTTCCAGCACGCGCAGCAGTTCCGTTTGGCCGTGCAGGACTTGGCCGGTTTGTGGACGGTGGAAGCCCTGTCCGACCAACTCTCCGCACTGGCCGACACCGTGATTGCCGCCGCCCTGCCCGCCGTGTGGGCGGAAACCCCGAAAAAACACACCGACACACCCCGCTTCGCCGTTATCGGCTACGGCAAACTCGGCGGCAAAGAACTGGGCTACGCCTCCGACCTCGACTTGGTCTACCTCTACGACGACCCCCACCCCGATGCCGCCGACACCTACGGCCGCCTCGCCCGCCGCCTCACCAACCGGCTTTCCGCCGCCACCGGCGCCGGCACCTTATATGAAGTCGACCTGCGCCTGCGCCCCAACGGCGAAAGCGGCTTCATGGCGCACAGCACCGCCGCTTTTGAAAAATACCAGCGCGAATCCGCTTGGACATGGGAACACCAAGCCCTCACCCGCGCCCGCTTCATCTGCGGCAGCGAGGCCATTCAAACCGCCTTCAACCGCATCCGCAGCGACATACTCACCGCCGAACGCAATCAAGCCAAGCTGGCGCGCGAAATTACCGAAATGCGCGAAAAAATGTTCCCTGCCCACCCGCCTGTGAACAGCAACGTGAAATACGCGCGCGGCGGCGTGGTGGATGTGGAATTTATCGTTCAATACCTGATTCTCGCCCACGCCCGCCGCCACCCGCCGCTGCTCGACAACTACGGCAACATTGCCCTCTTAAACATCGCCGCCGACTGCGGTTTGATTGATAAAACCTTGGCAGATCAAAGCCGCACCGCCTACCGCTTCTACCGCCGTCAGCAGCACAACACCAAACTGCGCGACGCGGAAAAAGTGGAAGTGGACGCGGTATTGCTGGCACACTATCAAAGCGTGCGCAGCCTGTGGGCACAAGTGTTCGGCGGAGAAGCGCGTTTCGAGGCCGTTTGAAAACACACGGTTGTTTTTCAAATATCATAAGCCAAATGTGCCTTGGCATGATTCCGTTCGAATCAGTTTGGCAATTTGCCGCAACTTGCAAGAAGGTTCTTTATAAAAATCAAGGGAATATTTTATGGGTATTATCCGTGCCGATGATTACTACCTCCAACACCGCGACACCTACCCCGAACCCCTCCGCCTGCGTCTGCACCGCTCGTTAAGCTGGCTGAAGCGTGCGGAAGCGGCGGAGGATTTGGACACGCGGTTTATCACGCTTTGGATTGCGTTTAATGCGGCTTATGCGCGTGAAATCGACGGGCGCACGCTGCCGGGCGACCGCAGCGATTTCCGCGGGTTTCTGCGAACGGTGTGCCGCATGGATCGGGATAAGGCTGTTTACCAGCTGGTGTGGCAGACGTTTTCGGGCAGTATCCGCGTGTTGCTGGAAAACCGGTTTGTGTTTCAGCCGTTTTGGGATTTTCACAACGGCAAAATCAGTGAAGATGCCTGGCTGAATGATTTTGCACAAGCAAAACGCAAGGCGCAGGCTGCTTTGGCGGCGCAGGATACGGATACGGTGCTGCTGGTGGTGTTCGACCGTCTGTATATGCTGCGCAACCAAATGGTGCACGGCGGGGCAACATTTGAGAGCCGTGCCAACCGCAGCCAGCTGCGCGATGCCTGTGCGGTTTTGTCGGGTCTGATTCCGCTGATTCTGATGGTGATGCAGCAAAATGCCGGCCATGACTGGGGCAAGCCGTTTTATCCTTATATTGAGGGGGAGGGTGGCGAGTATGCGTAGGGGGGGGCTGTAGGGTCTGTTGACAATTAACGCAACGGCGGTGTTTTTGGTCAAAAATCCCCGTC
>NZ_JAUMUI010000030.1 GCF_030530745.1 Neisseria sp. | reverse complement strand
GATGGTGCCAACGTTTACGTGCGGTTTGCTCCGCTCGAATTTCTCTTTAGCCATGAGCTAATTCCTTTATAAAGAACAATTAAAGAACAGGGAAGGGCGGCCGTCTGAAATTCAGACGGCCTTTTTCGACAGTTTAGCCTTTGCGGGCTTCTGTAACTTGTGCGGCAACGTGTGCGGGAGCTTCTGCGTATTTCTTGAACTCCATCGAGTAGGTTGCACGGCCTTGGGTGGCAGAACGCAGATCGGTCGAGTAACCGAACATTTCTGCCAACGGCACTTCGGCACGGACTTTCTTGCCGCCGATGCCGTCGTCGTCCATACCCAAAACGATACCGCGGCGGCGGTTCAGGTCGCCCATCACGTCGCCCATGTAGTCTTCGGGGGTTTCCACTTCAACGGCCATAATCGGCTCCAACAATACCGGAGAGGCTTTTTTCATACCTTCTTTGAAGGCCATGGAAGCGGCCAATTCAAAGGCAATTTGAGAAGAGTCTACATCGTGGTAAGAACCGAAAATCAGGCGGATACGCACGTCAACTACGGGATAGCCGGCAACAATACCGTTGGGCAGGGTGTCGCGGATACCTTTATCGACAGAGGGAATAAATTCGCGCGGAATCACACCGCCTTTGATTTCGTCGATAAACTCGTAGCCCTCGCCACCGGGTTCCAGCGGTTCCATTTTAATCACAACGTGACCGTATTGGCCTTTACCGCCGGATTGTTTAACGTGTTTGGCTTCGGACTCCACTTCTTTGCGGATGGTTTCGCGGTAAGCTACCTGCGGTGCGCCTACGTTGGCTTCCACACCAAATTCGCGCTTCATGCGGTCGACGATGATTTCCAAGTGCAATTCGCCCATGCCGGAAATAATGGTTTGACCGGATTCTTCATCAGTGCGCACACGGAAAGAGGGGTCTTCCTTGGCCAGGCGGTTCAGGGCGATACCCATTTTCTCTTGGTCGGCTTTGGTTTTCGGTTCGACGGCAACGTGGATTACCGGTTCGGGGAATTCCATGCGCTCCAAGATAATCGGCGCATCTTCGGCACACAGGGTTTCACCGGTGGTTACGTCTTTCAAACCGATAGCGGCGGCAATGTCGCCTGCACGGACTTCTTCAATTTCGGTACGATCGGCGGCAGTCATCTGCACCAAACGGCCGATACGCTCGCGGGTACCTTTAACCGAATTGATAACGGTATCACCTGATTTCACCACACCTGAATACACGCGTATGAAAGTCAGCTGGCCGACATATTTGTCGTTCAGCATCTTGAACGCCAAGGCGGAGAATTTCGCTTCGTCTTTGGCTTCACGGCTGTCGGGCTCTTCGTTGCCCGGGTTGATGCCTTGAACGGGAGGAATATCGGTCGGTGCGGGTAAAAATTCCACCACAGCATCCAACATGCGCTGCACTCCCTTGTTTTTGAAGGCAGAGCCGCAAAGCATCGGCTGGATTTCACCGGCCAGTGTGCGCTGACGGATGGCTGCAACGATTTCTTCTTCGCTCAACTCCTCTCCACCCAAATATTTATCCATCAGCTCTTCGCTGGCCTCGGCAGCTGCTTCAACCATATTGTTGCGCCATTCTTCAGCAGTGGCCACCAAATCAGCGGGGATATCGCCATATTCGAACGTGGTACCTTTGTCGGCTTCGTTCCAAATAATGGCCTTCATTTTCAGCAGGTCGACCACGCCTTCGAAGTTGTCTTCAGCACCCACGGGAATAACAATGGGAACGGGGTTGGCGCGCAGACGGGTACGCATTTGCTCGACTACGCGGAAAAAGTTGGCGCCTTGACGGTCCATTTTGTTTACAAAGGCCAAACGCGGCACTTTATATTTGTTGGCTTGGCGCCATACGGTTTCCGACTGGGGCTGTACGCCGCCTACCGCGCAGTAAACCATTACCGCACCGTCGAGTACGCGCATAGAACGCTCCACCTCTACGGTAAAGTCAACGTGCCCCGGAGTATCAATGATGTTGAAGCGGTGCTCGGGGAACTGGCCCGCCATACCTTTCCAGTAAGAGGTTACGGCTGCCGAAGTAATGGTAATACCGCGTTCCTGCTCTTGTTCCATATAGTCGGTTGTGGCAGCACCGTCGTGCACTTCGCCCAGTTTGTGGGTCAGGCCGGTATAGAACAGGATACGCTCGGTAGTGGTGGTTTTACCCGCGTCGATGTGGGCGGAAATACCGATATTGCGATAAAGGTTAATCGGGGTTTTGCGAGCCATTTTATTCGCCTTTCGAAATTAGAAACGGAAGTGTGAGAAGGCTTTGTTGGCTTCGGCCATACGGTGTACTTCTTCACGTTTTTTCATGGCGCCGCCACGGCCTTCGGCTGCGTCGATCAATTCGCCGGCCAGGCGCAGATCCATGGATTTTTCACCGCGTTTGCGGGCAGCATCGCGCACCCAGCGCATTGCCAGAGCCAAGCGGCGTGAAGGGCGGACCTCAACAGGAACTTGGTAGTTGGCACCGCCGACACGGCGGCTTTTCACTTCTACAACGGGCTTGGCGTTGGCAATGGCTTCGTTGAACACTTCGATTGCTGCTTTGCCGGTTTTTTTCTCAATTTGCTCGAGGGCGCCGTAAACGATGCGCTCGGCAACGGATTTTTTACCGTCAATCATCAATACGTTCATGAATTTGGTCAACTCGACGCTGCCGAATTTCGGATCGGGCAACACGTCGCGCTTGGGGACTTCTCTACGTCTTGGCATTTTAATTCCTTAAATATCTATTCAGTTGGGACAATCCCATGAATGCCCATCAAAGCATTCACTTACTCGGCCGCACCCCTTTTTTCAGGTGGCAAGACCGACGTGCCATGGTGTTGTCGGATTACTTGGGGCGTTTGGCACCGTATTTGGAGCGTGCTTGCTTACGGTCTTTAACGCCTGCGGTATCCAGGGAACCGCGAACGGTGTGGTAACGTACACCCGGCAAGTCTTTTACACGACCGCCACGGATCAGCACCACGCTGTGCTCTTGCAGGTTGTGTCCTTCGCCGCCGATGTATGAAATCACTTCGAAACCGTTGGTCAGGCGTACTTTACATACTTTACGCAATGCGGAGTTCGGTTTTTTCGGGGTAGTGGTGTACACACGGGTGCATACGCCGCGTTTTTGCGGGCACGCTTCCAGTGCGGGCACTTTGTTTACGTACACGGGCTTTTGACGGCCTTTGCGTACCAATTGGTTGATAGTTGGCATATTTTCTCGTCCTGTTGAGTGAAATACTTGCCGGCACCATGCCGACAAGAGCGGAATTATATTTTCGGTGCAAACACTTAGTCAAGCCGCGGGCTGAAAAAAGTGTTTTGCGTGCGGTATTTGGCGTGGTTTTGCCCACAGTTTGAGGCCGCCTGAAAACATTTCAGACGGCCTTCTGTATTTATTTCTGAAATCTTATTCACGCGGCAGTGCGGCGGTGGTAGTGCCGCAGGGCGTGTTCCTTGCGGCGGCCGCTGCTGAAAGCGGACACGCGCTTGAGGTAGCCGATGACGCGCGTGCCGTAGTCGATATCGTGCGAGCCGCAGGCGCTGCATTCGTGCAGGGTGCGTTTGTCGATATGGCCGCAGTCGTTGCAGATGGTGATGCGCACGTTGACGCAGAAATAGTTGCAGCCGGTTTGGGCGGCGATGTCGAGCAGTGAGCGGTAACCGGCCTGCGGCAGTGCTTCGTCTAAATTCAGGTGCAGGGCGGAGCCGCCGTCGAGCCATTCGGTAAGCTCGCGGCCGTGCAGCAGGAATTTGTCGAGCGCGTTGGTTGCTTCGTCTTCCACGATATAGAAATAGGAGTTGTAGCAGTCGCGGGCAACCTTGTAGCCGTCGGCCTTGTCCCATTTGGCGTTTTTCACGCCGAGGTTCTCGGCGGGCACGAATTCGGTGTTGAACTTCACGCCGTAGTGTTTCGATGCGGCTTGGTTGGCCTGATAGATGGTTTTCAGACGGCCTTGTACGAAGTTGACGTAGTCTTCGTTGTAACCCACGGTAATCCCGCACGATTCGGCGGCTTCGGCCATGCCGTTGATGCCGATGGTGAGAAACTGTTTGTCGAGCGTGATGAAGCCTGCGTCGTAAACCGGCAGCATGCCGGCGGCCTGGTATTCCTCCATCAGCTTGCGGTAGGCGTATTGGTAGCGGTGGATTTTCGCCACTTCGGTTGCCAAGTCGCGCCCGTCCTGCTCCAGCCGGTTCATGTTGATGGTAATCACGTTAATCGAGCCGGTGGCCACGCCGCCCGCACCGAGGGTGTAGGAAAAGGTGCGGTCTTCGATGGCGTTGCGCAGGCGGCAGCACGATGCCAGCGAATCGGGGTTGTCGGAAAGGTAAACGAAAAATGAATTGCCTTCGGCCAGCTCCTGCGCCATTTGATCGGCGAATTCGGTGTCTTTGCACTTGCCGTTTCCGGTGAGCATGGCAGCGGTTACTACAGGGAAAGTGAGCACGGCTGTGCTGCGCTCCCTGTTGAACCATTTTAAAAAAAACAATTGCAAAGCGGCCACGCTTTCCCACTCGGGCTTGCTGAAATCGGGGAACACGAAATCGGCGAACATGGCTTCGAAATAATGGCGGTCGTACACCGAAATATTCCAAAACACGCTCTGGTAACCGCGCGCGGCGGCGGGCTGGTTGATGCTGTACACCACCTGCTGCATATGGTCGGCAATTTCCGCCGCGTGGGTTTGCAGGTAATCGCGGCCGTAGTCTTTGCGGGCGAAATAGTCGAAATAAGTTAAAAACTCCACCGTAGCCACCGCGCCGGCAAACTGCGCGCTGATGGCAAACACCAGATTGATAAACGAGCCGCAAAACGATGCCAGATGTTTGGGGGCTTTCGATTCGCCACCGAGCTTGGCCAAGCCGTCGAGCAAAAACGGATACAGTGTAACCGACACGCAATAGGGCTTGAGGCTGGTTTCGTCGTGCACATAAATCTCGTGCGCCTCGATTTGGCGGATATATTCATCAGCATCGGCCTTGCCGAAGATTTTTTCGATTTTGCGGAAAACCTGCGCGCGGTTGACCTGCACGAAAAAATCCTTCATCAGCTCGGCTTCCATCGTGGCGATGTTTTTTTGGGTAACGTTGGCATTGGCGTCCATTTTCGAGCCGTCGGCAGCGTTTTGCGCCGCAATATAGCCGTTCATAAACGCCAGCTTGCCGTTCAGCTGCTCGGGGGTAAGCCGGATCATATGGTTTCTCCTCTGAATAAATGGGTTAAGTTTTCATCTGTATGAATACGGATAAAACGTTGGTTGGTAGCCGGGCTGTTCAAGCCGCCCAACTCCGGCAGCCAGCGGCCGGTTTTCAAAAACGTGAGATAAGGCAGCAGGCCGTCTGAAAGCTCTTCGCGCTCCAAACCGGTGTATAAGCAGCTTTTCAAACCCGCCTCCCGCACCACTTCCAACATACGGCGCAGCGCATCAGGCAGCCATTCGCCGCCCATAAACAGCACACAGGTAATCAGCCCGCGATAGCGTTTCAGACGGCCTTTCAAATAATCCGCAGTCAACTCCGCGCCCAATCCTTCCTTCCATGAATCCGCACTGTGGCAGCCTTTGCAGCGCAACGGGCAGCCCGAACACAAAAATGCCAACGATACCTCGCCCGGCACTTCCTGCCACACGATTTGCTCGGCAGTGAATCTGAGCATTTGCCCATCCATTTCAAACCCCATATTTAGTATTAAAAAAATAAAAAACTACTAAATATGGTATTTTATAAATTTTCAGATACCTATTATTGATGTAAGTCAAATTTCACAAAACAACAATGTAAAAAAGATTCATCAAATTTGACTGTTAAAATGAAGGCCGTCTGAAAATATTTCGGTTTTCAGACGGCCTGTTGTCAAATACGGATTGCGGCCTTAACGTTTGCGGTAACAGCGAACGGTTTCGGCCAACCATTCGCCGACTTCCTGCCACATTACAGCAGCCCCGGTTGGCCCAACGCAGGGTCGCTCGCGCGGGCGGCTTCGGCATCAGCCACGGTTAGGCCCAAGGCTTTGGCCACGCCTTCGCCGTAGGCCGGGTCGCATTTCACGCAGTTGCGGATATGGCGGTATTTGATGAAGTCCGGCGCATCGCCCATGGCGGCGGCGGTGTTGTCGAACAGGGCTTGTTTCTGTTCGGCATTCATCAGATTAAACAGCGCGCGCGGCTGGCTGAAATAATCGGCATCGTCTTCGCGGAAGTTCCAATGGGCGGCATCGCCGTTGATTTTCAGCGGCGGCTCGGCGTATTGCGGCTGCTCCTGCCATTGGCCGAAACTGTTGGGTTCGTAGTGCGGCAGACCGCCGTAGTTGCCGTCCACACGGCCGTAACCGTCGCGGGCGTTACTGTGCACGGGGCAGCGCGGTGCGTTGACCGGAATCTGGTTGCGGTTCACACCCAAGCGGTAGCGTTGCGCGTCGGCATAGTTAAACAGGCGCGCTTGCAGCATTTTGTCGGGCGATGCGCCGATGCCGGGTACGAGGTTGCTCGGTGCGAAGGCGGATTGCTCCACGTCGGCAAAGAAGTTTTCGGGGTTTTTGTTCAGTTCGAACTCGCCCACTTCGATCAATGGGTAGTCTTTTTTCGGCCACACTTTGGTAAGGTCGAACGGATGATACGGCACTTTTTCGGCATCGGCTTCGGGCATGATTTGCACATACATTTTCCATTTCGGGAAATCGCCGCGCTCGATGGCTTCATACAAATCTTTCTGATGGCTTTCGCGGTCTTTGCCGATTACCGCTTCCGCTTCGGCGTTGCTCAGGTTTTCAATGCCTTGTTGGGTGCGGAAGTGGAATTTCACCCAGAAGCGTTCGCCGTCTTTGTTCCAAAAGCTGTAAGTGTGCGAACCGAAGCCGTGCATGTGGCGGTAGGATTTCGGAATGCCGCGGTCGCTCATCACGATGGTTACTTGGTGGAAGGCTTCGGGAAGCAGCGTCCAGAAATCCCAGTTGTTGGTGGCGCTGCGCATATTGGTGCGCGGATCGCGTTTCACCGCTTTGTTCAAGTCGGGGAACTTGCGCGGGTCACGCAGGAAAAACACGGGGGTGTTGTTACCCACCATATCCCAGTTTCCTTCTTCGGTGTAGAACTTCAGCGCGAAACCGCGGATGTCACGCTCGGCATCGGCTGCGCCGCGTTCGCCGGCCACAGTGGTGAAGCGGGCGAACATTTCGGTTTTTTTGCCCACTTCGCTGAAAATGGCAGCGCGGGTGTATTTAGTGATATCGTTGGTTACGGTAAAGGTGCCGAAAGCACCGCTGCCTTTGGCATGCATGCGGCGCTCGGGAATCACTTCGCGCACGAAGTCGCCGAGTTTTTCGTTCAGCCACAAGTCTTGCGCCAACAGCGGGCCGCGGGGGCCGGCGGTGAGGCTGTTTTGGTTGTCGGCAACGGGTGCGCCGTTGCTCATGGTGAGGTGGGTTACCGGGCATTTGCTCATGGTTTGTGCTCCTTTGGCTGGTAGTGGGAATGCGTGGGAACGGCGGGTTTGATATGTGCCGTATGGGCACTATACGGCAACATTTCTGCCGTTAAAACTATGATTGCGATTGATTTTAGATATTTTAAATAGAAAATAAATTATTAATAGCTTTTGTTAAATTGATAATAAAAAAGCCCGTTTTCGCGTAAAATAAGGCCGTTATCAGCCAATTGCCCATAGAAACAGAAATATCATGCACGCCACCGTATATTTGGAAGACAACGAATACATCGCCTTGTGCGACCTGCTCAAACTGGCAGGACTAACCGACAGCGGCGGCCGGGCCAAAGCGGCGATTGCCGGCGGGCTGGTGTTGCGCAACGGCGAAACCGAAACCCGCAAAACTGCCAAAATACGCGGCGGCGAAGTGATTGAGTTTAACGGCGCGGTGCTGGAAATCGAAAACGGTTATGACCCCGAAGAAACTTAAACCCGAAAACCTGCTGCCCGAACCCGTGCGCCCCGAAGCGTGGGAATGCTGCGGCAGCGATTGCGGCGATGCGTGTATCCAAACGATTTATTGGAACGAAAAAGCCGCCTACGATGCGCAGCAGAAACAGCGGCAGGCGCAGCTTGCCGAAGAAGCCGCCGCACAAACGGACGGCACGGATAAGGCCGTCTGAAAGGCGAGGATGATAGACCTGCACTGCCATTCCAATATTTCAGACGGCCTGTTAAGCCCCGCCGAAGTGGTGCGGCTGGCGCACGCCAACGGCTGCACCCTGCTCGCGCTCACCGACCACGACCACACCGGCGGGCTGGCCGAAGCGCGCGCCGAAGCGCAAAAATGCGGCATCCGCCTGATTAACGGCGTGGAAATTTCCGTTACCTGGCGCAAACGCACCGTGCATATCGTCGGGCTGGATTTCGACGACGGCAACGAAGATTTGCAAAACCTGTTGGCCGAAGTGCGCAAAGGCCGTCTGAAACGGTTGGAAGCGATTGCCGCCAAGCTCGAAAAGAGGGGCATTCACGGCGCATACGAAGGCGCGCTTGCCTTGGCCGCTAACCCCGAAATGGTGTCGCGCACCCATGTGGCCGAGTTTCTGATTAACGCAGGCCATGTGCGCAACAAACAACAGGCGTTCACCAAATATCTGGGCGACGGCAAACCGGCTTCCGTGCCGCACGAATGGGCGGGTTTGGCCGAAGCCGTGGCCGCCGTCAACGGTGCGGGCGGCTTGGCCGTGATTGCCCACCCTATGCGCTACGGCTTTTCCGCCACCGCCAAGCGCAACCTGTTTGAAGAATTCAAGGCGGCGGGCGGCGCGGCCATCGAAGTGCACAGCGGCAACTGCGGTAAGAACGACCGTTTAAACTATTCCCTGTCGGCCGAACGCTACGGCCTTCTGGCCAGCGCCGGCAGCGATTTCCACAGGCAGGGCGATTACAGCGGCGGCATTTTGGGCGCCTGCCCCGAGCTGCCTGCCAACTGCAAACCTGTTTGGGATTTTTTTCAGACGGCCTGAAACGGTTTGTCTAAGATTCATACTGGAAAAAACGCTGATACCGTGCAATCACCAAGGCCGTCTGAAATGTTTTCAGACGGCCTTGGTGATTGCGCGGCGGCCGTTTCGCCCCCATATCACTTGCACGGCGGCATTTTCAGTTACAATTCCGCCAAACCATCAACCAGCAAGGAACACAGCATGGCACAATTTTTCGCCATCCACCCCGACAACCCGCAAGAGCGCCTGATCAAACAGGCGGCAGAAATAGTCAGACAAGGCGGCATCGTGGTTTACCCCACCGATTCCTGCTACGCACTCGGCTGCCGCTTGGGCGACAAAGAAGCGATGGAACGTATTTTGCGCATCCGCCAAATCGACCAGAAACACCACCTCACGCTGATGTGCGCCGATTTGAGCGAGTTGGGCACTTACGCCAAAGTCGACAACGGCCAGTTCCGCCGGCTCAAGGCCGCCACCCCGGGCAGCTACACCTTTATTTTGCAGGCCACCAAAGAAGTGCCCAACCGCACCCTGCATCCCAAACGCAAAACCATCGGCCTGCGCGTGCCCGACAACAAAATCGCACTCGCCCTGTTGGCGGAACTGGGCGGGCCGCTGTTAAGCTGTACCCTGATGCTGCCCGAAGACAGCGAACCCTTAACCGACCCCTACGAAATCCGCGACCGCTTGGAGCACAGCGTCGATCTGGTGATTGACGGCGGCTGGTGCGGCACCGAGCCGACCACCGTAATCGACATGACCGACGGAGTAGCGCTGGTGCGCGAGGGAAAAGGCGATAAAAGCCTGTTCGGGTTGTAAAGGCCGTCTGAAAACCGATTGCCGCGCAAAAGCGCAAGGCCCTTTTGTTAAAGACCTCCGAGAAAGCCCTACCCATGAAACTCTTTCTTACCTCTTATTTTGCCGAAACCGCCTCCCTGCTGCCCGCCTGCCTGAACGAAGATATGCAGGGAAAAACCGTGGCGTTCATCCCCACCGCCGCACGGGGCGAAGAGGCGGATTTTTATGTGGACGAAGCCCGCGCGGCTTGGAGGGCATTGGGCGTTAATATCGAAGAAACCGATGCCGCCGTTTTAAATGTGGAGCAACTGGCTGAAAAACTGCGCCTCTGCCACTATATCTACGTTTCCGGCGGCAATACCTTTTACCTGCTGGAGCAACTGTGGCTCAAACAGGCCGACGGCGTTATCCGGCAGCAAATCGCCGAGGGAAAACCCTATATCGGCGAATCGGCCGGCAGCATGATATTGGCGGAAAACCTCGCCTATGTGCGCGAAATGGACGATGCCGCCGCCGCTGCGTCAGCCTGCGGCACAGGCTTGGGCATCATCGGCATCTGCCCGCTGCCGCACGACGGCGAATACCCGTTTGCCGACGTTACCGCTTTAATCCGGCAGAAATATGCGTTTCTGCCCCTTTATCCGCTCAACAACAAGCAGGCCGTATTTATCGACAGCGGCAAGGGCGTTCAAACCACCGTAGAGGCCGTCTGAAAGCCGAAAGCCCGCAACGGTTTCATCACGGCTCGCCGGTTTTCAGACGGCCGGGATTACTTTAATTCAAAAGGAAAACTATGTTTCAAAACTTCGACTTGGGCATTTTCTTACTCGCATTGGTGCCGGTGTTGCTGGCGATAACCGTGCACGAAGCCGCCCACGGTTACGCCGCGCGCTATTGGGGCGACCGTACCGCCGAGCAGCTCGGCAGGCTCACGCTCAACCCGCTGGCGCATATCGACCCCGTCGGAACGATTTTGGTGCCGATACTGATGTTTCTGTTCACGCCGTTTTTGTTCGGCTGGGCCAAGCCCGTACCCATCGTGCCGCGCAATTTCCGCAATATGCGCATGGGGCTGCGCATGGTGGCGGTGGCCGGGCCGCTGTCTAACTTGGTAATGGCGTTCGGCTGGGGGTTGGCGTTTGCGCTGGCACCCCATGTGCCTGAGTCGTTCCAATACCCGCTGGGCGAAATGGCCAAATACGGCGTGCTGATTAACGCCGTGCTGTTCGTGCTCAATATGCTGCCGGTGCTGCCGCTCGACGGCGGCCGCTTCGTCGACAGCTTTCTGCCCGCCCGCGCTTCGGTGCAGTTTCAGAAAATCGAGCCTTACGGCACTTGGATTATCCTGATTCTGCTGATGACCGGGCTGCTGGGCAAAATCATGATGCCGTTTGTGGCGGGCATCATCACGCTGGTGCGTTCGGTTACAGGGGTGTTTTTCTAGGGCCTGTTGACAATTAACGCAACGGCGGTGTTTTTGGTCAAAAAACCGCTTCGCCGGTCAATTGTCAACAGACCCTAGTGTTTGGGGCGGCTTCCCGGCAAAACCCGCTATAGAAAAAACTTTATTTCCGCCATATTCCTGCCTCCCTGGAGCTGTCGATATCTGACCGGCACATGATAATACCGCTTCAGCCCCACCGACCCCACGTAGGAAAAACCATGAAAAAACTGCTTCCCTCTGTTCTGCTTCTTGCCGCGCTGGCCGCCGGCGGTTGGTATGTGTACCAACAGCGGCACCAAAGCGGCCTGCCCGAAGGTTTCGCCCGGTCAAACGGGCGCTTGGAACTCAAGCGCTTGGACGTGGCCAGCCTTTATCCCGGGCGGGTGCAGAAAATGCGGGTGGACGAAGGCAGCGAAGTGAAAGAAGGCGACGTGCTGGCCGAATTGTCGTCTGAAACCAGCACCAGCCGCGTGGAAGCGGCCAAAGCGCAGAAACAGCGTGCCGAAGAGGGTGCCGCCCGCGCCGATGCCGAAATCAAAGCTTATGAACAACGGCTGAAAGTGGCGCAGCTCGATTTGGATAACGCGCTGCAAATGCGGCGCGACGAGCTGGTGTCCGACAGCGAGGTGAGCAAACGCCGCGCCGAGCGCGACAGCGCCGCCGCATCGGTTCAGGCGGCCAAAGCCGCGCGAGCCGAATCGCGCGCGGCGGTGAACGCCGCGCAGGCGCAAATCAGCGAAGCGTCGTCGGCCAACGACGATATGCTGATACGCAGCCCGAAAGCAGGCAGGGTGGAATACCGAATCGCCGAAGAAGGCAGCATAATCGCCTCGGGCAGCAAAGTGGTGAGCCTGATCGATCCGGCTGATGTGTCGATGAATATCTTTCTGCCCAACGGCCAGATGAGCCGCCTGAAAGTGGGCGGCGAGGCGCGGATTGTGCTCGACGGTATTGCCGCCGTATTTCCCGCCAAAATTACGTTTATCGCCGCCGATGCCCAGTTCACGCCGAAAAACGTGGAAACCGCCGACGAGCGCGCCAAACTGATGTTTAAAGTGAAACTGAAAATGCCCGAAGAAACCGCTTTGGAATACAAGGGATTATTAAAAGGCGGCATGACGGGCAACGGCTATGTGCGCTTGGACGACAAAGCGCAATGGCCGTCTGAACTGGCGGTTAAGCTGCCGCAGTAAACCCTTTGAAAAGGAAAGCATCATGAGCAAAACCAAACTGATCGCCGCCCTGCTGGCCGCCGCCCTGATTCTGCCCGCCGCGCACAGCCGGGCGGCGCAGGCAGACAAACGCTCGGTTATCGAACGCATCAACGACAAACTCGAAAAAAGCCGCCGAGTGCGCGAAAGCAAAAAACACCGGCGCGATCAGGAAAAACGCCGGAAACAACAGGCCGAAAAAGAGCGCGCAGAAAAGAGTGCCGGTGCGCCCAAACCCTGATGCGGAGCAATAATATGAATACCCCGCCCGATTCCGCCGCCGCACAGGCGCGCATTAACGAAATCCAGCAGCTTTACCGCGAATGGACCGAGCTTTTGCCCAAACTTGAAGCCGCCCGGCAAGACTGGCGGCGCGGCGAAGCCATTATGCGGCAATTGGAAAAATTTTATTTCGAAGGCGAATTCACCCGCTACCACCAAGCCGTTGAAAACGGGCTGGACATCGATTTGCGCACGACCGGCGAATACAGCGTGATGGGCGAAGACACCTTGTGGAACGCCTTTGCCGAACAGCAAACCCTGGCCCGGCAATGGCTGCGCGCGGCCGTGGCGGTGTTGGACAGGGACGGCGGAGAAGAAACCGCGGCAGACGGTTCAGGCGTTTCAGACGGCCTCTAACGGGTAATACGGAACCTTTGCCAAAATCCGCCCAGGCCGTCTGAAAACGCAGTTTCCGTGAGGAAACAAGTTTCTGCGAAGCTAAAACGCAGTTTCCGTGAGGAAACAAGTTTCTGCGAAGCTAAAACGCTGTTTCAGGATTCCCTATGCAACCGCACACCATCCGCCCCGCCGTGCAGGCCGACCTGCCCGCCATCGTTGCCATTTACAACAGCGCCATCCCCGGCCGCCAAGCCACCGCCGATTTGCAGCCCGTCAGCACACAGAGCCGCCAAGCCTGGTTCGACGCACACGGCGGCAACCGCCCGCTATATGTAGTGGAGGGCACCGCCGGGCAAGTGCTTGCCTGGGGCAGCTTCAGCGACTACTACCCGCGCCATGCCTACCGCATCAGCGCCGAAATCAGCATTTATGTGCACCAAGATGCACGCGGCAGCGGCTTGGGGCGGCGGCTCGCCGAGTATATGTGTGCACAGGCGCCTGCCTTGGGCATCCGCAACATCATCGCCGTGATTTTCGCCCACAACACCCCCAGCATCCGCCTGTTTTCCGCGCTGGGTTTTAGCGAGTGGGGACGGCTGCCGCAGGTGTGCGATATGGAAACCTTTGTTGCCGATGTGGTGATTTTGGGTAAACGGGTAGCGGAAGGGCAGGCGTAGCTTGCCAAGATTGGGCCGGACTCTCTCCGTCTGCAACCGACAATAACGAACATACGCCGGCCACCGTTTCAGACGGCCTGATTGAAATACATAATGGCTCTAGGGGCTGTCGACATTCAACACAACGGCGGTATTTTTGGCCGAAATACCCCGTCTGCGGCGTTAGGCAGCGTAGCGGACTTGCGAAGCTGAAATGCCCGCAGGTGTCCGACCTTGCTGCGCTTTTTGCCTGGCATCCGCGGATTTTTGCCTCAAAAAACCGCTTCGCCGGTCAATTGTCAACAGACCCTAGACTACAGATTTATGCAATTTTACTTTTCACCAACCAACCAGGAAACCAAATGTCCCATTCCATCGCCGATACCCGCTACCGCCCGATTTGCTTTTTCAGTCTGTCGCTGATGATTCCTTGGGTGTTGTGGTTTATCGCCGCTCAAATCAGCCATACGCCCGGGCAGGAAAGCAGCCCTTGGCTGGCGGCGCTGATGCTGGCCGGTTTGTTTGTTCCCGTATTTTTGGCGATGTGGCTGGTTTGGCGTAATCCGGTTTTGCGGGCGGATACCCTGCCGCGCCTTCTATGCTTGTCGGGCTTTCCTAAACGCTACCTGTTTGCCGCCATACTGTTGCCGCCTGTATCGCTGGTGCTGGCGCAACTGGTTTCCCTGCTGTTCGGGCACAGTCTTGGCCAGTTCCATATTTCAGGCAACCCTTCGTTTACCTCGGCGGTGTTGTCGCCTTGGCTGATGCTGGTTTTGGCGGCGGTGGTGGAAGAGCTGGCATGGCATTCCTACGGTACGGACGCGCTGCTTTCCCGTTTCAGCCTGTTTGCCGCATCTATGCTGTTTACCCTGTATTGGGCGTTATGGCATCTGCCGCTGGGTTTTATCAAAGGCTATTACCACAGCGAACTGATGGCCTCGGGTGCGCTCTACACCGCCAATTTCGTGGCCAGTATGGTGGTGTTCGTGTTGCTGATGAACTGGGTATATATGAAAAGCGGCCGCAGTATTGCCGTGGCCGCTCTGTTCCATCTTTCGGCCAACCTGGGCAATGAGATTTTTGCCACCCACCCCGACAGCAAAGTGATTCAGACAGGCATTCTGCTGCTGGTATCCGCCGTGGTGTTATACAAGGAAAAAGAACTGTTTTTCCGTCGTCTGCAGAACACCGCAACTTAAGGTATTGTAGATGCTGATTATTCAGGCAGCGTTTACGTTGCCCGCCATCCAACCGACAACAATTACCCCCCATGCCGATAAACACCCGCCCCGCCGTTTCCCTGCAAGCCGTTACCCACCGCTACGGCAAAACCCTCGCGCTGGCCGATGTGTCGCTCGCTATCCCGCGCGGCGTTACCGTGGGTTTGATCGGGCCGGACGGTGTGGGCAAATCAACGCTGCTGTCGCTGATTGCCGGCGTGCGGGTGATTCAGGCGGGTGAAGTGCGGGTGCTGGGCGGCGATATGGCCGGCAAACAAACGCGGCAGGCGCTGTCGCACCGCATCGCCTATATGCCGCAGGGCTTGGGCAAAAACCTGTATCCCACCTTAAGCGTGTATGAAAACATTGATTTCCACGCGCGGCTGTTCGGGTTGGGGGCGGTGGAGCGTAAGGCGCGGATTGCGCGGCTGTTGGAAGCCACCGGCCTGGCGCCGTTTCCCGACCGTGCGGCGGGCAAGCTCTCGGGCGGCATGAAGCAAAAACTGAGCCTGTGCTGCGCGCTGGTGCATTCGCCCGATCTGCTGATTCTCGACGAGCCGACCACCGGTGTCGACCCGCTGTCGCGCCGCCAGTTTTGGGCGTTGGTTAACGCGCTGCGCGCCGAGCAGGCGGGCATGACGGTGATTGTCGCCACCGCCTATATCGACGAGGCCGAACAGTTCGAACACCTGCTGGCGATGGACGGCGGCAGACTGCTCGCCAACCGTCCCACCCGCGAAGTGCTGGCCGCCTACGGCGCCGCTACGCTCGAAGAAGCCTATATCAAAATGCTGCCGCCCGAAAAACAGCAGGGTTCGGGCGGGTTGGACATCACGCCGTTCACTCCCGATCCCGCCTCGCCGCCGGCCATCGAAGCACACGGCCTTACCAAACGCTTCGGCAGTTTTACCGCGGTGAACCATGTAAGCTTCAAAATCGAAAAAGGCGAGATTTTCGGCTTTTTAGGCAGTAACGGCTGCGGCAAATCCACTACCATGAAAATGCTCACCGGCCTGCTGCCCGCCAGCGAAGGCGATGCCGAATTATTGGGCGAGCCCGTCGATGCGGGCGGCATGGCGGTGCGGATGCGCGTGGGTTATATGTCGCAGGCGTTTTCGCTGTATGAAGAGCTGAGCGTGCGGCAGAACCTCGAGCTGCACGCCAAGCTCTACCAAATGGGTGCGGCAGGCGCGCAGGCGGTGGCCGATGCGCTGGAAGCGTTCGATTTGGAAAACGTGGCCGGCACCAAGCCCGCCTCGCTGTCCTTGGGCATACGCCAGCGCCTGCAACTGGCCGCCGCCTGCCTGCACCACCCCGAAGTGCTGATTCTCGACGAGCCGACCTCCGGCGTTGATCCCGCCGCCCGCGATATGTTTTGGCGCACGCTCTTGAAGCTGTCGCGGCAGGACAAAATCACCATTTTCGTTTCCACCCACTTTATGAACGAAGCCGAACGCTGCGACCGCATTTCCTTTATGCACAAAGGCCGCGTGCTGGCCGTGGGTACGCCGGCCGAACTGGTGGCGCAATACCGCGCACCGAATCTGGAAGAAGCGTTTGTGCAGTATTTGGTGGAAGACGAAGCGCGGGAAGCAGCGGAACTTTCAGACGGCCTGTCTGAAAACAACAGGCCGTCTGAAAACCCAGCCTCATCAACTGCACAACAACAGCGCTTATCCCCGCACAAGCAGGAACCCGTGGCGGGCACAACGGCAACGCCTGCCGCCGGCCTGACTCCCTCCCCCGTGGGTGAGGGCCGGGGAGAGAGCAAAACGGCGGAAACTGCGGCCAATGCTGCTGCAGCTCAAAGCGGCTCTCTCCCCAACCCTCTCCCGCAGGAGAGGGAACAGGCAGTCGGTGTTTCAGACAGCCTGCCTGAAACAAACAGGCCGTCTGAAAGCCCAAACAATCAAAAAACACCACACCAAACCGATACGCTGGCCTATTGGTTCGCCACGGTATGGACATTCGCCGCCCGCGAAGCCAAAGAGCTGCTGCGCGACAAAATCCGCCTGTTTTTCGCGGTTATGGGGCCGGTGATTATGCTCGCTTCGGTGGGCTGGAGCATTTCCTACGATGTGGACGACCTCACCTTCGCCTTGCTCGACCGCGACCAAAGCGTCGAAAGCCGCCGTTTGGCCGAATATTTCCGCGGTTCGGCCTATTTTGCCGAAGTGCCGCCGGTGCGCTCGCAGGCAGAGGCCGAGCGGGCGCTGCAAAGCGAACGGGCGGTGTTGGTGGTGGATATTCCGCCCGCGTTCGGGCGCGATGTGGCGCTGGGCAGGCAGCCGGAAGTGGCGCTGTATGTGGACGGCACCGCGCCGTTCAACGGCAACACCGTTTCGGGCTATGCCGGCGCCCTGCTCGAAAGCTACAACCGCGACGTGTTGAAACGGCGCGGCATCGAGCCGCCCACGCCCGCCGCCCTCGAACCGCGCTTTATGTATAACCCCGAATTCAAGAGCTTGAACGGCATGGTGCCGAATATTCTGGTGATGGTGCTGATGATGATCCCCGCCATCATGACCGCGCTGTCGGTGGTGCGCGAGCGCGAAATCGGCTCGATTGCCAATCTGTATGCCTCGCCCGCTTCGGTGCTGCAATATCTGGCGGGCAAGCAATTGCCGTATCTGGTGTCCGGCGCGGTTAATTTCGTGATGCTGACGGCGATGGTGGTGTTTTGGTTCGGCGTGCCGCTCAAGGGTTCGTTTGTAGCGCTGCTGCTCGGCTCGCTGCTGCTGGTGGGCGCATCAACGGGTTTGGGGCTGCTGGTGTCGTCGTTTACCCGCTCGCAAACCGCCGCCTTTTTTATCGCCGCGCTGGGCACCATGATTCCGACCATCAATTTTTCCGGCATCATCCACCCGCTTTCCAGCTTAAGCGGCGGCGCTTATGCGATGGGGCTGGGCTTTCCCGCCTCGTGGTTCCAGCGCATCAGCATGGGCGGCTTCAGCAAAGGGCTGGGCTTGGCCGACTTCGCCCTTGAATACACCGTGCTGGCCGCTTTTGCCTTGGGCTATCTGCTGCTGGCTTCGGTGTTGTTGAAAAAGCAGGAAAAATAAACGGCAGGCAGCCCGGATATTGGCATCAATCCGGCCTGTTGAAATGTCATAACCAAGGCTAAAGGCCGTCTGAAACCCCGCAAAGGCCCATTATGCGAAGCATCAAAAATATTTTTGCCTTAAGCCTGAAAGAGCTGCGCAGCCTGTTCGGCGACACCGTTTTGGTGGCGCTGATTGTGTTTGCGTTTACCTTTCTGGTGCACTCGGCCGCCACCGGCGTGAGCAACGATGTGAAAAACGCCGCCATCGGCGTGATCGATGCCGACCGCTCGCCGCTTTCCCGCCAAATCACCGCCGCGCTGCTGCCGCCGCATTTCCAAACGCCGGTAGCGGTGAGCCGCGAAGAGGTGGATGCGCTGATGGATAAGGGGCAGTTGGTGTTTGTGATTGAGTTTCCACCTAACTTCCAGCGCGATGTGATGCAGGGGCGCGAACCGCAGGTGCAGCTGCTCACCGATGCCACCACCATCGCACAGGCCGGTTTGGGGCAGGCCTATATCGGGCAGGTTTTTCAAAACGAGCTGATCGAATTTCTCGGCCAGAAAGATTTGATTGATCAGCTGATGCCGGTGAAACCGGTGATCAAAATGCAGTTCAACCCCAACGGCAGCGACGTGTGGCCGCTGGCGATTATGGAAGTGGACAATATGATCACCATGATTACGCTGGTGTTGGTGGGTGCGGCAGTGATCCGCGAGCGCGAGCGCGGCACCATCGAACATTTGCTGGTAATGCCGGTGGGCGCCTCGGAAATCGTGCTGTCGAAAATCCTGGCCAACGGGCTGGTGATCTGCACGGTGGCGCTGCTGTCGATGCGCTGGCTGGTCGGCGGCCTGCTCGAAGTGCCGCTGGCCGGCTCGCTGTGGCTGTTTGCGCTGGGCGCGGCGGTGTTTATGTTTTCTATCGCCTCGCTGGCGGTGATGTTGGCCACCCTCGCCCCCACCATGCCGCAATACAGCCTGCTGATGATGCCGGTGTACATCATCGCGCTGATGTTTTCCGGCTCTTCTTCGCCGCGCAACAATATGCCCGAAGCCGCGCAATGGATCAGCGAATATTGGCCGACCACGCAGTTTGTGTCGCTCGCGCAAAACGTGCTGCTGCGCGGCGCGGGCATTGATTTGGTGTGGCCGCAGCTGGCAGCGATGTCGGCCGCCGGCGCACTGTTTTTGGGCTATGCGCTGTTCCGCTTCAGAAAGATGCTGGAGCAGCAGGGATAGGCCGTCTGAAAAACAAGCCTGCCATGCGCTTGATTGACCGTGTTTGATGTTACTGACTAACGAGTTGGTAATACAGTTGCTAACCCAACCGCAGCAAAGGATAAACCATGGCCCTGCGCCAACCGACAACCGCCGTTCTGCTTTCCTTGCTTTTGGCCGCCTGCGCCGGCACCGATGTGCCGCTCAACAGCCAAATCGCCGTGCCGCAATCCTTCGACCAGGCGCAGGCGGCGAAAGGCAGTACCGACATCGCGCAATGGTGGCGGCAATGGAACGACCCCGTATTGAGCAGCCTGATCGAACAGGGCTTGCGGCAAAGCCACGATATCCGCATCGCCGAGAGCCGCCTGAACGAAGCGCGCGCCGTCAGCCGTGCGACCGAGGCCGATAAAGGCCCCGCCATCGGCCTGAACGCCGATGCCGCCCGCTTGGATGCCCGCATGAGCAACCCCTTGAGCAGCGAAACCCGCGCAGTAATCGGCCAGATTCCGCAGGCCGCCGCCTTAAACAGCGAGCGCTACCGCCTCAAAGGCAGCTCGCTCACCGGCGGCTTTACCGCTTCGTGGGAACCCGATGTTTTCGGCAAAAAACGCAGCGACGCCGATGCCGCCCGTTATGCCGCACTGGGCGCGCAAGAGCAGGTTTACGGCGCGCAGATGCTGATTGCGGCCGACATTGCCGACAACTATTTCAAAGCCCGCGCCGCGCAAGCGCGCCAACAAACCGCCGGGCGCACCACCGCCACCCTGCAACGCATGGTGCGCTATGTGGAAGGCCGTTTCAAAGCCGGCCAGCTGACTGCCTATGAAGTGAGTCAGGCGCGCAGCCGGCTGAGTGCCGCCCAAGCCCGCGAAAGCACGCTGGCCGCCGAATACGCCGCCTATGTGCGCAGCATCGCCGTGCTTGCCGGCCAAACCCCGCAGGGCTTCAGTCTGCCCGAAGGCCGTAAAGACATTCTCGCCAACCAGCCCGCCGCCCCCGCCGGCCAAACCCCGCAAGGGCTGCTGGAGCGCCGCCCCGATCTGCGTGCCCGCGCCGCCGAAGTGAATGCCTACGCCGCCAAACTCGCTTCGGCCAAAGCCGATTTGCTGCCGCGTTTTTCCATCGAATTTTTGGGGCAGGGCAGCATCAGTATCGACGGTTCGGCCGACCTGAAAGGCTGGGGCAGCCTGCTTCGCGCCGGCATTCAGGTGCCGCTGTTTACCAACGGCCGCATCCAAGCCAATATCGCCGCCGCCGATGCCCGCCTTCAGACGGCCTTGCTGCAATACGACCAAACGCTGTTGAAAGCGCTGGGCGAGGTGGACACCGCCTACCAAACCCACACCGCGCTCACCCGTCAAAACCAACTGCTGGCCACCGCGCAGCGGCAGGCTGCCAAGCAGGCGGCGGATACGGAAAAATTGTTCAAATACGGCCACAAAACCTTAGACGAAGCTTTGAGGGCGCAGCTGAACGAGCAGGAAATGCAGGACAACCTCACCCAATCCCGCCTCGCCCGCGCGCAAACGCTGACCGGGCTGTATAAAGCGCTGGGCGGCGGCTGGGCAGCCGATTAGGCCGTCTGAAAAACATTTGCTTTTCAGACGGCCTGAGAACTTTACGAAATTCTTTTCGATACCTTAAAACACTAACGTCATACTCGGGCTTGACCCGAGTATCTCTTTTTCCTCTAAAACAAACAGATGCCCGGGTCAAGCCCGAGTATGGCGAAATGAGGCCTTTGCAAGTCATTTAGGCCGTCTGAAATATTCAACCACCGTCATCAGCTTCGCAATTCCGCTGCGCTACCCCCGTGCAGCGGAATTGCGAAGCTGATGACGAGACACAAACCTTTTTAGGGGTGAATTGGTTTTTTTTGCAAAGGTCCCAGCCTGATCTTTCCCTATTTCAACCGCTGTTTCAGCAGCAGATACATCAGCGCCACGTTAATCGAATCGTTCAGCGCGTTGTGGCGGGGCAGGTCGGGCAGCCTGAGTTTTTTAAACATACTGTCCATACGCAAATCCACATAACTGTCGTGGGCGTTTTGCCTGCTCTGCCAGCGGTGGAACAGCGACGACACGTCGGTTTGCTTGTTGGGCAGCTTGATGCCGAGCATGGGTTTCATGAATTTGTTGATCATCGCTACATCATATTCCAGATAGTAGCCCACCAGTTCGCGCCCGCCGATAAATTCGAGCAGTTGCTTAACGGCTTCTTCCACGGGAATGCCGTCTGAAAGATCGGTGGGGCGCAGGCCGTGCACGGTGATGTTGGCGGCTTTCATCGGGTTTTCGGGTTTCACCAGCACATAAAACGATTCGCTTGCCAGCACGCGGTTGCCGCGTATTTTCACCGCGCCGATTGATAAAATTTCGGCTTCTTTCACATCGAGGCTGGTGGTTTCGCAGTCGAAACTCACCCATTCGCCGGGTTGTTCTTCAAACAGAAAACCATAATGCGGGTCGGTGAGTTTTTTGCGTTCGCGGTTGCGTAAAAAACGTTCAAACATGGCCCGGCTCCCGCTTACGAAGTGATGTGGAAATGGTGGCGGATCACGTTTTTAAAGCGTTTCACCACTTGCAGGGCGTCTTTGAGCAGGTCGCGCTCCAGCGTGGAAAGGTTGGCGAAATCCACCTGGTTCGGCGTACCCGCGCCGCTTTCGAGAATATGCAGGTTGGCGCTGAAGCGCAAATCCATAATATAGCTCAGGGCTTCGGCCACATCCTGCCCGAGCGCCTCGTCGATAACGTTGAGCTGCACCAGATGGCGGATGCGCTCGAAGGTGTTGGTTTCTTCGATGCGCGCCTCCAAACTTAAGGCGCGGATGCCGTGCACCACGGGAAACTGCCCCATTTTTTTGATGTCCATTTTCTCGCTGCCGCCGCGGTTGATGAGCTGCGAGAAAAAGCCCCTGCTCTGGCTTTCAAACTGATCCACGGCGCGGGCGAACGCCATCAGCATGCCGGCATCGTTGATCATGCGTTTTTGCAGATGCTCTTTCACTTCGGCCAGCATGGCAACATCGCCCGCCACCGCTTTGGCGTCGATAAAAATCGCCAGATTCATCATCGCCTCGCCGTCGGGCGCATGGCACCAGCCGCTCACCATTTTTTTGAATTCGGGCAGGGTTTTGCGCCATGCGGGGTTGTTTACCATAATCTTGCCGGGGCAGGGCGGATAGCCCAGGCGCGCCAGCGTGGCCGAAAACTGCTCCGCCACTTCGGCGGCTTCTTCGGGGTTGACGCTTTCGCGCAGAATCAGCGCGTTGTCTTGGTCGGTTTTCAGAATCTGCTCGCCGCGCCCTTCCGAACCCATCACAATCAGGCAGGAGTTGTCGTATAAATCGGCGGGCGCGAGAATGCGCCAGGCTTTTTCAAACAGGCTGCTGTTGAGCACCTGCATCAGCTGCGCCAGTTGCGGCGCACGCACGCCGTTGTTGCGCAGCAGGCGGATGGAATCGGTCATCTGGCCGGCGATGTCCACCAATTCGTCTATGGTTTTGGCGCGCTCCAAACGCTGGGCGGCCAAATGGCTGTGGTTCGAAAAATAGGCCAAAACGTCTATCTGCTCGAGCGTGCCGATGGGTTGGCCGTTCTCCGTAACCACCACGCGCTGGATTTTAAACGTGGTCATGCGCAACAGCGCGTTAAACACGAAATCGTCGATATCGATGGAAATCAGGTTGAACGCCGCCCAGTTGTGTATGGCATCGCTTGAAGGTGCGCCCGCAATCACAATGTCGCGGAACGCCGATTCGGTAAACACACCGATTCTGCCTTCGTGCCGCACCAGCGCCGATTTGGTTTTACGTTCTTTCAACACTTCCGCCGCACGGAAAATCGAATCGCCGCCTTCGAGCCAGGTGGGGTTGTCGCGGCAGGCATCGCGCACTTTGGCGGTGAACAGGCTTTCAAACTCGCTCTCGTTTTTGCTGTTGGAAAGGCTGGCAAACTTATCGGCCACGCTGGCATAACAATACGCGCCGAAACGCGGGTTGCTTTCGATAATCTTCAGCACCACGTCTTTGGGGATGGTGTAAACCAGCGCTTCTTCCTCCACCACAAACTGATGGTGGCTCACCCCCTCAATCAGCCCGCGCGCCTCAAACGTGTCGCGCGGGTGGTAGAGCGACACCACGTCGCCGTCGGCACCGGTTTCTTTCACCAATCCCTTCATCACCACATAAAGATACTCAATCGGCTCGTCGGGGCGGATAATACTTTCGCCGTTGTGAAAAAAGGCGATGTCCACCGCTTTTTGCAGCATCACCCGCTCGGGGTTGCTCAAATAATTGAAAGGGGCGTAGTTGAAATCGAAACGTTCCATTGAGGGCTTCCTCCTTTGCAGTTTTATCTTGTTGTTCAAACGATTATGCCATGTTTTGCAAAAACGGGGGAGGCAGGTTTTTTCAGACGGCACTACCCGCGAAATGGGCGATCTGCTTTTGGCTGCCGATCATCTGCACAGCCGTTATGCCGATTCCGTCCAACTCACCGAAGAGCAAATGCAGGCCGCCAATGTGCAGGGTATCGGCCGTTTGCGCGACCTGCGCGAAGCGGCGGCATTGTCGCCGAAACTGGCGGAAGTGCTGCAAGCCTACAGTCAAGCCGAAACCAAGGCGGAACAAAAAGCCTTGGTGGATCAGCTGGTGGCCGAGTGGGCGAAAACCGATCCGCGCTACGGCGGCAATATCCAGTTCGCCGCACCGTTTGAGACCTTTGCAAAAATCCCAAAACTCCTCTAAATTCCCCCTAACGGATTC
>NZ_JAUMUI010000029.1 GCF_030530745.1 Neisseria sp. | reverse complement strand
TGTTCGGGTAACCGTTTGGATGGGGTTTTAGGTATTTTGCAAAGGTCTCAGGCTTGGAGCCGTCTGAAAAATAAAAAAAGAGCAGAGTTGCGTTTCTGCTCTTTTTTTATTTTTCAGACGGCCTGAGCGAATTTTAAAGCCGCCGTATTTGTATAACTTTCGTCATATTCGGGATTGTTCCGAGTATCTTTTTTGTTTTTATTACGATAAGCGTGAGGGATCCTGATATCTTTTCTTGCCTTAAACGCAAGACTTCAAACAATCGCGAACCAAATCCGGGCCGCGGAAAACCATGCCGCTGTAAAGCTGCACGGCGGCGGCGCCCAAGCGTATTTTTTTTTCGGCATCTTCCCCGCTGAGAATCCCGCCCACGCCGATAACCGGCAGTTTGCCGTCGAGATGCCGCGCCAGCTGCGAGAGTACCAGGTTGCTTTTTTCACGTACGGGCCGGCCGCTTAAGCCGCCTTGTTCGTCTGCCAGCGCATGGCTGCCGAGGGCGGTTTTGTCGATGGTGGTATTGGTAGCGATGATGCCGTCGATTTCGGTTTGTTCGGCGATATGGGCAATATCGGCGATTTGCGCTTCGCTTAAATCGGGGGCGATTTTCACCGCCAGCGGCACATAACGGCCGTGTGCGGCCGCCAAACGTTCCTGTTTGTTTTTCAAGGTGTAAAGCAGCCTGCCCAATTCGCCGCCGCCCTGCAAATCGCGCAGGTTTTTGGTGTTGGGCGAAGAGATATTTACTGCGATATAGCCTGCATAAGCATAGGCCTTTTCCAAACAAATCAAATAATCGTCAGCCGCTTTTTCAATGGGTGTATCGGCATTTTTGCCGATATTGATGCCGAGAATGCCGTTATAGCGGCTGTTTTGAATGTTTTTCACCATCACATCGATACCGTGGTTGTTGAACCCCATGCGGTTGATAACGGCCTCGTGTTTCGGCAGGCGGAACAGGCGCGGCTGCGGGTTGCCGCTTTGCGGGCGCGGCGTTACCGTTCCCACTTCGATAAAACCGAAACCCAACGCGGCCAACGCATCAATATATTCCCCATTTTTATCCATACCCGCCGCCAGCCCCACAGGGTTGGGCAAATCCAAGCCCATCAGGCGGGTAGGGCGGGTTTGGTTGTTTACTTTGGGCAGCAGGCCGAGCCGGTAGGCGGTGCCCAGGGCGGCCAGAGTGAAGCGGTGTGCCTTTTCAGGATCGGTTTTGAATAAAAAGGGGCGTAAAAAAGAATACATAATGAATAAGCTGTTTAATGGTGAAAAATGTGCAAATGTAACCAGAAAAGCTATTTTACCTGAATGGTTTTGTTTCAGGCAGTGTCAGGACGGAAGGTTTGGGGCAGTACAAACCGAACGACATTTTCAGGCTGCAGGCAAAGGAAGCGGGATAACCGGTCAAAGCGTGTCCAAAGGCGGCAACGTGCTGCCCGTAAAACAGTGGCTATTACACTGCTGAAAGCACAGGTTCTGCAGATTTCTATACGGTAGTGTAAAAAATACAACAGTTTTGAAACTTTATTTCAACAGAATCAAATGGCTGATTTTAAGTAAAAATATTCTATTTTCATAAATAAACAAATTGAATATTTTATGAATTAATTTCACTTTATAGCTTTTGTTTTAATGACTAGTGAATAAATAAAATTAAAAAATGTTTTTTTACAAATTTATTATTAAATAAATGTAAAAATAAGTTTTGTATTACACAAATAAGGTAAATAAATAATTCCAGAATTATTATCTTGAGTTATTATTTTTTGGTAAAAATATACCTTTAAGCTCAGAAAAAGATAATAAAAACCAAGGTTTCCATTGTTAAATTTTACTTTGGTCAAATGCTGTTAAGTTATATTATTGAAATCAAGAAACGGATAAGGTCGCCCCAAAATGCGATTTGGTTGCGGCCGGTTTCAGTAATTTTAACCGTATCGGAAAGCTGGCTATGCAAACCAACTGTTTGCGGCCGAGTCGGATATATAGGCTGGGACGATACTCTTTACTTATCGGGAGATAATCATGAACCGTAAAAATGTTCAAACCAATGTAAAACCCCGTCTGCTGGCTGCGTCTGTTGCAGCCGGTCTGATGACTATGGCTTCTGGTGCGCATGCCAATGCCGCTTATGTGGCCGGCACCACCAATAATGTTGAATACGTCAGTGTAGGCGGTATCATCGCCTCCAACACTACTTCAGCCAACAATAATAAAGACAGCTTGGGCGCGAGCGGCCGCTATGCGGTTGCCATCGGTTATGGTCCCACTGCTACCAACCAAGGCTCGGTTGCCATCGGAACTACCAGCAATTCAACCGGTAACGGTTCGGTTGCGTTGGGTGCGCTGTCTTCTTCAACCGGTACCTCCTCTACTGCTTTGGGTAATTTGGCGCAAGCTTTGGACAATGCAGACACCGCAGTCGGTCGCCGTGCTGTTGCCAGTGGCGGCAACAGTACTGCCTTGGGCACCGAAGCCAAAGCAACAGGTAATAAATCCAATGCCATCGGTTCGGATGCAGAAGCTACCGCTAAAGATTCAAATGCATTCGGTAGCTCTGCACGTGCTTCTGCACAAAATTCTATCGCTTTAGGCACGGCAGCCAATGCATCTGCATTAAATGCTGCTGCAATCGGTGCTGCCGCCCAAGCCAGCGGTATAAGTAGCACTGCACTTGGTGTATCATCGCGGGCTACTGAAACCAATACTGTTGCTCTTGGCCGCGGTGCCAATGCCTCTCTTGAAAACTCCGTTGCTTTAGGCGCGAATTCAACCACTACCACATATGTAGGCACTAATAGCGCAACTGTGGGCAATCTGACTTATGGCGGTTTTGCAGGTACCAGCCCAGTAGGTACTGTGAGCGTGGGTTCCGCTGGTGCCGAACGTACGGTGAGCAACGTTGCCGCCGGTCGTATTACCGCCGACAGCACCGATGCCATCAACGGCAGCCAGCTTTACAGTGTGGCTCAGCAAATCGGCAACAATGTCAACCAACAGCTCGGCGATGTCCACAACCGTATCGGCGATATGGATAAAGACTTGCGCGCAGGTATCGCCGGCGCTACCGCCATCGGTTTCTTGCAACGCCCGAACGAGCCGGGCAAGAGCTTGGTTTCTGCCGCTGTGGGCGGTTATAAAAACCAACAGGCTTTGGCTGTGGGTTATGCGCACAATTCCGACAACAACAAATGGTCTACCAAGTTCGGCGTGGGTCTGAATACCCGCAAAGATGTAAACTGGGGCGCAAGCTTGGGTTACCAGTGGTAATAACGGCAGAGGCCGTCTGAAAACGGCGGCCTTTCTCAAAGATTACATGATTGAAAGGAAATCATAATGAAACTGTCCACATTGATTTTACCCGTAGCCGCCGCTCTTGCTCTGGCCGCCTGCGGCAACTTGAGCAAAGTAAGCAAAGAAGGCACCACCGACAGCCCCGTGTGGCCCAATCCTGAAAAAACCACCTTCCGCCACAGCGGCAGCCAGCACGGTTCATGGCCCAACTGGGACAACGTGCGCCAAATCGAAGCGGGTATGAACAAAGACCAGATCTACAACCTGATCGGACGCCCGCACTTCAACGAAGGCCAATACTTCGTGCGCGAGTGGGATTATTTGTTCAACTACCGTGAAAACGGCGAACACAAAACCTGCCAATATAAAATCCTGTTCGACAAAAACATGAACGCGCAAAGCTTCTTCTGGCTGCCCGAAGGCTGCGGCCCGAAAGAGAAAGAGCCGGTTCGCGAAGTGATTATCCGCGAAGTGGAAACTTCTCCGCAGCGCATCCGCCAATAAGTAGGCGCATGTTGGCATAACAAGCTGAAACTGTGATGAAAAAACTTGCAGTCATCGCTATGCTGCTCGGCTTGGGCTTCACTGCCCAGGCCGGCAGCATTTCTGACTTTAAAAAGCGCAAAGCGGTAGTGAGCCTGGATAAAGCGGAAATCTGTTTGGAAAACAACCGCTGTTACCCTGTGTTGATAGGCAAAACCACACCTAGGGGAAAATTCGATCTGACCATCGTTAAAACCAACCACCGCGGCTACGGCGGCGATGTGATGAAGTTTAAAGACGAGGGGGATTTCATGTTTGCCGTGCACCGAGTGTGGACGCTGAAGCCCGAAGAGCGGCGTATGCAGCGCATCGCCTCACCGCGCGTGAAAGACCGCGTGATGACCAACGGCTGCATCAATGTAACCGATGACGTATATGAAAAACTGAAGGCTTATTTTGTTTTGGAAGTGGTTTGATTCACTCGTCAAGCATTTTGTGAAAACACAGGCCGTCTGAACGTATTTTCAGACGGCCTTTACTTTTGCCCGAGAATCCATACCGGCATCTTACAAACACTTGCGCCATGCCCGGGCTTGACCCGGGCATCTTTTTGTTTCAAAAGAAATAACAGATATCCGGGGTAAGCCCGGGTATGGAGGAACCTAAGCAGGTTCGGGGTTAAAACGCATTTTTGCCAAGGTTTCGGCCCGAGCGGATTTTGTAAGTGCCCTGCCTTTACAAACAACGGTGCGCCAGTGCAGGCAGGCGCGTGCGCACGCTTTGCAGGCGCTCGGCACTGAGTTCGGCCATCACTATGCCTTCGCCTTCGGGCAAAACGTCGAGAATCTCGCCCCACGGGTCGATAATCATACTGTGGCCGAAGGTGCGCCGCCCGCTTTCGTGTGTGCCGCCCTGTGCCGAGGCAACCACATAGCATTGGTTTTCAACGGCACGGGTGCGAAGCAGCAGCTCCCAATGTGCTTTGCCGGTGGTGTAGGTGAAGGCGGCGGGCAGCATCATCACGTCGAACGGCAGCTGGGCGCGGAAAAATTCGGGAAAGCGCAGATCGTAACACACGCCGGCGGCCACGTTGATGCCGTCGGCGCTGAAGTGCGGCACGCTTGCACCCGCTAAGATGGTGTCGGCCTCGGCATAGCGTTCGCCCAAGCCCGAATAGCCGAACAGGTGCATTTTGTTGTAAGCGCCGATACATTCGCCGCTGCGGCCGTAAACCTGCATGGTGTTGAGCACTTTGCCTTTATCGGGGCTTTGCAGCGGAACCGTGCCGCCGAAGAGCACCACGCCGTTTTGTTTGGCAGTTTCGCTTAAGGCCGTCTGAAAAGCCCCGCTGCCCAAAGGCTCGGCGACGGTCAGTTTGTCGGTGTCGCTAACGCCCATCAGCGGCCAGTATTCGGGCAGCAAAACCCAAGCGGCTCCGGCGGCGGCGGCTTTTTCCACCAGGCGCTGCATGGTGCGGATGTTTTCTTCGGGGCGGGTGCCGGATACCATTTGAACGGCGGCGGCGCGCAGGGTGTGCATGGGGTTCTCCTGTTTCAGACGGCCTTGGTGCGGCCTGAATCTTTGCTTTCATTATGATTTATTTACCGCATATCTGTTACACTTTTTGCATTCGGTAACCAACGTAAGGGAGTGGTCATGAACAGGACAACGGTTTGGCTGGCGGCAGTGCTGCTGGTGCCCGCAGTGGCGGCGGCACAAGTGCGGCTTTACGGCAATATCCGCAGCGGTGTGGAAGTGTCGCAAACCAAAATCGGCGGCGAGCGGCACAGCCGCACTTCGGTGAGCGATTTCGGCAGTTATATCGGCTTTAGCGGTTCGCATCCGATAGGCGGGGGCGGAACCAATGCGGTGTGGAAATTCGAGCAGGATACGCCCGTCGGCCGCCGCAGCGGCTCGATGCGCGATTATTTCCGCGAAAAGAAAGCGGAGGGCGGGTCGTATTTACCAAATTGAGTGTGGAGACGCAAGTGGTTGCATGATTCTGAGACCGGCAGGCATACACAGTGGCAGTTTGTCTGTACAAACTTGATGCATAAGCCGAATCATATATATTAAGAGTTGGTTGGCAAGAGTGGTATATGAGTTAAATAATACGATAAATTTATCAAATTTATGAATCGAACCATAGGTATAAAGGAGATATGCTAAGTAAATTAATCTGCAACCTACTGTGCAGCAACATGATTAGTAAAATAATTAATGTGCAAATTGCTTGTATAATTACAGCCTTATGCATTTTCGCAGCATTTTTACCCCAGCCCATTGCTTTGGGATGGAGTTGGGAGAGAGCTCTATTGGATGGATCCCTTAGGAGCTTTTCTACAATAGAATCCACAATGAATACCAAGACGCTTAGGATAAACCATAGTTGGAATATCCGGTACCATTCTTTTGACCACAGCATAAAGATCCCACTCAATATCAATCCCCAACCGGCAATATTATAGTATCGGTCAATCATAGTTAAGCTCCTTAAAATAAGGATCTTTTCTTCTTCTTTGCAAGATTTTAAACGTAAAGAAAGATATGGGGCGAAGAGCAATGGCCCGGCTGCTGCTACTGCAGCCAAAAGATGTATTGTTTGGGCAAAGTTATAATCCATAGGTTATTTTTATCTCTCGTATTTAGTCTGCATTTGTTAAAAGATCGACAGGACTTGTAACTGTTGTTAGAAAATGAAAAATTGTTGAATCAAGAAGACTGGTGGAAGCAATAATTTTGAAATTGCTTGCGGGCTTTGTTGGGAGAAAGGCCGGAAACTCGGCGGAACCAGTGGCTGAATGAATCTCCTGAAGAAAAACCCAGCGTTACAGAAAGCTGTTTGTTTGAATCCCCTTCCGATAAACCCTTCCATGCGGCAGTCAAAAGCAGGTAATTATGCCATTCGGTATAACATAACCCGGTTTCTTTTTTGAATAGGCGGGCTAAAGTACGCCCTGTCGCCCCTACGTATTTTCCCCACTCTGCCAAACTGTATTTTTGGGCAGGGTTCTCAATAAGGCTGTCTGTTATTTTTTTTAAACGGTTGTCTTGAGGTAGTAACAGGGGAGGAGTGCTAATAGGGCTTTCATCAATTTCTTCAAACAGCAGTTGCAGCATATTATGACGTTTTACCTCGGAAAGCGGTTTTTCAACGTTGGTCAAACGTTCGCAAATAGCTGTAATTAAAGATGATGAGTCAATTAATTTTAAATTTGAAATAAAGTTGGCACATAATTCGAGCGGAATATAGATAACGGTCAGATCAACATGGCTATAAGCCGATCCCCAGTGTTCTTTGTTCGGAGGTATCCATACTGCCATGCCGGGTTTCATCAACCAGCGTTTCTTGGCTGTGTACCCATATAGTATGCCATTCCTTACCAGCACAAATTGTCCTTGCGGATGGCAGTGAGGAGTACTTTCTTTTTTCGGTATTTGATCGAGGGTACGTTCCACAATCAAAACGCTGGAATCTGTGGTAATCATTTCTACTCCTTTTCCATCAAATAATGATTACTGGTTGCATAAATACGTGGCAGCAGTAATGCAAAGCCCAGTCCCAGCAGCATACTGAATCCAAGAATAGTGAAACAAATCTGAAAAGAGTATGTTCCCGGTAATTGAAGCTGTATTGCGGCAAGTGTATTTACGCCCAAGGCTGCACCGAGGTTACGCAAAAACTGTACTGTTGCCGTCCATGTTCCAAGTTTTCCGACCGGAGCGCTGTTTTGAGCCAAAACCAAGGTAGTAGTTGCAGCGAATCCCATTCCGAGTCCGATTAACAGTAATGCAATGGCAATCAGAGTCAGGGAATGATTCCCTATTGCTGCAATCATTAGAAATGCCCCGCTTGCTAACATAAGCATACCTGTTGCCGCCATTTTTCTATAGCCGAATATAGCGAGCCTGTTACCGCAAAAAGCAGAACCTATTACCCAGCCTAGTGCCGCCAGCATAATCAGCAGTCCTCCGGAAAGAATGGTTTCTTCTTGCTGATTCAGTGCCAGTGGCAATAAAGTTACCGAAGCGTATAATCCTGCGCTCGACATAAGTACTAGAACAATAATAGAAAATAATGCTTTTTGTTGGAAAAATTGCAGGGGGACAGGGGTGCTGTCCGGATGTTGCCGGACACGGACGATCAGAAGCAGCAAGGCCGTCAAGATAACGAACCAAAGTGCAAACACCATATTGGGCATATCCTCAGGGCGGCTGGCGAGCAACAAGCAGAGGGTCAGTGCAATCAGTAAAAATTGTGCGGGGACGTCTATCAATGTCCTGTTCTGCGTTTTATCGATTGAAGGCGTAATATACAGTAATATCAGTGCTGCGATCCCGATAGGGATATTAAACCAGAAAACAGCACGCCAACTGAATATGTCGGCCAATATGCTGCCTAAGAGAGGGCCTGCAATAGCGGCAAGTCCCCAAACGCTGCTCAGCATACCTTGCATTTTGCCGCGCTTCTCTGAGTCAAATAGTGCGGCTAAGAAGGAATAAGAAAGCACTATTATCCCTCCTGCCCCTATGCCCTGAAGAGCTCGGGAGGCAATAAGCCCCGGCATATTCGGGCTTATTGCTGCAAGTATGGAGGCAATCATAAACAGCAGCATAAATGCTTTCAGCGTGGCAGATACACCAAATTTATCACTTAGAGCTCCAGCGAGCGGGGCAACCAGTGCTACCGGTAATAGAAAAGCAGACATAATCCACGGATAGAGGGAAGGCCGGCCAAGTTCTATACCGATAACAGGCAATACGGTACTGATAATGGTACCGTCAACCGCAGCTAGAAACAGGCTTATAACGATTGCGGCAACACCTGCTTTTTGTTCCGTTGCCGACATTATTAAATTATCTGTATTCATAATTTATTTGAAAATTGCGTTTTGTGAACTTTAGATGCCTGTGAAAACTGCTGAACAATAGCGGCTGTTTCATCATCCATATAATCGTCTACCTTTCGGATTGTCTCTCCGGATTGGACGATTTCCCGAAAGCGTAAAGTCATGTCTAACTGTGTTGCTGCCGCAATATTTCCTTCTGTGTAATCCAAATCAAATGCCGATTTCACTGTCTCGGCACTGCTCATTGCCAGCTGGGTATTCAAGGATTCTGTTTCTTGGATTAGTTGCTGCATTCTTTGGTGTTCTGCACGAGTGAATGTTGGGATAATTTGGTCGAAGATAGCATGATCGCATTGAATATGCCGTGCTTCATCCAAACCATGAAAATGTAGCAAGCGTGTCAAAAAGCTGTGCTGCATCGGATCTAAGGCTTTCAGGCGGCGTTCAAAAACGGTAATAATAGACTCTCCCACATAGGCTGTGGAACATAATGCAGCAAGTTTGATTAATGGGGCATCATTATCATTGTAGATGTCAATTCTCTGTTGAAAGAGATTATTGTTCAATTTTATATCTCGTCCTGACAAATGACGGACATATTGGTAAAAGCTGTTTGCATGATTGATTTCTTCTGAGGCAAAGCATGAAATGGCATGATACAGGCCATCACCTGCTGTAAAAGAATCTGTTTCTCCTTGTAACTCACATAGAATACGGCTCATCACTGTTGCTACGTGCATTTCGATTTCTGCCAGTTGAGCTAATTCTTTGTATAAATAGGCAACAGCTTTTTTTTCTTGGCCTGCTTCTCCGACCAGTGCACGGGAAAGAAAATCCAATTCACTTTCTGTTGCAGCATCTTCCCAAGGCATACGGTTGGGATGAAGATAGTTCAGATGGGCATACTGATTAATTTCTTTAAAAGAATTCATTGCATTATCCTTTTTACTTGAGATATGAAAGTGCATTAAAAATGGTACGGGATTTGTCCTCAATTTTTCGACGGCCATGCATTACTCGGGTATTGTCAATCAACACAATATCCCCATCCTGCCATCCAATATCGTGAGTGAACTGTTGGCATACGGTATCTGCTTCTGCTAGCCTTTCATCTGGAATTTTTGAGCCGTCGGAAAAGGTAATCAGTGGCTTTTCATAGTAATTTGATGGGCCGAAAATACTGTTGGCAAAATTATGTGTTTCCTCCGGATTAATGTGGCTGGTACGAACTGCCGGAGTTTTGAACTGATAATGGATAGAGCCGTCATTATTTAGGGTAATGTTGGTTTCCGGTATGTTTTTGATTAATGATAAAAGGTGATCTAAAGTAGTACCCTCTATCGTTTCAGGTGAGTTTGGCTGGCCTGCTAATGCATGAAATGCATAAGTCTTCCATTTTTGCTCCTCAACACGGCGTGAATACATAATATCTTTCGAGCAAAAGGATGATTTTGTTTCAGGGCTTAAGTGTTTAAAAACCTGTTTGCCGTCACATACTGTAGTTTGAGAACCTTTCTGTGGTGATTTTTGACAATAAAACCAACACAAATCAGGCCAAAATGGACTGTTGCCGTTTTCGCAGTGCAGTCCCACTTCATCATAACCGGCATCTACTTTTTGAGCCGTATCCCCATTAAAACTACGTGCCGGATCAAGACTGATGCGTCCACTGGTCTGGCGTACTAAAAGGGAAAAATTTTCAATACTGTGCTTGAAGTCACGTAATATTAAATATCCATATTCAGCTAATTGCTGAAGTAGGTAGTTTGGTGTTAAGTCGGTTACATTTCTTTCTTCTAAAGGGGTAATGATTAAACCGGCATGGGCGGTATGGGGCATTTCATAAAGATTGTTGATCATTCAGATATGGCCTTTCTGTTTAAGTTGTTTAAAAAAGAAGTAATAGCATTGCGTTTTGGACGCCCGGTAACTGTGAATAAATGAGCCATGGTTTCCCGGTCATGGGCTACCAGTATGGGCTCGGTAATATGTTCTATTTCATTAAGGTGCTGGCAGGCGAATGCTGCTATAGATTGGCGGATCAGCCGAGCTTTTGATATATCTTCAATTACAAAGATACCGCCGAGAAATTGCTGTTTGTCGCCGTAAACGATAACTTCTAAGACACCCGGGATACTTCGATAGGCTGATTCCAGCCATTCTGGTGAAATGTTACGTCCGTTAGCCGTGATGATAATGTTTTTCTTACGCCCTATAATAGAGACAAAACCATCATTATCCTGTGTTGCCAAATCTCCCGTATGCAGCCACCCTTCTTCATCAATGGTACAACTGCTGGGATCTTCATTCGAATAACCTGCAAATAATGAGGTACTGCGCAAACAGAGCTCGCCATCTTCGGCAATTTTGACTTCTACATGCGATAATGGTTTTCCTACAGTGCCGATGCGGTTGGCATTTCGGGAATTCCATGTTGCTACAGAACTATTTTCACTCAGGCCGTAACCTTGGTAAACAGGGATACCCAGCCTATCAAGTTTCATTAAAATTTCATTAGCAACAGGAGCACCTCCAACAGCTAAAAGGGGTACTGTTTTTCTTCCGAATAACGCTAAAGGCAGATTTGATTCATTGCTGTATTCGTCATGTGCTCGTTTAGCCAATGCTTCTACTAAGGCAGGAGTCAGTGTTAAGGCTGAAGATCTTGATTGCTTTATAATTTCCAGTCGTTCTTCTGCCGTTACGCCGGGGCTTCCTAAAGGAGGCATTTCTCTAGGGGGGAGAATTATTGCTCCTCCTGAGGTTAACGGCATATAGAGAGCAGTAACTTGTTCAATCAACAAACTTAAAGGCACCAAATTTAAATAGCGCCGGTAGTCATTGCATTGTACGCACTGCCATAATGCCGTTATTAATGCATCCAATCCTTTTCTGCGTATTTTTACACCCTTGGGATGAGAAGTGGTTCCTGAGGTATGAATGATTTTAATAACAGAGTCATTTTGAAATTGTTGTTGGAATATAGGTTGTAAAATTTGCTTGGGAACAGGTGTTTGCCCGCAGGCTATTGGCAGTGTTTTTCCCATCAATTTCAAACCGTTAATCTGCCATTCAGCTAGGCGGGCTGCTCCGATGTCGTCAGTTAAAACAATATTGCAGTTTTGAAGTAGGTGTTCTGCTTGATCGCTAGAGAAAGAAAGGGGTACAGGCACTTCAACACGTTCCGCCAGCAGTAATGCCAAATCTGCTAAAACCCATTCCGGTGTATTGCCCATAACAATACCGATGTACGCTTTGTTTGCCGTACGTTGTGATAATAAGCAACCCAGCTGGCCGGCTTCATCAATCAATGTACCGTAGTCGTATAAAACTGTTTCTTTGTAATTACCATCATCTGTTTTGTTAAGTTGTATAATGGCTGCCGAATGAGGATTGTTTTTTGCTTGCGCCAATATAGAATTAAGTATATTCATGCCGGTACCTGTATATTGTTTGAAAAGGCAGATTGAAGCTGTTCAAATTCAGAAAAGATGAGCCGGCCCGCAAAATGATTAAAGAGATGGCCGCATTGATCTAACAAAATAATGCATGTTTTGGGGAATTCATTGTAATAACTGCCCCAAGCCTCTCTTTCTGCATCAGGCAGGCGATCTATGGAGGCATCGGCTAAAATACAGAAAGGTATCCGGTGAAAAGCCAACAGCTTGCGTAAGCGGTATGTTGAGGTGCAGAGTAGTGCTTCATAACCCATGAATCCGGCAATAATGGGAATGATGCGGATAAGGTTGGCAGCAGCATTTGGATTGTCTGATGCCAACGAACCTATCTCTGCTATGTTTGCGGGGTTTAATGAACGTTTTGTTTTTTGCAAAACAGTTTCTTTTAAAGATAGATCCAAATAGCGTTCAGAGAATAGGAGGGGGGGGGGCGGAAATGCCCGCACAAGCAACCAGCTCTCCGGAAGTTTTGTTTTTACAGGAAAGCAAAATATCAGGATCAGGATGAATAGATGCTTGATAATTTTTATGGTAAATATCTGCAATATAACGTCGAACCTGCTTTGCAGATTCATCATGACGATGAATAATATCCAATCTGGTCGAAGGGCGGGCAGAATCCTTTTCCGTATAGAAGAAACTAATCATATAAATAAATCCTTTTATATTTCAATATGTTTTTTAATATAACCTATGATGCTGATGCTTGGAAATGTTTGATGGAGACATCTGTAAGAATGAAACAGACACATGGTTTGGATGTAAGGTGTATTCCAAGGTAAACATGATATTGAGATATTTGGAACGGTGGTGTTGCTTGGAGTTTGTGAAATATCCAGATCTATAGTTGCAGTTAGATTGAGGCTTATCTTCTTCAATTTTTCAGGCGGCCTGATTTAATATCGGTCAAACCACAGGCTGCTACACGCAATGGCGGCGGTAAAATATGTTATAAAGCAGGTTTTCAAAAACCCGTATTTGGAGCAAGCACATGGAATTAGTATTTATTCGCCACGGCCAAAGCGAGTGGAACGCCAAAAACCTGTTTACCGGCTGGCGCGACGTGAAACTGAGCGAGCAGGGGCTGGCCGAAGCCGCCTCAGCGGGCAAAAAGCTGAAAGAAAAAGGTTATCTGTTCGACATCGCCTTCACTTCGGTGTTAACCCGCGCCATCAAAACCTGCAATATCGTGCTGGAAGAATCTGACCAGCTGTGGGTGCCGCAAGTGAAAAGCTGGCGTTTGAACGAGCGCCACTACGGCCAGTTGCAGGGTTTGGATAAAAAACAAACCGCCGAAAAATACGGCGACGAGCAGGTGCACATTTGGCGCCGCAGCTACGACACCCTGCCGCCGCTGCTCGATCCGAGCGACGAATTTTCGGCCCATAACGACCGCCGCTACGCCAACCTGCCGGCCGATGTGGTGCCTGACGGCGAAAACCTGAAAGTTACCCTCGAGCGCGTACTGCCTTTCTGGGAAGACCAAATCGCTCCCGCCATCCTGAGCGGCAAACGCGTGCTGGTGGCTGCCCACGGCAATTCGCTGCGCGCGCTGGCCAAACATATCGAAGGTATTTCCGACAGCGACATCATGGGTTTGGAAATCCCTACCGGCCAGCCTTTGGTGTACAAGCTCGACAACAACCTGAAAGTGGTTGAAAAGTTCTATCTGTAAATTCGAGCGGTAACGGGCACAAAGGCCGTCTGAAAGTTTCAGACGGCCTTTTCCTTTACACTGTTTAAACCGCGCATTCTGATCGGATTTTTAAGCACCGTCTGGCGGCACGCCGGCATCAGCGCTCGAAGTGCAAGAACTGAATGTGCCGTTCGTATTGGTTCAAAACATCGATAATAATCTGCTCTTTGGTGTAGCCGACGATATCGTAATCCTGACTGCCTTCGCTCAAAAACACCTCGGCACGGTAATATTTTTCCTGTTCGCTTCTGGAGGTGATATTACCGGCCTGGCCGAGCGCAAATACGGGTTTGACGGCTTCCAGCAACCGCACTTCATACAGAAAGTCCACTTCTTCTCCGTGGAGCACTTCCAATTTCAACACATGATTTTCTTTATCTTGCGACAATTTGGTTTCAATGCCTTTTTCCTGCAATTCGTGCGCCACTTCCAGCATGGCCGGCTGTAAAGTTTTAATCATGAAACGCAATGCGGTTCGGGCGTCGGGAAAATCTACCAGGCGGCTGAGGCGGTTGCGCCAGTTGCGGCCGTCGTCGAGCACTATCGCTTTGTCGATTTGGGTGGCTTTGCGCTTATTGCTTTCCTGGCGCAGGCATATCCCTATCGAAATCATATACACCACCAAAACCAGCGAAAACGGCAATCCTGCCACCACCGATACCGACTGCAGCGAGCTGAAGCCGCCGGCAAACAGCAGGCCGAGCGTAATCAGGCCGGTGGCAGCCGCCCAGAACAAACGCAGCCAAACGGGTGCGTCGGCATCGGAGGCCAGATTGCGCGAACTCAGATTCGCCAATACCAGTGCGCCTGAATCGGCAGAAGTTACAAAGAAAATCAGCCCGATAATCACAGCCATAAACGACCACAGTGAGGAGAGCGGATAATGCCCGAACAGTACAAACATACCCATCGCCGGGTTTTCCAGTGCGGTTTGGCCCAATTCGACTGCGCCGTTGTTTACCAGTTCAATCGCACTGTTGCCGAAAATCGAGAACCACGCAAAGATAAAGCCGAGCGGGATAAACATTACGCCGAACACAAATTCGCGCAAAGTACGGCCGCGCGAAATGCGGGCGATAAACAGGCCGACAAACGGTGCCCATGCCACCCACCAGGCCCAGAAGAAAATCGTCCAGGCCGATTTCCATTCCGCACCTTTCTCGCCCGCGTAGGCATATGTTTGAAAGGTTTTGCCGAGCAGGGTTTGGAAATAATCGCCGATGTTTCCGGTAAGCGCGTTCAGCAGAAATACCGACGGTCCCATGGCCAGCAGTGCAATCAGCAAAAAGGTTGCCCCCAGCATGTTGATTTCAGACAACCGCCGTACGCCGCGCTCTACACCCGACATGGCCGACAGCCCAGCCGCAACCACCACCGAAATGATAATGGCCGCCTGAACAAACCGACTGCCCGAAATGCCGAACACATGGCTCAAACCGGCATTCGCCTGCAACACGCCGATTCCCAAACTGGTGGCTATCCCCAACAGCGTGCACACCACGCCGAACGTATCCACCGTATTACCCAGCCAGCCGTCGGTACGTTTTTTGCCGAATACCGGTACCAACGCACTGCGCAACGCCAACGGCATGTCTTTACGGTAGGCGAAATACGCCAAAGCCATACCGATTAAGGCGTAGATACCCCAACCGTGCAGGCCCCAGTGCAGAAAAGTCTGCGACAAGGCCGCACTTGCCGCTTCGGGCGTGCCGCCTTTGCCGGTATTGGGGGTGAGGTAGTGTGCCAACGGCTCGGATGCGCCGAAAAACAGCAAGTCAATGCCGATACCTGCCGAAAACAACATCGCTGCCCATGCTAAAAAAGGAAAATCAGGTTTGTCTTGATCTTTGCCCAGCTTGATGTCGCCGTAGCGGGAAAAACCGACAAACAGCGAAAAAACCGAATATGCCGCCACAACCAGCATGTAATACCAGCCGAAATGGTCGGATACCCAGCGCAGTGAGTTGCCGAGTACGCTTTCACTGATTTCCGGAAACATAATGGTAAACAAAATCAGGGCAATGGAAATTACCGAAGCGGCGGCGAAAACGGTTTTGTTCACCGCCAACTTGGCCGTACCTGCTGTCGGGAAGTTGTGCATGTATTCTCCTTTGTTACGGTTTTCATTTGATGGACCGGTATGGCAATGAGGCCGTCTGAACGGTGTTTCAGACGGCCTCATGCCGATTCGCTATGCCTGACGCTTCGGCTCGCCGCGCACCGGGGCATCGTTTGCTACATAATAATCTGCCGTCGATTTCGGCAGCGGGGTGCGGCCGCGGATTTTGTCGGCGATTTTCTCGGCCAGCATAATGGTGGTGGCGTTGAGGTTGCCGGTGATGATGTCGGGCATAATCGAGGCGTCGACCACGCGCAGGCCTGCTATGCCGTGCACGCGGCCTTCGCCGTCGGTTACCGCACCGTTGCCTTCGCCCATCGCGCAGGTGCAGGAAGGGTGGTAGGCGGTTTCGGCGTGGTTTTTCACATATTCGTCTAACTCGGCATCGCTTTGCAGGTTTTCAGACGGCGTGATCGCTGCGCCCCGGTAACGGTCGAGCGCGGGCTGGTTCATGATTTCGCGGGTGATGCGGATGGCGGCGCGGAACTCTTCCCAATCCTGCTCGTGGCTCATGTAGTTGAAGAGTATGCCCGGGTGTTCGGCGGGATTGGCCGATTTGAGTTTCACGCGGCCGCGGCTGGGCGAGCGCATCGAGCCGACGTGCGCCTGAAAGCTGTGGGCTTTGCTGGCGTTGCGGCCGTCGTAGCGTACGGCGATGGGTAGAAAGTGGTATTGGATATTCGGCCAGGCGAATTTTTCGTGGCTGCGGATAAAGCCGCCGCCTTCAAAGTGGTTGGTGGCGCCCAAGCCGGTGCCGCAAAACAGCCATTCGGCGCCGATGGCGGGTTTGTTCCACCAGTTGGTTGCGGGGGCGATGGAAACCGGCTCTTTGCATTCGTATTGCATGTATAGCTCGAGGTGGTCTTGCAGGTTGCTGCCCACGCCCGGCAAATCGAGAATTTCGCTCACCCCCGCTTCTTGCAGCCACGCGCCCGGGCCGATGCCGCTGCGTTGCAGGATTTGCGGCGAGGCAATCGCGCCTGCGCTCACAATCACTTCCTGCCGCGCTTCCACGGTTTTCAGACGGCCTTGATGCTCGAAACGCACACCGCGCGCGCGTTTGCCGTCGAACAGCACCACATCGGTTAATGCGCCGGTGAGGATGGTGAGCCGCTCGCGGTGGCGCGCCATATCGAGATAACCGCGTGCGGTGGAGGCGCGGCGGCCGTTGGGGGTAACGAAGCGGTCCATCGGGCCGAAGCCTTCCTGCCGGTAGCCGTTTAAGTCCTGCGTGCGCGGATAGCCTGCCTGCACACCCGCTTCAATCATGGCTTCAAACAAGGGATTCACGCCCGGTTTGGCGGTGGTAACGTGTATCGGGCCGCTGCCGCCGTGGTAGGCGTTTTCGCCGGCGTCGCGGTGTTCCGATTTTTTGAAGTAGGGCAGGCAGTTCAGATATGCCCAATCCGACAGGCCGGGCTTTTGCGCCCAATGGTCGAAATCAAGCGCGTTGCCGCGGATATAGCACATGCCGTTAATCAGCGACGAACCGCCCAAGCCCTTGCCGCGCCCGCAATCCATGATGCGGTTGTTCATAAACGGCTCGGGGTCGGTTTTATAACCCCAGTTGTAGGTGGTGCCCTGCAACGGCATCGCCAAGGCGGCGGGCATCTGGGTGCGGAAATCGAGGCGGTAGTCGGGCAGGCCTGCTTCAAGCAGCAGCACGGACACGTTTTCATCTTCGGTGAGCCGCGCGGCCAGCACGTTGCCCGCGCTGCCCGCGCCGATGATGATGTAGTCGTAGGCGGGTTTTAATGATTTGGTCATAGATTATCCTTTGCTGTTTTCAGACGGCCTTTCGGTTTGTGATGCAAGCTGCCAATCAAATCAAAACGTTTGAATTTCTGTTTCTGTCGGAGCAGGTACACCTAATCTGCTGCGACAGCCGAACCTGTTGCCGCAGCCGCCTTTTTTTGCCTACTTTTTTGGCGAAGCAAAAAAAGTAGGTCGCCACCCGCGGCGATAGAGCGGGTTGGTTAATATTTCACCCCGCCCGAGTATGACGGTGTTTGGGTATTTTCAGACGGCCTTAAAACACCGATTGGTAATCCCCCAATTCCACCAGCACCGATTTGGTTTGCGTGTAGTGCATTAAGGTTTGCACGCCGTTTTCGCGACCGATGCCGGATTGTTTGTAGCCGCCCACCGGCATTTGCGCGGGCGATTCGCCCCAGGCGTTGATCCAGCAGATGCCGGCCTGCAGTTTGCCGATGATGCGGTGGGCGCGTTTGATGTCGGGCGACACCACACCGGCGGCCAGCCCGTAGCCGGTGTGATTCGCGCGCACCACCACTTCTTCTTCGGTGGTGTAGGCCAGAATGCTCATCACCGGGCCGAAGATTTCTTCGCGGCAGACGGTCATTTCGTCGGTGCAGTCGGTAAACACGGTGGGGGCGACATAGGCGCCGTTTGCCAGGCCGTTTTCTTTCAGACGGCCGCCGCCCGCAATCAGCCGCGCACCTTCGCGTTTGCCGCTTTCAATGTAGGCGAGCACTTTTTCCATATGGGGAAAGCTTGCAAGCGGGCCGAAATTCACGTTTTCGTCGAGCGGGTCGCCGATGCGTATACGCGCCACCCGCTCAAGCACGGCGGCTTCGAAGTCCGTTTTCAGCTTGGCGGGCACAAACACGCGCGTGCCGTTGGTGCACACTTGGCCGGAGCTGTAAAAATTCGCCATCAGCGCGATGTCTGCCGCCAAACCCAAATCGGCGTCTTCGCAGATAATCAGCGGCGATTTGCCGCCCAGCTCCATGGTTACGTCTTTCAAAGAAGACGATGCGGCCTGCGCCATCACTTTTTTGCCGGTGGCCACGCCGCCGGTGAACGATATTTTGGCGATTTCGGGATGGCTGCTCAGCGCCTCGCCCACGCGCCAACCGCCTTGAACCACGTTGAACACGCCGTCGGGCAGGCCGGCTTCGGTGAAGATTTCCGCCAGTTTCAGCGCCCCCGTCGGCGTGGTTTCGCTGGGTTTGAACACCATCGCGTTGCCTGCGGCAAGCGCGGGCGCGGCTTTCCACATGGCGATTTGAATCGGGTAGTTCCATGCGCCGATGCCCGCCACCACGCCCAACGGCTCTTGGCGCGTGTAGGCAAACGCGCTTTCGCGCAGCGGAATCTGGCGGCCTTCAATGGCTTGCGCCAAGCCGGCGTAGTATTCGATGACGTCGGCGCCGGTAACGATGTCCACATACAGGGTTTCGGACAGGGGTTTGCCGGTATCCAAAGTTTCGATGCGTGCCAATTCATCATTGCGTTCGCGCAGTATTGCCACGGCCTTGAGCAGAATGCGGCTGCGTTCCGCCGCAGTCATCGCAGCCCAAACCTTTTGCCCCGCCATGGCCGTCTGAACGGCGGCTTCGATTTCTCCGGCATCACTTTGCTGAACGGCCGATAAAACTTCTCCGTTGGCAGGGTTGATGTTGTCGAACATTTCGGCCCGGGGGTTGGCGGCTGCATAAGTGCCGTTGATGTATGCGGTGAGTGTTTGCATAAGAACCTTTCTTGTCTCGACGTCCGGGCGGCTTGCACGGACGCATGGAACGATACGGCAATCGGGTTTATGTTCTGCAAACGGTATTGAAACGCGGCTAACTGCCGTATATTGTATGAAAAAGTGAATATTTTGCCCTGTTTGGGGCGGGTTTTATTTTCACCATAACATATTTCCGCAGGTGTGTCATGGCAGGGTGTGCGGGCTGTTCAGGCCGGGGGCTTTTTCTTTACACAATTTAAACCGCACCTAATTTTAGTATAAATATCGCGCCCTAAAATGCACCGTATCGGAACACTGCCGTGCAGGGTTCTAAACTTTTACCTTGATATTTCAGGAGGATAATTATGAAAACACGCTTCAACACCGCTGCCGCCGCCCTGCTTGCCGTTTTTCTGGCCGCAGGCGGCCAAACCGTATCTGCCAAAGGTTACGGTAAAATCGCCGCTATTGCGCAAACCAAAATCACCCCCGAACAAGCCATCGCCACTGCCCAAAAACAGGCCGGCGGCCAAGCCACCGAAATCAAGTTGAAGGGCAAATACGGCAACCCCGTTTATAACGTGGAAGTGCGCAACGGCAATCAGGAACATACCTTTTATATCGATGCCGTAAGCGGCCAGGTGGTCGGCAACAAAATGGAAACCGAATGGAAACCCTCGCGCAAAACCGCCGTATCGCTGGAGCGCGCCATTCAAATCGCCCAAAGCCGCGTTAAAGGCCGCGTTATGGAGGCCGAACGCGACAACCGCCGCGGCCGGTCGGTGTATAAGGTCGACATTCTCAGTGCCGACAATATGCCCTACAAGGTTGTTTTGGATGCCGACAGCGGCAAAGTGCTGAGTTCTTATATCGACTACGACGACTGATTCGGCCGTTCAAAATAAAGCGGCCGTCTGAAACATTTTTTCAGACGGCCGCAGATTCTCATTTCAAGTGCAACGGCAGCCGGCAGGCGGAAGGGAGGAAAATATGAGGATTTTATTGGTGGAAGACGACGGCATGATCGGACGTGCTGTTGAGGGAAGCCTGAAAGACAACCGCTATACCGTCGATTGGGTGCGCGACGGCAAAGCCGCCGTCGATACGCTGGCCGCCCAGCCCTACGATATCGTGCTGCTCGATTTGGGTCTGCCGCATAAAGACGGCCTGCAGGTGCTGCGGGAAATCCGCTCCCGCGGCCTGACCCTGCCCGTGCTGATACTCACTGCCCGCGACGACATCAGCAGCCGCCTGCAAGGCTTGGACGGTGGTGCCGACGACTACATCATCAAACCCTTCGAAATGTCGGAAGTGCTCGCCCGCATCCGTGCCATTATGCGCCGTACTGTCGGCAGCGCCGTCAACATGCTCGACAACGGCGTGATTACGCTCGACCCTGCCACTTATTACGCCAAACGCTGCGACAGCGGTGAAAGCGTGCTGCTGTCCAACCGCGAGTTTGCCATACTGCATGCGCTGATGCTGCACCCCGGCACCATACTTTCGCGCAGCGATTTGGAAGACAAAGTATATGCATGGGGCGAAGAGCCCGAAAGCAACGCCATCGATTACCTGATTCACGTCCTGCGCAAAAAACTCGGCCAGGACATCATCAAAAACGTACGCGGCGTCGGCTGGCTGGTGTCGAAAAAAGACGAAGGCTGACCTTGGCAACCCGTTTCTTTCCGCCGGAAAATAGAATGCGGGCACACAACTGCTCCTTGTTCCGGCAGGCTTTTAATAGTATGTTTCCCGATTTCCAACCCGGGTTTCCCCGTATCCCGTTTTCCGGCGGAAACCTTATTTTTCAGACGGCCTGAAAGCATTTTAGAAAAAACGGCCGTCTGAAACATATTTTTGCCGTATCCGAAAGGTTTTAGCGTTTTATGTTCCGCCACCCTTCCATACAGGTCCGCCTTTCTGTTTTTCTCACATTGGTTATCTTGTTTACCGCAGTGGTTTCAGGCATTTCCACCTTCTACACCATGTTTGAAGAAGCCGAAGAACTGCAGGACGACATGCTCAGGCAGGCGGCGGTGCTCACCCATAAAGACGAGCTGCCCGAAGAAATCGGCTACACCGATATCGACAACGATACCCGCATCTACATTCAGCCCGTAAGTGAAGAAAACGGCCGCTTCAACCTGCCCGGAGAAGCCGGCGAGGGCTTTTTCAACATCACCGACAAACGCAAAGGCAAGCCTTACCGCGCCTATATCCATCTTTATCCCGACAATTCGCTCGTGGCTTTTATTCAAGAAACCGAGTTCCGCGACGATGTTGCCTTCGACAGCGCATGGTATGCCGTGATGCCCCTGCTCATTCTCGCCCCCGTGGCCGTGTTGCTGAGCATGTTGATTATCTATATGACATTAAGGCCGGTAAACCGTTTGTCGAAACAGGCCGAAACACGTAACGAAAACGACCTCTCGCCGCTTTCAACCGCCGATATACCCCAGGAAATCTATGGCTTCATCGAAGCCATCAACCACCTGCTCAAACGGGTGGGCGAAGGTGTCGGCCGCCAGCAGCGCTTTATTGCCGATGCAGCCCACGAACTGCGCTCACCGATGACCGCGCTCTCGCTTCAGGCAGAGCGCCTGAATACCCGCGACCTGCCCGCCGACACCGCACAGCTGGTTAACGATCTGCGCGACGGCATACGCCGCAACAGGCGCCTGCTCGAACAGCTGCTTTCAATGGCACGGGTTCAGTCGGGCGAAAAGCAGGTGAAGCAGACCATACAGATAGGCTCAGTCTGCCGCCGGCTGATACAGGACCTATACCCTCTGGCCGAAGCCAAAAACATTGATCTGGGCGCAGGCTGCAACAGCGGAATCGAGCTTTTCGGCGACGAAACCGAAATCTACACCCTGTTAAAAACTCTGACCGAAAACGCCATTTCCTACACGCCCGAAAACGGCAGGGTAGATGTGGTGGCCAAAGCGCACAACGGCGGCTGCCTGATAGAAGTGGAAGACAACGGCCCCGGCATTCCGCCGCGGGAGCGTGAACGCGTGTTCGACCCGTTTTACCGTATTTTGGGCAGCAACACCGAAGGCAGCGGCTTGGGGCTGTCGATTGCCAAAACCATTGTCGAGCGTTACGGCGGCCGCATCACGCTTGCCGATGCCGAACAGTTCGGGCACGGCCTGAAAGTGAGTGTGTGGCTGCCGAAAGGGGATACGCAGGCAGATAACGGCAGATAAATGCGGGAAAACAAAAGCCATCTGAAAACCCTTTTTTCAGACGGCCTGAAGCCCATAGTGGATTTAATTACTTCGATACAAGGCAGCAAGCCGCAGACAGTACAAGCAGTATGGGACTGGTTCCGTTGCCGCTTCAGCGGCTTACCAAATACCTCTTTGACCGAAGGCGTAATAATGCTCTGGCGGAAATACGGCCGGTTTGCTATATAATCGCAATTTTCCACCCAAACGGCGGACATAATGTCTAAACGCATACGCACCCACTACGACAACCTCAAGGTGGCTCAAGACGCACCGGTTGAGGTAATCCGTGCCGCCTACCGTTCGCTGTGCAAAAAATACCACCCCGATCAAAACCGCGACAATCCCGATGCCGAACGCATCATGAGCCTGATCAACCGCTCTTATGCCGTGCTTTCCGATCCCGAACAACGCCGTGCTCACGACGAATGGATAGCCGCCCAAGGTTCGGCTGAAAAACCGGTTTCTTCACCCATGCCTAAAAACCGCGAACCCGAATCCGGCCTGCTCGTTCATACCCTGTATGCACGGCGGTTGTGGTTGGGGCTGCTGTTTTTCGCCGCCTTAATCGGCGCGCTGTTTTGGCTGGCCGGCCAACAGCGGGAAGCCGCTATCGATATGCCCGTTGCCCGTGCCGACACCGCGCCGGCCGGCTACCCCGAGTTCGCACAATATATGGCAGGCTATCCCGTGCTGGCCGAAACCGGCAACGGCATGGTAAAAATCGACAATCAGGCCAACCGATCAGCCGTATTGGTACAGATTTACCCCGAAAACGGCGATACGGCCCTGCGCACCATTTATATCCCCCCGCACGCCGACTTTACCGCGTTCAAACTGCCCCCGGGCAGCTACCGCATCCGCTACCGCAGACTTGCCGACGACAGCCGGGAAAACACCGCCTTCACGCTTTCAGACGGCCAAACCCAAGCAGCGGTGGTGCAGTTGGAAAGCGCCCGCGCCGGCCTGCCGTGAGGCCGAAACCTTTGTAAAACTCATTGAGGCCGTCTGAAATGTTAGATTCCGTCATTATCGGGCTTGGCCCGATAACCCGGCATTTGCCATTTAGGCAAAAGCAAATGTTTTCAGACGGCCTCAAGGTATGTTGCAAAGATCTCAAATAATCAGATAGGAGACGCACCATGTCGAAATGGGACGAACGCTACTGGCCCGAAGAATATGTGTTCGGCACCGAACCGAACGAATTTATCGCCCGCATCCGCCCCTATCTGCCTGCGCAGGGCAGGGCATTGGATTTGGCCACCGGCGAAGGGCGCAACGGCATTTTTCTGGCGCAGCTCGGTTTGGAGGCCGAAGGTGTGGATATGTCGGTCAGAGGGCTGGAAAAAGCGCAAAAACTGGCGCAGCAAAAAGGCGTACGGTTTGCCACCCGCTTGGCAAACATCACCGAAATGTCCCTTTTGGCCGGCCATTATGCCGTGATTACCTCGGTATTCTGCCACTTCGCCGAACCCGAGCGCACCCGCACCCTGCAACGCATGATAACCGCACTGCAAAGCGGTGGCCTGTTTGCCGGCGTGTTCTACCACCCCGACCAAATCGGCCTCGGCACCGGCGGCCCTTCCGACCCTGCCATGCTCGGCACGCTGGAAGAAATGCAGCAGGCACTGCACGGCTTGGAATGGCTGGTGGCCGAACACAGCTTGCGCGATATGAACGAAGGCAGCCGCCATCAAGGCGTCAGCTCGGTGATTTACCTGCTGGGGCGCAAGCCTTGATACGGAAAGAGGTTTGCAAAAGTCAAATCACGCCCTAAAAAACCGAATACCGTTATTCCGCCTGAGCGGGGATGGCGGTATTTTAAACATTTCAGACGGCCTGAGGCCTTTGTAAAATTATGTTTTATAGCCAATCAACTTAAAAACAAATACAATAAAAGTCATGGCATATTCAAA
>NZ_JAUMUI010000028.1 GCF_030530745.1 Neisseria sp. | reverse complement strand
CTGTTCGACAACGGTATTTAGTCAGATGCGCAAACAACCGGCCACCCGAAAAACGCTTCAGACAGCCGGATATGTTTGGTGCCGTTATTAATCGGCAAACTGTTTTTTCAGTTGTTCGCGGCGCTCTTGGGCTTCTACCGACAGGGTGGCGGTAGGGCGTGCCAGCAGGCGTTTGAGGCCGATGGGCTCGCCGGTGTCTTGACAGAAGCCGTAGTCGCCTTCGTCGATGCTGCGGATGGAGGCTTGGATTTTGCTCAACAGTTTGCGCTCGCGGTCACGGGTGCGCAACTCAAGAGCGTATTCTTCTTCTTGCGTGGCACGGTCGGCGGGATCGGGAGCAGACTCATGCTCTTGCAGGTGGCCGGTGGTGGTGTTGGCGTTTTCGATGAGTTCGTCTTGCAGTTTGACCAGCAAGTCACGGAAAAATGCCAGTTGATCGGCATTCATATAGTCGTCTTCGGGGCCGTTCCAGTTGAGGATGTCTTGTTCGGTCAGTTTCGTCATGATGGTTCTTTCTTTCCCAGTTGTTTGAATGACTTTAACAGGTAAAGTCGCCCGTTGCGGCTTGTTATTGATTTTCGTAAAGCCGGCCTGCCAGCTTAGGCGGGCATCATAACATGGTTTTCCGGTTATGCTGCGCGTTTGCCTGCCGTTATGTTGTTTCTTGGTTTTCAGACGGCCTGTTTCATACAACTAACTTTTTGATAAATCAATTCAACAGCCATAAATTCAGCCTGGCAGTCAGCTGTGGCAGGATTGCACTCAGCCAAAACCACAGCATCAGGGCCAATACGCTACCTGAAAAGTCGTAACGCCTGAACCTTAAAAAGACAAACGGTCGTGATAATGGTTCAAACACTTTATGCAAAGATGCTTGTAAAGAAGAGTATGGATTTTTAAAACTCAGCACCATTCTTAACACCAACCCCAACAGCAGAACATAGGCGGTGGCTTTCAGAATGCCCAACACGGCGAAGAACAGGTTGGCGGCGATGATTTTGGCACCGAACCCGCCGGGCAGGACAATCAGTGAGGCCAGCGTGTAGGCTGCATAATAAAGCAGCACGGCAGCCAATACACAGGCGGTGTCCCAGCGGCCCAGCGGCGGGGCGGCTTTGCGAAGGGGTTTGACCAGCCAGTCGGTGGTTTGGGTGCAAAACTGCGCCAGCGGGTGGTTGTAATCAAGCCCGGCCCATTGCAGCAGGCAACGCGACAAACACACTATTGCAAGGCCGTCGGCCAGCAGAATCAGCATTTGGGCAATCATTTTCAGACGGCCTCGAACTGTTGCGTCATTTCCTGCGAACGCGCCACGCAGGCTTTAACGCCGGCTTCGATGGCTTCGGGCAGCCGGTGCGCGTTGAAGGCTTCGACGGCGGCAAAGGTAGTACCGCCTTTCGAGGTAACGTTTTGCTGCAAGGTACTGAAATCTTCGCCGCTTGATTCGGCAAGTGCCGCTGCGCCTTTGAAGGTGGCCAAGCTGAGGCTGCGGGCGGTTTTTTCGTCGAAACCCTGCTGCACGGCGGCGGCCTGCAAGGCGTTCATCAGGTAGAACACATAGGCCGGGCCGCTGCCGGTGATGGCGGTGATGGCGTGCATCTGTGCTTCGTTTTCCAGCCACACCGTTTCGCCCACCGCCGCCATCACGTTTTGGGCGAGGCGTTTGTCGGCTTCGCCGGCGCCGTCGGCGGCAAACAGGCCGGAAACGCCCAAACCGACCTTGCTGGGCGTGTTCGGCATTACCCGCACGATGCGGCGGGTGCCGCCCAGATAGCGGCTTAAGGTATCGATGCTTAAGCCGGCGGCCACCGACAACACCAGCGCACCGTTGGTTTGCAAACCTGCACAGGCGGCCTGCATGTCCTGAGGTTTGACCGCCAGCACCAACACATCGTCTGCACTGAGGCCGGGCAGCTTTTCCGACACCTGCACGCCCAACTCACGCGCCAAACGTTCGCGTTTCTCGGCACCGCGGTTGGCGATGTGAACATGATAACCGCCCTGCTTCACCAAACCGCCCGCTATGGCTTCGGCCATATTGCCGCCGCCTAAAAAATAGATAGTCATGGTTTTGCTTTCTGCAAATTGTATAGATAGCCCGGCAGGCCGTCTGAACATGTTTCAGACGGCCCCGGTATCCGTTAACTGTAATCCCGCCTGCCGAAAACCGCGCTGCCCACGCGTACATGGGTAGCGCCGCATTCGACGGCTATATCCATATCGGCCGACATTCCCATTGAAAGCACGTCGGCCGCCACGCCCGCTGCGTTTAAGTCGGCCAGCAGCTGCCGCATCTTGCCGAACTGCCGCCGCAATTGCTCTTCGCTGCTACCCTCTTTGGCCACGCACATCAGGCCGCGCACGGTCAGGTTGGGCAGCTTCGCCGCTTCGCAGGCCAGCGCCACGGCTTCTTCGGGCGCCACGCCGTGCTTGTTCGGCTCGGCGGCGATGTTCACTTCGATGCACACCTGTAAAGGCGGCATTTCAGACGGCCTTTGCGCGCTCAACCGTTGGGCGGTTTTCAGACGGCCTATGGTATGCACCCAATGGGCGCGTTCGGCCACATATTTGGTTTTGTTCGACTGCACGTCGCCGATGATGTGCCAAACGATGCCAGGCAAATCGGCCAGCCGCTCGGTTTTTTCATACCATTCCTGAATATAGTTTTCGCCGAAATCGCGGCAGCCCGCGGCATAGACTTCGCGGATGTCGGCGGCGGGAAAGGTTTTGCCCACCGCCACCAGCTTCACGCTGCCCGCGCTGCGGTGCGCGACGGCTTCGGCGCGGCCGATTCGGGCCAGCACGTTGCGGTAATTTTGTTGCAGGCTTGTCATGATTCTTTCCGTTTTTGGCACGTTAGCAAAAATAATTAAAAATTTACTTGGTTTAACACGGTTTATCTATTTAAAATAATGCGCCGACATAGATTTCCGGCTGCTGCCAAACCGAACGAGCAGAGGCCGTCTGAAAAATTTTAACTTAAAAAAGCAAGGCTACACATTATGCAGATTACCGACTTACTCGCTTTCGGCGTGAAAAACAAAGCGTCCGACCTTCACTTAAGCTCCGAGCTGCCGCCGATGATCCGCGTGCACGGCGACGTGCGCCGCATCAACCTGCCCGAAATGACCAACGAAGAAGTGGGCAATATGATCACTTCGGTGATGAACGACTACCAGCGCAAAGTGTACCAGCAAAACCTCGAAGTGGATTTTTCGTTCGAGCTGCCCAATGTGGCGCGTTTCCGTGTCAACGCATTCATGACCAACCGCGGCCCGGCGGCGGTGTTCCGTACCATTCCCAGCACCGTGCTCACGCTGGAAGACCTCAAAGCCCCGCGCATTTTCCAGAAAATCGCCGACAACCCGCGCGGCCTTGTGCTGGTAACCGGCCCTACCGGCTCGGGTAAATCGACCACGCTGGCGGCAATGATCAACTACATCAACGAAACCCAGCCCGCCCACATCCTCACCATCGAAGACCCGATCGAGTTTGTGCACCAGAGCAAAAAAGCCCTGATTAACCAACGCGAACTGCACCAGCACACCCACAGCTTCGCCAACGCGCTCAAATCGGCGCTGCGCGAAGACCCCGACGTGATCCTGGTGGGCGAGATGCGCGACCCGGAAACCATCGGCCTCGCGCTTACCGCCGCCGAAACCGGCCACTTGGTGTTCGGCACCCTGCACACCACCGGCGCGGCCAAAACGGTTGACCGTATCGTCGACGTGTTCCCCGCCGGCGAAAAAGAAATGGTGCGCTCAATGCTGTCGGAATCGCTGCGCGCCGTGATTTCGCAAACCCTGCTGAAAACCCGCGACGGCAACGGCCGCGTGGCCGCGCACGAAATTCTGGTGTCCACCGCCGCCGTGCGCAACCTGATCCGCGAAAACAAAATCGCCCAAATCAACTCTGCGCTGCAAACCGGCCAGGCGCACGGTATGCAAACGCTCGACCAAGCCCTGCAAAACCTGGTGCGCCAAGGCGTTATCAGCCCCGATGTGGCCCGCAGCAAAGCACAAAGTGCCGAGATGATCGTATAACCGCCTCCAACCTGATTCAGACGGCCGGAACCTTTACAAAACAAACAGGCCGTCTGAAACAGCCGATACCGAAAAACCGTCAGGGAAAACACCATGAGCGAATCCAACCAACTGCACAACCTGCTTTCCGAAATGGTGCAGGCTTATTCACAGAAAAACCAGCCGCCGCACATCCCCACCCCAGCCGAAATCGGCACCCACCTGCACCCGCTGCTCGACCGCATGTGCGCCGAGGCCGAACAGCGCGGCGCTTCCGACATCTTTATCAGTGCCGGCTTCCCGCCCTCGATGAAGGTTAACGGCACACTCACACCCATGCCGCACAAGGCGCTCACCGGCGCCGACACCGCCGCCATTACCGAATCGACCATGAACGACGAGCAGCGCGAAGCTTTCAACCGCGAATTGGAGCTGAATTATTCCGTACAGTCGAAAAGCAACACCCGCTACCGCGTTAATGCCTATCACGAACAAGGCCGCCCCGGCATGGTGCTGCGCCGCATCAACCAGCGCATCCCCAGCGTCGACGAACTGGCGCTGCCTCAAAAGCTCAAAGACCTCGCCCTCACCCCCCGCGGCCTGCTGATTCTCGCCGGCCCCACCGGCTCGGGCAAATCCACCTCGATGGCCGCCATGATCGATCACCGCAATCAAAAACTGCCCGGCCACATCGTTACCATCGAAGACCCCATCGAATACCTCTACCAGCCGCGCCGCTGCATCATCACCCAGCGCGAAGTGGGCATTGATACCGCCGACTGGAAACTGGCCGTGCAAAGTGCCATGCGCCAAGCGCCCGACGTTATCTGTATCGGCGAGGTGCGCAGCGAAGCCAGTATGGAATACGCCCTCCAGCTCGCCCAAACCGGCCACTTGTGCGTGTTTACCCTGCACGCCAACAATGCGTCCCAAGCCATCGAACGCATCATCAACTTTTATCCAGAAGAACGCCAACCGCAGGTTTTAATGGATTTGGCGCTGAACCTCACCGCCATCATCGGCCAGCGTTTGGTGATTAAAAAAGGCCGCAGCCAGCGCACTGCCGTTATCGACCTGCTGCTCAACAACCCCGCCATGCAGGATTTGATTTTCAAGGGAGAACTGATGGACATCAAAGATCTGATGATGCGCTCCGGTGCAGAAGGAATGCAGACTTTCGACCAGCACCTGTTTGATCTTTATGTGAAAGACCAAATCGAATACGACGAAGCCCTGCGTCAGGCCGATTCCGCCAACGATCTGCGCCTGCGCATCCAGCTTCATGAAGAAGGCAACGATCCGAGCCGCCTGTATGACCGTATCAGCGATTTGAATTTAATGTAAACAGGTGCTTATCAAGCCTCAGGCCGTCTGAAAACCAACCGTTTGGTTTTCAGACGGCCTGAGGCTTGCAAATACATGTTCAACCGCCCTGTCTTCTATACTGACAGAGTCAGTCTCGGGCGTGTTTTTCCTTCCCGGAAAGGCATACCCCTACTACATTGCCGTGCCGGCTGTCATAGTCGCAGCTCCAATGGCACAGCATCCGCAACACCGGCTCAAGGCCCGCCCCGTCTTTAGTCAGGCGGTATTCGACACGCGGCGGCACTTCTGCATAAACATCACGCCCGATAAGATCGTCGGCCTCAAGCTGGCGCAATTGTTCGGTCAGCACTTTCGGGCTGATGCCCTCCAGCAGCGGCAGCAAATCGCGGGGACGTTTGGCTCCGGCATACAAATGGTAAAGAATCAAACATTTCCATTTTCCGCCTACCAGCTTCATGGCCAAATCAATCGCTGAAATTTTTTTCACCGTCAATCCTTATGTTTTCCGAAAAACTTACTTAAACGTACATACCATACTTTCAAGTAACTTATTTTTCATAAAATTTCTTTATATTATACTGCCTCCTCCATCTGCTCTTTAACCCACTGAAAGGAGGCTTTTGTGAAAAAATTGATTTTACCGTTAATCATCATCGGCTGCGCGGCAGCCTGCCAGGCGCAAACGCCCCGCCAATCCGCACCCTCGGCCAACCGTTTGGCCGCCCAAGCGCCGACGCAGGTAACGATAGGGCGGGAACGGCTCGGAAAATTCGCTCCCAAATTTGCCGAAATCAACGATGACATCGTATACGGCCAAATCTGGTCGCGCGAAAAAGAACTGCCGCTCAGGGAGCGATCGATGATTACCATCGCTGCCATGATAGCCGGGAATAATTTCGAACAGTTGAAATTCCAAATGGAACGCGCCAAAGAATACGGCGTTACCAAACAGGAAATGTCGGAGCTTATCACCCACTTGTCGTTTTATGTCGGCGGTCCCCGGGCTTGGTCTGCCTTTGAGAAAGCAATAGAGGTTTACGGCGAGTAACCTCCGGCAGACATGGCTTGGAACCACCGGGCGCATAAACCGCCGAGGCCGTCTGAAAAAGAAAGCACTCTTTTTCAGACGGCCTGCTTTACCGTTCAAGCCGAACCGTCCGGCAAACCGGCAGTACCGCAAACGCGCCCTGCCGGTTATTTGCCAATGCAGAAACGTGAAAAAATCACGCCCAACAAATCGTCGGCACTAAATTCGCCGGTGATTTTGCTGCATGCGGCCTGCGCCAGCCGCAAATGTTCGGCCAAAAGTTCGATTTGATGGTTGCCGCACAATACAGCGTTTGCCAATTCGGCTTCAGCTTCGTTCAGGGCCGCAAGGTGGCGGCGGCGGGCCAGGAACAGGCCTTCGCTTTCACCCTGCCAGCCGATTTCCCGTAACAGCGCATGTTTGAGCAAATCCAAGCCCGCGCCTGTTTTGGCTGAGAGTTTGATTAGCGTATCTGCACCGCTTTCCAGCCTGAGGCCGTCTGAAACCGCTTCGGCAGCTTCGCCGCGAATATCGATTTTGTTGCGGATTTCGATTTTTTTCAGTGAATCTGGCAAGCTGTTCAGAATCGCTTGGGTCTTGGCGTTGACGCCCTCGGCCGGGTCAATCAGAATCAGCGCCACATCGGCTTCCTGCACGGCTTTGCGGCTGCGCTCGATGCCGATTTGCTCGACCACGTCGTCGGTGTCGCGCAGGCCGGCGGTATCGATGATATGCACGGGCACGCCGTCAAGCGTGATTTGTTCGCGCACGGTGTCGCGCGTGGTGCCGGCAATGTCGGTTACGATAGCGATGTCGTCGCCCGCCAGCGCGTTCAAAAGGCTTGATTTGCCCACGTTCGGCGCGCCCACCAGCACCACGTTCATACCCTCGCGCAAAATCGCGCCCTGCTCGGCACTCTTCAGCACGGTTTTCAAACGGCCTTGCAGGTTTTCCAGCCTGCCGCGCGCATCGGCGGCTTCAAGAAAATCGATGTCTTCTTCGGGAAAGTCCAGCGTGGCTTCCACCAGCATACGCAGCGTAATCAAATCATCAACCAGCGCGTGAATGTGCTGCGAAAACGCGCCTTTGAGCGAGCGCACAGCCATGCGCGCGGCCGACTGGCTGGACGCGTCAATCAAGTCGGCCACGCTCTCGGCCTGCGCCAGATCGAGCTTGTTGTTGAGAAACGCGCGTTTGGTAAACTCACCGGGCTGTGCCGGGTGCGCGCCCAGCTGCAGGCAGCGTTGCAGCAGCATCTGCATCACCACCGGCCCGCCATGCCCTTGCAGCTCGATCACGTCTTCACCGGTGAAGCTGGCCGGTGCGGCGAAATAAAGCATCAGGCCACTGTCGACGGCCCGGCCGTCCGAATCCAGAAAATCGGTATATAAGGCAACGCGCGGTGCAGGTGTTTTACCGCCGCTGATTTTCTCGGCAAAAGGCAGCAGGTTTTTGCCGGAAACGCGGATAACGCCCACACCCCCGCGACCGGGCGCGGTGGCGATGGCGGCTATGGTGGGAGAGATGGCAGACATAAGGGCATCATTTAAGACAGAACAAACAAAGCAGCGATTATAGCAAAGGCCGCCTGAAAGGTTCAGGCGGCCCCGGTTTCAAATTCAGGAGATTATTCGGAATCAAAGTGTTCCTGCTTATTTTTATAATGTTGCAAATATTTATAGGTAGCAATTTCTATTAAAATAAACATAACGATAACAACGCCACCCGGGGGAAGGAAGCGGTTTTCGCCCAAATAGTATTTAGGATCTATCACATACAGGCTTAAAATAATGTTTGCTATATGCGCGATCAAACTTGATACAAAACAGATAACGGCAAATGCTTTCCAATGCGCTTTATTGAAATCCATCATGATAGTTAAATTTTGCTTGTAGTTTTCCCAAAATTTCTTCATCATTTTTCCTTTTCAGATAACTTTCGAATACTCCGTATCCGACAGAATATGATTTATCTAACGGATACGGAATAATCGTCCTAACTTAATAACCAAACGATTTTTCGCCGACATATGAGCCTAGTTTGGCACCCAAATATCCGCCGACAGCCCTACCGACATGACCACCGACCGCCATACCGCCCGGTCCGGCAATTGCACCCAATGCCATACCCGTAAAGGCACCGGCAAAGGAACCGGCTGCTGCACCAACTATACCTCCCGAATCCGATGCAGCAGTTTTGCCTATATTAAAACCGCCGGAAACCTGCTGCAGTTCATCCATAGTCAACGTTTTCATAATATCACTCCTAGATTAAAAATAAGTTAAAAGAAATGCCTGCAAACGTTTTTTTCCGCTTGCAGTTAAACTGACAACAACCCTATGTATTAGTTTTTTTTTTTTTTTGAAATTATTTTTTAATGTTTGTCAGGAAAATCAAATGACTTTCGGGTTGCCCTGCCCGGTTGGTTTTCATAATCCAACTGTTATCAAATCCCCATGTTGGAAACACGAAGTGTACAACGGCGGCTTTGAAGCCCGTTATCGGCCGCACCAAATGGCAAACGGACCATCTGATTTCAGCAGGCGTAAGCAAAAACGCGGGCTGAATATCCAAATCGAAGCTGCCCGACAATAGCGTTTTCAATTTTTTCAGACGGCCTCTAAATGTAAAGCGCCCTAAAGGGGATAAATATAGCGGCAGCAAAAATCCAAACAGCGCATGCGTGTGTGTCCTTACTCTCACTATCCTGAGATCACAAGCTGAGGCAACAACGGCCGCAAAACCCGTTTGCACAAATGCCGTCTGAAAACCTGTTTCAGACGGCATCTTTCAAGTTACCTTACTTCTAAATAAAGAATCAAATAAGCTGTTAGAAAAAAAAGCATTCCGCATACAAATAATTTTTTTCTCTCCCAAACGTATGCCGACCAGATAAAAAAGAGTGAATTTATCGCGACCAGCCACGAAGCACCTGCTATTCCCGCTGCCATGTACTTTTTTTCGAGAAAAAAAGCAATGACGACGGATACTGCAGAAAGAAAAATTTTGGTTACGGACAGCTTATTTGCCATACCTTGAGGCAACTCCTTTAACCATACCTCCGGCTAATTCGCCGTTGGGCCTCCGAACAACCAACAAAACCCTGTACGGCTACGCCGTTTCAAACGGCACAACCGTACAGGCTGACCGGCAAATGGAGACATCATCAATCAAACCGTCAGATACAAAACAATATCACACAGTAAAAAGAATAAGATCCCATACCAAAATGCCGGTTTATTAATCGGAACGTAGCACATAAAGATAATTACAAAAAAAGCAACGCTCGTTGAACCATCAGCATATCCGGCCTTAACATATTTTGAGCGTATGACCAATGCAATTAGAAAAAATACAGTACCGATTAATACTTTTAAAATGATAGGAAATTTATTTCCCATACTTTTGGGCAACGCCCTCAACCATTCCTTTTGCAAGCGTGCCATTAAACCCCCAAACAACACCATTAGGCCCGGCTAAACCTCCTGCAATTGCACCGGCACCGACAGATGTTGCCAACGTAGTAGGAGAAAAAGTAGAACCACTGACTTGTTGGCTGATGATATACCCCAGCCCGCCGGCAACTCCCCCGATTGCGGCACCGACCGGACCGAAAGCACCCTGCACACGGTGCAGTTCTTGAGCAGACAAAACTTTCATAACATTCTCCTTGAAATAAATTGAAAAAACGAATCGAACCGATTCAGTATCTATGACCACCCCCTGTTAAGGTTCATTCAATCAAGGAAAAACATGAAAAGGATTTTTAAGGTTTTTATAGGCAAAAATCATATTAAATCAACATCATAATACAATGTTTTTTACTCCGGCACAAACAGGACCATGATGCGCGGAAAACGGTAATGCCGTCTGAAAACTTTCAGACGGCATTTTGCTATAATTTTAAAATTTCACTCGAAAGGAATCTGCCATGACCCTGCCCTCCTGCCCGCAATGCGGCTCTGACCTTACCTATCACGACGGCGTGCAGTTCGTCTGCCCCGAGTGCGCCCACGAATGGAACGGAACCGAAACAGCCGCAGAAACCCAAACCGTGAAAGATGCCAACGGCACACCCCTGGCAGACGGCGACACCGTGGTTTTGGTTAAAGATTTGAAAGTGAAAGGCAGCTCGATGGTAATCAAGCAGGGCACCAAAGTCAAAGGCATACGCCTGCAGGAAGGCGATCACGACATCGCCTGCAAAATCGACGGCAGCGCCATCAACCTGAAATCGGAATTTGTAAAAAAAGCCTGATTTCGTGGCAAAATCCCTTGCCAAGGGCGCCCTGCCTTCCACGATTTGCCGCGCCGCCGTGTTATAATCCGCTCCGCATACGGGCCGGACAGACAGCCGCCGCGCAGTGCGTAAGGCCTGCGGGGAGGAAAGTCCGGGCTGCACAGGGCAGGATGCCGGCTAACGGCCGGGCGCGGCAACGCGACGGAAAGTGGAACAGAAAGCAAAACCGCCGACGGCTTTCGCAAGAAAGAACGGGCAAGGGTGAAAAGGTGCGGTAAGAGCGCACCGTGCACTTGGCAACAAGGCGCAGCAGGCCAAACCCCATCCGCAGCAAGACCAAACAGAACGCAAAGACGCGGCCCGCCGAGCGTTCGGGTAGGTTGCTGGAGCGTATCAGCAATGGTGCGCCTAGAGGAATGGCTGTCCGCGACAGAACCCGGCTTACCGCCCGACCCGTATGCATATATTCTGAGGCCGTCTGAAAATACAAACTGCGCCTTTTCTAAAAGTTGGATGTCCGACTTTCAGGGCGAAGTTTGTATTTTCAGACGGCCTTTAGCCATTAGTATGTTAAGTGTCCCTAAAACCGGTTATGAATCCAGATTGCCCAACACAATCCGCAGCATACGGCGCAACGGCTCGGCAGCGCCCCAAAGGAGCTGGTCGCCCACGGTAAACGCGCTGATATATTCGCCGCCCATGCCCAGCTTGCGGATGCGGCCCACGGGCACGCTTAATGTGCCGGTTATTTTGGCGGGGGTCAGCTCGCGGATGCTGGCTTCTTTCTCGTTGGGAATTACTTTCACCCAGCTATTAGCCGATGCCAACAGTTGCTCGATTTCGGCTGTGGGCAAGTCTTTTTTCAGCTTCAGCGTGATGGCCTGGCTGTGGCAGCGCATTGCGCCCACACGCACGCACAGGCCGTCGATAACGGTGGGGTTGGCGCTGCGGCCGAGGATTTTGTTGGTTTCCACGCCGCCTTTCCATTCTTCTTTCGACTGGCCGTTGCCCAAGTCGGCATCAATCCACGGAATCAGGCTGCCGGCCAGCGGCACGCCGAAATTGGCGGCGGGGAAAGCATCGCTGCGCAGAAAATCGGACACTTTGCGGTCGATATCCAAAATTGCGCCGGCAGGGTCGGCGATTTCGGCTTTGACTTCGTTGTGAATCGCGCCCATGCCTTCGATCAGCTCGCGCATGTTTTTGGCGCCCGCGCCCGAGGCGGCTTGGTAGGTCATGCTGGTTGCCCATTCCACCAAGTCGTTTTGGAACAGGCCGCCCAAGGCCATCAGCATCAGCGATACGGTGCAGTTTCCGCCGATGTAGTTTTTCACGCCGTTTTGCAGGGCTTGGTCGATAACGTTGCGGTTGACGGGGTCGAGAATAATCACCGCGTCGTCGTTCATGCGCAGCGAAGAAGCCGCATCAATCCAGTAGCCGTTCCAGCCGGAATCGCGCAGCGGTTTGAATACGGCTTTGGTGTAATCGCCGCCCTGGCAGGTAACGATGATGTCCATTTCCGCCAGTTCGGCAATATCGTTGGCATCCAGCAGGGTTTTGGCGGCTTGGCCGAAGTCGGGCGCGGCGCCGCCTACGTTGGAAGTGGTGAAGAATACGGCTTCGGGAATACGGGCGAAATCGTTTTCTTCCCGCATGCGCTGCATCAAAACCGAACCGACCATGCCGCGCCAACCGACGAATCCTACTTTCATTTTTACACTCCTTAAAAAATAATCAATTGTTGACAAAATTTAGAAAAAAACAGTGTTTTAACCCCGAGAAGGGGTAAAAGTAAAGACTTTTTTGTGGTAAGGTGGCAAAAAATTTACCAACCCCTAGAAACGGAGTATCGAAATATGAACGAAATGGCTTCAAACCGTGAGGCGGATAACGGAATCGTCGATGTGGAAATTGCCGGTGCGGGCAGAAGGATAGCGGCTTATCTGATTAACATTTTGCTGACCCTGCTGGCTTATGTGCCCCTTATTGCCGGCATAATTTCAGCGTTGCCCGAGGGTGTGTTCAGCCAGGGCGCGGCGGGTAATGAAGAAGCGGTGGCCGGGATGCTGGCCGAAGCAGACTGGAGCGGCAGCTGGATTTGGTTCGGCCTCGCGGTAATGGCGGTATACGGCCTGGGCCAGATTTGGCTGATGAGCCGGAGCGGCCAGTCGTTTGGCAAGAAAATCATGCAAATCCGCGTATTGAAGAGCGACGGCCGCAACCCCGGTTTTTGGGGTACGGTGGTTCTGCGCGAAATTCTGTTCAACATCATCGTTACCTTTGCCGCCATGATTGCAGGCTACCTGCTGGCCCTGGCGGCAGGCAGCAGTACTTTGACGGCCGATACGATCGGCAATGTGCTGTCGTTTGTTCCGTGGATAATCTGCCTGTTTATGCTGTTCAATAAGTCGAAAAACCGCCGTACGCTGCAGGATATGCTGGCGGATACCGTGGTTGTGCGCCTGCCCGGAAAATAAACGGGTCAAGTATCATTCCGGCAGGTACAGGTTAAAGAATTTTTGCCGGCCGGCAACAGCTGCTTGAAATATCCTGTACCATGCAGGCTTCGCATACAGCATACAGGCCGTCTGAAAAAAAATTTTCAGACGGCCTGTTGTTTGAAAATATTGAAACAAAAACACCCGGCAAAGCCGGGTGTTTTTCAAAACTGGTGGAGGTAAGCGGGATCGAACCGCTGACCTCTTGCATGCCATGCAAGCGCTCTACCAACTGAGCTATACCCCCGAAATTCTGGTGGCGAATCAGGGACTCGAACCCCGGACACAAGGATTATGATTCCTCTGCTCTAACCGACTGAGCTAATTCGCCGCTTAGTGAAAGCGCAATTATACGGTTTTTTTGGGTGCGGGCAACCGCTTTGTCGGAAATTGTGTTTTTTTATTTGATTTTTATAGAAAAAAACATTGGAAGGCCGTCTGAAAAACTCTGGCTTTTTCCTTTATCATGATTATTTATTTAAAATAAAACCGGTTTTTTATACAGGTTTATGGATTATGCTCCAACCGTTGTTTGAATTTGCCGCAATGGCTTTTCAGGTTTTTTTCGAATCCGCCGGGTACTGCCGCCGTTGAAACCTCCGGACAAAAAAGTCCGGCAACCAACTCTTTCAGACGGCCTCGGCTTTTTCTTTCTTTTGTTACAATAGCCTTCCCTTTTCAAACACAAAGGCCGCCCGCCATGACCAAATCCGCCGTTTCCCCGATGATGCAGCAATATCTCGACATCAAGTCCGGCCATGCCGACAAACTGGTGTTTTACCGCATGGGCGATTTTTACGAGCTGTTTCTCGATGATGCGGTGGAAGCGGCGAAACTGCTCGATATTACACTGACCACGCGCGGGCAGATGAACGGCGAGCCGATTAAAATGGCGGGCGTGCCGTTTCATTCGGCCGAACAATATCTGGCCAAACTGGTAAAAATGGGCAAAAGCGTGGCGGTTTGCGAGCAGGTGGGCGAAGTGGGCGCAGGCAAAGGGCCGGTGGAACGCAAAGTGGTGCGCATCGTTACCCCCGGAACGCTCACCGATTCTGCTTTTCTTGAAGACAAAGAAACCAACCGCATCGTGGCTGTGTGTGCCGGCAAAAAACACATCGGGCTGGCGTGGGCTTCACTGCAAAGCGGCGAGTTCAAAGCCAAACTCACTACTGCCGACAAACTGTCCGATGAGTTGGCCCGTTTGCAGGCCGCCGAAATCCTGCTGCCCGACGGCAAAAACGCGCCGGTAGTTCAGGCGGCCAACATCACGCGGCTCAACCATTGGCAGTTTGCCGCCGATGCTGCCGCCAAACTGTTAACCGACTATTTCGGCAGCCAAGATTTGCGCGGCTTCGGCCTCAATATCGAAGAGCACGCCGAGGCCGTGGGCGCGGCCGGCGCGCTGCTCAACTATATCCGCCTCACCCAAAACGGCCTTCCGCAGCACCTCGACGGCCTTTCACTTGAAAACGACAGCCAATATATCGGCATGGATGCGGCCACCCGCCGCAACCTTGAAATCACCCAAACGCTCTCCGGCAAAAAAGCCCCCACCCTGTTTTCGGTGCTCGACGACTGCGCCACCCACATGGGCAGCCGCCTGCTCGCGCTGTGGCTGCACCACCCGCTGCGCAACAGAAGCCACATTCAGGCGCGCCGGCAGGCGGTGATGGAGCTGCAAAACCACTATGCCGGTTTGCAAGGCCGTCTGAAAAACGTGGCCGACATCGAACGCATCGCCGCCCGTATCGCCGTGGGCAACGCCCGACCGCGCGATTTGGCCGCGCTGCGCGACAGCCTGTTTGTGCTGGCCGAAACCCAAGTGCCCGCCGGCGGCAGCGCCTTGCTGCAAACCCTGCAAAACGTGTTTCCCGAAACCCTGCCCATTGCCGAAAAACTGCAGGCAGCCATTTTGCCCGAGCCTGCCGTGTGGCTGAAAGACGGCGGCGTGATCAACCACGGCTTCCATGCAGAATTGGACGAACTGCGCCACATTCAAAACCACGGCGACGAATTTCTGCTCGCCCTCGAAGCGCGCGAACGCGAGCGTACCGGCCTATCCACCTTAAAAGTGGAATTCAACCGCGTGCACGGCTTTTATATCGAATTATCCAAAGTGCAGGCCGAGCAGGCGCCTGCCGACTACCAGCGCCGCCAAACCCTGAAAAACGCCGAACGCTTTATCACCCCTGAATTAAAAACCTTTGAAGACAAAGTGCTCAGCGCTCAAGAGCGGGCTCTTTCACTTGAAAAACAACTCTACGACACCCTGCTCAAAGAGCTTCAGACGGCCTTGCCGCAATTGCAGCAGGCCGCCAAAGCCGCCGCCTCGCTCGACGTGCTCTCCACCTTCGCCCGCCATGCCGAAGAGCGCGGCTATGTGTGCCCCGAGTTTGCCGATTACCCGCTGATTGAAATCAGCAACGGCCGCCATCCCGTAGTGGAGCGGCAGGTGCGCCACTTCACCGCCAACAGCACAACCCTCGACCACAAACACCGCCTGATGCTGCTCACCGGCCCCAATATGGGCGGCAAATCCACCTATATGCGCCAAGCAGCCTTAATCGTGCTGCTGGCGCACACCGGCGCCTTCGTGCCCGCCGACGCCGCCAAAACCGGCCCCATCGACCAGATTTTCACCCGCATCGGCGCCAGCGACGATCTGGCTTCCAACCGTTCCACCTTTATGGTGGAAATGAGCGAAACCGCCTACATCCTGCACCACGCCACCGAACAGTCGCTGGTGCTGATGGACGAAGTCGGCCGCGGCACCTCCACCTTCGACGGCCTCGCGCTGGCACAGGCCATTGCCGAACACCTTTTGCAGAAAAACAAATCGTTCAGCCTGTTTGCCACCCACTATTTCGAGCTGACCCGCCTGCCCGAAGCGCACGCCGCCGCCGTCAATATGCACCTCTCGGCGTTGGAGCAGGGGCAGGACATCGTGTTTTTGCACCACATCGAACCCGGCCCCGCCAGCAAAAGCTACGGCATCGCCGTGGCCAAACTCGCCGGTCTGCCCGCGCGCGCGCTCAAATCCGCCCGCAAACATTTAAACGAACTCGAAGCGCAGGCCGCCGCCAACCGGCCGCAGATGGATATTTTCAATATGATGCCGTCTGAAAGCCCTGATTGCACACCGGAAAACATGCTTTCAGAAAACGGCGGCGAAACCGCCGCCCCCGACCCCGTGCTGGAAATACTGGCCCAAACCGATCCCGACAGCCTGACCCCGCGCGAGGCTTTGGAAGTGCTTTACCGTTTGAAAAGCTTGGAGAAATAAAAATGCGCCCGACGCGCAGACAAGGCCGGGAGCGTTGCAAAATTCTTTTCGATACCCTAAAACACCTGTGTCATGCCCGGGGCGGGTCCAAACATCTTGTTGTTTTAGAAGAAAAAAATACCCGGGTCAGGCCCGGGTATGACAAAATAAATAAATTCAGGACTAAAACGGCTTTTTTGCAAAGGTTCCGGCCCTTACCGCCGGCATTTGAGTATTGCACTTGATATGCGGATGTAAGGATCCTTTATCAGTTAACCGATTCGAAACCTTAAGGGCGGTATTGCGGCATCACGCCGTTGGGCAGCAGCTGCCACACATAACCTTTGTGTTTCTGTTTGCCTGCCACTGCACCGGCTTCATCGCCGTAGCCCCAGAAATAATCCACCCGCACCGCGCCTTTAATCGCGCTGCCGGTATCTTGCGCCATAATCAGGCGGTTGAGGGCGTAGTTGGTGCCGGGGTATACGGTGGCGACAAACAGCGGGGCGCCCAGTGTGATGTAGCGGCGGTCGACGGCGCCGGCATACTGCCCCATCAGCGGGGTGCCGAGTGCGCCGACGGGGCCGTCGTCGTTGCCGGGCAGCGGGCGGAAGAATACATAACTGGGATTCTGCCCCAAAACTTCGGCCAGCTTCTGCGGGTTGCGGCGCATGTATTCTTTGATGCCCTGCATGGTGGTTTGCGCCAGCGGCAGATAGCCTTTGTCGGCCATGTAGCGGCCTATCGAAACGTAGGGGTGTTCGTTTTTATCGGCAAAGCCCACGCGGATGTATCTGCCGTCGGGTGTTTTCAGACGGCCGGAGCCTTGGATGTGCAGGAAAAACAATTCCACCGGATCTTCGGCATAGCCCAATACCGGCGCTTTGCCGTCGAGCGCGCCGCCGTTAATCTGGGCGCGGGTGTAATACGGCACGAAGCGGCTGCCGGCGAAACGGCCTTTCAGGGCACGGGTGCGTTCGCTGAGGGGAAACTGGCTCAAACTGGCCGAATACGGGCCGTTGGCATCGATCACGCCTTTGTTGGGGCCGGTTTGGCGGATACGCACGGTACTTTTGCTGTTGCGCAGGTTGGCGGGCAGATCGACCGAAATAAAGTCGTTGGGAATGCCGTAAACGGGAAAGCGCGCTTTGCCGGTGTTTTTCGAGTCGCCCAAGAGCACGGGTTCGTAATAGCCGGTAACGGTGCCTGCCAGGTTGCCGCCGGCGCTCACTTGCCAAGGCGTGAAATACTGTTCGAAAAAGGCTTTGGCGGCTGCGTTTTCATAAGGGGTGTGCGAAGCCTGTTCGCACACGTTGCGCCAGTTTTGCTGTGCCTGCAGTTTTTCACAGCCCAAGCGGAACGAGCGCAGGCTGTCGGCGAAGTTTTGTTCGTCCCATTGCGGCATGGCGCTGTGGGGCACGGCTTTGTAGCTGGCGCCACCGCCGGGGGTGTGTACGGTTCCCTGCGGAGAAGGCGTGCCTGCAGGCAGGGGCTGGCCGGGCGTTACCGGCGGCGCGGGCGGCTGCTGCACCGGCGGCACGCTCGGGCCGGGCTTGCTTTTTTTGGTGCCGCAGGCGGCTAAAACGGCGGCGGTGATGCCCAAGAGGGCGATGTGGTAAAGGGTTTTGCGGTTCATAGTGTGTTGTGTGATAAGGCCGTCTGAACGGCGGGTTTCAGACGGCGTGGTTTTAAAAAGTTCGGAATAAGGCAGACAAATTTTTTGCCGCGAGGTTCCCCCACAGACAACCCGCAGTCTGCCCCGAAGCAGAAACGGGCGGTATTCTAACATAAAATCAAAGGGCTATATTCGGGAAAACAACTTTTTCAAAATCTGCGCAGGCCGTCTGAAAGGTTCGGTTCGGATTTCGGGATATGGTTCCGACACGGCATCCGGGTATTTCAGACGGCCTTCCCCTGCCCCTTTGGTATTTTCAGAGGTGCCCGTGTTACAGCCCCAGCTCCCAAGTGTTGTCCTGCGGTTCGAGCAGGCCGTCGGAGCGGTTTTCGTAGTGGGCGAAAATATGTTCCACGATCTCGTCTTCATCGTCGATTAACTGCACCAAATCCAAATCTTCCGCCGAAATCATGCCGTTGCCGAGCAGTTGGCTGCGGATCCAGTCCATCATGCCCTGCCAGAAGGCTTTGCCCACCAAAATAATCGGACGGTTGGGCGTTTTGCCCGTTTGCACGAGGGTGAGGCTTTCAAACAGTTCGTCGAGCGTGCCGAAGCCGCCGGGCATCACCACATAGGCCACGGCGTGTTTCACAAACATCACTTTGCGCGGAAAGAAATGTTGGAATTTGATGGATAAATTCTGATACGGGTTGGCGTGCTGCTCGTGCGGCAGCACGATGTTCAGCCCTACAGCGGGGCTTTTGCCGGCAAACGCGCCTTTGTTGGCCGCCTCCATGATGCCGGGGCCGCCGCCGGAAATCACCGAAAAACCGGCGTCGGATAATTTTCGCGACAAGCGTTCGGCAAACAGATAATCGGGGTGGCCTGCCGGCGTGCGCGCGCTGCCGTAAATGCTTACGGCAGGCTGGATGGCGCGCAGCTCTTCGCCCGATTCGACAAATTCTGAAATGATTTTCAACACATGATACGACTCGCGCGCCTGAATTTCGCGGCGGGTTTCTTCGGGCAGCATAGGCGCGGGCAGTTTGCGGTAAAGGTTCATAAGCGTTCTTTCGGTTGCAGACGGGGCATTGTAACCGACGGTGCCGGTTGCGGCCGTCTGAAAAATATTGCGGGAATCGGGAATATAGTCAAACCGGTAATTTCAGTTTCTTAAGCTGATTCACTGTACGGCATCGGATCCGGCCGTTCAGACGGCCTTTTTCAGTGCCGCCACCCGCTCGCGCGCGCCGGGGTGGGAATCGTAAAAGCGCGAATACCATTTGTCGCTCACCAAACTCGAGGCGTTACTGCGGTAGAGTTTGGTGAGGGCGGCAATCAGGTCGCCTGCCGAAGCGGCGGCGGCGGCGAAGCGGTCGGCCTCGAATTCGTTTTTGCGCGACACCAGGCTGCCCAGCGGCGAAAACGGAAAGGCAAACACCGGCAGCACCAGCAAAAACAGCAGCAAAGCCATGGCGTGGCTGGGGTAGGCCACGCCCAACGCCTTATAAAATGCCGCCTGCGGCATCAACAGCCCCAAAACAAACAGCACCGCCAAAGCCAGCGCAAACGTTACCAGCATCTGTTTGACGATGTGTTTGTGTTTGAAATGCCCCAGCTCGTGCGCCAGCACCGCTTCCACTTCGTCGGGCCGCATATCTTCAAGCAGCGTGTCGTAAAACACGATGCGCTTGTTGGCGCCCAAGCCCGTGAAATAGGCGTTGCCGTGGCCGGAGCGTTTGCTGCCGTCCATCACGAAAATGCCGTTGCTTTTGAAGCCCGTGCGTTCGAGCAGGTTTTCAATCTGCGTTTTCAGACGGCCTTCGGGCAGCGGCTCGAATTTATTGAACAAGGGTGCAATCCATTTCGGAAACGCCCACAGCAGGGCGAGAGAAAAGCCCAGCCACAGCAGCCACACCCACAGCCACCACAGCGCGCCGGTTACACCCATCAGGTAAATCGCGGCATACAGCAGCGGCACGCCGATAACCGCGCCCAGCAGCAACCCTTTGAGGCGGTCGCCGAAAAACACCGCCGGCGTGCTGCGGTTGAAGCCGAAACGCGCTTCGAGCCTGAATGTGCCGTACCAATCGAGCGGCAGCGAAAGCACAGTATTCACCACGGCAAACAGCGCAATCAAAATCACGCCCTGCGTGATGGGGCCGTCTGAAAACTTCATGCTCAAAGCCGCCAGCAGGTTGAGGCCGCCGCCCAAGGTAAACACCAAGAGCAGCAGGGCTTCAAACACAATACGGCAGCGCGCCAGCCGCTGTTTGGCCAGCGTGTAGTCAGCCGCCTTCTGGTGGTCTTCGAGCGGCACGGTTGCGCTGAAATCCTGCGGCACGGCATGGCGGTGTCTGAGCACGGCACGGCTCTGGCGCACCGACAGATAAAGCTGCAAAGCGGTGGAAAACACCAGAAAAAACAAAAAGGCAGAATGAAAAAACGAAATATTCATTTTAGATAAAAATCAATGAAAACAAAATCTTGTGGTGTAAAACCCACAATAGCGGGCAACAGTGTGCAACAAATCTGGCATTCGGTAAAGCGGGTAAGTATAATGGCCGTAAGCAACTTTTCATAACTGTTTATCCTTTCGGAAAACATCTTCTGCCCTTGGTTTCAAGGGCATTTTTTTTGCCCGGCGGTTTCAGCGGCGGCAGCATCCGGCAGATTTGGAAAAAACCGGGCAGCCATTGTAGCAAATTCAAACAGCGGTTGAAGCATAACCCCCCAAACCCGCATAAAACCGGTTTTATTTCAAATAAATAACCATAATAAAAAAGCAAACCCGGAACTTTTCAGACGGCCCTGAGTCTATTACCGATAATGGTTTTTATTTAATCAAACAACAGGCATTACCCCGCAGCGGGTAATGTTTTTGCGTGTGAAGGCCGGATCAAAGGAGAAAAAATGAATTTATACAGCAATATCAACAGCTTTTCTAACTTCGGCGGCTGAGGAAGCTCATCGGGAAACGCCCTCGCCCCAAGCGGGTGGGTGCCCGTTTCCACGCCCAAGGCGTCGGATTATGTTCCCGTTTCCTCCCCGACCGTTGCCGGAACCGGCCTCGGCGGATGGCAGCAGGTTTCCACTCAAAAACCGCAGGTATCCGATTACGAACGTGTTTCAATAAACCATTCACCCCAAGACCGGGTGTATGACACCTATTCGGAAGAGCCCCCGCTTGAAGTCAACACCTACGACATTCCGCAAAAAGACATTGCCGAGCGCCATATCTACAGCGAGCAGGAACTGCGTGAAATAGGCAGCAGGCCGAAAGAAGAAATTGTGGATTTTTTTCACAATATCGGGGGGAGCATCAAAACCACAACCTTAGTTGACGAAGACGGCAAATTAACCGGCTACAGCTACAGCTACAGCAGCCCCCTTTTAGATAACAAAGAATTCAAAATCCTAGGCAACGGAAAAGCAATGTGGAAGACGTATTCTGAAACAGACGAAGGAGATTCGGCCGAACCCGCACTGTTAGAATTGGCACCCGCAGGGATAGAAGCGCCGCCGATGCTGGAAACCGTAGAAATCGAAACAGCAGTGGTCAGGGCAGGGTTCAGCACAACAATCGATTTAACCGAAGCCGAAATTCAAAGGATACTGGCCGCGCAGCAGGGCATCCGGCTTGAAACCCCGTCCTATCTTCGCGAAAACGAAGAGATAATATGGGTGTCTTTGGACGACTTTCCGTCAACCGATACCTCCGGATCCGCCTTTGAAGCTGCACGGGAAACCCCTCCTGCCGCGCCCGTGGCCGAGAGGCCGTCTGAAAATGGCGTAACTCAAAATCCGCCTGTGCGGGCGGCAGAAACCCCGCCCGCCGCTCCGCCCGAAACCGCCGTGCCCGCCAAAACGGAAAGCGGTAATGCGGCGGCAGCCGAAAGTTCCGTCGCTTCGCCAAGTGCCGATACGGCTTCTGCACAAGAAGACGTTGCGGCAGCAGAAAATACCGCCCCGGCGGCAGACGGCGCCCAAACACAAAACCCGCACCCGCAAACCCGGGCCGCCGATGCCGTGGGCACCGCCGCCACCCTGGCCCAATCCGCCCTCGGCAACCCGCATCAAGGGTTTATGGCCGAAGCCGAAAGGCTCAAGAATATGGCGTCGCAAAAGCACGACCTAGCTTCGGGTTTTTCGCAAACCATTATGGAATTCGAAGAAGGCCGCATCTACGACGAGCGCCGTGCCTACTATGCCAATAACCGTGAAGCCCTGAATGAAGCCGTAGAAAAAATCCGCGCCGATGCGGCGGAGCTGACCCAGAAACACGGGGAGGCTGCGGGCAAAACGCACTTTATCGGCGGTGCGATGAAAATCCTCGGCGGAGTCGGCAGCGCCATCGACGCTTACGAGCTGGGCAGCCGTATCAATACCGCATGGAAAGACGGCAACTGGGATCCCGTTGCCGGGCAGATTACCAAGATTGCCGCTTCGGCTGCGGCTGTCAGTGGCAGTGCGGCAATTGCTAGGGCAATTGGGCTTGGTCTTATGGCATGGGGTGCTCCAGTTGGAGCCGTTACAGCAATTACCATCCTAGGTGGAGTTGTACTTACATATTACGCTTTAGAAGCCGTAAATGAATTGGATAAAGAAATTTCCAATGCCAACCGGTTTGACTTCAGCAGCAATAGTGAAGACAAATATACCGATTTGGTTTTAATCGGCAACCACAGCCACAGCGGGGATACCAAGCTCGAAGCCGAAACCGTTACCCTGATCGGCAACCACCGTTTTGAAAACCTGGAAATCGACGGCAAAGAGGTAACGGTTATCGGCAATATTGATTCGGACGGCAAATTCATTATCAATGCCGATACCGTAAATGCCACAGACGGCAGCGAAATTTCCCCTGATTTTATACAGAAGTCGGAGGCTGAAAATACGGATACTGCGGCCGTTGAAGACAGCGCGGCGGAAGCAGCGGCTGCCGAAACGGCTGACCCCCCAACTTCTGCTGCGGAGTCTGCCGAAACCCGGCCGTTTGACCAAGTCCAAGCCGACGAACCCTATGTCAACTGGGATTATGTCGAGGCCGCAGCCGCACAGCGGCAGATAAACACCGGAGAATATTTGAGGTCTTTAGTCGAGCTGCCCGATATGGAAGGGTTTTTCAACAGGGAGATTATCGGCGAAATCAAACAGTATCAGAATGCCGAATGGGAGAAGGTTTTCAGCAACCCCGCCGTGTCGGAAGAAGCGGTTTCGATACCGCCTGAAGAAAGCCCGGCCTATCCCGGCATTCCGCAGCCTGAAACCCAAATCCAGATTCAGGAAAACCCGATCATTTGATTAATTAAAACAGGCCGTCTGAATGCATTCAGACGGCCTTCGGAGCTTTATCATGGATAGAAAACAAGCTGAAAATTATATCTTCTTTTCTACTCTGGCCATCACTGCAATAATATTCGTTTTTACTCCCGCATACCCCGGCAGCAGCCTTGAATATTTGTTAGATGAGTTCTGCAATCGATATTTATTCGGCAACGGCTGGTACAAACCTTCTAATTATCCGTTTGCCGCCAAAATAACCAACAGCCTTTCGGTTGTTTTTGCCATATCGGCAGGAGTTGCAATGGGAATATGGCGGAAAAATGACATCATAACCCCATTGCCCAAAAATATTTGGTGGAGCTGCCTGTTTTTTTTGGTTTTAGGGGTAATGATGCTATGGGAAAGCATATTCCATCAAGAATTCAAAATAACCAGCGGCAGGAGTTTTGGAACCAGCGAAGCCTTCCATAATAATCCCATATCATTTGTATCATTTATGGCAGTTAAGGCAGGGGTGATATATGCAGGATTTAGATTTCCTATTTCATTAATACTATATTTGCTGAGCAAAAAAAAATAAACCTTTAGGCCGTCTGAAACTTTCAGACGGCCTTCGGAGCTTTATCATGGATAGAAAACAAGCTGAAAATTATGTTTTTATCTCACTGTTTGTTATTCCGGTTCTAATCTTTATCTCTACACCCGCCCATCCTGAAGGCAATATAACCTTACAGCTAGATGATTTTATCGACCGATATTTGTTCCGAAACGGTTGGTATAGCCCTTCGAATTATCCGTTTGCCGCCAAAGTAACCAACAGCCTTTCGGTTGTTTGGGCTGTTGTTACGGGTTCTTTTATGGGAATATGGCGTAGAAACGACATTATTCCCTCGTTGTTGCCTAAAAATATCGGATGGATTTTATTGGTTATGGTAGGTTTGGGAGCGTATATGATCTTAATGAGTTTCTATCCTCAGGAGTTTAATACCTCCGGAGGCAGAAGAAGTTTCCCCTTTACCGAATCTTTCCACAACACCCCCCCCCTGTTTCTGGCAATGATAATTGTAAAAGAAGTATGATCTCCCGTTTAGAATAATTGCTTTGGTGATTTATTTTTTTAAGGGGAAAAAATAAAACAAGGTTGTCTGAATGCGTTCAGACGGCCTTTGGAGCTTTATGATGGATAGGAAAAAAGTTGAAGGTTATGTTTTTATTTCTCTATTTATTCTTCCTACACTGGTCTTTATCATCACCCCTGCCCACTCTATGGGCGGCACTGGTTATCGGTTGAATGATTTTTTGAATCAATATCTGTTCGGAAACGGCTGGTACAGCCCTTCAAATTATCCCTTTGCCGCTAAAGTAACCAATAATTTTTCGGTTATTTGGGCAATAGCTACAGGGCTTTTTACCGGCATATGGCGCAGAAACGATATCATCGTTTCACTGATGCCTAAAAATGCCGGATGGTATTTTTTACTCATTGTTGCTTTGGGTTTATATCTGATTTTAAAGAGTTATTACCCTCAGGAATTTAGTGTTTACAACGGCAGGAGAAGTTTCGTATTTACCGAATATTTCCATAATAATCCCATATTTTTTTGGGCTTGATGATTTCAAAAACAATCTTCATTTATTTTTTGTTTAGAATGATTGCTTTAGTGTTTTATTTTTTAAGGGTAAAAAATAAAACAAGGCCGTCTGAAAGTTTCAGACGGCCATTACTTTATACGGAAAAAGAAATGAATAAAAGAAGATCAATTTTAGAACAATGGATTATTGTTTTTTCCCTTATTGTTTTTCCTGCCGCTTTGTTTATTATGATACCTGACCGTCCTATCAATAGTTTTGACTTTCACGTCGATTATTTTATTGATAAATATTTATTTGGGAACGGCTACTATAGCTAATCAACTTAATAATCGATACAGGTTCGAAACAGCAAATCAATATCC
>NZ_JAUMUI010000027.1 GCF_030530745.1 Neisseria sp. | reverse complement strand
TCAATACCACCCGCGTATTCGACAGCAGCAAAATCAGCAATGCGCAACTGCGCAAAGAGGTGTTCGAGTATGCGGAGAGTTTGGGGGGAGGGAAATTGATCAGTGTGCCGAACCAATCGGGACGCTGGTATATCAAAACCGCAGACGGGGCGACGATTAACGTACGTTCGGTGTCAAGTACGGTACTACCGGACGGAAGCAAACCGAGGTGGACAATTGAGATGGTGGGAGATAAGAAATTGAATCAAATGACGAGGCACCAACCGAACCAACGTCTTGAAATTAAATTTAAATAGAAAGGTAGTGAAATGAATGAAACAATTGAAAAATCGTATGCAGGCAGATTGGAAAAAGATATTGCATCGTTTTTTGAATTTGACCCTGTCCGAGGAGTTTATACGGGCATGATAGGGTTGAACCTGTCAGTACTGTGGGACACAATTAAAGACTTTTCTGAGGATTTTGAAGAACAAACCGAAGCTTTTTTTATTCTATTTAAAGAGCTTTTGCGCCGAGGTCATCTGAAACTGCAACGCGACGGTAAGATTATTGAGCATACGCCCGAGGAGTGGGAGCGGATATTCAGGGAGGTTTGGCCGGAAAGCGATATGCCTTACGGTGCTTATGAAGGCGATATTATTATCTGGTTCACCCACGAAGACTGCCCCGCCTACGCCGTCTGGATAGACCCTGAGGACGGCAGCGAGTATTGGGCGGGATAATCAGCCCTTTTTATTATTTCGGCTACAATACCTCCTTTTGCCTATTGCCCGCCCCATGATAGAACTGAAAAACCTCACCCTGCAACGCGGCTTGAAAGTGCTGCTCGACAAAGCCAACCTTACCGTCAACCCTGGCTGGCGTGTCGGATTAATCGGCAAAAACGGCACGGGCAAATCCAGCCTGTTTGCCCTGATGAAAGGCGAAATCAGCCAAGACGGCGGCGACGTGCTGGTGCCCAAACATTGGAAAACGGCGGCGGTGGCGCAGGAAACGCCCGCGCTGGATATTTCCGCGCTCGATTATGTGTTGCAGGGCGATGCGGAGTTGCAGGCTTTTCAGACGGCCTTGGCGCAAGCCGAAGCGGCAAACGACGGCATGAAGCAGGCCGAATACCATGCCAAACTGGAAGAAATCGACGCCTATACCGCGCCCGCACGCGCCGCCAAACTGTTAAGCGGCTTGGGTTTTTCGCAGGAAGAACACGGCAAAAGCGTCAAAGCCTTTTCCGGCGGCTGGCGGATGCGGCTCAACCTTGCGCAGGCCTTGATGTGCCGCGCCGATCTGCTGCTGCTTGACGAGCCTACCAACCACTTGGATTTGGAAACCGTGCTGTGGCTCGAAAACCACTTGGCAAGCCTGCCGTGCACGCAGATTATCATTTCCCACGACCGCGATTTTCTCAACGCCGCCACCGGCCACACGGTTGAATTGTCCGGCCAAAAACTCACGCTCTACGGCGGCAACTACGATTTCTACCAAAACGAGCGCGCCCAACGCTTGGCGCAGCAGCAGGCCGCCTATACCAAACAGCAGGCACACATCAAGCATTTGCAGTCGTTTATCGACCGCTTCAAAGCCAAAGCCACCAAAGCCGTGCAGGCACAAAGCCGCATGAAGGCGCTGGCCAAACTGGAGCGCATCGCCCCCGCACATCTCGACAGCGAATTCAGCTTCGAATTCGAAAGCCCCGCACACCTGCCCAACCCCTTGTTAAAACTTGATCAGGCCGACTTGGGCTACGGTGCTACCACCGTTTTGCACGGCATCAGCCTCTCAATCGAAAGCGGCGCGCGCTACGGCTTGTTGGGCGTGAACGGCAGCGGCAAATCCACCTTCATCAAAGCCTTGGCGGGCGAACTGGCTTTGCAGGGCGGGCAGATGGTGAAGTCCGACAAACTCAATATCGGCTATTTCGCCCAACACCAGCTCGACACCCTGCGCGAAGACCAAAGCCCGCTGTGGCACATCCAGCAGCTTTCGCCCGAGGTGCGCGAGCAGGAAATCCGCAACTTTCTCGGCGGTTTCAACTTTACCGGCGATACCGCCCTGCAAAAAACCGCGCCTTTTTCCGGCGGCGAAAAAGCGCGGCTGGCGCTGGCGATGATTGTGTGGCAGAAGCCCAACCTGCTGCTGCTTGATGAGCCGACCAACCATCTCGATCTGGATATGCGCCACGCCCTCACACTGGCCCTGCAGAGCTTTCAGGGCGCGCTGATTGTGGTGTCGCACGACCGCAGCCTGCTGGAAGCCACCACCGACAGCTTCCTGTTAATCGATAAAGGCCGTCTGAAACCTTTTGACGGCGATTTGAACGATTACCGCCTGTGGTGGCTGGCGCAGGAAAACGCCATCGCCGCGCCCGCTGCCTCCGCACAGGCACAAAGGCGCAAAGACACTAAACGGCAGGAGGCGCAGATGCGGCAGGAAAAGGCGCGCCGCATGAAACCGATACAGCAGAAAATCGAGCATGCTGAAAAAGAAATGTCCGCCTTAAACGATATTCAGACGGCTTGTGAAACATTTTTGGCACAAGAAGATGCCTATTCAGATGCAAATAAAGTAAAGCTCCAGAAAACACTCGCTAATTTGGCGGACATCAAGGTAAAATTAAGTAAACTTGAAGAGGATTGGTTGGGCTGGCAGGAAACGCTTGAGCAAATCGGGCGTGAAATCGAAGCGCAGTTCGCCGATATGCCTTAACCGCCTTCGGGTTTATAACAGGTTTGCTGTTTTTATAACTTTAATCAAAATACGGGGATTCAATATGTCTTATTCATCATTCAAACAGGCCATCCTGCTGCTTGCCGCCAGCGAACTCTTGCTGGATGCTCAAGCCAAAGCGCATATCGGTGCCGAGGCCGCGCCGGCTCTGCCCGCCGCTGATGCGGTAATACCTGCAGTTGCCGAAGCGCATTAACACAAGCGGCCTGCCGAAGCCCGGCCGGCCGCTTGCCCAATATCATTTCAGCACGCTTTTGCGGGCTTGTCGGTCTTTTCTCAATATGAAGCACAATATGAAAAAAATCATCGGGATAGTCGCATTAATCGGGTTGAACACCATCAATATCCAAACGGCCTCGGCCAAAATCTACACCTGCGTGATTAACGGCGAAGTAACCTATACCTCGCGCCACACAGGTAACTGCCAAGCTGCCGACCTGCCGCCCATCGGGCGTTACAGCAGCACCCGCTACGACGAGCCGCAGGCTTATGTGCCGAGCGCGCCGAAGCCCGAAGTGAAAAAACAGGCTGCAGTCAAACGCGCACCCAAACCCAATCAGGCCGTTGCCGTGCCGGCAAAATACACGCCACCGCCGGCCGCCGCCGCTCCCAAACTTTCCGGCAGCAACAGCCGCCGCAGCATACTCGAACAAGAGCTGGCCAACGAACGCAAAGCGCTTTCCGAAGCGCAGCAGTCGCTCACTTCCGCCCGCGCGGCCAAAGGCGGCACCATCAACCAGCAGCAGATCACCCAACTGCAAGGCCATGTGCTCGACCGCCAGCAGAATATCCAGGCATTGCAGCGCGAGCTGGGGCGTATGTAGGTTGTGCGTTAGAAAATATTTCAGACGGCCTTTTCAGGCCGTCTGAAATATTTTCGGCAGGGCAGTCAAACCGCTTAACTTTATAGTGGCTTAAATTTAACACTGACAAAGCAACGAAGCCGCCGGCAGTATAAATAGTACGGCAAGGCGAGATAACGTTGTACGTGTTGAATTTAAGCCACTATGGTAACCGTTCCGTCATACTCGGGCTTGACCCGAGTATCTTGATTTCTTTTGAAATAACTCAGATACCCGGATCAAGCCCGAGCATGACACAGTTGTTTTGAGATGCAGGTATGGCTTGTAAAAAAACTATGCCGTCTGAATCGGATTTGGCAAACCGCCGGTTTATTCTACCCGTTGGTAATCTCCGGTGCGGTAGTCAGCTTTTTCCAATTCCTGCTGCCGTTTTTTCTTTTCTTTTTGCTCTTTTTTTTCGTCGCCTCCGTCGGGAATGGCCGCCCGCACCACAGCGCCGGTACCTTTTACGGCCACTTTACCCGCAGTTAAAACAGTGGTGGCGGCCAAATCGGCGGCTGCGGCGACCACGCAGCCGTTAAGCAGCAGGCAGCAGGCGGCCGGAACGGTGAGTTTGATAAGGTTCATTGCGCTGTCCAGTCGGTTAGCGGGTGCAGTTTTCATCGTGCCCGTGCCCTTCGCGGCAAGCTGCCGCTGCTTGGTGCCAGGCTTCGTCGTCGCCGTCGAATTCTTCCACTTCATCAAAGTCGCCATTTTCCACCATCGCAACCAATTCTTCCAAGTCGTGCGCTCCTTCCACCCAAAAGCAGGGGATGTCGGACGGGGTGTTTGGGGCGAGCAGGGCGGCGGTGCCGTCGTGCCAGGCCAGCCAGTAGCCGTTGGCGGTTTGCAGAAAGCGGGCATCGGGGTGGATGCTTTCGTTTTCGGTGTTCACCAGCATGCGCTCGGCGATTTCGACTTGAAAGGGCAGGGTGTTCATCAAAAATTCCTTTGCGGTCGAGACCCCGCCATAAATAGCGGTAGAGTTTGGGTTTATCGGGTAGGGGTGCAACCCCTTCCAATCAGGGCAATACGTATGGCGACGCTTATGTTGTCCTGTGTGTGAAACATTTGCGTAACCTTAAAACAATATCGATCCGCATTATAGCAAGGTCGTCTGAAACCGGTAAAACACCTTTCAGACGGCCTTGCTATAATAACTCTTTTGCTTCCCAAACCTTAAGGCCGTCTGAAAATGCAAGTGATTCAATACGAAAACTCCCCCTTCAAACTGCACCAGCCTTTTCCGCCCGCCGGCGACCAGCCCGCCGCTATTGCGGGCCTGCTCGAAGGGCTTTCAGACGGCCTTTCCTACCAAACCCTGTTAGGCGTAACCGGTTCGGGAAAAACCTACACCATGGCCAATGTCATTGCACAAAGCGGCCGCCCCGCCATCATCATGGCGCACAACAAAACGCTGGCGGCGCAGCTTTATGCCGAGATGCGCGAATTTTTCCCCGAAAACGCGGTAGAATATTTCGTGTCGTATTATGATTATTACCAGCCCGAAGCCTATGTGCCTTCGCGCGATTTGTTCATTGAAAAAGACAGCGCGATCAACGAACACATCGAGCAGATGCGCCTTTCCGCCACCAAAAACCTGATGACGCGCAAGGATGTGGTTATCGTCGCCACCGTTTCCGCCATTTACGGCATCGGCGACCCCGCCGAGTATCAGCAAATGGTGTTGTCGGTGAAAGAGGGCGACACACTCAGCCAGCGCGACATTATTTCCACCCTCGTTTCCATGCAGTATGAGCGCGGCGAGATGGATTTCAAACGCGGTTCGTTTCGCGTGCGCGGCGACGTGATTGACGTTTACCCCGCCGAAAGCTCCGAAAACGCTTTGCGCATCAACCTGTTCGATGACGAAATCGACCGCCTTGATTTGTTCGACCCGCTCACGGGCGGCAGCCTGCAACGTGTGGGGCGGTATACCGTGTTCCCCGGCAGCCACTACGTTACCCCGCGCGAAACCGTGTTGCGCGCCTGCGAAGGCATCAAAGAGGAACTGCGCGAACGCATCGAATTTTTCACCAAAGAAAACCGCCCCGTGGAGCAGCAGCGCATCGAGCAGCGCACCCGTTTTGACTTGGAAATGCTCTACGAAATGGGTTTTTGTAAAGGCATCGAGAATTACAGCCGCCACTTTTCCGGCAAAAAAGAGGGTGAGCCGCCGCCCACGCTGATGGACTACCTGCCCGACAACGCCATTATGTTTATCGACGAAAGCCACGTTACCGTTACCCAAATCGGCGGCATGTACAAAGGCGACGCTTCGCGCAAACAAAATCTGGTCGACTACGGTTTCAGGCTGCCTTCCGCACGCGACAACCGCCCGCTCAAATTCCACGAATTTGAAAAAATCATGCCGCAAACCATTTTTGTGTCCGCCACCCCCGCCAAATACGAAGAAGAACACGCGGGGCAGGTGGTGGAGCAGGTGGTTCGCCCCACCGGCCTCGTCGACCCGCAAATCGAAATCCGCCCCGTTGCCACGCAGGTTGATGATTTATTATCCGAAATCAACGCGCGCATCCAAAAAGGCGAGCGCACCCTCGTTACCACCCTCACCAAACGCATGGCCGAACAACTTACCGACTATTACAGCGAACTCGGCGTTAAAGTACGCTACCTGCACAGCGACATCGACACCGTAGAACGCGTGGAAATCATCCGCGACCTGCGTTTGGGATTGTTTGACGTGCTGGTCGGCATCAACCTCTTGCGCGAAGGCCTCGATATCCCCGAAGTATCGCTGGTGGCCATCCTCGATGCCGACAAAGAAGGCTTTTTGCGCTCGCACCGCAGCCTCATCCAAACCATAGGCCGTGCCGCCCGCAACGTCAACGGCGTCGCCATACTCTATGCCGACAAAATCACCGATTCTATGAAGGCCGCCATAGACGAAACCGAACGCCGCCGCGAAAAGCAGATTAAGTTCAATGAGAAACACGGCATTGTGCCGCAGCAGATCAATAAAAAAGTGAAAGACATTATTGATGGCGTGTATCACGAAGAAGCAGGCGGCAAAGGCCGTCTGAAAGGCAAGGGTAAAGTGAAAGTGGGCGAGATTCACACCGAAGAAGACGCCATCAAAGAAATCGCCCGCCTGGAGAAACAGATGCAGCAGGCGGCGCGGGATTTGCAGTTTGAAGAAGCGGCAGTGTTAAGGGATAAGATTCGGGGCATTAAGGAAGGATTGTTGTTTGGAAGTGAATGAATTAATCCATGCCGTCTGAAAGTTTTCAGCAAGCGTAGGTTGGGTTAGGCCGCTTTAAGGCCGCAACCCAACAACCGTTGCCGCTTCGGAAAACCCAACCGACCCCTGCGGTTACGTTGGGTTACGGCGTACCGCCTAACCCAACCTACATGGCTGCTTACACCGTGCCGAATAATCCGCCCGAAGTTTTCAAACTGCCGCCAATAAGGCCGCCAAACGGTCGGTTGCCGCTTCGGCGTCTGCCAACGATTCCGCCAGCCGCTCGTCGGCATATTCATCGTATTCGACGGCGATGCTGTGCTGTTCGGTAATGCCCAAATAGGTTAAGGCGGTGAATACTGAAGGTTCGACATGGTTTTTACCGTGCATTTTGCCGCCGTCGTAACCGCAGTCGCCGCGGGCGCTCAGCAGCACCACACGTTTGCCCATGTCTGCCAGCAGCGGCCAGTAAGGATCGCCGGAGCGGTTGCGGTCGAAGCCGAAAGTGCGGCCCACGCGCACGATGTTGTCTATCCATGCTTTGAACTGGGCGGGCGGGCCGAAGTTGTACATCGGCACCCCGGCCACAATCAAATCGGCGGCCAAAAGTTCATCAACCAACGTATCACTTTCGCGCAAAGCTTCGCGCATCGTTTGATCGCGGCGGTTTTCGGGCGTGAATGCGGCGCGTATCCATTCGCCGCTAACGGGGGAAGGCGGGTTTTGGCCGATATCGCGGTAAATCACGCGGGTGTCGGGGCGGTGTTGCAGCCATTGCTGTACGAAGCGCGCGCTCAGGCGGCGGGTGTGCGAGCCGTGTGCATCGGTGCCGGAAAGGCCGCTGCGGGCGCTGGCATCAAGATGGAGCAGGGTTGTCATGATGAATCCTTTCAGATGAATATAACTTGTTTGTTTGGGTATTATCCGATTTGCCAAATAAGAAAACAAACGATATATTCTCAATCGATAAATAACTTATATTCATCTGTTGTGATGGCCAGAATCCTACCTTCGCTCGATGCCCTTTATGTATTTGAGGCTGCCGCACGCTCAGGCAGTTTCAAAGCGGCAGCCGAATCATTATCGGTGAGTGCTACTGCGGTCAGCCACCGCATTCGTGCGTTGGAAGAGGCTTTGGGGTGTGCGTTGTTTGTGCGCAGGGTGCGCGCGGTGGCGTTGACTGCCGAAGGAGAGCTGCTGCTGGCGGCGGTAACGGAGGGTTTGGACCGGATTTCCGCCGCCATCGAGCGCATCCGCAGCGGCGGCCGCAGCAAAGTTACGGTGTCGGTAACGCCCGAATTCGCCGCAAAATGGCTGGTGCCGAAGCTGGCGGATTTTCAGACGGCCTGCCCGGGAATCGATTTGCACGTTCACGCCTCATATGCTGCGGCAGATTTGAACGGCGGTGCGGCGGATTTGGCGGTGCGCTACGGAGGCGGCACGTTTGCGGGCGCAACGGCCGAGCCGCTGTTTCAGGAACGCTTCGCACCAGTGGCCGCGCCGTGGCTGAAGCGGAAGCTGCCGGCAGATGCCGCGCAATGGCCGTTAATCCATCTGAACTGGTATCTGCCGCAGCAGCAAGCGTTCGATTGGCCGGCATGGGCGGAGCAGGCGGGATTGCCGCCGGCACTGTTCCGGCACGGTACCCGTTATTCGGACGGCACGCATGCCGTGCAGGCAGCGGTGGCGGGGCATGGTGTGGCTTTACTGGGCCTGCCGCTGCTGGCCGAAGAATTGCGTTTGAATTTGTTGGAAGTGGTTGCGGAGCCGGTTTTACACGGCTGGTTTTATTATGTGTGTATGCCCGACAAACGGCAGGTTGGCGCGGCGGTGCAGACTGTGAAAAACTGGTTGCTGAAGTCGGCTGTTTGAAAGGCTTTAGGCCGTCTGAAAGTTTTGGCTGCGCAGAAACTGCGCCGTTTGCTTTCAGACGGCCTGTGGTTTGTGTTTTAAAACCTGCGTTTTGCCAAAAACGAATATTCAGATATTGCCTAGCAGCGCATACACCGGTGTGCGCCAGCCTTTGCCGATGGCCAGCGCGGCGGCGGCGGAGGGATCACCGATATTGGCATTGCAGGCCGGCATGATTTCTCCGATACCGGATTTCAACAGCTTGCCTGCCAAGAGCACGCGTTCTGTGGGCTTTCTTTATATTTCAAATGCCGCCTGAATTTTTCAGGCGGCATTTCTATGCATAGTATATAGAATCGCTAAAATGGTTTTCAAAAAATCTTGTTAATTTGTGCTTCCATCAGCAAAGCATGCACCCTAGGGGCTGTCGACATTCAACGCAACGGCGGTGTTTTTGGTCAAAAATCCCCGTCTGCGGCGTTAAAAATGCCCGCAAGGTGTTCAACCTTGCTGCGCTTTTTGCCTTGCATACGCGGATTTTTGCCTCAAAAACCGCTTCGTCGGTTAAATGTCGACAGCCCCTAGCAGTGTATTAAAAACACGTCGGAATATTGTGTACTCCGGCGTGTTTTTATTTTCAATTCCGGCGGGAGCCTTGGCAAAATACGTTCAGGCCGCCTGAAAAGTTGAAAACACTACTGTTTGGCGGCTTCGATTTGGATATTCAACCGCACGTTTTTGCTTACGCCTGCCGAAACCAGATAATCCATGCCCCATTTGGTTCGGTCGATAACGGCTTCAAAGTCGCCGCCGCATACTTCGGTTTTCAACATGGGGCTTTGATAACAGTTGAATTTAGTGGCTTTTAATGTAATGGGGGCGGTTTTGCCCAAAAGTGTGAGGTTGCCGGTTACGGAGCTGACTTTGTCGCCCTTGAAATTGAAGCGGGTAGATTGGAAACGGATTTCCGGATATTGGGCAACATTGAACAAATCGGCACTTTTCAGGTGGTTGTCGAACTGGGTGTTGTTCGAACTGATCGTATTGGCCGGGATTTTAATGTCGATGGAACCGGTTTTGGCTTTGCGGTCAAACTGCATATCGCCGCTTAAATTATAGAAACCGGCGGTGTTGGTGCTGGTGCCGAAGTGGTCAATGGCGAAACGGGCGTTGGCATGGTTGCTGTCGATTTTATAGGCAGCAGCTGAGGCGGTTGCCGTTGCAGCGGTTAAGCAAACGGCCAATAAGGTTTTTTTCATGATGATCTCCGAAATGGGAAATTGGAACAAGAACGGTTATCGTAACATAAAAAGGCCAGTGAAACGTTTCGTGCGGTTTGAGGTTTTGTTAACGCCTGTTTGATGATGGCCGGATTTTAATTGCTTTGGTTTGAAAAGGGCTGCATCTGAAAATGAAGACGCCTATTTCACAATCGTTACATTGCGGATAACCACAGGCCGGACGGGGATATTCTGGTGGTAGGCCTGATCGGTGGTTTTTACTTTGGCGATTTTGTGTACCACATCCATACCTGAAACCACTTTGCCGAATACGGTGTAGCCGTAACCTTCGGGGGTTTTATTTTTAAAGTTTAAGAAATCGTTGTCGGCCACGTTGATGAAAAACTGGCTGGTGGCCGAATTCGGATTGGCAGTGCGGGCCATGGCGATGGTGCCTATAGTGTTTTTCAGACCGTTGTCGGCCTCGTTGGCAACGGCTTTTCCGGTGGCTTTTTGAACCATATCGGGCGTAAAGCCGCCGCCTTGAATCATAAAGCCGTCGATCACGCGGTGGAAAATCGTGCCGTTGTAAAAACCTTTATTGGCATAACCGGTGAAATTGGCCACGGTTTTCGGGGCTTTTTTTTCATCCAGCGCCAGTTCGATTCTGCCCATATCGGTATCGATAACCGCGCGGGTTTCGGCTTGTACGGAAAAGGCCGCCCCTAAGGCCAGGCCGGTGAAGATGAGTTTGGATAATTTTTTCATAAGGTTCATAAAAATCAGATTGTTTGCAGAAGGCGGCATTATCGTGGTTTTCTATGCAACTTGCAGTAACCTGAATGTAAAAAGGCCGTCTGAAAACGTGAAGCGCCTCATATGTTGGCCGGAATGCAACAATGGTTTTATTAGGGGCTGTCGACATTCAACGCAACGGCGGTATTTTTGGCCGAAACACCCCGTCTGCGGCGTTAGGCAGCGTAGCGGACTTGCGGAGCTAAAATGCCCGCAGGTGTTCAACCTCGCTGCACTTTTTGCCTTGCATACGCGGTTTTTGCCTCAAAAAACCACTTTGTCGGTTAAATGCTGAAGCTCCTAAGAAGGTTTGTTTTTTGGCAGTTTCGATAAGGATAAATAAATGCGAAAGGCCGTCTGAAACATTTTCAGACGGCCTTCAAACATCGGTTGCCGGATTGCAGGCCGGGTTACAGCTGCTTCAAGCGGGCGATGCGGTTGTCTAAGGTGGGGTGTGTGCTCATTAAAGAATCGCGTGCTTCGCTGGCGATGCCCATGGCGGTCATTTCTTTGGGCAGGTCGCCGGCGTTGCCTTTCAGGCGTTGCAGGGCGGCGATCATTTTGGGTGCGCCCACCAGTCGGGCTGCACCCGCATCGGCGCGGTATTCGCGCTGGCGGCTGAACCACATCACGATAAAGTTGGCCAAAAAGCCGAACACGATTTGCAGCACGATGCTCACGAGCATATAAGTGCCTTGCGAGGTTTCGCCGTTGCCGCTGCGGGCCACGATGCCGGAAACCACGCGGGCGAGAAACACAACGAAAGTGTTGACCACGCCTTGAATCAGCGTGAGCGTAACCATATCGCCGTTGCCGACGTGGGCCATTTCGTGTGCAAGCACGGCTTCCACCTCGTCGCGGGTCATGTTGTCGAGCAGGCCGGTGCTCACGGCCACCAAAGAGTTGTTTTTGCTGGCGCCGGTGGCGAAAGCGTTGGGTTCGGGCGAGTGGTAAATCGCTACTTCGGGCGTTTTCAGGTTCCACTGGCGGGCTTGGTTTTCAACGGTTTGCAGCAGCCACGCTTCGGTTTCATTGTGCGGTTGGGTAATCACTTCCGCGCCGACCGAGCGTTTGGCGATGGTTTTGGACATCAGCAGCGAAATGATTGAGCCGGTAAAGCCGACAACCGCCGAATAAATCAGCAGACTGACCATGTCGTTGGGGTTGGCGCTTACCCCGAGTATGCTCAGAATGATGCTGATAACGACCAAAACGGCGATGTTGGTCAGTAAAAACAGAAAGATGCGTTTCACGGGTTTTCCTTTAATCGTGTGATTTGCGTTGTTTTTTTCGGTTTTGTTCCGAAGAACGCGGCTATTGTCTCAAAAAGCCCTGATGCCGCAAAGATGCGGTATGGCAAAGGTATGCAAATTTTGTGAACAATTCTAAACGGTTTGATTAACAGATAAAAGGTATTTCGGATGAGAGGGAAAGGCCGTTTGAATTTTCGGTTCAGGTTGTATTTTCAGCATACCGGCCGGTTACTTTGACGGGCCTGTCAATGCCGGAACAGAAGCAGGGGGGGGATAAAAATGCCGTCTGAAATTTCAGGCGGCATCATTGTTTTCAAATAAACAATATTAAAATCAAGCGGTTTGTTCGTCGGCTCTGTAACCTTTAGTGGCAAAAAACAGGATATACAGATAACACAGGGCGGGTACGAAATACGATACCAACAGGCCGATGTGGTCGGCAAAGAAGCCCTGTACCAGGGGCACGATTGCACCGCCCACAATCGCGGTACAGATAATGCCGGAGGCCGCACCGGTAAATTTGCCCAAGCCTTTGGTGGCCAGCGAGAAGATGGTCGGGAACATAATCGAGTTGAAGAAACCGATCAGCAGCAGCGCCCACATGGTGATAAAGCCGCCGCCGGCCAGAATGGCGATAATGGTTAAAGTGATGGTGGAAACGGCGTTGAATGCCAGATATTTGTTGGGTGCGATTTTGTTCATCATGGCGGATCCGATGAAACGGCCTACCATTGCGCCGCCCCAATAAACCGACAGATAGAATGCACCCGTGGTGTGGTTCAGGCCGGCAGCCACTTCCAGCACGTTAATCATCAGCGAGCCGATGGCTACTTCGGCGCCCACATAACAGAAGATGGCGGCGGCACCGAGTACCATATGTTTGTATTGCCAAACGCTGGTTTTACCGTCGTGGTTGTGTTCGGTTTCTGCTTCGGCGATTTTGCGCGCGTCGGGCAGGTGGAGCATTTTCACCACCACGGCCAGCAGAATCAGAAAGCCTGCCAGGCCCAGATAGGGAATCTGCACCGAAGAAATGCGCTCGGCTTCGCTGGCAGTGGCGTCCACGAAAATCAGCATCGCGCCCAGCGGCGGGGCAATCATGGTGGCCAGCGAGTTAAATGCCTGAATCAGCGTGAGCGTGGAGGATTCTTTGCCCGGTTTGGCCAGCAGGGTTACATAGGGGTTGCCCGCAACCTGCAACAGCACGATGCCCGAAGCCAAGATAAACAGCGCGCCCAAGAAAATCGGGTAAGAGTGGCTGCCGGCGGCGGGGTAAAACAGCAGGCAGCCCACGGCGGCAATCAGGAAACCGCCGATAACGCCGGCTTTATAGCCGATTTTTTCCACCAGTTTGCCCATCGGAATCGACACCACGGCATAGGCGGTGAAGAAGCAGAACTGAATCAGCATTGCCTGAGTGTAGGAAAGTTTGAAAATTTCTTTCAGGTGGGGAATCAGGATGTCGTTCATGCAGGTGATGAAACCCATCATGAAAAACAACGTGGTCAACACAGACAACGCGAAGTTGTTGTTTTGTTGTGATTGCGCAGACATATCAATATCCTCGTTGAGATTTAAAATGGTGATAGTTTTTTAAGGTTTCCAGCAATTTTTATTGGCGGCGAATCTTAAAAACGGCAGATAATACCGATATTCCAATATTATGAATACTGTTATTTTGCTACAACTACCACCTTGCAAACAGGCCGTCTGAAAAAATTATTTCAGACGGCCTGATTCTTCAGCACCCGTCCGCTTTATCGCAATTGGCGTTGCGGTAGAGGCGGATCAGGCGCTCGGTCGAGCTGTCGTGCTTTTGCACGTCGGTTTTACCCGTTAATTCGCCCAAAATGGTTTTGGCCAGCTGTTTGCCCAGTTCGACGCCCCATTGGTCGAAACTGTTAATGCCCCAAATCACGCCCTGTACGAAGGTTTTGTGTTCGTAGAGCGCAATCAGGCTGCCCATGTTGCGGGGGTTGATTTTGGTCATCAGAATAATGTTGCTGGGGCGGTTGCCCGAAAAGGTTTTGTGCGGCACCAACGCTTCAATCTCCGCCTGATCCAAGCCTTGCGCTTCGAGTTCGGCGCGCGCTTCTTCGGGGGTTTTGCCGCGCATAAAGGCTTCGGCCTGCGCAAACACGTTGGCCAGCAGGATTTCGTGGTGGCCGGGCAGGTTGCTGCGTTTTTCGAGCGAGGCAATCAGGTCGATGGGGGTGATGTGCGTGCCCTGGTGCAGCAGCTGGAAGAAGGCGTGCTGGCCGTTGATACCGGTTTCACCCCAGATAATCGGAGCGGTTTCGTGCGCCACGGGCCGGCCGTCGAGCGTTACCTGTTTGCCGTTGCTTTCCATGTCGAGCTGCTGGATAAATTTGGGCAGGCGGTGCAGGTGTTGGTCGTAAGGGGCGATAACGTGGCTGCCGCCGCCGTAGTAGTTGATATACCAGATGCCGATCAGCGCCAGTAGTACGGGCATATTCTGCTCAGCCGGGGCGTTGGCGAAGTGTTGGTCCATCAGGTGGGCGCCGTTGAGCATTTCGATAAAGTTTTCTTCGCCCAAAAACAGCATAATCGGCAGGCCGATGGCCGACCACAGGCTGTAGCGGCCGCCCACCCAATCCCAGAATTCAAACATATTGGCGGTGTCGATGCCGAATTCGGCCACGGCTTTTTTGTTGGTGGAAACGGCTACGAAATGTTTGGCAATCGCGGCTTCGTCGCCTGCGTGTTTCAAAAACCATTCGCGCGCGGTCAGGGCGTTGGTGAGCGTTTCTTGGGTGGTGAATGTTTTGGAGGCGATGATGAACAGCGTGGTTTCGGGGTGCACTTTTTCGAGCACGTCGCGCAGTTGCGAGCCGTCCACGTTGGAAACGAAGTGCATGCGCATACGCGGGTGGCCGAAGGGCTTGAGCGCGGTGCACATCATCAGCGGGCCTAAGTCGGAGCCGCCGATGCCGATGTTGACCACGTCGGTAATCACTTGGTTGGTGTAGCCCAGCCATTCGCCGCTGCGCACTTCGTGGGCGAATTCGCCCATGCGGTGCAGCACATGGTTCACTTTGGGCATCACGTCTTCGCCGTCGACTTCGATGGGCGAATTGGTGCGGTTGCGCAAGGCGATGTGGAGTACGGCGCGGTTTTCGGTTTCGTTGATTTTTTCTCCGTGGAACATCTGTTTGATGCGTTCGGGCAGGCCTGCTTCACGCGCCAGTTTGAACAGCAGGTTCAGCGTTTCGTCGGTGATGCGGTTTTTGGAATAATCCAGCGTGATACCGCCCACTTCGAGCCAGTAGCGTTGGGCGCGTTCGGGGTCTTGCCCGAACATTTCGCGCATATGCAGGCCTTTGGTGGCGTCGAAATGTTTCCAGAGTTCCCGCCAAGAAGGTAGATCCTGTAAGTGTTTCATGATTCTGAGTCCTTGCTTTTATCGTATTCCAAATGTTTGCTGTGAATGCTGCGTTTGCTCTTTTGCAGCTGCAGGCTGGCGGTTTCGCCCAAACGCAGGGCCAGGCCGATGGCGAGGATGTCGATAACGGCCAATTGCAGCAGCCGCGAAACCATCGGCGTGTAGAGTTCTACGTTTTCCTGCGAGGCGATGCTCAGCACACAGTCGGCCAGTTGCGCCAGCGGCGAGCCGGAACGGGTAATCGCAATCACCGCCGCGCCGTTTTCTTTGGCGATGCTCACAGCGTCGAGCAGCTCGATGGAAGAGCCTGAGTTGGAAATCACCACCAATACGTCGTGGTTGCTCAACACCGAGGCGGCCATCAGTTGGATGTGTGTGTCCACATAGGCCACAGTGGAAATGCCGAAGCGGAAAAACTTATGCTGCGCGTCTTGCGCCACGATGCCCGAGTTGCCCACGCCGTAAAATTCGATGCGGCGGGCGTGGGTGAGCATGGCGATGGCGGTTTCCAGCTCGGCTTCTTTCAAAAAGCGGCGCGCGCCGAGTATCGAGGCGGCGGCATTGCCCAGCACTTTTTCCACCACGCTGGCCATGTCGTCGTCGGCGTTCAATTCTTCGTGCACATAAGGCATGCCTTCGTGGCCGATGCTGGCCGACAGCGCCAGTTTGAATTCGGGCAGCCCTTTATAGCCCAAGCTGCGGCAGAAGCGGATAACGGTAGGCTGGCTCACCGAGGCGCGCTCGGCGATTTCGGCCACGGCGGCGTGTACGAACCATTTGGGTTCGGCCAGCGCCGATTCGGCCACTTTGCGTTCGGCACCTGACAAATCGGTTAGTGATTCGCTGATTTTGCTTAACATAGTATTTCCCAAATAAATGATGTTTCCGGATAATTGTTCTTATTGAGGCAGTCGGTTTTTTCAGACGGCCTGCCATAGATTATTGAGGCCGTCTGAAAAACACCGTATGTTTTTCTTGTTTATTTTGTTTCTTTCCTAGGGGCTGTCGACATTTAACCGACGAAGCGGTTTTTTGAGGCAAAAGCCACGTATGCAAGGCAAAAAGCGCAGCAAGGTTGAACACCTTGCGAGCATTTTTAACGCCGCAGACGGGGATTTTTGACCAAAAACACCGCCGTTGCGTTGAGTGTCGACAGCCCCTAATAACCATTGGGACTTTGTGTTTTTAAGCCGGCTCGCCCGCACCGCCCAGGGCCGCAGTATTGTTGCAGCGCCCCTGCAGGTGGTTGGACAGGGCTACCGCCGCTCCGTGGATGCCGGGGAATCTGCTCAGTACCACATACACGGGAATCGCTGCCAGATAGGCATCGAAACGGCCTTTGTTTTCAAAGCGGCTGCGGAACGGCGAATATTTGAAATAGTCGATAAAGCGCGGAATGATGCCGCCGCACAGATATACACCGCCGCTGGCGCCCAGCGTTAAGGCCAGGTTGGAAGCCACCGTGCCGAGCATGGCGCAGAAAATATCCAGAGCCAGCCGGCACAGGGGAGAAGAGCCGCTCAAAGCCTGCTCGCTGATTTCGGCGGGGGTGAGTTTCTGCGGTTTCACGCCTTCTTTAGTGGCCAGCGCTTCGTAAATCAGGGTCAGGCCTGCGCCGCTCAAAAAGCGTTCGGCAGAAACATGGCCGTATTTTTTCTTGGCAAACTGCCAAATCATCACTTCGGCATCGTCAAACGGCGGAAAACTCACATGGCCGCCTTCGCCCGCCAGCGGCACCCAGCCGGCATTGCTCGGAATCAGGCCGCTCACGCCCAAGCCGGTGCCGGGGCCGATTACGGCTTTGGGGGCGTTGGCAACGGGTTTCGAACCGCCCACCTGCACCAATTCTTCGGGTGCCACCTGCGTAATCGCCAATGCCTGTGCGGTGAAGTCGTTAAGCAGAATCAGGGTTTCCAAACCGAGCGACTGGCGGGTGGTTTCGATGGAAAACGCCCAATGGTGGTTGGTCATCTGCACCCAGTCGCCCATGATGGGGTTGGCGATGGCGATGGCGGCATGGCTGATTTTGGGGCTGCCTGCGCGTTTCAGGTATTCGCGTGCGGCATCAACGACGGTGTCGTAATCGTTGCACGGCAATACTTCCACTTTTTCGATCTGCTGCGGTGCGGTTTCCAATGCGAAGCGGGCGTTGGTGCCGCCGATATCGGCCACCAGCCGCGGCCATTCGACGGTTGCGGTTTGAGGCTGCTTGGCGGCGGTTTTATTCTGCGTAGGCGTAGTAGACATGGCAGTTTACCTTTTCGTGGTTGAGTATATAGCTGGTGGGGTAGGTTTTGCCGGGTGCGGCGGCGGCTTGGTCGAACACCGCTTTTTTCTCTGCACCGCTGATGGCCAGAAACACGGCAGGGGTTTGCGCAATGGCCGCCAGCGTCATGCTCACGCGCTCGTGCGGGGCGGTAACGGGCGTGGTGTGCAGAAGCGGCACGGGGTTGGCTTCATCCAAACCTTTATCGAGCTGCGGCGCTTGCGGAAACAGTGATGCGGTGTGGCCGTCGCCGCCCATACCCAATACCAGCACATCAGGCTGGCGGTAGTGTTGCAAGGCCGTCTGAACCACGGCTTCGGGCTGCAAACCGGCCTCAGTTCTGCCTGCCTCCACCAGGGGAATCCATTGTGCGGCGGCGGCTCGGTTTTGCAGCAGGTATTCGTGCACCAGGCCGGTGTTGCTGTCGGCATGAGTGGTGGGCACGATGCGCTCGTCTACCAGCGTAACGCCGATGTTTTGCCAAGCCAGTTTTTTTTGCGACAAGGCCTCGAAAAAGGCGATGGGCGAGCGTCCGCCCGACACGGCCAAAACGGCGCTGCCTTTTTTGTCGAGCGCCTGCTGCAAGGCATCGGCCACGGCGTCGGCCAATGCGGCGGACGCGGCGGCGGCATTTTCAAATGAATGCCATTGGTAAGCCATAATTTTCTCCTGCTTTTGAAATATGGTTTTCAGACGGCCTCAATCGAATTAGGGGCAATCAAACCGGAAGGCCGTCTGAAAAAATATTTACTGCTCTTCGTGCCATTTGTCGCCGTTGCGCGCCAACAGCCCGCGGGCAGCTTCCGGCCCCCATGAACCGGCGGCGTAGCCGTGCGGCGGGGTGGGGCTGTTTTCCCAGTTTTCCATAATCGGCATCACCCATTCCCAAGCGGCTTCCAATTCGTCGCGGCGGTTGAACAGCGCCAGCTTGCCGTTGATTACATCAAGCAGCAGGCGCTCGTAGGCTTCGGCGCGGCGGCCTTGGATTGCTTTGCCCATGTCCACGCTCAGGGCGGTAAGCTCCACTTTGTTGCCCGCGCCGGGGGTTTTCACCTGCGTGTAGAGGCATACCGATTCGGTAGGCTGCAATTCGATTACCAAACGGTTGGGCGCAGCTTGGCTGTTTTCAAAAATATGGTTGGGCAGGTCGCGGAAATTCAACACGATTTCGGCCACTTTGCCGGCCATGCGCTTGCCGGTGCGCAGATAAAACGGCACGCCGGCCCAGCGCTCGTTGTTGATTTCGGCTTTCACGGCCACATAAGTTTCGGTGCGGCTGCCGGCGGGCACGTTGTTCTCTTGCAGATAGCCGTTCATGCCTTTGTTTGCGGTGTATTGGGCGCGTACCACGTCGGCGTCCACATCGGCGGAAGTGAGTGGTTTGAGTGATTTGATTACTTTCAGTTTTTCGTCGCGCACGTCGTCGGCATCGAGGCTTTTGGGCGCTTCCATCGCCGTCATGCACAGCATCTGCATCAGGTGGTTCTGCACCATGTCGCGCAAGGCGCCGGTGATGTCGTAAAACTCGCCGCGCTCTTCAACGCCCAACTGCTCGGCAATGGTAAGCTGCACGCTTTTCACATATTTGTTGTTCCACAGCGGCTCGAATACGAGGTTGGCGAAACGCAGCGCCAGCAGGTTTTGCAGCGCTTCTTTGCCTAAATAATGGTCGATGCGGTAAACCTGCTCTTCTTTGAAATAGCGGGCCACGTCGGTGTTGATTGCTTGGGAAGATTTCAAATCGGTGCCCAGCGGTTTTTCGAGCACGATGCGCACATTGCTGCCGTTTAAACCCACGTTGGCCAGTTCGGCGCAGGCGGGGGCGAAAAATTTCGGGGCGGTGGAAAGGTAAACCACCACGTTGTCGGTTTCTTTGCGCGCTTTTACCGTGTCGGCCAGTGTTTTGAAGTCGTCGGGATTGGTTACGTCAACGGTTAAATAGCGGATGCGCTTGGTGAAAGAAGCCCATGCTTCTTCGCTGAAATTCTGCTTGATGTGGATTTTGGAATTGCTTTCCACTTTGGCGAGAAACCCTGCGGTGTCCAGTTCGCTGCGGCTCACCCCCAAAATGCGGCCGGCGGGGTGGAGCAGCCCGGCAACGTGTGCCTGATAAAGGCAGGGCAGCAGTTTGCGCATGGCCAAATCGCCGGTTGCACCAAATAACACCAAATCGAAGTTTGTTTGCGTATTCATCATTTCTTCTTTCATCAAGGGTTTTCTCTGAAAATTATCTGCTGCCCGTGCGGAAAGTATGTGCATAGAGTTACATATTCCGCGCTTTTTGGCTGTAATCCGGATAAAATACAGCGCAATCGTACTGAAATCAGGTAGCAATCCTACACAGCACTACACATTTTGTCTATGCCGTTTTAAATAAAAGTTGACCTAAGTAAAACATACGGCGCAGGCAAAGTAACGAGCTGTTATAAAACTACGAACAAAGTTTGACCTCGTTCAAGCTTTATTTTGTAACTTAACTACAAACTATATTATAATATCTGCAAGAATTTCAGACGGCCCGGAACATTGGAAATCACGGCTCAGGCACAACAAAACAATATTTCCGGTTTAATATGCCCGGTTTGAAGCCGCACTGCAAACCACCACCACGAAAGTAAAGATCATGAGCACCCTCCACCCCAAACTTGCCGCAGTTACCGAGCGCATCATTGAACGCAGCCGCCCCACGCGCGAAGCCTATCTGGCGCGCATCCGCGCATTCAAACAGCAGGGGCGCGTCGAGCGCGACCAACTGGGCTGTTCCAATCTGGCGCACGGCTATGCCGCCATGCCCAAAACCATCAAAATCGAAATGCTCAAGCACAACGTGCCCAATCTCGGCATGATTACCGCTTATAACGATATGGTTTCCGCCCACCAGCCGTTCAAAGATTTTCCCGACTGGATTAAAGACGAAGCGCAAAAACACGGCGCCACCGCCCAAGTGGCCGGCGGCACGCCCGCCATGTGCGACGGCATCACGCAGGGCTACGAAGGCATGGAGCTTTCGCTGTTTTCGCGCGACGTGATTGCCATGAGCACCGCAGTCGGCCTGTCGCACCAAATGTTCGACGGCGCACTGTTTTTCGGCGTGTGCGACAAAATCGTGCCCGGCCTGATGATAGGCGCGTTGAGCTGCGGCCATATCCCCGGAATTTTCGTGCCGGCCGGCCCGATGACCAGCGGCATCGGCAACAAAGAAAAAGCGCGCACCCGCCAGCTGTTTGCCGAAGGCAAAGTCGGCCGCGACGCGCTGCTCGAGAGCGAAATGGGTTCTTACCACAGCCCCGGCACCTGCACCTTCTACGGCACCGCCAACTCCAACCAAATGATGATGGAGATGATGGGCGTGCACCTGCCCGCCGCCGCATTCTTCAACCCCTACACCCCGATACGCGAAGCGCTCACCCGTTATACCGCCGCCCATTTGGCCGAAGGCATCAGAAACCAAACCGCCAAACCCATCGGCGAAATGCTCGACGAAAAATCGTTTATCAACGCCATTATCGGCCTGATGGCCACCGGCGGTTCCACCAACCACACCATGCACTTGGTGGCGATGGCGCGCGCCGCAGGCATCATTCTCAATTGGGACGACTTTGACGAAATCTCTTCGATCGTGCCGCTGCTGATCCGCGTTTACCCCAACGGCCAAGCCGATGTTAACCACTTCGCTGCCACCGGCGGCCTGCCGTTTGTGATCCGCGAGCTGCGCAACAACGGCCTCTTGCACGACGACGTGGAAACCGTGATGGGGCACGGCATGGAAGCCTACACCAAAGAGCCGTTCCTGATCGACGGCAAACTCGAATGGCGCGACGCCGTGGCCGAAAGCCGCGACGAAGACATCCTGCGCCCGTTCTCACGCCCGTTCTCACCCGACGGCGGCCTGCGCCTGATGAAAGGCAACATCGGCCGCGGCGTGATCAAAGTATCCGCCGTGAAAGACAGCCAGCGCGTTATCGAAGCGCCCGCCATCGTGTTTAACGACCAAAAAGAAGTGTTGGCCGCATTCGAGCGCGGCGAGCTGGAGCGCGATTTCGTGTGCGTGGTGCGCTTTCAAGGCCCGCGCGCCAACGGTATGCCCGAACTGCACAAACTCACGCCGCCCTTGGCGATTCTGCTCGACCGCGGCTTTAAAGTGGCGCTGCTTACCGACGGCCGCATGTCGGGCGCATCCGGCAAAGTGCCCGCCGCCATCCACATGAGTCCCGAAGCACTGCTTGGCGGCGGCATCGGCAAAATCCGCACCGGCGATTTAATCCGCTTCGACTCCGTTACCGGCGAACTGACCGCGCTGGTCGATGAAAAAGAATGGGCCGAGCGCGAAACCCCTGAGCCGGATTTGAGCAAAAACACCCACGGCATCGGCCGGGAACTGTTCGCCGGTTTCCGCAGCATCACCGGCAGCGCCGAAACCGGCGCCATGAGTTTGGGCGGCGATTTTTCTTAAATAACAAGCCCGCAAAGATTTTCAGACGGCCTAACGCTATAGAGGCCGTCTGAAACCGATATCTACCTAACTGTTCTGATTGGAGCAACCACATGACCCCACGCGACATCCTTTCCGCAGGCGCCGTTATCCCAGTGATAGCGATCGACGACATCAACACCGCCGTTGATCTGGCGCACGCTTTGGTTGAGGGCGGCATTCCCACCCTCGAAATCACCCTGCGTACCGAGCACGGTATCAAAGCCATCGAACTGATTAAAAAAGAAGTAAAAGGCGCGATTGTTGGTGCGGGCACCGTTACCAACCCCGACCAACTCAAAGCGGTTGCAGATGCGGGCGCTGTGTTCGCCATCAGCCCCGGTCTGCACGAGTCGCTGGCAAAAGCCGGCCGCAACAGCGGTATCCCTCTGATTCCCGGCGTAGCCACCCCCGGCGAAGTGCAGCTGGCACTGGAAAACGGTATCGACACCATGAAGCTTTTTCCTGCCGAAGCTGTAGGCGGCAAAGCCATGCTCAAAGCCCTCTACGGCCCGTATGCCCACGTGAGTTTCTGCCCCACAGGCGGCATCACCCTCGAAAGCGCGCCAGAATATCTCAAACTGCCCAACGTATTGTGTGTCGGCGGTTCGTGGCTCACGCCGAAGGAAGCCGTTCAAAACAAAGACTGGGCAACCGTTACCCGATTGGCAAAAGAAGCTGCGGCACTGAAATAAACATCTGTTTTTCTGTATTGCAAGGCCGTCTGAAAACATTTCAGACGGCCTTGCTTTTTCAGTTTCCAAGCGCAGCGGATGTCGGCAGGGGAGGGGGCTTTTTTTGCAAAGCTGGGCGCTGATGACAAACTATACTTTTGTTAAAACCCCACATTATTTTGAGCAAATATGTTAATCTTGCTCCAGTTTCATGAAATATTGCATTATTAACGAATTTTCAGGCTTTAAATTTCTTTTATCCGTTCTCAACAACCCCGTGAGGTTCTTATGAAACAGCTAAAATCGTTTCTACTGTGGGGCATTGTGGTATTGGTCGGTTTGGCCGCATTTACCACATTGGCCCTGAGCCGCGGCGAGCAGGTTAATGCGGTATGGATGGTTATCGCCGCCGTTTCCGTTTACTGCATCGCCTACCGTTTTTACAGCCTGTATATCGCTAAAAACGTAGCACAACTTGATGCCGGCCGGCTTACCCCTGCCGAGCGGCATAACGACGGTTTGGATTATGTGCCCACACACAAAGGCGTATTGTTCGGCCACCACTTCGCCGCAATTGCAGGAGCAGGGCCGTTAGTCGGTCCGGTGCTTGCCGCACAAATGGGTTATCTGCCCGGCACGCTGTGGATTATTTTCGGCGTGGTATTTGCCGGTGCCGTTCAAGATATGATGGTACTGTTTGTTTCTATGCGCCGCGACGGCAAATCGTTGGGCGATATCGTGAAACAGGAGCTGGGCACGGTGGCGGGCGTGATTGCCTCCATCGGTATTTTGATGATTATGGTTATCATCATGGCCGTGTTGGCACTGATTGTGGTGAAAGCTCTGGTAAACAGCCCGTGGGGCACGTTTACCATCGCGGCCACCATTCCGATCGCGCTGTTCATGGGCATCTACACCCGTTACATCCGCCCCGGCAAAATCGGCGAGATTTCGATTGTCGGCTTTATTCTGCTGATGTGCGCGATTGTGTTCGGTGAAGACGTGGCACAAAGCTCGTTTGCCCATATTTTCGATATGGACGGTGTACAGCTCACTTGGGCGATTATGATTTACGGCTTCGTAGCTGCCGTATTGCCGGTTTGGCTGCTGCTGACCCCGCGTGATTATCTTTCCACTTTCCTGAAAATCGGCACGATTATCGCATTGGCTATCGGCATCGTGATTGTCGGTCCTGCCTTGCAGATGCCCGCGGTAACCAAATTTATCGACGGCACCGGCCCCGTATTTTCAGGCAACCTGTTCCCCTTCCTGTTCATTACTATTGCCTGCGGTGCCGTTTCCGGTTTCCATGCCCTGATTTCTTCAGGCACTACGCCGAAAATGGTTGAAAACGAAACCCATGTGCGCATGATCGGTTACGGCGGTATGCTGATGGAAAGCTTTGTAGCAATTATGGCGCTGGCCGCTGCTGCTTCGCTCGACCCCGGCGTATATTTCGCCATGAACAGCCCCACCGCACTGATCGGTACCGATGCCGCCAATGCTGCACAAGTGATTACCAATCAGTTAGGCTTCCCCGTACAAGAAGCCACTTTGCTGCAAATGGCGAAAGACGTGGGCGAACATACCATTCTTTCCCGTGCGGGTGGTGCGCCTACATTGGCAGTCGGCATGGCCAATATCATGAGCCAGCTGATTTCCGGCCCCGGCATGATGGCTTTCTGGTATCACTTTGCACTCTTGTTTGAAGCCTTATTCATCTTAACTGCCGTTGATGCAGGCACCCGTGTGGCACGCTTTATGATTCAGGATTTGGGCGGTATTTTCATCAAACCTTTCGGCAACACCGACAGCCTGCCCGCCAACCTGACTGCCACCTTAATAGCCGTAGGTCTGTGGGGTTACTTCCTTTACACCGGCGTAACCGATCCCTTGGGCGGCATCAACTCTTTATGGCCGCTGTTCGGTATCGGCAACCAAATGTTGGCCGGCGTGGCACTGATTATGGTGAGTGTGGTGCTTGTGAAAATGAAACGCGAACGTTATGTTTGGGTGTCTTTGGTTCCCGCTTTGGGCGTATTGTTTGTAACCTGTTATGCCAGCCTGCAAAAACTGTTCCACAGCGATCCGAAAATCGGTTTCTTGTCGCACGCGGCCAAATTCAACGAAGCCGCTTCGCGCGGTGAAGTGCTGGCTCCCGCCAAAGACCTCGCCCAAATGAGCCGTATTGCTTTCAACGACTATGTAAACTCAGGCTTGACCGTGATTTTCCTGTCGGTAGTGGTAATCGTGGCAGTGTACGGATTGCGTGTCGCCCTGAAAGCGCGTAAAGTGGCTTGGCCCACCGCCAAAGAAGTTCCGCCTGTTTACCGTAACGAGGTTCGGCAAAATGAATCCTAACCTGCTGCAACACATTCGCCGTATTTGGAAAACCGTGCGTCTCACCGCCAATCTGATGGTAGGCGTACCCGATTACCAAAATTATATTGCTTGTCAACGCAGGCATAATCCGAACGCTCCGGTTATGACTGAACTGGAGTTTCAAGATTATTGCCGCAAGCGCCGTTGCGGAGCTTCAGGCGGCCGTTGCTGTTGAGCAAATCCTGCTTGGAAATGCCTGAAAGCGCTGTATTTGCACAGGGGCGTTTTCAGACGGCCAGTATCAAATTTATTGATATTTTCAGTGAAAATACAGCGTAAAATATTGACACTTTTCAAAACTACGCTATAATTAACATTTATTCCCCGATAGCTCAGTCGGTAGAGCGACGGACTGTTAATCCGCAGGTCCCTGGT
>NZ_JAUMUI010000004.1 GCF_030530745.1 Neisseria sp. | reverse complement strand
TTACCGATGAAAAACATCAAAATCTTTTTATGGACGTTTCTTTTGGGAACCAGCGCGCTGTGGCTGCTTGCCGACAGCCTGCTGCCGCAGCCGTTTACCTACTTTTCCTTCCGCAATGTGTTCAACCAGTACAGCGGCATTCTCGCCGTCGGCGCAATGAGCCTGTGCATGGTTCTGTCCGTCCGCCTCGTATGGCTGGAAAACCTGCTGGGCGGATTGGATAAAGGCTACCGCCTGCACAAATGGCTGGGCATTACCGCCCTCGTTACCGCACTGGCGCATTTCTGGTTTACCAAAGGCACCAAATGGATGGTCGGCTGGGGCTGGCTGACCCGTCCCGAACGCAGGAAACGGGGAGGCGGAACAGATGCCGACGGCATCGAACAGTGGCTGGGCAGTATGCGCGGTATCGCGGAAGATGTCGGCGAATGGGCGTTTTACATTGCACTGGTGCTGATGGTTATCGCCCTGATCAAACGCATTCCCTACCACTGGTTTGCCAAACTGCATACATGGCTGGCAGCCGCCTATCTGGCGTTGGTTTTCCACGCCGTTATCCTGATGAAGTTTGCCTACTGGAAACAGCCCGTCGGCTGGCTGACGGCAGTATTGCTGGCCGGCGGTACGGTATCGGCACTGTTGGTGCTGTTCAAACGCCACGGTGCCGCCCGCCGCAGTCTCGGCACGGTATCAGCGGTTGAAGCCTATCCGCCGATGAGTGCTTTCGCCGTGGACATTACCGCACCTCAATGGCACGGTCATCAGCCCGGGCAGTTCGCCTTTATACGGCACTTGGGCGGCAAAGAAGGGGCACACCCGTTTACCGTCGCTTCGGCATGGGACGTACAAACGGGCATATTGCGTTTTATCATCAAAAACTTGGGCGACTACACCGCCCGCACCGCCGACATTTTCCAAACCGGCGACACCGTTGCTCTGGAAGGCCCTTACGGACGCTTTACGTTTGACGGCGAAACCGGCACGCAAATCTGGGTGGCGGGCGGTATCGGCATTACGCCGTTTCTGGCGCGTCTTGACGAAATGCAGTATTCAGGCGGCGGCAAAAACAAAAACACCCATCTGTTTTACAGCTACCGCGACAACGATCCGGCTTTTCTTGAACCGTTACGCCGTAAGGCACAAGCGGCGGGCGTAAATCTGCATTTGTGGCCGTCGGCACAAAAAGGCCGTCTGAATGCCGAAACCCTGCACGCAGCGGTAACAGAAAACCTGCCGCAGTGCAGCGTGTGGTTCTGCGGCGGTACGGCTTTCGGTATTTCTTTGAAAAAGGATTTGATTAAGCTGGGGCTGCCTGAAAAACACTTTCATCAAGAACTGTTTGAAATGCGCTAAGTACAACCCGCCTCAGGTTTGATCCAAAATATTACTAGGCCGTCTGAAAACCTGATTTTCAGACGGCCTCAAGGGGCTTCCATTATATTTATGATGAAAACACTGAAATTTGTTGTATTCCTACACCAAAACCCCGCCGATTGTTGAAAATCACCCATAGTTTTGAAAAGAAATGCAAGCGGCGGCACAACAGCCTTTTCCGCTGTGTATGATAACCGGCGCACGATGTTTTTCAAACGGCATATTTAAATTCTTTTAAATCAATTGAAAAACAGTTACATATCTTACTAATATTTCATCCATCGAAAGGAATATCATGGGTTGGTTAGTTACCATTATCGTAGGCTTTGTTGTCGGCGTATTGGCAAAAATCCTGCACCCGGGCAAAGACAACCTGGGCTTTATCATGACCACACTGTTGGGCATCGGCGGTTCGCTGCTCGCGGGCTGGGTCGGGCAGGCCGCAGGCTGGTATGAGGCCGGGCAGCCCGCAGGCTGGATTGCTTCCACTATTGCCGCCGTAGCGATTTTGGCGTTTTATACCCGCGTGATTAAAAAGTAACCCCGCGCCGCATAAAAAAACCAAGCCGTATACACGGCTTGGTTTTTTGTTTTCCGGAACACCTATACGCAATTGAGATAAACAATGGCTGTAAACATTCCCGCCATAATAAAGAATATCCAGTTCACGCTGAAGTTATATTGAGGCTTGAAGGTTACGTCCAGTTTGAGGAACCTGCCTATGAATACCAAAATCAGATAGCAGCCTAAAAAAATAACACTTAATACGGCTTCCGAAAAATTTCCCGTTATCAGACTTGATACCGGGCCGGCCGGGCGGCCGGACAAATTGCCGCCCCAATAAGCCCTATATGCATAAATACAAAAAGTAAAAATAACGGCAGCAGCGGCAAATACCCAATTAATACTGAATTTCTGCCTGTATTTGAATGTATCATCCAGTTTGAGCAGCCTTCCAAAAAATACTAAAAACAAGAAGCTGCTTATGAAAGTAACGATCAATGCTGTCTTCATAACAATCCTTTTACCAAACCCGAACAGTCATGATAAAGGTCATAATGCTTCACCCCAATCAGGCTGCCGTATCAGATAACCTGATTAGGGTGTTTATCCAATAATTATTTGTTATTCCTTTCCAAATTAGCTGTGCCTTTGTTTTTAGGAGTGTTTTAACCGGGTTTAAACAGCGGATTCCGCTACCGCCGTTATACCGGTTTGCATGCCGCCATATAGTTGACGCCGGTGCTGCCGTTCAGGCTGTAAACTTTGGTGAACGGGTTATAACCCATGCCTTTGGTGTCCACAACATCCAAGCCCGCACGGCGGCACATGCGCGCCAGCTCGGCGGGGGTGATGAACTTCTGCCAGTCGTGCGTGCCGCGCGGCACCAAGCCCAGAATATATTCCGCGCCGAGAATGGCGTGTACATATGATTTGGGGTTGCGGTTGATGGTGGAAAAAAACACCGTGCCCTCGGGTTTCACCAGTTTGGCGCAGGCGGCAACGATGGCGGCAGGGTCGGGAACGTGCTCCATCATTTCCATGCAGGTTACCACATCGAAACTGTGCGGCCGCTCTTCGGCCAAATCCTCCACGCGCACGCAGCGGTAGCCGATATTGCCCACACCCTGCTCCCGCGCATGGGCTTGTGCCGCCTGCAGCGATTTTTCGGCCATATCGATGCCGGTTACCTGCGCGGCGCCGAGCTTGGCCATGCTTTCCGACAAAATGCCGCCGCCGCAGCCCACATCAAGCACGGTTTTACCCGCCAGTTGGCCGATGGCGTCGATATAGCCCAAACGCAGGGGGTTGATGTCGTGCAGGGGTTTGAATTCGCCCGTTTTGTCCCACCATTTGTGGGCGAGCTGGCTGAATTTTTCGATTTCGCCGCTATCGACGTTGTGCTGTGCGTTCGCGCTCATCTGAATGGTTCCTTAATTGATAACGGTTGATTATAGCTCAGGCCGTCTGAAAATCCGGCAGCAGCGCCCACAATTCGCGTTTGCGCCCGGCGGCGAGTTTTTTCACCCGCGCCTCAAGCTGCGCGGCTTCGCCATGCGCCATGCCGGCGCACACCAGCCGCATCGCCACGGGTTTGTGGATGCGCATATATTTTGCGCCCCTGCCCGATACGTGCGCCGCAAAACGCGCCTGAGGGCGGTTGCTGATGCCGCAATACAGCGAACCGTTGCGGCACAACACCAGATACACGCTCCAGCCGCCCGCTTCTTCGGCGGCGGGCAGCGCAAAGCGGGCCGGCAGTTGGTTGTGGTTTGCAGCGTTCACGATGGTTTTCAGACGGCCTGCAACGGCCGCTCAAAGATGTTTAAAGGCGTTATTGTATAGCGGAAAAACTTATTTTTGCCATCAGGCGGCACAGCCGCCGACCGTTTGCGCCTCCATATGAATTATTTTAATATACACCGGTCCGTTACCGCACAGGCCGTCTGAAACATTATGGAATCCATCATCGAGCTGCGCCACCTCAAAACCCTGATGGCACTTGAAGAAACCGGCAGCGTTTCATTGGCCGCCAAGCGCGTGTTTCTCACGCAGTCTGCCCTGTCGCACCAAATCCGCGCATTGGAAAACTACTATGAAACGCCGCTGTTCGAGCGCAAATCTACACCGCTGCGCTTCACGCCCGCCGGCGAGCGGCTGCTGCAACTGGCGCACGACCTGCTGCCGCAGGTAGCCGCCGCCGAACGCGATATGGCGCAGATTATCGAAGGCGAAGCAGGCGAATTGCGGCTGGCGGTGGAATGCCACACCTGCTTCGACTGGCTGATGCCCGCCATGGGCGAGTTCCGCCCGCTGTGGCCGCAGGTGGAGCTGGACATCGTTTCCGGCTTTCAGGCCGACCCGGTGGGGCTGCTGCTGCAACACCGCGCCGATTTGGCCATCGTTTCCGAAGCTGCCCCGCAGGCGGGCATCGCCTACCAGCCCCTGTTTGCCTACGGCATGGTCGGCATCTGCGCCAAAGACCACCCGCTGGCCGCCAAAGCCGTGTGGGAAGCCGAAGACTTCGCCGGCGAAACACTAATCACCTATCCCGTGCCCGACGATATGCTCGACCTGTTGCGCAAAGTGCTGCTGCCCAAAGGCATCAACCCGCCGCGCCGCCACAGCGAACTAACCATCGCCATCATCCAGCTTGTGGCCAGCCGCCGCGGCATCGCCGCCCTGCCCTATTGGACGGTGATGCCCTATCTCGAAAAAGGTTATGTGATTTCGCGCCAAATTACCGCCAACGGCCTGCAAAGCGAGCTTTACGCCGCCATGCGCGCGGAAGACGCCGGCAAAACCTATCTGGAAAACTTCTGCCGGATTGTGCGCGAACGCAGCTTTGCCGACCTGCCCGGTTTGAGCGTTTTGGAACTGTGAATCCAATATTATTAAAGATGCCGTCTGAAAAAGCGGGCCGCCCACATATTTAGAACCCAGCCGCATTCCTGCTTTATAATCCACCTTTTTCCACCCGCCCCGGCCCGCTATGAAATGGCTTAAACGCACCAAAACCATCACCCAAACCGTTTACCGCTACGGCCTCACCGATCTGGTTGCCGGCCGGGTGCGCCAAAGCTGGCTGCGCTCGCTGTTGCAGAAGCTGCCGCAATCTCCCGACGCGCAAAACCAACCCATGCCGGTGCGCCTGCGCGAGGCTTTGGAGCATTTGGGGCCGATATTCGTGAAGTTCGGGCAGGTGCTTTCCACCCGCCCGGATTTGATTCCGCACGATTACGCGCAGGAACTGGCCAAGCTGCAAGACCGCGTGCCGCCGTTTGATGCCGGATTGTCGCGCCGCCAGATTGAAACCTCACTGGGGCAGCCGGTTGAAGCACTGTATGCCGAATTTGAAACCGTGCCGGTAGCCAGCGCCTCGATTGCGCAGGTACACAAAGCCCGTTTGCACAGCGGCGAAGAGGTGGCGGTGAAAGTGCTCCGCCCCAATCTGCAACCCGTTATCGAGCAGGATTTGGCACTGCTGCGTTTTGGTGCGGGCTGGATAGAGCGGCTGTTTACCGACGGCAAACGCTTAAAACCCCGCGAAGTGGTGGCCGAGTTCGACAAATACCTGCACGACGAGCTGGATCTGATGCGCGAAGCGGCCAATGCCGGCCAGCTGGGACGCAACTTCCAAAACAGCGATATGCTGATTATTCCCAAGGTGTATTACGACTATTGCAGCCGCGACGTTCTAACGATCGAATGGATGGACGGCACACCCGTAGGCGATATTGCCGCCCTGCGCAAACAAGGCACCGACTTGCAGAAACTTTCGCGCTTCGGTGTGGAAATTTTCTTTACCCAAGTGTTCCGGCACGGTTTCTTCCATGCCGACATGCATCCCGGCAATATCCTGGTAGCCGGCGACAACCGCTATATCGCACTCGATTTCGGCATCGTCGGCAGCCTCACCGATTACGACAAACGCTATCTGGCGATAAACTTCCTCGCCTTTTTCAACCGCGACTACCACCGCGTGGCCACCGCCCATATCGAATCGGGCTGGGTACCCGCCGACACACGCGCAGAAGAGTTGGAAGCCGCCGTGCGCAGCGTGTGCGAACCGGTTTTCAACAAACCGATTTCCGAAATTTCGTTCGGCCTCGTGCTGATGCGCCTGTTTGAAGTGAGCCGCCGCTTCAACGTTGAAATCCAGCCACAGCTTGTTTTGCTGCAAAAAACCCTGCTCAATATCGAAGGCTTGGGCCGCCGGCTCGACCCCGATTTGGATTTGTGGGACACCGCCAAGCCGTTCCTCACCAAATGGATGGCCGAACAGGTCGGCCCGCAGGCTTTCTTCAAACAACTGAAAAACGAAGCGCCCGACTGGGCGCAAATCCTGCCCGCCCTGCCGCGCAAAATCAACGCGCTGGTCGATGAAACCCGCCAAAAAGAAATGCGCGACGCCTACCTTCACCTGATAAAAACCCAGCAGCGGCAAAACCTGTGGCTGGCCGTTATCGCCGTGGCGCTGGTGTTGATCGTGCTGTTTAAATAGAAACCGGATAATGTTTCAACACACAGGACGACACATAAAGCGCCGCCCTACGTGTTGCCCTGATTGGGAAGGGGTTACACCCCTACCCGATAAACCCAAATTCTACCGCCATAAATGGCGGGGTCTCAACCGAAAAGGAAACTTGATAAAAGGCCGTCTGAAAAAACCTTTTTCAGACGGCCTTTTATTATCCGGTTTCCATCGGCTACGCCACACCGTAACGTTCGCGGTAAGCGCGGACGGGTTCGAGATACCTGCCGAATTCTGCATGGTTTTCAAGCAGCGAAAGCAGGTCGTGCAGGTTGGCGATAGCCACCACCGGCAGGCCGTATTGTTGCTCCACCTCCTGCACGGCCGACTTTTCGCCCGTGCCTTTTTCCATACGGTCGAGTGCGATGGCAACGGCGGCGGGGGCGGCGCCTTCGGCTTCGATTAACTTCACCGATTCGCGCACGGATGTGCCGGCGGAAATCACGTCGTCGATAATCAGCACGCGGCCTTTGAGCGGTGCGCCCACCAACACGCCGCCTTCGCCGTGGTCTTTGGCTTCTTTGCGGTTGTAGGCAAACGGCACGTTGATGCCTTTTTCGGCCAGCATCATGGCGGTGGCGGCGGCGAGAATGATGCCTTTATAAGCAGGGCCGAACAGCATATCGAATTGGATTTTGCTTTCGATAACAGCTTGTGCATAGAACCGCGCCAGCGCGAGGGTGGAAGCGCCGTCGTTAAACAGCCCGGCGTTAAAAAAATAAGGCGATCGGCGGCCGGCTTTGGTGGTGAATTCGCCGAACTTCAAAACGTTTTGCTCAAGCGCGAACTTGAGGAAATCTTGGCGGAAATCAGACATTTAAATACTTTCTGTATCAAGAAAAATAAGGATGATTATATAGCGGATTCAATCAATTTTCGATACAAGGCAGCAAAGCGCCGACAGTACAAGTCGCACGGAACCGATTCTGTTTCCGCTTCAGCGGCTTACAAAATCGCTCCCTTTGAACTAAGGCACAGCAGCGCCGTAGCGGAAGTTCAGTTAATCCTATATTAGCAAAACCGCCACCGGGGCGGCAGCCTCTGCCATTTATCTCAAATAACCTCCTGTCATCAAAATAAACATTAAAATTCCTTTGGAATAATTAAAATAGTTATGCCATGCAGGAACGGCAGATTTTTCATTATGTTTAGAAAGGATTAAGATGAAAAACTATTTAACGTTGGCCTGTTTGCTGGTTTTAGCCGCCTGTGGCGGCGGCGGCGGCGCATCTCCGGATACCCAGTCCACTCCGATCGGCAGCAACACTGCGGCACCTTCGGCTCCGGCGGCGCAAACCGCAGGCAGGCAGTATTACAGCTGGCGGAACACCGCTGCCGATGCAGTAACGTTCGACGCTGCCGACATCAAAAAATTGAAAATCGACGGTGTGGAAATCAACCTGGCCGAAGTGGGCGGCGGCTCGTTCAATAACAGCTGGCGCGGCAACTTCGGCGGTATCCGCTCGGGCAGCGCCAATGCGCCTGCGGGTGTGAGCGACTGGCTGGTTTACAACCAGTCGGACAACCTGGCAGCCGGCGTGATTACCAAAGGCGGCAACAACTTCGCCTTCTACAACGGCAAATTCACCGATACCGCGCAAATCCCCGCTTCCGGCCAAGCCGTATACAACGCCGGTGTGGTGCAGTTCAACGGGTTGGGTTCGCAAACCCTGGGCAGCACCCTGATTACTGCCGACTTCGGCGCGAAAACCGTGAGCGGCAATATTTCCCGTGATGCCGCTTACGGCGGCGATATCGCTCTGAATGCCGGTATCAGCGGCAATAAATTTGCTTCGGCCGACGGTTCGGCCACGCAAGTAGAAGGCGGTTTTTTCGGTGCGGGCGCAGCTGAAATCGGGGGCATCTTTAAAGCGGGCGACACGGTGGGGGCATTTGCCGGTAGAAAATAAGCACCATTGCCTGCTTGAGGCACCTAAACTTAAAAGCCGTCTGAAATCTTTGGTTTCAGACGGCTTTTCCTTTTTCAGACGGCTCCAATTGGGCTACAATCGCGTTTCCTTTCCTCCCCTTAAATACCACATCATGCTGAAAATTATTTCCGCCAATGTAAACGGCATCCGTTCTGCTTATAAAAAAGGTTTTCACGAATATATCGCCGCATCGGGCGCGGATATTGTGTGCGTGCAGGAATTGAAAGCACAAGAGCCTGATTTATCGGAAGATATGAAAAACCCGCACGGTATGTACGGCGTGTGGCATTGCGCCGAAAAACGCGGCTACAGCGGCGTGGCGGTGTATAGCAGGCAGCGCCCCGATAATGTGCAAATCGGCATGGGTATTGAAGAATTCGACCGCGAAGGCCGTTTCGTGCGTGCCGATTTCGGCAAGCTGAGCGTGATTTCGCTTTATCTGCCTTCCGGCACCAGCGCGCCGGAGCGGCAGGAGCTGAAATACCGCTTTCTCGACGCTTTCTACCCCATGCTGGCCGACATGAAAACAGCAGGGCGCGATATCGTGGTGTGCGGCGACTGGAATATCGCCCACCAAAATATCGACCTGAAAAATTGGAAAAGCAACCAGAAAAATTCGGGCTTCCTGCCCGAAGAGCGGGCATGGATAGGCAAAGTTATCAATGACTTGGGCTGGACGGACATATGGCGCACGCTCTACCCCGAAGAGCCGGGCTACACTTGGTGGAGCAACCGCGGCCAAGCCTATGCCAACAACGTGGGGTGGCGCATCGACTACCATATGGTTACGCCCGGTCTGGCCGCCAAAGCCGTCCGTGCCCATGTTTACAAAGATGAAAAATTTTCCGACCACGCACCGCTGGTAGTGGAATACGATTATCCGCTTTAATTTTCGGATACCGATATACAATAGAAGCCTTTGCCCCCTGATGTGGAGGCAGTTCAAAGCGTAGCAGCGCACAACGCAGAAATGCGCCGCAGATGGTTTTTTGCAAAGGTATCAATATGCTTTCAGACGGCCTCATGCTTGATCCAAGGCCGTCTGAAAGCCCGATAACACAAAACCATGCAAAGCCAGGAACTCGAAGACTTAACCCTGCTGCTGATTCGCGATGCCGACGAAGCAGAAATGTGGATAGACCGCTGGGCGGCATGCTACCCGACCGTGCGCACGGCGGCGGTTTCGCGCGGCCAGTCTGTTGCCGAATGGCAGCGGATTGTCGGCGCGGCGGTGGCCGGCATCCACAGCCGCAACATCGCCGCCGTCGCCCACGGCGCAGGCGTTTCGGGCTGGCTGGCATGGCTTTATCTAGCCGATGTGAATATGCAGAAACGGGTGCGGAACATGATATTGGTGTCGCCCCGCCAAGATGCGCTGCCCGACGATGCGGTGCACACCCTGCAACGGGTGCGCTGCCATTGCCCGGGCGCGCTGGTTATCGGCACCGGCGACCCCGAATGCCCGCAGGAATGGGCGCAACAGCAAGCGCAGCTTTGGGGCGCACGCCTGCTGACCGCCCCGCAAACAGGCCGTCTGAACGGACATTTGCACGGCTGGCAGTGGGGAATGAAGCTGTTGCAGGAAATGTTGTTGAAGTAAACGGATATTTTGTGTAAACGGGCAGGCAGGGGCTTTTCAAAGTTTATTGAAGCCGTCTGAAATACCCAACTGTCGTCATACCCGGGCTTGACCCGGGTATCTTTTTGTTGAGAGAAATAACAGATACCCGGTTCAGGCCCGTTCATGGCGCAGAGGCTTTAATTTGAAAGAATCAGGCCGTCTGAAAATATTTTTTTCAGACGGCCTGTTGTTATACGCTATTGGCTTCGGGAATATGTATCAGCGCAATTCGGTGTGCAGGCGGCTCAGCCATGCGGAAGCGTCGCTGCCCTGATAAGCGCTGCCGTCGCGGTTAAGCAGGCGGATGCGTGCGCCGTTGTTTACCGGCTCCACATAAACAATCAGCTCGGGGCGGGCTGCGGCCGCAGCGGCAGTGTCGGTTTTACCTTTGCCGAACAGGCGTTTGAAGAAACCGGGTTTCTTATCGGTAACGGCCGCTCCTTCCTGCGGAGCAGGCTGTACCAAGAAGGCGTGGCGCTCGGGGTTTTGGCCGAGCACGGTCAGGCCGATTCGGTCGAGCGCCAGCGCGGTACGGCGCCAGTTGCGGTTGTAGTCGCCATTCACCAAAACGGCATTACCGCTGACAGAAGCCAAATCGCTGCCGCTGCGTGCGGCGGGGGCAACGCTGCTGCCCAAAGCATTTTCGGCCTGTTTGGCATCTACACCCAAATACTGCATAAAGCGGGCGAGGAAGGCGGCTTCAAGGTTGGGGTCGTTCGGGCGCGGCTGCCAGGTAGTGTTTTCTTTTTTCTTGCTGGTATAGACTTCCTGCAGGCCTTTATGGGCAAAGAAAACATCGGTGGTGCCGTTGCGGCCGCGCTCTACGCGGATAATGAATTTATCGCGCTCGCTGGTGGAATAAATACCGCCCAAGCCAACTTTTTCAAACAGGCGGCGCAGGCCGTCGCCGGCAATTTTGGCGCGGTTTTCGGCCCACTCGGTTTCCATCTGGCCGATAGCGGGTTCTTCCGATTTGATTTCAAAGCCGTTTTCCTGCCAGAACACTTTCAGCATCGGCCAGATTTCGGCGGGCTGTTTGCCCTCCACCACCAGCCAGCGCTGGCTGCCGTCGCGCTCGAGGCGCACGCCTTTCACACCTTGCAGCACGGCTTGGTTGGCGGGCTGCTGTGCGCCGTTTCGGCGGGCCATATCGCTGGCGCGGACTGCGCCCGAACCGGCGGGAATCTGATACATATTGCCTTGGTCGGGGTTGGTTAAATCGGGCGGAACTTCAAGGTTCACCACTTTGCGGTTTTGGGTTTGGTAGTCGAGCTTGGGCTGCTCTTTGCTGCCCGAACAGGCGGCAAGGCCTGCAAGGGCGATAAGGGATAATGCCGTTTTAATGCGGTTCATTGGCGGGATTCCTCCGGTTAAATCAGTTGGGCGCTTTTCAGCGCGCTGCATACTTTGTCTTGGCCGTCTGAAGAAAGTTCAATAATCGGCAGACGCACATGAGGGCGGCACAGGCCCATCCGGGCAAGCGCCCATTTGGGGGCGGCGGGGCTGGGTTCGCAAAACATCACGTCATACAGGGGAATGAGCTTCTCGTTCAGCCTGCGTGCTGCGGGAATATTGCCGGCGACGGCTTCGCGGCACATATCGGCAAACAGTTTGGGGGCGACGTTGGCGGCCACCGAAATCACGCCGTGGCCGCCGCAGAGCATAAACGCCATACCGGTGGGATCGTCGCCGGAATAAACGGCGAAACCTTCGGGAACACGGTTGATCAGGTCGGTTGCGCGGGCGATGTCGCCGCTGGCTTCTTTCACGCCGGCGATATTGGGGATTTCGGCCAGGCGCAGAATGGTTTCGTTACTCATATCCACCACGGTGCGGCCGGGCACGTTGTAGATAATCATGGGAACGGCGGCGGCCTCGGCGATGGCTTTGAAATGGCGGTAAATGCCTTCCTGCGACGGTTTGTTGTAGTAGGGAACCACCGACAGGGTGTAGTCGGCACCCAAACGCCCGGCGGCTTTGGAAAGCTCGACGGCTTCTGCGGTGCTGTTGGCGCCGGTGCCGGCAATCACGGGCACGCGCTTGTTAGCGTGTTTGACGGCAGTTTCCACCACGGCCAGATGCTCCTCTGCCGGCAGGGTGGCGCTCTCGCCTGTGGTGCCCACGGCCACGATGCCGTCGGTTCCGTTTTCGATGTGCCAGTCGATCAAGGTGCGAAGTTCGCCGTAATTGACGCTGCCGTCTTCATTCATGGGGGTAATCAGGGCAACCAAACTGCCTTTTAACATGGTAAAACCTTTATTCTCGAACGTTCGGTAAATCAGGCGGATTGTAGCCTACTTTGAAATAGATGGGAAATGCTGGTTACATGCGTCCTGCAAAGGTTTGCAAAGGTTTTCAATGCCGTCTGAAAACGTTTCGGCGGCTTTTCAGACGGCCTGTTTTTATGCGGTCATGCTGAACGGTGCGGTTTTCCAACCGTCGCCCGCCGCTGTGAAATTGAAGTCGGCACTCAGATTATTTACAATCTGCGCTTACAAATTTTATCGTTCGGTTACATAAAGAATTTACGATGACAGCCCCCCTCTCCCGCAAGGGCGATACGCCCGATTTGGTTTACCGCCTGGAAGACAAACCGCCCTTCCCCAACGCGCTTTTGAGCGCAATCACCCACCTTCTGGCAATTTTCGTGCCGATGATTACCCCCGCGCTGATTGTGGGCGGCGCGCTGAAACTGCCGCCGGAAATGACGGCCTATCTGGTGTCGATGGCGATGGTGGCTTCGGGCATCGGCACTTATTTGCAGGTTAACCGTTTCGGGCCGGTGGGTTCGGGCATGCTGTCGATTCAGTCGGTCAACTTTTCGTTTGTGGGCGTGATGATTTCGCTGGGCTTGGGCATGAAAGAGCAAGGGCTGGACGAACACGCTATGCTCTCCGCCCTTCTCGGCGTGGCGTTTGCGGGCGCGTTTCTGGTGGCCGGATCGGCATGGCTGCTGCCCTATCTGAAAAAAGTGATCACCCCCACCGTGAGCGGCGTGGTGGTGATGATGATCGGCCTGAGCCTGATCGGCGTGGCAATTACCGAATTCGGCGGCGGCTATGCGGCCATGGGCAACGGCACGTTCGGCGCGTGGCAAAACATCGCGCTGGCGGCTTTTGTGTTGGCGGTGGTGCTGTTTTTCAACAGCCTGAAAAACCCGCTCTTGCGTATGAGCGGCATTGCCGTGGGCATGATTGCGGGCTATGTGGTGGCGCTGTTTTTGGGTATGGTGGATTTTTCGGTGTTGGACAACCTGCCGCCGGTTACCGTGCCCGTGCCGTTCAAATACGGTTTCGACTTCCAATTCATTCCGTTTCTGGTGGCAGGTTTGGTATATCTGCTGAGTATTTTTGAAGCGGTGGGCGACTTAACCGCCACGGCGATGGTGTCCGGCGAAGATTATGAAGGCGAAGAATTTCAAAAACGCCTGCGCGGCGGCGTGTTTGCCGACGGCTTGGTGTCGGTGATTGCCACCGCGCTGGGTTCGCTGCCTTTGACCACGTTCGCGCAAAACAACGGCGTGATTCAGATGACCGGCGTAGCCTCGCGCCATGTGGGCAAGTATATCGCCGCCATTTTGGTGGTGTTGGGGCTGTTTCCCGTGGTGGGCCGCGCTTTTACCACCATTCCCAGCCCGGTTATCGGCGGCGCGATGGTGCTGATGTTCGGCCTGATCGCCATCGCCGGCGTGCGCATCATCATGACCAACGGCATCAACCGCCGCGAAGCCGTGATTGCCGCCACCTCCATCGGTTTGGGTTTGGGCGTGAGTTTCAAACCCGAAGTGTTCGCCCTCCTGCCGGTGAAATAGCTGTTCCAAAACCCCATCTGCATGGGCGGCACGGCGGCGCTGCTGATGAACCTGATTATGCCGCGCGACGAGGGCGAAAAGGTTTATCTGAGCGATGAGTTGGATGTGTGATTGAGGATTTGACAGGCTGAGACTTTACAAGTGGTTTAAGCCGTCTGAAATATCTATATCTCCGCCCTACAAAAAACTCCAGGCCGTCTGAAACATTCAGACGGCCTGAAACCGTTTGGGCAGTTGCCGTTAAGAAAACCTCAAGCGTTAAACGGCTTCGGCCTCTTCGGCAAGGAAACCGCGCAGTTTCTGCATGGCTTTGGCTTCGATTTGGCGGATACGCTCGGCGGATACGCCGTATTCTGCGGCCAAGTCGTGCAGGGTCAGCCCGCCGTCGTCTTGCAGCCAGCGGCTCTCAACGATGCGGCGGCTGCGGTCGTCCAATTGCGCCAGCGCGTTTTGCAGGCCTTCGGTTTGCAAGGCGTAGTGGGCTTTTTGGGCGATTTGGTGGGTCGGCTCGGTGTCGTTGTCGGCCAGCCAGTCGATGGGGGCGAAGCTGTCTTCATCGTCGCTGTTGTCGGCCATGATGCCGATGTCGCGACCGGTCATGCGCTGTTCCATCTCGAGCACTTCGGAAAGTTTCACGCCCAAATCGTCGGCGATTTCCTGTGCTTCTTTGGGGCTTAAGGCGTTGAGGTTTTTACGCATGCTGCGCAGGTTGAAAAACAGTTTGCGCTGCGGTTTGGTGGTGGCCACGCGCACCAGGCGCCAGTTGCGCAGGATGAATTCGTGGATTTCGGCCTTAATCCAATGCACGGCAAACGAAAACAGGCGTGCGCCGCGGGCAGGCTCGAAACGTTTCACCGCCTTCATCAGGCCGATGTTGCCTTCCTGAATCAGGTCGGCCTGGTTGAGGCCGTAGCCGTCGTAACCGCGCGCAATCGATACGACAACGCGCAGGTGTGAAAGAATCAGTTGTTTGGCGGCTTCGAGGTCGCCTTTCTGTTGGCGTTCTGCCAGTTGGGTTTCTTCTTCGGCAGAAAGCATGGGAATGTTGTTTACGGTATGAATGTACTGCTCCAGGCTGCCGTGCCCGCTGGGTACGGGTAATGCGAAGGCGTTATTCATGGTCATTGATTGGCTTTCCTTATATTGTGCGGAGCCGGTTTCGGGTTTGCCGCACCGGCCTTGCTTATTAAACTCGTTTCTCTGTATGGTTTCAATACTCAATAGGTAAACTTTTGTATTTTTAAGTTTTCGATTGATTTAAAATATTTGAGTGTTTTTGTCAGAAATAGTTCCCTATTAAAACACAGTTTCTGCCCATTGTGTGGTTTTATTATTAAGGCTTTATTAATACTTGGAAATTTTTCGCAAAGGCCGTCTGAAAACCGCTTAGCGGCGGTATCTGCCCCACACAAACAAACCGGCGGCCGACACGCCCAATAGGATAACGAGCGGCCATGAGCCGCCGAGTTTCATATACGGGGTTTCGCCGGTATGGCCTTCGATGCGCCCTTCCAACACGGTAGCGGTGTCGGGTACGGTTTGGGCAACAATGCGGCCTTTCGGATTAACAATGGCGGTGGCGCCGGTGTTGGTGGCGCGCACCATATAACGCCCCAGCTCCAGCGCGCGCGCCTGCGACTGCTGCAAGTGTTGGAACATGGCGTTGGATTTGCCGTACCACGCCATATTGCTGGCGTTGGCCAGCAGCGTGGCCTGTTTGGCCGAAGCGATTAATTCGTCGCCGAAACCGTCTTCATAACAGATGTTGAAAGCCACTTTCTGATTGGCCATCTGAAACGGTGCTTGGGCGCTGCCACCGCGCTTGAAGTCGGCCAGCGGCATATTCATCATTTGGTAGAGCGGACCGGTGAGCCACGGCAGCGGTTTGTATTCGCCGAAGGGCACCAGGTGGTTTTTGGCGTAATACGGAATGTGATCCGGCGCTTCTTCGCTGTAATGCGAGAGATTGATAACGGCGTTTTCATAATCGCGGCCGTCTGAAGTGTATTGGCTGATGCCTATGGCCAGCGCGCTGCCGTTTTCTCTGGCCTGCAAGGCAAACTGCGCCAGCAGCCCCTGCGGTAAATCTTGGCGCATCAGCGGGATGGCGGTTTCGGGCAGGATAACGATGTCGGCGCGGCTGCCCGCCACTTGGGCGTAATAGCGCTCGACGGTGGGAGCGAAATGTTCAGGCGTCCACTTCAGCGTTTGCGGGATATTGCCCTGCGCCAATGCCACGGTGGCGGTGCTGCCGTCGGGGCGGGTAAAGTCGGTGTGTTTGGCGGCAAAACCGGCGGCGGCCAACAGCACGATGCCGCCCAACGCCGCCGCGCGCTGTTTCAGACGGCCTGAATTATCCGCCAGCAACACCAGCCATGCGCCGGTGCAGGCGGTGGCGAGCGTAACCAGATGGATGCCGCCCAGCGGGGCGAAACCGGCCAGCGGGCTGTGGTCGGCGATTTGCGAATAGCCGAGCGCGCCCCAGGCAAAACCGGTGAGCAGGCGTTCGCGGGCGAATTCGGTGAGCGTCCATAACAGCGGCAGCACCGCGCCGATGCGCCAAGCGCGCGGCAGGTTGAATTTTTTCAGCAGCCAGAAAGCGGCGGCGGGATACAGGGCGAGAAACGCGGGCAGCAGAAAGGTGAGCGGCACGGCGTAAAGGTTGGGCAGGCCGGAAACGGTATGCAGCGCGGTGTGTATCCAATAAAACTGCGCGGCATAACCGGTCAGGCCGAACAGATAGGCGCTTTTCACGGCGTGCTGCGGGCGCAGCTCGGTGAGGCGGATTAACGCGCCGAACAAGAGCGGCATCAGCCAGAAATGGTAATACGGCGCAAACGTTAACGGTGTTGCGGCGGCAACCGCCAGCAGCAGCGGCCAGTAACACAGCGGCTTCTGCCAGAATTGTTCGAGTTTTTGAATCGGGTTCATAAACAGGGTTTGCGTGTAAGGCCGTCTGAAAAACTCTGATTGGTTTTCAGACGGCCTGTTGTTGTGTTCATTCACTTTTTTCCCGCCCGGCGGTTTTGCTGCATTATAGCCGATTTCGGCACACTCTTTCAGACGGCCGCCCGAACACCCGTTTTAAGATTCCGGGTTTCATTTAAGAAACAAGTATCTTCATGCTAAAATACGCGCTTTTCATGCCAAACGCACACACTCACAAAAAATTATGGACGGACTCAACAGTTTATTCGTGCTCTGCGGGCTGCTGCTGTTTCTCAGCGTGATTTCAACCACGCTCTCGGCACGGCTCGGCATGCCGCTGCTTTTGATGTTTTTGGCCGTGGGCATGCTGGCGGGCGACGAGGGCATAGGCGGCATCGAGTTCGACAATTTTTTCACCGCCACCGCCATCGGCCAGCTGGCTCTGGCGGTGATTCTGCTCGACGGCGGCCTGCGCACCAAGCTCGACAGCTTCCGCATCGCCCTCAAACCCGCCGCCGTTTTGGCAAGCTGGGGGGTAATCGCCACCGTGGCGCTGCTGGGCGTATTCGCCACCTGGTATATGGATTGGGACTGGCGTTTCGGCATCTTAATGGCGGCCATCGTCGGCTCCACCGATGCCGGCGCGGTGTTCAACCTGCTGCGCAACAGCGGCGTGCGGCTTAACGAACGCGTACAGGCCACCCTCGAAATCGAATCGGGCGCCAACGATCCGATGGCGGTTTTTCTGGTAACCGCGCTGATTTCGATCACGCTCACCCCCGAAGAATCGGGCGTGCTGTCTTTTTTATGGATGCTGCTGCTCCAGCTCGGCTTCGGTTTGGCTGCGGGCTTTCTCGGCGGCAGAATCCTGTCGCGGCTTACACGCCGCTTAAACCTCGCCGAGGGTCTGTATGCGCTGATGATTGTTTCGGGCGGCCTGCTCGTTTTCGGCCTCACCAACCTAATCGGCGGCAGCGGTTTTTTGGCCGTATATCTGGCAGGCATCATCGTCGGCAACCGCCACAGCCACGCCACCGAACACGTTTTGCGCGTAATGGACGGCTTGGCCTGGCTGGCGCAAGCCAGCATGTTTGTGGTGCTCGGCCTTTTGGTTACGCCCCACCGCCTGTGGGAACAGGGTCTGGACGCCTTGGCCATCGCCGCCTTTCTGATGCTGGTGGCCCGCCCGGCCGCGGTGGTGAGCGGCATTTGGAAATTTCACTACAGCCGCCGCGAAATGGCCTATATCAGCTGGGTAGGGCTGCGCGGCGCAGTGCCGATTACACTGGCCATGATGCCGCTGGTAATGGGCGTGCCCAACGCGCGCCTGCTGTTCGACGTGGCTTTTGCCGTAGTGATACTGTCGCTGCTGATTCAGGGCACCACCATTCCCGTGATGGCGCGCCGGCTGAAGGTAACCGTGCCGCCCAAACCCGAACCTGCCGACAGCCGCGAAATCTGGCTTTCGGAAAGCGAATCGGTGCCGCTTTTGGCCTATGAAGTGCTGGCCGACTCCGACGCCGAAGGCATGCACCCCGACGAAGTGGCTCAGGATTTGGATTTGCTCTCTACCCGCTGTTTCGCCCTAATCCGCAACGGCAAACGGGAAGAACTGGATTTGGACACCCGCCTGCTGGCGGGCGATACCGCCTGGTATATCGTGCCGCCCGAGCATGTGGAAACCATCGCCAAACGCTTTGCCGAAACCGGCAGCCTGGTGCGTATGAATTTCAGCTTCTTCGGCGAGTTTGTGGTCAACCCTTCGAGCATGGCGGGCGATCTGGCCGATGCCTACGGCCTGCAGCTTAACGAAGAAGAACGCAGCCTCACCTTGCGCGGGCTGTTTAAAAAACGTTTCGAAGGCAGCCTGCCGGTGGAAGGCGACCGTATCCATATCGGCAGTTTCACCCTCACCGTAAAAGAAACCGGTTCCGACGGTTCGATGAAATGGCTGGGGCTGAAATGCCCGGATTAAGAATCAAGCCGGACCCTGTGCAATTATGATTCATAACATCAGCAAGGCCGTCTGAATATTTTCAGACGGCCTTGCCATATACGGTTGCAGAATAAGGTTTTTTCCCATTCCTACCAATAACCCAACACCTTCCACCACATCACACCGACAGTGGCGAAGATGATGATTTCGATCACGCTCATGATAAAGCCGGCTTTCCACCATTCGGTCATGGTAACGTAGCCCGAGCCGTAAATCACGGGTGAAGAACCTGAGGCATAATGGGTGAGCGACATCATGATGCTGGTAGAAGCGGCCAACACCAGCGCATAGAGCATGGGCGGCGCGCCCAGCGCAAGGCCGGCGGCGTAGAATGCGCCGAGCATGGCGGTAACGTGGGCGGTGCCGCTGGCAAACATATAGTGCGAATAGATATAGGCCAATGTGAGCAGTCCGCAGCCGGCCACCCAGTTTAAGCCGAGGCCGGAAATGCTGCTTCCCAACAGGCCGGAAAACCAGCCGATCAGCCCCAATTTGTTGAGGAAAGTGGCCATCATCACCAGCGCGGCAAACCACACCACGGTGTCCCACGCGCTTTTTTCTTTCAGCACGTCGTCCCAAGTGAGCACGCCGGTGAGCAGCAGCAGGCTGAGGCCGATAAAGGTGGTGGTAGTGGCGTCAACCTCGGCACCTTTACCGAAAATCATGGCGGGAACGCCTGCCCACAACACCAGCAGCAGGCCGAAAATGCCGAGCATAATCCATTCGTTGCGGCTCATCGGCCCCATTTCTTTGAGCTTTTCTTTGGCCAACTCGGTGGCATTGGGGGTTTGTTTGATTTCGGGCGTGTAAAGCCAGAAGAGAATCAGCGGCATCAGTATCATGGCTGTCAGGCCGGGCACCACCATGGCCGTGAACCAAGTGCCCCAGCTGATGGAAATATCGGAATTGGTGGCCTCGGCAATCAGTTTTACCACCAACGGGTTGGGTGCGGTGGCGGTGATGAACAGCATGCAGGAAATGATGTTGGCGTGGTAGTTGACCAAAGCCAGATATTTGCCGATTCTGCCTTCGGTGCCGTTTTCGGGATCGGAATCGAAACCGGCGGCAATCGCGCGCATCACGGGGTGCACAATGGCACCGCCGCGGGCGGTATTGCTGGGGGTAACCGGTGCGAGAACCAAATCGGAAATCACTAGGCTGTAGGCCACACCGATGGTGCGTTTGCCCCAAAGGGCGGTAAACATGTAGCCGAAGCGTGTGCCCAAACCCGTTTTCAGCAGGCCGCGCGAAATCATAATTGCCACACCTATCATCCAAATCAGGCTGTTATTGAGGCTGCTCAACGCATCTTTGGCCGCCTGCCCTGCCGGATTGGCAATGGCCTTGCCTGTTTCAGGATCAACTTCGGGCACGGTGATGCCCAACAAAGCCACCAGCGTGATGGCGATAACGGCCACTGCGCCGATGGGCATGGCTTTGCCGATAATGGCGGCGATAATGCCCACAAACAATGCCAGCAGGTGCCAGGCCTGCGCCGAAACGCCTTCGGGCACCGGTATAAACCAGATAACCAGTGCCAGCGCTAGCGCAACCAGCGTGGGGATTGGTTTGAAACCCATAATAAAACTCCTCTTCGTTTAAGGATATGAAAAACATTTTTGTTTTTTCAGACGGCCTGTTTGAAATCCGAATGTAAGGCCGTCTGAGAACGTATCACAGCATTTCCCCGCGCTCCAGGGTCTGTCGGCAATTGACCGGCGAAGCGGTTTTTGAGACAAAAACCGCGTATGCAAGGCAAAAAGCGCAGCAAGGTTGGACACCTTGCGGGCATTTTAGCTTCGCAAGTCCGCTACGCTACCTAACGCCGCAGACGGGGGATTTTGACCAAAAACACCGCCGTTGCGTTAATTGTCGACAGACCCTAGGCCGTATTCCTGCGGAAACGTGCGCATCGAGCTTTGCGTTACCGTTACCGCGCCGTCTATCAGGGCGCAGCGGCCGCTGCCGGGCAGCAGGCGGCACAGGCTTTGCAGGGCGCGCAGGTCGTCTTCGGTGCTCACGCCGCTGTCGATGCGGTTGAGCAGGCGGGCGAGCTGGAACGTGCCGCCTTTGCACGGCGGGCATTGGCCGCACGAATTGGTGGCGAAAAATTCCACATACTCGGCCACTTTGCGCACCACGCTCGTGCCTTCCGAAATCACAATCATCGCGCCCGTGCCCAGGCTGGAATGGCGCGCGCGCACCGAAGCGAAGTCGAGCGGCACATCCAAATCGGCTGCGGTGAGCAGTGTGTTGGAAGGGCCGCCGGTAAACACGGCCTTAAAGGCGCGGCCTTCAAGCATACCGCCGCCGTGCACGAAAATCAGCTCGTGCAGGGTGGTGCCCATCGGCAGCTCATACAGGCCGGGGTTTAGCACATCGCCCGAGAGCGAATAGAGCTTGGTGCCGGAAGCCTCACCCTTGCCGAGATTGCGGTACCACTCGGCACCGTTGCGCAGAATGTGCGGCACGTTGGCGAAGGTTTCGGTGTTGTTGATTAACGTGGGCTGGCCGTCTACCCCGCTTTCGGCAGGATACGGCGGTTTGCGGCGCGGAAACGGAAATCCGCCGTCGAGCCAGGAAACCACGGCGGTTTCTTCGCCGCCGATATAGCGGCCTGATGTTTGCACCAGCTTCAAATGCACGGGCTTGCCGAGAAAAGCTTCCAGCTTGCCCATCAGGCCGCTGCCCTGCCATTGCGCGATGGCGGCGGAAACGGCGGCGACAGATTCGGTTTGGTGCGGGTTGATATACAGCACCACATGGTTGGCGCCCACGGCGGCAGCGGCAATCAGCATGCCTTCGATTACCTGATGCGGCGTGTGCGAGAGCAGGTAGCGGTCTTTGAACGTGCCGGGTTCGTCTTCGTTGCCGTTGCACACGATGTATTTGTCGCCCTTGGAGCCGGCGGCAGCCGCGGCGGCCTCCCATTTGCGCCATGAGGGGAAACCCGCGCCGCCCATGCCGGCAAGGTTGGCATCGCGCAAAGTGTTGATGATATTGCCTGCGTTTGCCAATGCGGCCAACAGCCCTTCGCCGCCGCCCACTTTAATCCATGCCTGCAAGTCGGCACCCACCGAGCGTGAAGGGTGCATCAATAAGGTGTTGGCTTCGCTCATTTCGCGCCCTCCTGAAGTCCTGCGTGTTCACGCAAATCGAATGTGCCGTAGTTAGGGTAAAGCACCGGCGCCTTGGTTTCGCTTTTGATGCCCGCGCGCGTTAATTCGCGCTGCAGGTTATACACATGGGCGAAACCGCCGCGCTTTTTCTGAAAGGGATGGTCGGAACGCACAATGCCCTCCGCCGCCGCTGCGCCTGCACGGCGGCCGAAGCTGATGATGTCGAGCAGCGCGTTGCCCATCAGGCGGTTGCGGCCGTGGATGCCGCCGGTTACTTCGCCCGCACCATACAGGCCGGGAATGGAAGTGGCGCCGTTGCCGTCGATTTGCATGCCGCCGTTTTGGTAATGCAGGGTCGGGTGGACCAGCATGGGTTCGACGGCAGGATCGATACCGCACTTGCGGGCAACGTGCGCGAGCGATACCAAGCGTTTGAGCACGTCGGGGTCTTTGGCAATCAGGCGCGGCGTATCCAAAAACACGCCCACCTGCCTGCCGCGCACCACGCCGCGGCCTTCGGCCACTTCGCGCAGAATCGCCGCCGCCACCACGTCGCGCGGTTGCAGTTCGTCAACGAAACGTTCGCCCAAACCGTTCACCAGATGCGTGCCTGCCGAGCGCACGGCTTCGGAAATCAGCACGCCCACCAAATGGGCGGGATAGGCCACGCCGGTCGGGTGGTATTGGAAGGAATCCATATCGCGCAGTTTCGCCCCCATACGGTAGGCCATCACCAAGCCGTCGGCGGTGGCGCCGTAGTGGTTGGAGGTGGCGAAACCCTGCAAGTGCAGGCGGCCGCTGCCGCCGGTTGCCAGAATCACGGCTTTGGCGTGTGCCACCAGCAGTTTGCGGCGTTCCAAATCGTATAACACCGCACCGACGCAACGGCCGTGCTCGTCAGACAACAACTCTACGGCCGGGCAGCGGTTGAGCTGGGTGATTCTGCGCTCCAGCTCAACCGCTTCGCGCAGCACGCGCATCAATTCGAGGCCGGTAAAGTCGCGGTAGCACAAAATGCGCGGAATTGCCGTGCCGCCCGCGCGTTTGCGTTGCAGGCGTTTGCTGTTGCCTTCGTCTTTCACCATATCGAAGTTCATGCCGATGCCGATCAGCCAGCGGATAACCGAAGGGCCGTCTGTAACCATTTGCGCAATCAGCTCTTTGTTGCCGGCATGGTGGCCGCCTTTAAGGGTGTCTTCATAGTGCTGTTGCAGGCTGTCTTCTTCGCCGACGGCAGCCTGAATGCCGCCTTCGGCCATCACGGTGTTGCTGTCTCCGATGCGCAGTTTGTTGGCGATAATCACCGATGCGCCCGCTTCGGTGGCCGCCAGCGCAGCCGCCGCGCCCGCACCGCCGCCGCCGATTACCAACACGTCGGTATCGAGGTGTTCGGCACCGGCCAAGTCAAAATCATCAATCAGCGGGCGGCTCAGCAGCAGCTTGGCCAATTCGGGGTGGCAGTCGCTGCCTGCGTTGGCGCCCACGGGCAGTTTCACCCGCGCATCGGCGCGGTAGTCGGGGTGGTAGCCGTTGAGCAGCATTTCTTTGGGCGGCAGATCGCTTCGCATTTCCGGTTTGGAACCGCGCAGCGCTTGCAGGGCCTGTTCGTAGGCAATGCCGGTTACGTTAGGATTCATGGCTGCACCTCCCCGTCGGCGTGGATATCCACTTTCATCGCACCGCTTCTGATTTGCCGTAAGCGGTGCATCAGATCAACCGGACGCAACGTGCGCGCGGCCCTCATACGCCGCGCAAACAGCCCCACATGGTTGGGGCGGATGTTTTCCGGGCAGGCCAGCGTGCACAAGTTGCACATCACGCATTCGTCGAACGTAACGGTTGCTGCCGAAAAGTCGCCCGCCACCACTTGCGCCACACCCTGCTCCACCTGCAAGCCTTTCGGGCAGGCGCGGTTGCAGCCGCCGCAATGGCGGCAGTGGGCGGCTTCGGGGAAAAAGCGCGCGGTGTCATCGAGCCTGCTCCAGCCGTCGCCCATATCTTCCATATCGTAGTAGTGGACGTGTTCGGGCATGAAATAATCCATAAAACTCACCTGCATACCCTGCTCCACTTTGGTTTCGCAGCCCAATGCGGTGGTAACCTCGCGCTCACCCTCCCTGCGTATCATGCAGCGGCACGAACCGCACACGCCCTGCCCCATGCAGCCCACATTGGCCGTTAACACATAACCCGAACGGGCATAGGCCTGAATAATGGAATGCTCGGGCGAAGCCTGTATCTCGCGCCCGTCGATAATCAGGCTCAAAGATTCTTCACTCATGTTTGTGTTCCTGTAATATATTTTCATTTCTACCGTTAAAATCCGCCGAACCGCACAGCTCAAGCATCAGTTTTCAGCATTTTGAAAATTATCCTTATTAATCAACTATCGGTTTTGTAATTTTATTCTAATCAAAAACCGTGCATTGGTATTTAAATGTGTTATTTGACTACAGTCAAATATACCCCAAGTAAGCACCCGCCCTGCCCGAAACAAGGTTTTGTTTTAAATTAAAATATACAGAGCACAGCCCGATACCGCCATTTCAGACGGCCTGCCTGCCATAATATTCCCCCGTCCGCGCCGTTTTTCTGTAACTTTACAACCGTATTTTGCTGCGCTAAATCAAGCGAAACAGACAAGCCCGGCCTGCTAACACAAATTAACATTGCAAACCTGTATGCTTCAGCCGATAAAACAGGCCGTCTGAAAGCCGTGCGGCAAAGTTTCGATAAAACAAACCCAAAAGGAACAACCATGACCGTTATCAAACAGGAAGACTTTATCCAAAGCATCGCCGATGCCTTCCAATTCATCAGCTACTACCACCCCGCCGACTACATTCAGGCTTTATACAAAGCGTGGCAGAAAGAAGAAAACCCCGCCGCCAAAGACGCAATGACGCAGATTCTGGTTAACAGCCGCATGTGCGCCGAAGGCCACCGCCCCATCTGCCAAGACACCGGCATCGCCACCGTGTTTCTGAAAGTGGGCATGAACGTGCAATGGGATGCCGAATTGAGCGTGCAGGAAATGGTGAACGAAGGCGTGCGCCGCGCCTACACCCACCCCGACAACACCCTGCGCGCATCGGTTTTGGCCGACCCCGCCGGCAAGCGCACCAACACCAAAGACAACACCCCCGCCGTGGTGCACATGGAAATCGTGAAAGGCGATAAAGTTGAAGTTACCTGCGCGGCCAAAGGCGGCGGTTCCGAAAACAAAACCAAAATGGCCATGCTCAACCCCTCTGACAACATTGTCGACTGGGTAATCAAAACCATTCCGCAAATGGGCGCCGGCTGGTGCCCGCCCGGCATCTTGGGCATCGGCATCGGCGGCACGCCCGAAAAAGCCGCCCTGTTGGCCAAAGAAAGCCTGATGAGCCATGTGGATATTCAAGAACTGCAGGAAAAAGCCAAGTCCGACGCCGAACTTTCCACCACCGAAGCGCTGCGCCTCGAACTTTATGAAAAAGTGAACGCGCTGGGCGTGGGCGCGCAAGGATTGGGCGGCCTCACTACCGTGTTGGACGTGAAAATCCTCGACTACCCCACCCACGCCGCTTCCAAGCCCGTGGCCATGATTCCCAACTGCGCCGCTACGCGCCATGTGGAATTCGAACTCGACGGATCAGGCCCCGTGAAACTCGACCCGCCCAGCCTCGACGACTGGCCCGACATCACCTACAGCCCCGACAACGGCAAACGCGTTGATGTAAACAACCTCACCAAAGAAGAAGTGGCCACTTGGAAAATGGGCGACGTGCTGCTCTTAAACGGCAAAATCTACACCGGCCGCGACGCCGCCCACAAACGCATGACCGATATGCTCAACAAAGGCGAACAACTGCCGGTAGACTTCACCAACAAGCTGATTTACTACGTCGGCCCGGTAGACCCCGTGCGCGACGAAGTGGTCGGCCCCGCCGGCCCCACCACCGCCACCCGTATGGACAAATTCACCCGCCAAATGCTCGAACAAACCGGCCTCTTGGGCATGATCGGCAAGTCCGAACGCGGCGCCGAAGCCTGCAAAGCGATTGCCGACAACCAAGCCGTGTATCTGATGGCCGTGGGCGGTTCGGCCTATCTGGTGGCAAAAGCCATCAAAGCGGCCAAAGTGGTGGCCTTCCCCGAACTGGGCATGGAAGCGATTTACGAATTCGAAGTCAAAGATATGCCCGTTACCGTGGCCGTGGATTCCAGCGGCAAATCGGTACACGCCGTCGCACCGAAACAGTGGCAGGCGAAAATCGGCATTATTCCGGTTGACGCGTAACACCGTTTGCAACCGCATCAGGCAAATCAAACAGGCCGTCTGAAAGGTGCAGTTCACCTTTCAGACGGCCTCAAAATTTTTAAAATCTGTTTATTATCGCTCCATATCGGAATTTGAAGCGCAAATGTGCAGCCGGTACGTTTTTTTGAAAAAGCCCTGTTTCCGATATTTTCAAACCGACGCCTCACACGCTCACACCTGCCGCGCGGGCGATGGCCAAACCCTCTTCCGCGCTCATGTAAACGGGGTGCTCGGGCGCATGGCGGCGCACGATGCCGCCTTCGCGGAACATCACCAGCTCGTTAACGGCCAGTTGCAGCCAGGTTTCGTTGGCGGTGAGCGGCAGGGTGGCAATCACCGCCACTTTGTCGTTGGGGGTGGTAACGGCGGCGAAATCGACCTTCACGTCGTCGTCAATCAGATGCGCCTCGCCGAACGGGGCCTTGCGCACGATATAGTGCAAGAGTGTGCTGGCGTGGGCAAACAGGCATTCGCCGTCCGACATCATAAAGTTAAACAGGCCGTATCCGCGGATTTCGGCGGTCAGCTCCGCCACGGCATCGAACAGGGCGTTTTCGTCGGGGCGCTCTGAAAAGCGGCGGCGCAGCTGCTCTAAAATATAACAAAACGCACGCTCCGAATCGGTGTTGCCCACCGCCCGGTAGAAACTGCCTTCTTTGGGAAAAAAGTTTTTCAGATGGCCGTTGTGGGCAAACAGCCAGTATCCGCCCCACATTTCGCGCATAAACGGATGAGTGTTGGCAAGCGAAGTCTGCCCCTGCGTGGCTTTGCGGATATGGGCAATCACGTTTTCCGATTTGATTTGGTAGGCCTTTACCAAATCGGCCACCGGCGAGTTGGCGCTGGGTTTGTCGTCGTGAAACAGGCGCACGCCCCGGCCTTCGAAAAAGCCGATGCCGAAGCCGTCGGCATGATGGTCGGTCAAACCGCCGCGGCGGCGGAAGCCTTCAAACGAAAAAACGATGTCGGTGGGGGTGTTGCAGTTCATGCCGAGCAGTTGGCACATGGTGGTTGCCTTTGTTGGTGAGTCAATCGCCGAAAGCCGTATTGTGGGGGAAAACGGGCTTTTTTTAAAGTGGCTGTTTTTTTTTTTGCGAGTTGTTCAGGCCGTCTGAAAAACCAACCGTCGTCATGCCCGGGCTTGACCCGGGCATCTTAAATTTGTTTCGAAAGAAATAGAGATATTCGGGTCAAGCCCGGGCATGACGCAGAGATTTTAAAATACCGGCACGGCTTGTAAAGGTTTCCGGCTGGAAATGCAGTTTACGCTATTTGTTGAAAACGATAAGGCCGTCTGAAAACACATTTTTCAGACGGCCCATGCTTTTTAGAATACCCGACCCGTCAGGCCATTAAACCGCCGATATATTTCACCAGCGTCATGCCGCTCAACACGGCCATGGCCGCCACCACCACCACGCCGCACACCGTCATCCATTTCGGGTGTTTGTAGTCGCCGATGATGTCGGCGCGGTAGGCGGCCAGCAGAATCAGGCCGAGCGAAACGGGCAGAATCAGGCCGTTGAGCGTGCCCACAAACACCAAAACCTGTGCGGGGCGGCCCACCGTGGCGAGCACCAGCGTGGAAATCAGAATAAAGCCGATAATCCACTTGTTTTTGTTTTTCTCAACGGCAGGGCTTAAGCCTGCGATAAACGACACCGAAGTGTAGGCCGCGCCGATCACCGACGTAATCGATGCCGCCCAAATCACCACGCCGAAAATCAGCAGCCCGGCGTGGCCGGCCACATGCTGAAACGGCGTTGCCGCCGGGTTTTGCGGGTCGAGCGCCACCCCTTGCGACACCACGCCCAACACGGCCAGAAACAGCACCACGCGCATCACCGAGGCAATCAGAATGGCCGAAACCGAGCTTTTGTTCACTTCGGGCAGCGACTCCTTACCCTTCACGCCCGCATCAAGCAGGCGGTGCGCGCCGGCAAAGGTGATATAGCCGCCCACCGTGCCGCCCACCAGCGTAACGATGGCGACGGCATCGAGCTTTTCGGGCACAAACGTGCGCAGCGCGGCCTCGCCCAGCGGCGGCGAAGCGCGCCAGGCCACATAAAGCGTGAGCGCAATCATGATAAAGCCCATCACTTGTGTGAACCTGTCCATCGCCCTGCCCGCTTCGCGGAACAGAAAAATGCCCACGGCCACGCCGCCGCTGATAACCGCGCCCGTTTCGGGTGCAAGGCCGGTGAGGATATTGACGCCCAAGCCCGCACCGCCGACATTGCCGATATTAAACGCCAACCCGCCCATCACAATCAGCAGGGCGAGAAAATAGCCCGCGCCGGGGAACACACGGTTGGCAATGTCTTGCGCGCGCTGCTCCGATACGGCGATGATGCGCCAGATATTCAATTGCGCGCCGATATCGAGCAAGATGGAAATCAGAATCACAAAGCCGAAGCTGGCAAGCAGGTTTTGGGTGAACGTGGCCGTTTGGGTGAGAAAACCCGGGCCGACGGCCGAGGTGGCCATCAGGAAAGCGGCACCGATAAGCGCGTTGCGGCGGTTGCTGGCAGACATATGACGCTCCTTGTGCAAAGTTGCCGCCGGGTGGTTTAGCCCCGAAAATTATTTTAAGAACTCGGGCGGGGTGCGCCGGCAGCAGAATCAATCAAATCAAAATGCTGAAAAAATATCAAACTTTCAAGATCATCATCATTACAATTAGTTTCACAACAATCAGTTTTATGCGGTTTTTCTTTTTCAGACGGCCTTGACCGCAATGCCTTCCGCACGCAAAGCCGCGCGGATTTTATCGGCAAATTCAAGGGCGTGCGCGCCGTCGCCGTGCAGGCAGATGCTGTCGGCGCGCACGGCGGTGCGGCTGCCGTCCACGGCGGTTACGCTGCCCTCGCGCACCATCTGCAACACTTGGGTGATGGCTTCTTCGTCGCTTTCTATTTGCGCATCGGGACGGCTGCGCGGCACCAGTCTGCCGTCGGGCAGGTAGCGGCGGTCGGCGAACGCTTCCGAAACCACCTCCAAACCCGCCGCCCTGCCCGCTTCCAGCAGCAGGCTGCCTGACAATGCCATCAGTTTCAAACCGGGGTTGAAGCGGCGCACGGTGTCGGCCACAATTTCCGCCAGCGCGGCATCGGCGGCGGCTTGGTTGTATAGCGCGCCGTGCGGTTTCACATAGGCCGTCTGAACGCCCGCCGCATCACACAAGGCTTGCAGGGCACCGAGTTGGTATTGCAGGCAGGCGCGCAGTTCGGCTTCGGGTAAAGCCATGGCGGTGCGGCCGAAATTTTCGCGGTCGGGGTAGCCGGGATGCGCCCCAACGCGCACGCCGTATTGCTTCGCCCAAGCAAGGGCGCGCTGCATTTCTGCGGCGCTGCCCGCGTGCAGGGCGCAGGCGATATTGGCCGACGACACCCGCTGCATCAGCGCGCCGTCGTTGCCGCAGCCTTCGGCCAAATCGGCGTTCAAATCAACGTGCATTTTCGGCTATCCTTCTGATTTGGTTTAAATAAGCCCGGTTTTGGCGTTGCAGTTGCGCCGCCCCTTGCGTCGTGGTCATCTTGAAAAAGATTTTGCCGCCGAAACGGATTTGCGCCAGCCGCCCCAAATCGGCAGCGGCCACGCAGGCGATTTTCGGGTAGCCGCCGGTGGTTTGCGTGTCGGCCATCAAAATAATCGGCCTGCCGCCCGGCGGCACCTGCACCGTGCCGGACTGCACGGCATGCGACAACATTTCGAGCGGGGTTGCCAATTCGAGCGTTCCGCCGTCGAAACGGTAGCCCATGCGGTTGCTGTCGCTTTGCAGCGTCCACGCGTTCTGCCACAACACGGAATGGGCGCGCCGCGTAAAAGCGCCGTATTCCGAAGAAGGCAGCGCATGAATGCGGTGCGACGGCGTGGGCGGCGCGATGCCCACACGTTTGGCTTCGAAACCGCGGTGTTTAAGCGGAATTTCGTCGCCCTTGCGCAGGCAGCGCCCTTCGAAACCGCCGAAACCCGCCCTCAAATCGGTGCTGCGCGAGCCGAGCACCGCAGGTACGTTGAAACCGCCGTACACACACAAATAACCATACATTCCCTGCACCGCGCGTATCAGTTTCAGGGTTTGCCCGCGGCGGGCGGTGTAGCGCCAGTAGGAATAAACGGGTTCGCCGTCGAGCTGGGCCTCGTAAACCGCCCCGGTGATGCAGAAAGGCGTGTCGTGGGCAAACGATACACTCATGCCGCCCAAGGCGATTTCAACCGCCGCCGCCCCTTCGGGATTGCCCAGCAGCAGGTTGCCCGCCCGCAGCGACAGCGTGTCCATCGCACCCGCGTGGCCGATGCCGTAGCGGCGCAAACCGTAGCGCCCCAAGTCTTGTATATGGGCCATTGCCTGAATATCGGCCACATACATCATAGCCAAACCCTTTCTGCCACAAACTGCACCGTGTCGCCTGCCGCCAACAGGGCGGGTGGATCGGCGTTTATCTGAAACAAAGGCACTTCGGTGCGGCCGATAATCTGCCAGCCGCCCGGCGAAGCAAACGGATACACGCCCGTTTGGCTGCCGCCTATGCCCACCGAACCGGCCGGCACCTTGATGCGCGGAACCGCGCGGCGCGGTGTGTGCAGGTTTTCCGGCAGCCCGCCCAAATAAGGAAACCCGGGCTGGAAGCCCATCATAAACACCGTATAAACAGGCTCGGTGTGGCGGCGCACAATCTCCTCGGCGCCGGTTTGGTGAAAGGCCGCCACTTCGGCCAAGTCTTCGCCGAACTCGCCGCCATAAACCACGGGAATACGCACGCGCCTGCCTTTGCGCTTAACGGCTTCGGTTTGCGGCCACAATGCCAAGAGGCCGTCTGAAAACGCCTGTAAATCGGTATCCGGGCGCACAAACACGGTTAAATTGTTCATGCCCGTTACCGCCTCTTCCGTTTCGGGCAGCGCCTGCACCGCATCGGCAAACGCCCACAACCGCTGCTGTTTCGGCAGCGCGGCAGGCGGCGGCAGCACGCAGGCCAGCGCGGATTCGCTGATAGGAATAATCTCAATTGTAGGCATAATCACCACTTGTGTTGCGTTTTGTAATCTTGTGTAGTGATTTTATATTAATCTTTTCAAAGGGTTTGTCAAGGCCGTCTGAAAAAACGTTTTACATATATTAAGAACAGTCAAAAAAATGATGTGTTTCAAACGGCTTTCTTTTAAAATAACGCAATTGCATAACAACAATACCAAAAAGGGAAAATATGCGTTACCACGGCACCATCATGCGCTGGGACTATGAGCTCGGCTTCGGTTTCATTAAAGAAGAACAAACCAAATCGGAAATTTTCGCCCACATCGGCGAATTCGAAACAGAAAACCCGCCGCCGCGCGACGGTGAAACCGTATCTTTTGAAATTGTCAGCAACAAGCGCGGCACCGAAGAAGCCAAAAACATCGAATACCTCAACCGCCGCCGCACACCCGCCGCAACCGCAGCCGAATCAAATGAAGATACCCCCAAAAACCTGAACCGCTGGCTCGCAGGCATGGCCGCCGCCCTGATCGGCATCCCCCTGCTCGGCGCCGCCGGCTATTACGGCCTGGATTATTGGCAGACCTACCGTGCAAGCCAAACCAACAACGCCGTAGTGGTAGACGAAGTGGCCGAAAAAATGATAGCCGAACGCCGCGCCTGGAAAGAAGCGGTGGAGGCTACGGAAAAAAGCAGACCCCCTTCCGCATTCAGATGCGACGGCAGGCAATACTGCTCGCAAATGAAATCTTACGAAGAAGCCAAATTCTTTCTGAAGCATTGCCCCAATGTGAAAATGGACGGCGATAAAAACGGCGTTCCCTGCGAAAAACAGTTTGCCGTCGAAATCAGCCGGGAACAGTCCGGCCGAAACAGCGGCAAAGAAAACGGCAACGGCTTGAAGTGGTTTGACGGCGGCAGCCCGAATCAGCAGGGCGGGCGAAAATAAACCACATACAGCCGCCTAACGCCTTTGCAAAACTACCTTGAGGCCGTCTGAAAACCGCCCGCCCGTTTTCAGACGGCCTTCCTGCTTCCCCACCCGTCCAAAGAAAAGCTACAACCCCGCGCCGATTTCTTTTAAAATAATGCCCGAACCCGCAGGCCGTTTCAGACGGCCTTTACCTGTTTGATTGACCCGAGCATTATCCGAATGAACCTATACCAAACCGTTTCCCAAGAAGCCGAACAAGCCTTTGCCGCCGCCGGTATCGCCGGCGCGCCGGTGATTTTGCAGCCCGCCAAAAACGCCGGTTTCGGCGACTTCCAAATCAACGGCGTGATGGGCGCCGCCAAGCAGGCCAAGCAGAACCCGCGCGAGCTGGCGCAAAAAGTGGCCGACGCGCTCGCGGGCAGCGCCGTTATCGACAGTGCCGAAGTTGCCGGCCCCGGCTTTATCAACCTGCGCCTGAATGCGGGCTTTTTGGCCAAACACCTGCGCGCGGCCTTAAACGATGCGCGCTGCGGCGTGGCGGAGGCGGCAAACAAACAAACCGTGGTGATTGACTATTCCTCCCCCAACCTTGCCAAAGAAATGCACGTCGGCCATTTGCGCTCCAGCATTATCGGCGACAGCATCGCCCGCATCCTCGGCTTTTTGGGGCACACCGTTATCCGTCAAAACCACGTCGGCGACTGGGGCACACAGTTCGGCATGCTGGTGGCCTATATGGTCGAGCAGCAGCAACACAATACCGAATTCCAACTTTCCGATTTGGAACAGTTTTACCGTAACGCCAAAGTGCGCTTCGACAAAGACCCCGCCTTTGCCGACACCGCCCGCGAATATGTGGTGAAACTGCAAGGCGGCGACGAAACCGTGCTGGCCTTGTGGAAACAGTTCGTCGAAATTTCCCTGCGCCACGCGCAAAACGTGTACGACACCTTGGGCCTGCTGATCACACCCGATGATGTGGCGGGCGAATCTATTTATAACAACGATTTGCACAATGTTATCAACGAATTGAGCGCAAAAGGCTTGGCGGTGGACGACGACGGCGCCAAAGTGGTGTTTCTCGACGAATTCAAAAACCAAGACGGCGACCCCGCCGCCTTTATCGTGCAGAAACAAGGCGGCGGCTTTCTCTATTCCACCACCGATTTGGCCTGCGTGCGTTACCGCGTAGGCAAACTTAAAGCCGACCGCCTGCTGTATGTGGTCGATACCCGTCAAAAACTGCATTTTGAACAATTGTTTAACGTTTCACGCAAAGCCGGCTGGCTGCCCGAAAATGTTCAAGCCGAATTTATCGGCTTCGGCACCATGATGGGCAAAGACGGCAAACCGTTCAAAACCCGTTCGGGCGATACTGTGAAATTAGTGGATTTGCTGGACGAAGCGGTCGAGCGCGCCACCGCTTTGGTGCAAAGCAAAAACAGTGAATTGGCGGCGGAAGAAGCAGCGAAAATCGGCCGTACCGTCGGCATCGGCGCGGTGAAATACGCCGATTTGAGCAAAAACCGCACCAGCGATTATGTGTTCGACTGGGATGTGATGCTCAGCTTCGAAGGCAATACCGCGCCCTACCTGCAATACGCCTACACCCGCGTGCAAAGCGTGTTCCGCAAAGCGGGCGAATGGGACAAAACCGCCGCTTTAACCTTGAGCGAGCCGCTGGAAAAACAGCTGGCGGTGGAGCTGCTGAAGTTTGAAGACGTGCTGCAAAACGCCGCCGACACATCCTACCCGCATTATCTGGCCGCTTATCTTTACCAAACAGCAACGCTGTTTTCCCGTTTCTACGAAGCCTGCCCGATTCTGAAAGCCGAAGGCCAAACCCGCAACACCCGCCTGCAACTGGCCGCGCTAACCGGCGAAACGCTGAAACAGGGCTTGGAACTGTTGGGGATTGAAACGCTGGAAGTGATGTAAACGGAAACTTCGGACATACCGCGGCAATCAAAAGCCGAAACCTTTGCCAAATCTGTTCAGGCCGTCTGAAAACTTTTTTCAGACGGCCTGAGACCTTTGCAAAATTCTTTTCGATACCTTAAAACATCCGCTCACACCCCCAAATACCCTTCCCTACTGCTCAGCCACCGTTCCAAATGCGCCTCCACAATATCCGGCCGCTCTTCAATCAGCTTGGGCGCGATTTCGCGGGCTTTTTCCAGCAGCTGCAAATCTTCTTCCAAATTGGCGAAACGCAGCATCGGCACGCCGCTTTGGCGTGCGCCGAGAAATTCGCCGGGGCCGCGTATGTTTAAATCTTGGCGGGCGATTTCAAAGCCGTCGGTGTGTTCGTAAATCACTTTCAGGCGCGCTTTGGCGAGTTCGCTTAAGGGTTCGGAAAACAGCAGCACACACGAGCTGGCCGCTGCGCCGCGCCCCACGCGGCCGCGCAGCTGGTGCAGTTGCGCCAAGCCCATGCGTTCGGCGTGTTCGATGACCATCAGGCCGGCGTTGGGCACGTCCACGCCCACTTCAATCACGGTGGTGGCCACCAACACATTCAGACGGCCTGCGGAAAATTCGGCCATCACTTCGGCTTTTTCGGCGGGTTTCATGCGGCCGTGCACGAGGCCGATATTGAGTTCGGGCAAGGCCGTCTGAAGCTCGGCCAGTGTTTCGGTGGCGGTTTGCAGTTGCAGGGTTTCGCTTTCTTCAATCAGCGGGCAGACCCAATAGGCCTGCTGCCCTTTTTGGCACGCGCCCAACACCAGCCCTTCCACTTCGGCGCGGCGTACACTATTCACTAAGCGCGTTTTAATCGGGGTGCGGCTGGGCGGCAGTTCGTCGATGACGGAAACGTCGAGGTCGGCGAAAAAACTCATTGCCAGCGTGCGCGGTATCGGTGTGGCCGACATCATGAGCTGATGCACGTCCTGCCCTTTGTTTTTCAAGGCCAAACGCTGAGCTACGCCGAAGCGGTGCTGTTCGTCCACAATCACCAGCCCCAAATCGGGAAAGGCCACGTCGTCTTGAAACAGCGCGTGCGTGCCCACGGCGATATGCACAAGGCCGTCTGAAATGGCGGCTTTGTTTTGGTCTTTGGCTTTTTTGCGCTGGCTGCCGGAGAGCCATGCCACGCTCAAACCCAGCGGTTCGAACCATTGTTTGAACTTGGCGTAATGCTGCTCGGCCAGAATTTCGGTGGGCGCCATCACTGCCGCTTGGCAGCCCGCTTCGATGGCGGCCAGCGCGGAAAGCGCGGCCACGATGGTTTTGCCGCTGCCCACGTCGCCTTGCAGCAGGCGGTGCATGGGATGGGTTTGTGCCATATCGCTGCGGATTTCTGCGAGCACGCGCTCTTGTGCGGCGGTGAGTGCAAACGGCAGCGCGGCCATCAGCTTGGCCGTGAGTTCGCCCGTACCGCACAGGGGCGTGGCTTGGCCGCTGATGCGCTTTTGCCGTGCCAAACGCATGGATAATTGCTGCGCCAACAGTTCGTCAAACTTCAGCCGCTGCCACGCGGGCAAAGTGCCGTTTGAAAGCTGGTGGATGGTGAAACTCGGCGGCGGTGCGTGCAGCAGGCGCAGACTTTCGGCCAAGTGCGGCAGGTTCAGACGGCCTAATAATTCATCGGGCAAAGTGTCGTGCAGGGAAACCGTGTCTAAGGCCGTCTGAACGATGCGGCGCAAGGTCGGCTGGTTGAGGCCGTTTACGGTGGGATACACGGGCGTGAGGCTTTCGGCCAGGCTGCTGCCTTCGGCATCGCGGATTTTCGGGTGTATCATCTCGTCGCCGTAAAACCCGTGCTTGATTTCGCCCACCGCGCGTATGCGTTTACCCGCCGCGAGCTGCTTTTGATGGCTTGGGTAAAAATGGATAAAGCGCAGATGCAGCACGCTGCCCGAGCCGTCGCGTATCTGCGCGACCAACTGCTTGCGCGGCTTGAACTGCACTTCCTGATGAACCACCTCTCCTTCCACCTGACACGGCGTGCCGAGCGGCGCATCGGCAATCGGCATGATGTGCGTTTCGTCTTCATAGCGCAGAGGCAGGTGCAGCACCACGTCCCACGGCGTGTCGAGGTTGAGCTTTGCAAGCTTCTTGGCCGTGGCGTCGTTGATTTTGAGCAGCTTTTGGTGTTCGGGGGTCATAGCGTTGAGGAAAGCGGTGGAAGTGGCTATTTTAAACGATTTTTGAACGCTATCCGGCGGCATATGAACCAAAGGCCGTCTGAAAAACGTTTTCAGACGGCCTCCTATGTGAACATTAAGTTGGGTCGCCATCCGTTTGAATACCGGCTATAATTAGCTAACTGAACTAAGAAAAGGCATGATTATGTTCCAAGCAAATATCCATCAGGCAAAAACCAATCTCAGCCAACTGATACAAAAGGCCGAGGCCGGAGAAACAGTCATTATTGCCAAGGCGGGCAAGCCCTGCGTTCAATTAACCTGCATTGTCAAACAACAACGGAAAGCAGGCAGTCTGAAAAAATTCAGCCATTCCGAAAACACCGATATTTCGCGAATCCTTGAAAGTGATAAAGAGACCGCAGATTTATTTGAGGCATCGTCCCTATGAGAAAAATCCTATTAGATACGCACGTGGTACTGTGGTGGCTGCTGGATGATGGGAAGTTAGGGGAAAATGCCCGAAAACTGATCGAAAACTCCAACAATCTGATTTTTGTCAGTGCTGCAAGTATTTGGGAAATTTCAATCAAGCTGAATAAGGGGCTGCTGAAACTGCCCGAAGAATTTTTCGAGATTATCGGGCAGGAAGATTTTGAACGCCTCCCGATAGATTTCTTCCACGCAAAGCAGGCCGGCCTGCTTCCTGCGATACATCAGGATCCTTTTGACAGAATGCTGATTGCCCAGACCCAAGCAGAAGGTTTGGAGCTGATGACTGTTGACGGATATATCCCGCAATACGGAATCAGGGTAATCGATGCAGGCAGGTGAAACTTTATTTCCATAATGAAGGCCGTCTGAAACGTTTCAGACGGCCTTTGGTTCACGATACAGGCATCACAGCAAAAACATCGTGGCCAGCCCCAGGAAAATCAGGAAGCCGCCCGAATCGGTTACGGCGGTAATCAGCACTGAGCTGCCCAACGCGGGATCGCGGCCGGCTTTGTCCATCAAAACGGGAATCAGCACGCCCACGGTGGCGGCGAGCAGCAGGTTGAGCGTCATCGCGGCCACCATAACCAGACCGATGCCCAAACTACCATACATCAACCATGAAATCACACCCATCACCGTGCCCCAAATCAGGCCGTTGGCCAGTGCCACGCCCACTTCTTTTTTCAGCAGCCGGCCGGCCTGGGTGCCGGAAATCTGCCCCGTGGCCATCGCGCGCACAATCATGGTGATGGTTTGGTTGCCCGAGTTGCCGCCTATACCCGCCACAATCGGCATCAGCGCGGCCAGCGCCACGATTTTTTCGATGCTGCCTTCAAATGCGCCGATAACGCGGCTGGCAATAAAGGCGGTGCACAGGTTTACCGCCAGCCATACCCAGCGGTTTCTGACCGAGTGCCAAATGGGGGCAAACAAGTCTTCGTCTTCCTGCAAACCGGCCATGTTCAACATATCGGCTTCGCCCTCTTCGCGGATCACATCGACCATTTCGTCGACGGTGATGCGGCCGATAAGTTTTTTGTTTTCATCGACCACGGGGGCGGTTACCAAGTCGTAACGCTCGAAGGCCTGTGCGGCTTCTTCCACGTTGTCTTCAGGGTGGAAGCGCACCACGTCGGTGGCCATCACGTTTTCCACCAGCTCGTCGGGGTCGGCCACCAACAGTTTGCGGATGGGCAGCACACCCTGCAGAATGTCGTTTTCGTCGACCACGAATATTTTATCGGTGTGGTCGGGCAGGCTCTCGAAACGGCGCAGGTAGCGCAGCACCACTTCGCAGGCCACGTCGGCGCGGATGCTCACCAGCTCGAAATCCATAATCGCGCCCACTTGATCGTCTTCATACGACATCGCCGCCTGCACCTGCGCGCGCTCTTCGGCATCGCGGGTTTGCAGCGCCTCATATACCACTTGGTGCGGCAGGCCGCCCGCCAGCTCGGCCAGCTCGTCGGCGTCCAAATCGTCTACGGCGGCGAGCAGCTCTTCTTTGTCCATCGACCCGATCAGCGTTTCGCGCACCGCGTCGGAAACTTCCAGCAGCACCTCGCCGTCTTCTTCGGGCGAAGCCAGATGCCACACCATCGAACGCTCTTTGGGTGGCAGCGATTCGAGCACCGCCGCCACGTCGGCGGGGTGCAGCTCGTGCAGCACGGCAATGAGCTCGACCAGTTTGGCGTTTAAGGTTTCGTCTTCAACGGGCAGGTTGTTTTCAATCTGCCCGGCTGCGGGCAGCAGGGCCTCGGTAAGTGCGTGGATGCGTCCGATGTCGAGCGGCATACGTCCTGTTTTGCCCGCTTCGGCGGTTTCGGGGGTATTTTCTTCGATGCTCATAAATACTCCGCCCGCCTGAAGTGCGGGGGCAGTATTCCGGCGGGGTGGTTAAACGGTGGGGTTGTGTGCGGCTGGTAATGAACTGGGAAGGTCCATGATACGTGCCTGAACCGTTCAGGCGTGTGGTTGGAAACGGCGCGTATTCTACACCCTTTCAGACGGCCTTACCAAGATTTACAGAATACGGCGGCACAATCGGATAATAGGCCGTCTGAACGCAGCCAAGACGGCTTTATTTTTTAAACCCAACATTTTTTAAAACCTTCTGCTTGAGCAGTTTTTTCTTTTTAGTGTTTTTGGGCAGGCTGCTCAAACTTGACGATTTTTTCAAACCCAAATACGAATACAGCATCAATTGGATTTTCACTATAATAGCTGCTGTTTCTACCTTTTTTATTCATTTTGTTACTCATATGTGTTCCCGATAGCCGCTTTAAGCCGGCCTTTAATTGTTTCTTAAAATGAGACTTAAAAACGGGAAACGGCCGGAAAGGAAAACCGATATGAAACCCAAACTGATTATTTTCGACTGGGACGGCACGCTGGCCGACACCACCGGCCCGATTATCGATACTTTCCGGCAAACCTTCGCCGAATGCGGCCTGCCCGCCCCCGAAGCCGCCGCCGTTAAAAAATTAATCGGCTACAATCTTGTTACCATCATCCGCCACCTCGCACCCGATGCCGACATCCACACCAAAGAACAGTTGGCCGAAACCTACGCCCACCATTACCTCAACCCCAACAACCACAACATGAAACTGTTCGACAGCGCCCTCCCCTGCCTGCAAACCCTCAAGCAGCAAGGCTATTGGCTGGCGGTGGCCACCGGCAAAGGCAGGAGCGGGCTGGACAAAGCCATCGCCCAAACCGGCACCGCCGGCTTTTGGCTGGCCACCGCCTGCGCGGGCGAGCAGCCCTCCAAACCCGCACCCGACATGGTGTTCAAGCTGTGCGACGAGCTGGGGCTTAGCCCTGCCGACGCACTGGTGGTAGGCGACACCGTTTACGATTTGGAAATGGCCGCCAACGCCGGCGCCCGCGCCGTGGGCATCACCACCGGCGCCCATCCGGCGGAACAATTGCGGCAGGCGGGCTGTTTGGCGGTTATCGATGATTTGTCGGAACTGCCCAGGCTGCTGGCAGGGTTGTGAAAAACATTGAGGCCGTCTGAAATGTTTGATTTCGTCATTATCGGGCTTGACCCTATATGTGCACTAAGTTTTCAGACGGCCTAACGTCAACCTGTCCAATCCCGCCAAATCCTGCCGCGTTTCCACTTGCGCAAACCCGTTTTGCTCAAACAGCGCCCGCACCGCCGCGCCTTGGTTATAGCCGTGTTCCACCAACAGCATGCCGCCGGCTTTGAGCCGCCGGCCGGCTTCCTGCGCCAGCGTGCGGATACAGCTTAGGCCGTCTGAAAAATCGGTGAGCGCGTTTTGCGGCTCGAAACGCAAATCGCCCTGCTGCAAATGGCTGTCGCCCGCTTCGATATAGGGCGGGTTGGAAACGATGATGTCGTAGGATTGGTTTTCAGACGGCCCGCCCGCCTCAAACCACGAACCGCAGGCAAATTCGATGTTTGCGCCGAGCGCGCGGGCGTTGGCGGCGGCGGTTTGCAAGGCTTGGGGGCTGATGTCGGAAGCGCGCACGAGCGCATCGGGGCGCTCGAGTGCAACGGTTATTGCAATGATGCCGCTGCCTGTGCCCAAGTCCCACACCCGCCCGTTCGGCGGCAGGTGCTCGAGCACGGCTTCGACCAGATGTTCGGTTTCGGGGCGGGGAATCAGCACGCTGCCGTTCACTTGGAAAGTGCGGCCGTAAAATTCGCGCGTGCCGAGAATGTAGGCCACCGGTTCGCCGCCGATGCGGCGATCGGCCAGCGCGGCGGCGGCGGCGGCCACGGTTTCGGGCAGCGTTTCCTGCCCGCGCGTAACCAGTTGGGCGCGGGTGTAGCCGCCGGCGTGTTGCAGCAGCATACGCGCTTCGTTTTTGGGCAACGGGCAGGCTTGCAGCCATTGGTTCAGGGTTTGCGGCATAACGGGTTCGACAGATGTTTCAGACGGCCCGGATTATATCGCCAATAATTTTAGGGCGTGTAGTCAGAAAGCATTATGACTACACGCCCTAGGGCTCTATACCACGGTAAAGTTGGCCCGGCTGATTTCCAAATCTTTATCGAGTGTGGCGAAATGGACAGCGTCGCCCCTACCGCTGCCGTCGCCGTCGTAAAAGAGGTGGCCGGTATCGGCATGGTAGCGGACATATTGTTCCCATTCTTCCATCGTAGAGCTACTCAGGCTCTCAAAAATGCTGCTGTGCAGCTCGATAATGTCAAGATCTACGTCAAAATCGGTGATGGTGTCGACGCTGCCGTCTAAAACGCTGTCGAATACGAAAGTATCGCGCCCTTCGCCCCCGGTGAGAATATCGCTGCCGGCACCGCCTATGATGCGGTCGTCCCCCGCGCCGCCGTTGAGTATGTTGTCTGCACCGTTGCCGGTAAGGGTGTTGTTCAGGCTGTTGCCGTTGCCTGTAACGGCCGTGGTGCCGATTAAGGTGAGGGATTCGAGATGATCGCCGAGGGTGTAGTCGATGCTGCTGTACACATGATCTTCGCCTTCGTTTTCGGCCTCGATAACGGTGTCGCCGATATCGTCGACTATATAAGTATCGTTGCCTGTGCCGCCGATCAGCACATCGGCGCCGCTGCCGCCGTCGAGATAATCGTTACCGGCCCCACCGGTCAAAATGTCGCTGCCTGCACCGCCGGTGATGATGTTGTCGGCGTCGTTGCCGGTGAGTACGTCGTCGTATTCGGAACCGATCAGGTTTTCTATCTGCGTGCCGTAGCCGATAAAGGCTTGGCCTTCGGTGTAGGTGTTCAGCGTTACGGTGGCGGCGCTGTTGCCGCTGAGTTCTGCATCAGCGCCCAGCCCGAAATAGCTGCGCATATCGTAGGTGCTGCTGCCGGTTACGGCGAAGGTTGTTTCCGGACTGCCGCCGGTGTAGATCCACGAACCGGGGGAGAGGTTGACGTTTACCCCCTGCTTTTCGGCGGAAGCGTCGAAGGTATCGACACCGCCTGCGTCCCAAATATAGCGGTCGGCATCTTGGCTGTACATATTGTAGTTTTTGAAGGTGTAGGTATCGTCGCCGGTGCGCACGTTTTGGTTGACGCCGAATGCGTAATGCAGATAGGCCAAATCGTAGATCCGCAACTGGCCTTGGTTTAAAAACAGGCTGTTGTTGGCATAGGCTTTATACGACATATTGGAAAACTCGACGGTTTCTTCTTTGAGGTAACCTCCGGTAAAACTGTCGGACGTGTGTGTCATGCCGAGGGTGTGGGTAACTTCGTGCAGCACGGTGTAGCGGAGGAAATCTTCACCCCACGACATATAGTTGTGGCGGCTGTTCCACGCAATCAGGCCGCCGTTGTAGGCGATGGCGGAAGAGGCTTCGAAACCGTTGGTCAGGTTGCCCATGAAATAGTTGGTGTCGGCTTCGGCCATGCTGCCGGTTTCAACGAATTCTATGTTGGTTGCGGCGCTGATTTCTTTATATGCGTTGCGCACGGTTTCCTGCAGATCCGACGAATAGGTGCTCATCGTGCTGCGGTCGATATAACGGTTGTAATCCTCCGGCAGGGCGGCAATTTCTTCAAGCGTCATAAAGTGGTATTTGACCACGGCGGGGCCGTCGGTATTGCCGCCGAAGGCGATACCGTAGCTGCCGCCGCCGGGGTTGCCGGTTTTCTGAATGAAATACGGTAAGTCATACCCTTCGCCGGTGTGGCTGCCGTCGGCCGCAGTGCTGCTTGTTTGATTGTGCGCGCTGACGAATGTGCCGCTGTTTTGATTCGGCGCGGCGTAGGTTTTGCTGTCGGTAACGGTGATACTGCCGCCTGCGCCGTCGGTAGTGCCCAACACGGCGCGCACGGTGTGGGTTTCGGCGTTTGCCAAGTCTTCCGTCGGCACTTTGGCGCTGAAGGTAAGGTCGTCGCCAACGCGCGTAGTGTAGATTTTACCGCCGGCTTCCAGCGTTACGGTATCGCCCGCTTTGGCGCTGCCGCCCACCGTGCCGCCGATAAGGGTCTGCTCCGCTTCCGCCCCGGCCACCACATACAGGCCGTCTGAATTCTGTTTGATATAGGGGCTGTCGAATATAACCGACTCCACCTTCACCGGTGCATAACGAGAAAGTGCATCGATGCGGTAGGCATTGCTGCCGGTTTGCACCAAACCGTAAAGCTGCGGATCGGCATCCACTTTAAAAGCAAGCGTTTCGCCGTTTAATTCCGCCAATTCTTTAACGGGGATATCCAGATAAAAGCTGCGGTCGGCCTTAACGCCTGCGGTGTAGCTTTTATCGCCGATGGTTACGGTGATTTGGCGCAGCCTTTCGCTGTTCATGCCCTCGGCGAATACGCCTTCAACCCCGATTATGCCGCCGATACGGGTGGTGGCGGCTTGGGGCAGGCCGATGCTGAAATTGCTGCCTATCTGTGTGATGCCGATATCGGCTGCGGCTTCGGCGGCCACTCCGTAACTGCGCGCGGTAACGGCTTCGGCACCGTTTAACCCGCTCACGGCGGCCCGCACGGTGTAGCCGCTGCCTGCAAGCAGTTTTCCGGCAGCTACCGACGCGCTGAAGCTGTAATCGCCGTTTACTTCGGCATAGAGGGTTTCGCCGCCTGCCGTTAATGTTACGGTTTGGCCAACCTTAGCATCCGCACCCGACACGCGGCCGGAAATTTCGATTTGCTGCCCGGCTTCGGTTACGTTGATAAAATCGTCAGCAGTAACGGCATTGAGGCTGATGCCGATATCGCCCGACTGTATGCTGTAGCCGAGGCCGGTTCGGGCGGAACCGGTGTTGCCGGCTTCGTCGGTTGTGTTAACAACGGCATAAACCACCGGCACGGCGGCAGAAGCCAAAAGCTCGCCGGGTACGTTAACGGCAAACGCACCGCTGCCGTCAACGGCGGTTTCATGGCTGACGCCGTTAACGGTTAAGGCAACGGTGTCGCCCGCTTTGAATTCGCCGCCCACCTTGCCTGAAACGCTTACTTCGCCGTTTTTCTCGTTCTCGCCGATGATATTGCCTGCGGCGATGTCGTTTAATTCAATAGTCGGCACGGGGGCAACGGTGTCCACATCATAGCTGCCGGTTGCCGTGTGTTCGGCGGTGTTGCCGTAAGCATCGGCCGCACTTGCGTGTGCGCTGATGTTCAGACGGCCTTCATTAACGGCCAGCGCGGTTGCGGGCAGTTGCAAGGTCCAATGGCCGTCTGAAACCACTGGTGTGTAGGTGGTACCGTTGATGGTGATGCCGACGGCGATGCTGTCTTTAGAAACGGTTGTGCCTGCGGCGAGCGTGCCTTCAATCAACACGGTTTCGGGCAGTTTTGCCGCATTCACGGCTTTGCCGCCGTTGATGCTGCCGATGCCGATTTCGATTTCGGGCGGCACGGTTTGATAGGTGTAGCCCTGTGTAGCGGCGGCGGTTTCGGCGGTGCGCCCGGCCATATCTTTAACCGTGCCGGCTGCGCTCACTTCGGTGTCGGCCGCCATCACTTCGGCCGGCACTTGTGCGCTGAACGTTGCGCCTTTCAAATCGGCGCGGTATTCGTTACCGCCCACGGTAACGGTAACCGACTGTACATCGTCGCCTTCTCCCAAGCCGGTGATTTTGCCGGAAACCGTAACCGCCGCCTGCGCCGCTTCGCTTTGGTTGATCACGTTGTCGCCCGTTACTGCATCGAGCACAATCACACCTGCGGGCGGAGTTGTATCAACCGTGAAGATGCGGGAGGCAACGGCATTGCCGCTGCCTTCGTTTCCTGCTTCGTCGATACGCTGCACGCTGGCGGCGACGGCATATTTGCCCTCTGCCCCGCCGGGAAACACCCGGGCGGTTTCCACTTCAACGCTGTAAGTACCGTCTGCCTGCACCATGGCGGTGTGTTCGGTTTTGTTTACGGTTACGGTTACCGCAGCGCCCGTTTTGCCGTCGGTTACTTTTCCCGAAACCGTGAGGGTTGGCTGTGCCAGCTCGCTGCCGTCCACCACATTGTCGCCCGTTACTGCGTCGATAGTGATTGCGGTGCTGTTCTCCAAATCAATGCGGTATGCCTGCGAATCAGAAAACGTTACCGCCCCTCCGCCGCCTGTGGTGCTCACTGATGCGGTGAGTGTGCCGAAACCGCTGCGGGTGCTGCTGCCGATGCCGAAAAACGATGCATCCACATCCGTGCCGAACAGGCCGTCTGAAACCACGGCGGTGGTGTGCTGCGTGCCCACGCTCAAGGTAACTTCGGATCCGTCTTCCACATTTTCCACACGGCCCGAAAGGGTAATGCTGCCGCTTTCGGCCTCGGCTTTATTGATGATGCCGTCTCCGGCAACCGCATCAAGCACAATAATGGGATCGGGATCGGCATTAAGATAACTGCGGGTGTGTTCCGCCGTGCCGGTATTACCGGCCGCATCAACCACTTCGGCACGCACGGCCACTTCGTTTGCCGCCGCCAGCTGCCCGGTCGGAATATCTGCGCTGTAGCCGCTGCCGCTCACTTCGGCGGCATAATCCTCACCGTTCACGCTCACGGTAACGCTGCTTATCCGCTCGTCGGGCTGCATTCCCGTTACCGTGCCCGAAACCGTATGGGTGCTTTGCGCGCGTTCGGCACGGTTAAGCACGTCGTCTCCCGCAACCGCATCAATCGAAACCGCCACTTCGGGAGCCTGCAAGTCGAGGGTATAGGCCAGGCCGGTTTCGGCAACAACAGCATTGCCTGCTGCATCGGCTGTTTGAACAAACGCACGGATTTCGTCTGCCGTAGCTAAAACCGCGCCTTCAACCTCCACGCTGAACGTGCCGTTTTTCATGGTTGCCGCATAGCTCCGGCTGCCGACGGCAACCGTAACCGTATCTCCCTCCCGCACATTTCCAACCATGCCCGACACCGTTACCGAAGCTTGCGATTCAGCAATATTAACAATGCCGTCGCCCGCCGGCGTATGCAAAACAACTACCGGCTGAGGCAGCGTAACCTCTGGTGCGGAGGGTTCCGTTTCCCCAGCCGTTTCAGACGGCCCCTCGGACTCGGCCGCAGGTGCAGAAGGTTCTGCAGGCAGGGAAACGGTTTCCGGAAGTGTTTCCGAAGGATTCTGCTCGGCGGCGGGCTGCGCCTGACCGGCTCCGTCTGCCGCGCCGCCCCCGCGCCGTGCTGCGGCCAAGCCTGCTGCGGCCAAGCCTGAAACCGCCGCTGCCGCTCCCCACAACTTTGCACCGCCCGCACTTCCGCCGGCGGCTACTTCTTCCGCCACAGGCCGGACCGCCTGCCAAGCCCCTTCATCGGCAGCGGCGGCAGCAGTACCGCCCGCCTGCGCGGCATATTGTTGTTTTTCTAACGGAAAACCTGTTCGGTAACCTTTCCGCACCCAATCAGGCGCACTGCCGTGCGTTTCACCGGCATACGCCCACAAACCGCCTTCTGCCTGCCCGGCTGCAGGCTGCACTGCCGGTTCGGTCTGTTCCTCCGGCACTCGATGCGCCGCATCGGGCAGAGTCTGCCCGGCCGCAGGCTGATCAGGGTGTATTTCCACGGTTTCTGTTTTGCCGTCGCGTGTAATGCCAAATGCGTAAACTTTCATATGTTTTCCGTAAAATAATGTGAATTTCTTTTTATATTATAGAGTAAAGTTTTCAGCCTGTAGATATTCGGTATTATTTTTGAAACAGGCGGTATAAAACCGACATAAAATAACAACAGCAACCATCATGATATTTACATTAAACTTGGCATTCAGACGGCCTGCCATAGCCTGAAAACAGGTTTTTTAATGCCTGCTGCAAGATACCGTTGAGATTCCAAACGTATTGGAATAATATTAGCCGCCTAAACATCAAAAAACACCACAACAGCCGCCACATTGGAAAATACCGGAGAACCCGCCATGCCGCCCCCTTCAAAGCACGCATCTATGAACATCAGCCTGATTCAGGCGCGCGAAGCCCTGATGACGCAGTTCCGCCCCATCCTTCACAACGCCGGCCTCACCGACCAGCAATGGCGCATCATCCGCCTTTTGGCCGAAAACGGCACTTTAGACTTTCAAGACTTGGCCAACCAAGCCTGCATTCTGCGCCCCAGCCTCACCGGCATCCTCACCCGCCTTGAAAAAGCCGGCCTTCTGGTGCGCCTGAAGCCCTCCAACGACCAGCGCCGCGTTTATCTGAAACTCACCGCCGAAGGCGAACAACTCTACCACTCGCTCGGCGCCGAAGTCGATAAATGCTACGACCGCATCGAAACCGTGTTTTCAAAAGAAAAAATGCTGCAACTGCAAAGCCTTTTGGCCGAACTCTCCCACATCGGCGAGCACCTCGACAAACCATAACCCCTACGCCATGACCGACACACCCACCGCAACACACCCCCTGCAACAACCCTTCCGCGACGCCATGGCCTCATGCGCCGCCGGCGTGCACGTTATCACCACCGACGGCAGTGCGGGGCGTTACGGCATCACCATGACCGCCGTCGCCCCCATCACCGACGAACCGCCCACCGTGCTGCTGTGCATCAACCGCCAGTCGGCCATCGTCCCCATACTTTCCGACAACGGCCATTTGTGCATCAACGTGTTATCCGCCCGCCAGCAAGACATCGCGGAACACTTCGCCGGCCTCACCCCGCTCTCGCCCGAAGAGCGTTTCGAATACCATATCTGGCACCGCGGCCGAACCGGCCAGCTGCAAGTGGAAGGCGCACTCGCCCACCTGCACGGTAAAATCACCGCCCAACACGACATCGGCACCCACCATGTGTTTTATGTGGAAATCGGCGAAATCAAGGTGCACGGCACCGCCGAACCCACACTGGTTTACTTCCGCCGAAACTTCAACAGCCTGAAATAAAGCAAGGCCGTCTGAAAATCTGCCTTTCAGACGGCCTTCTTGCCGTGCTTTTTGCCTTGCATACGGGGGGCTTGCCTCAAAAAACCGCTTCGTCGGTTAAATGTCGACAGCCCCTAAGGTATTTCAATTTAACCGCCAACCCGGCTTTCAAAAAGCAAGAAAGGCTCTGCTATGGAATTTAACCTGAGCAACATGCTGAAGCATTGGAAACTGTTTTTGGTTTTGATCGTTATTTTTCAGTCGTTATCCGGTATCGTATTCTATCTGCTTGATGTTCCCGATATTAAGGTTTCCGATAACTTTTATCTGAACTCAGACAGTTTGGCGTTAAGCGTAGGGGGTATGGTGGCGTGTATCGTATTTTTCATCAAGTTTCCTTTTCGGTTGAGACCCCGCCATTTATGGCGGTAGAATTTGGGTTTATCGGGTAGGGGTGTAACCCCTTCCCAATCAGGGCAACACGTAGGGCGGCGCTTTATGTGTCGTCCTGTGTGTTGAAACATCGTATTGAAAAATAAAAAGCAATAGGCCGGTTACCCGCTTGCAATATACCAAGCATTAGGGTCTAAACAATTAAAGGCCGTCTGAAAGCCAAACTTTCAGACGGCCTTTCCGACAAAACCGCCCTACCCTTCCTGACCCTCCCTGTGCGCCAGCGCCTCCATATCCACCACCCTGTCGGCCGACTCAATCGTTTCCCTGCGGTGCGCAACCATGATTTTGGTAATGTTCAACCGCTTCAGGTTTTCGTTGATCGCCCGCTCGTTTTCCATATCCAAATGGCTTGTCGCCTCGTCGAGAAACAGTATCTTCGGCTCGCGGTAAAGCGCGCGCGCCAGAATAATCCGCTGCTTCTGTCCGCCCGACAGGGCGTTGCCCATGTCGCCTATCAGGGTTTCGTAGCCCATGGTCATCTGCATGATGTCTTCGTGTATCTGCGCCATCGCCGCGCACTGCATAATCTTCTGCTGGTCGGGCGTTTCGTCGAAAAAGCAGATGTTTTCCGCTATCGAGCCGGCAAACAACACATCATCCTGCGTTACCGTGCCGCTCAACCCGCGGATAAAGCGCGGTGAAAGTTTGTGGATGTCGTGCCCGTTTACCAGCACTTTGCCCGATTCGGGCGCAAGGTTGCCGATTAAGATGTTCATCAGCGTGGTTTTGCCGCAGCCCGAGCTGCCGGTAAACGCCACCGATTCGCCCTGCCTGATATGCAGGCTGATGTTTTTCAGAATATACGGCTCGGTGTCGGAATAGCGGAACGATACGTCTTCCACCGCAATATCGATGTCCCCCTCAACCTCGGGAACATAAATTTCTTTGGTTTTTTCCGTTTCGGTTTCGGTGAGCACGATGTCGGCCAGACGCTCGGCGTGCAGACCCAGCATGCGGATTTTGATGTATTGGTCGACCAGCTCGCCCACTCGTTCTTCAAACTGGTTTTTATACGCCCAAAATGCCGTGAGCGCGCCCACGGTGAAACCGCCCGCAAGAATCTTGTCGGCGCCCAGATAAATGATCAGTATGCCTTCTATGCCGAAAATCAACGAATTGGCAAAACTAAATAAAACCGATAATTTCTGTGCCGCCAGCCCCGTGTTGACCGTGTTCACAAACAGGCTTATCCATACATTAAACCTCTGCGGAGTTTTATCGAATAATTTCACCGTGCCGATTCCGCGCATTGTTTCGATAAAATAAGAGCTTTGTTTCGCCGTATTAATGATATTTTTCTCGGTGGTATTCCGTAACGGATAATAGGCTGCCGTACGGATCAGGATATACAGAATCAGCGCGACGGCCACAATCATTGAAAGATCCGCGCTGTAAAGCATCATCAGCCAAAAGGTGAATACGGCCATAATGCCGTTTAAAACAACTTTAAAAAACGCAGAAGTCAGTGTTTTCTGAATAGTGTCGATGGCACCGAAGCGCGAAACCACATCGCCCAAGTGGCGTTTGAAAAAATAAGAGGCAGGCAAATCAAGCATTTTTGCAAATATATTGGCTTTCCACTGTGCATTCAGGGTAGTGGCAAAATGCATTCCCACCCACGACTGCAACAGCCCGATCAACTGCCGCACAACCAGCAGCATGCCGAAACCCAAAACCAGCATAAGCAGCAGATTACGGTCTGCCGTTACCACCACATGATCGATAACCCACTGCATCAGAAACGGAGAAGTCAGGCCGAAAATTTCCAGCGCAAACGCCAGCAGCAGTATCTGCATCAGCGAACGCTTAATGCCTACTGCATCTTTAAGCAGCAGCAGAACTTTAACCTTGTTTCTTTCTTCCTTTTTCTCAAAGTTTTTATCCGGCCACAATTCCAAAGCCACACCCGTAAACCTGCGCGACACCTCTTTCATTTCAACTTTCAGCAACCCCGAAGCCGGATCCATTACCGTTATGGAATTTATGCCGACGGAACGCAATACCACAAAATGATTCAAATCCCAGTGCAGGATACAGGGTGTGCGCAGGTTGGGCAGATCGCCCAGATCCAAGCGCAGCGCGCGCGTGTTCAGGTTCAAACTATGGGCATAGCGTGCGATATGGGCAAGATTGGCACCTTTGAGCGACAGCGCATACTTCTGCCGGAGTATGCTTAAATCGATACGGTGCCCGTAATACCCCAAAACCGAGGCCAAACAAGCCAGGCCGCATTCGGCCACTTCGGTTTGCAGCACTACAGGCAGTTTTTTACGAAAGCCGGAAAACAAACAGCTCAAACGTTTCATAAACATTCTGGAATATATCTGAAAAATGCCGTCTGAAGTTTTCAGACGGCATAAAACAATATATTTAACAAAGTTTTCGATTTTCAAACTTAATACTCGCCACCCCCTGCATCATAATCATTTTTATCCCTATTAAGCAGGGGGCTGTTACCGTTAACCAATCCCTCTGTTGCTCCGGCTGTAGCCGATCCTGCTATAGCGGCTCCTGTTGTATTTTTAATTGCACCTCCTACTGAACCGCCAACCATAGCTCCTGCAACTCCTGCAGCCGTAATTTCATTACCGCTTAAATAAGAATAGCCAGTATATGTACCTGCTCCTATAGCTGCATTCCTAGCAGCAGAAGTACTTGCAACTCTAGCTGCTCCTGCAGCTATGGCTCCCAAAATAGGCCAACCTCCTCCTGATACAACTTCCAGATCGCGGATTTCCAATTCAAACATAATTACTTTCCTTTCTTTATGAAAATTTTACATAACAACGGATAAAAAATCAGAAAACAAATAACAAGTAATCCGAAACTTGCTGTCTTATAATTTTCATCCGAAACCAATTCTTTTAAATAAAATCTTGAAAATAAACCGCAAAAAATCATTAACAATATAATAATTACCCATTCCGTTATTTTATTTTTACGGCAGCCTGCAAACTTTTTACCCTCCATATTTCCTCTCTTATTTAAAAATTTTCAAAATACCAATCAGACACCAACACCATATTTTTATTCATCAAACTTATCCTATAATCAATATTTTTCCGTAACGATTTGTACTAAAAAGCTTCCTAAAAAAACAAGTTTATAAAAGGATTTTCATGTTTTTCAATTACAATATCCGAGTTCAAGCACATCTATTTTGAAAACGCATAAACTTGCTTGTTAAGACATTCGGATTGCAATGTATTTTGAATAACAATTATGCAAACCATGCAACCCGTTGGCCGAACCGGCTTTTTTCATATACGATAAGACCGCGACAATTCTCAAAAGTTCGCAAAAAAAAAAAAAAACATTAATTAAATTAACAAAATCATTCATTATTTAAATAATAGTTAATGCCGAATAGTTACATCGTTTTTACTGCCGATAAAAAGCCGTCTGAAAGGCAAATTTTCAGACGGCCTTTTCGGCAAAACCGCTACCCTTCCTGCTCCTCCCTGTGCGCCAGCGCCTCCATATCCACCACCCTGTCGGCCGACTCAATCGTTTCCCTGCGGTGCGCAACCATGATTTTGGTAATGTTCAACCGCTTCAGGTTTTCGTTGATCGCCCGCTCGTTTTCCATATCCAAATGGCTTGTCGCCTCGTCGAGAAACAGTATCTTCGGCTCGCGGTAAAGCGCGCGCGCCAGAATAATCCGCTGCTTCTGTCCGCCCGACAGGGCGTTGCCCATGTCGCCTATCAGGGTTTCGTAGCCCATGGTCATCTGCATGATGTCTTCGTGTATCTGCGCCATCGCCGCGCACTGCATAATCTTCTGCTGGTCGGGCGTTTCGTCGAAAAAGCAGATGTTTTCCGCTATCGAGCCGGCAAACAACACATCATCCTGCGTTACCGTGCCGCTCAACCCGCGGATAAAGCGCGGTGAAAGTTTGTGGATGTCGTGCCCGTTTACCAGCACTTTGCCCGATTCGGGCGCAAGGTTGCCGATTAAGATGTTCATCAGCGTGGTTTTGCCGCAGCCCGAGCTGCCGGTAAACGCCACCGATTCGCCCTGCCTGATATGCAGGCTGATGTTTTTCAGAATATACGGCTCGGTGTCGGAATAGCGGAACGATACGTCTTCCACCGCAATATCGATGTCCCCCTCAACCTCGGGAACATAAATTTCTTTGGTTTTTTCCGTTTCGGTTTCGGTGAGCACGATGTCGGCCAGACGCTCGGCGTGCAGACCCAGCATGCGGATTTTGATGTATTGGTCGACCAGCTCGCCCACTCGTTCTTCAAACTGGTTTTTATACGCCCAAAATGCCGTGAGCGCGCCCACGGTGAAACCGCCCGCAAGAATCTTGTCGGCGCCCAGATAGATAATCAATATGCCTTCTATGCCGAACAGGAGTTTGTTGGCAAAGTCGAAAATATTGGTGAGCTTCTGTTTGGTCAAATCGGTATTCACCGTATCGACAAACAAGGTCATCCACGAGCTGTGCCGCTGCTCGTTTTTTTCAAACAGCTTGACCGTGTGGATTCCGCGCACCGTTTCCATAAAATAGGTGTCTTGCTTGGCATCGTGCACAATGTTTTCTTCGGTGGCGTTGCGCAGCGGATAATAGGCAACGATGCGGATAATGACATACAAAGCCAGCGCAACCAATACCACCACCGTTAACAGCCAGCTGTAATAAAACATCAGCACCAGCGTAAACACGGCCATAATGCCGCTTAAAATGGTTTTAAAGGCGGTGGAGGTTAAGGTTTCCTGAATATTGTCGATGGCCCCGAAGCGCGAAATCACATCGCCCAGATGGCGTTTGGAAAAGTAATCGGCGGGCAGCTCGAGCAGCCTTTTGAATATGTTGGCTTTCCACTGCACATTCAGCGTGGTGGTCAGGTGCATGTTTACCCACGCCTGCAAAAGGCCGGTAAGCTGCTCCAGTATTTTCAGCAGGCCGAAGCCCAAAACCAGCGTCAGCAGAAGGTTTCGGTCTGCCGACACAATCACATGGTCGATAACCCACTGCATCAGAAACGGGCTGACCAGGCCGAAAATTTCCAGCGCAAATGCCAGCAGCAGCACCTGCGCCAACGAACGCTTAACGCCGGTAACGCCTTTGAGCAGCGTGAGGATTTTAACTTTTTTCTTTTCTTCTTTTTTTTCAAAATGCGTGTTCGGCCACAATTCCAGCGCAATGCCGGTAAACTTCTGCGACACCTCTTCCTGCCTGATTTTGCGCATTCCCACGGCGGGATCCATAATCATGATGCCGTCTTTAACCACCTCTTTGAGCACCACGAAATGGTTCAGATCCCAGTGCAGGATACAGGGCGCGCGCAGGTTGGGCAGGTCGTCCAGATCCAGCCGCAGCGCGCGCGAAGTCAGGTTCAAATCATTGGCAAAGCGCACAATATCGGCCAGCGTCAGCCCTTTTTGCGAGAGCGAATATTTCTGCCTCATCGTGCGCAAATCGGAATGATAACCGTGATAGCCCGCAACCGCAGTCAGGCAGGCCAAACCGCATTCGGCCACCTCGGTTTGCAATACTACGGGCAGCTTTTTGCCGAACCCGAAAGAGAGGCGTTCCAAATAATTCATAGTTTCTTCAAACCCTGTTTTATTAATTGGATTAAGCCGTCTGAAAAATTCAGACGGCTGACATACAGGCGCATTTCAAATACATAGATTAAATTTTATTTGAATAACCGATGGTTTTCTTCAATCGATTTTTTTTGAAATAATATTGCCTATTACGCAGCCGGACATTACGCAGAATATAAATAAAATCCAATACAGAATTCCTGAAATATCAGTAGCCTGCTTAATAATAAAGCACACGGATAACAAAAAAACCAAAGGAATAATCTGATAAAAAAGCTTTCTCATAGCCTCGGTTGCGTTTTCTGTTACCGTTTTTCTTGAAAATATTTATTTCTTAACCAAAATCCGGCAATTGCCCCCGAAGTCATGCAGCCGTATAAAACGACACGCTGAGCGCCTATAGACAAACCCCGATTGTTTTTTTGATAAACAAATAAACAAACGCAGCAATTGCCATCGGGCCGGTTTGGCAAAGCAGTTTTTTCATACCGTCGTTCAAAGCTTGCCTGTAATGCTGTAAAGCGGGTCGAGCACCCATTCATAAAGCTTTTTGCGCTCGTGCAGAATATCGGCCTCGGCCACCATGCCGATTTGCAGCGGTTTTTCTTCGCCGTATACCTTAATCGTCTGCTTGTCCAGCTTCACCCTCACCAGATACACAGGCTCGTTGGCCTGCGCCTGTATCATCTGGTTTTCTGCGCCCTCGGCCGAGCCGCTGCCCAGGCTTGCCAGCTCCTGCTTGCCCAAGGCCGTTTTCGCAATCGAAAGAATCCTGCCCTCTGCATGGCCGAATTTCTGATAGGGGTAAGCCTGATAGCGCAGCACCACTTTATCTTCAGGCTTCACAAAGCCCGCCGCCCGGCTGGGCACATATAAGTTCGCCACCAGCTCGGTTTTGCCCGGCACGATGCTCAGCAGCAGCTGCGAAGGGCTGACCTGCTGCCCCACTTCCACATTAGAAGTGCTCACATAGCCCGATTTGCTCGCGTGCACCGTCTGCTCCTGCTGCAAATCCAAATTCAACCCTTCCTGCTTCAGCTCCGACACCGTGCGGTTAAGCTGGCTCAATTCGGTTTCCTGCTTGTCGGGCAGGTCGGCCAGCGTCTGCTTCTGCGTGTTCAGCTCGCGCAGCACGCCCGCCTCTTCCCGCTTGAGCGCGTCCAACTGCGAAACCTGGTTCAGATGCTCGTTTTCATACTCCATCATCTGCTGCTCTGAAATAAACCCCTTTTTCAGCAGCGGGCGGTATTTTTCGATAATCTGTGCCGCCAGCTCCACCCGTCTGCCCTGCCCCTTGATCTGGCTGCGCACATCGGCAAGCTGGTTCTGCAGCCTGCCCACCGTATCGGTGAGCGAGCGCTCTTCGCCCTTCTGCACTTTTTTCTGCCGCTCGATTTCGCGCAGCAGCATGTCTTTTTTCATCTCCGCCTCTTTAACCAGTTTCGCACGCACATCGCCGCCGCCGCTGTAGCGCGGCATAGAAATCGTTAAAAGCTCGTCGCCCTGCTCCACATAATCGCCGTCGTTCACCCTTTTGGCCGTAACCGTGCCCGTATCCGGCGCATACACCCGCACCAGGCCCGACACCGGCAGCAGCTGCCCCTCCACCGTGGTTTTGCGCGTATAGCTGCCGAAAAAGGCGAACACAATCAGCGCAAACGCCCCCGCCGCCGCACAGCCCGTTAAAAACACAAAAGAAAACGGCCGCGACAACACCACATGCCCCGTCCATTTATTCTTCTTCGCCTCGAAAATTTCCGGGCGGAAAAAACTGTCGTTTCCAGCCATTTGCAATACCCAAAAATCCTGATAATCGAAAACCTGCAAAACCGAACAAGGTTCAGACCGAAAAAACGGGCATTGGTTCAATTAATTTTTAAATAAGAAAACGGCATATGAAAAACGGGAAATCAACATCAAAAACTATACCGTATAAAAATATTTCATTCGGCACAAACCGCCTGCCGGAGAAGCAGATATAAGCAAGGCCGTCTGAAAAATTTTTCAGACGGCCTCCGATAACGCAGGGTGTGCGGCAAAGCCGCGCACGCGGTATTAACAAGGTTCAAAACAACGCGTGTATGCCCGAGGGCACACACCCTACGCCTGCTTAATTAACCATGCTTGTAACCAAGATAGTCACCAAGTTTGAAGCCGCCATACAATGCTGCTCCGGCAGCAACTGCGCCTCCGGCCACTTTGGCACCGGCAATCAAGGCGGGGACAAAGGCAATGCCTCCGGCAATATTTTCCAAATCGTGCAATTCCAGCTCACGTGCATCAACAAAATGTGTCATATTGTTCATAAATAATCCTCCTTGGATTTAATTAAGCCTGTTCAGACCTACAAAAATTCCGGCAAGAAACCCTACCGCAAATAAAAACATTAATCCTATTATAATAGCAGTATTGGTATTCATAATAGTATTACCTTAAAATTAATCAGAGAGCCGATTTATCCCCCCGATTTTTACGGTTCACTCCCGTGGCTATGCCGCCTGTAAAGCCGACACCTCCCAAAGCAAGGTAGCCAACGATAATAGCGGGCGCGATGCCGCCGGAAATCTGTTCCAATTCAAACTGATTCAGTTCTTTCATAAATCATACCTCTTAAAAAATAAAAATTTACAAGAAAAGAGAAACAGCCTTTATCAGGCGTTCTCGCTATTATTGACAGAACAGAATAAATTTAGTTTCTAAAATAAGTTTAATTTTTTTTTGAAAAGAATAATCAACTTTTATCCACCCTGTAAGGGTATGTATATGTTTTAATACATGTGACTTGATGTTTTCATATGATTTTTAATTACCAAAAATTAAAAAAGCCGTCTGAAAAACTTTTCAGACGGCTTCTGATAACGCAGGGTGTGCGGCAAAGCCGCGCACGCAGTTCAAGGTTCGAAATAATGCGTGCGTGCCCGAGGCCGCACACCCTACGCTTGCTCGCTTAACCAAGCCAGCGGGCAAGACCGTAAGAAACGCCAAAACCAGTACCAAAACCAGCAGCAACATACCCTGCTGCTATAAGTGCAGGCGGGAAGCCACCAGAAATACTTTCTAATTCATGCATTTCCAATTCACGAACATTACCCAAAGTCTGAACATGCTTCATTTGCATAATACAGCATCCTTTCTTTAAATTTAAGATAGATCATTTATTTGAGGCTATGCAACCCTACAAAGGTTCCAACCAACAATCCTATTATCATAGATATGGATACAATAAGCATAATAGTTTTGTCGCTCATAACCAGTCCTTATAAGTTACATACTTTTCATTAATTAATTAAAAATAAGTTATTTCTTTTCTCGGTTGACACGATTAAGACCTACTGCGGTTCCTGCCGTAACACCGACAGCAGCTGAAGCACCAAAAATTTTCCAACCGATCGGTATAGCGGCCAACGCCGGAAGAAAACCACCAGAAACTTTTTCCAATTCAAACTGATTCAGTTCTTTCATAAATCATACCTCTTAAAAATGAAAAGTTAAAAGAAAAGAGAAACGGCCTTTATCAGGCGTTCTCGTTATGTTTGACAAGCATAACCCAAACTTTGTTCCGGCAAACCGGTTTATTTTTTGAAAAGAATAATTAAATTTTATCTACCCCATAAGGGTATGTATATGTTTTAATACATGCGACTTGATATTTTCATATATCTTTTAATTACCATAAATTAAAAACAAGGCCGTCTGAAAAACTTTTCAGACGGCCTCCGATAACGTAGGCAGCAAAGCCGCACACCCTACAGTTGTTTATTTTAAATCTGCTCCCCGGGGCGGCTCGGGAAGGGTACGCCCCGGGAACCGCGGCAGCGGTATCTTCGGCAATGCCGGCAATAGAGGCAGCCACGGCCAAGGCCAAGAGTTTGAAGATGCGGCGCCTCCGGCTACCTGCCGGAGCTCTTTTTCGTACAGCTCTTTCATGATCTAATCCTTTCGTATAAAAACAAAAAACTGTGATGGTTTGAAACCCTGCGGCTTCAGGCAAAACCAACTGGTTACCGGACGCTCAGAAGAGAGGCATATGCGGCGGAAATTTGCCATGCTTAAGATAATGCTCCAATCTTCTCCTGTTTATCTCTTTCCATCCGGGATGCCAGCCTACAAGTCCGCCTGCTACCTGGTTCAATTCATGCTGATCCAATTTTTTCATAACAAATACTCCTATAAAATAAAAATATACTCTGTGGAGGGAAATCCTCCGTTATTGCCACTTCGACAGCCATTCATCAAAAGCCGGCCGCCCGCGCATAAACCCGACACCCGATCGTCGGAACTTTCCGTTTCCAATCTTTCCGCCGTTTCGGATGTAAGCATGTCTTGAAGTTTCGGCTAAGCACGTATCGGCGGCCACGGTAACCGGTTAGGCAGCCAAGGCAGTCGGGGCAAAGGCACGGCAGGAATCCTGAAGCTGCCTCCTACCTGATGAAACTCTTTGTTTTTCAATTCTTTCATGATGAAATCTTTAAGGTTAAAGAATATAAGAACAATCGGCAGAGTGTGCGGCGAAGCCGCGCACGCGGTATCAAGGTTCGGACGGCGTGCGTGCCGGGGGCACACCCTGCGCTTACTTAGCGCTTCCACCGATGAACGGGGAGAGTGGGGATGCGTGGCCTTCGCCTTTGTGCGTCTCTGATAGCCCTCACAGCAGCCTCAACCGCTACTTTTAATGCAGAGCCTACAGTTGCCCCTCCCGATACTTGTTCCAATTCATATTGATTCAGATGTTTCATAATAATCCTCCAAACTTAAAGCCGGCAGATCCGAAGAGAATAAATACAGCTTATGCTTTTGTCTGCTTTCGGTTTGGTCGGCGCCTCTGTGTGTCTTTTACCAAGAACCGCCGCCGCCGCCGCCAAACCCACCTCCCCCATCAAATCCGCTTTTGGGCTTCTTTTTGCCAAACAACCAGTCGAAAATATTACCGCCTGATACGTTTTCAATCTCGTTTCTATTCAGCTCTTTCATGATTCCTAATCCTTTCAAAATAAACCATCAATACCGCGAATGCTTAAATGCCAAAGTAGTGATATTGCTGCCGCCGCTGGGTGTGGAAAGCCTCACCTTTCCCTTCAGCACGTCCTGCCGGCTCGGCTCGCCGACCACCCTGCCGGCCGTATCGCGGAAAAACACCACACCGCCGCCGGACACATAACACGCTTCGGATTTTTTCAATTCTTTCATCACCTTCTCCTTAACTGTAAAACAAGGCCGTCTGAAAACCGTTTTCGCAGGGTGTGCGCAAAGCCGCACACGCGGCGCGGTATTGAAGGTTCAGACAACTAATCCCAAGGCCACAGCTTGCGTACTGCTCTGCTTACCTTCCGTTTTACTTCTGCAACCGGCCCGCCGACAAGGCCGCCGGAAACCTGTTTCATTTCATGCAAATTCAATTTTCGCATCATTCCTCCTACCAAAGCACTACTCTTTCCGTCAATCTGTCAAGCCATGATTTCCTTGGGGCAAAACCGCCGGAAATCTGTTTGAGGTCTTTAATACTGATTTCTCTCATACTGCATACTCCTTTAGGTAAATTTCGGTTGGAAAGCAAACGTAGGGGACGGCAGCAGAGCCGCGCACGCGGCATCAAGGTTCATGCGGCGCGTGCGTGCCCGAGGCACACCCTACGCTTGCTTCATTACAGTCGTAAATTTTGGATGCGCGTTTCTTCGCCAACCAGTTCAGAGCCCTTGTAGTACGCCAGACAGCTGCCCGTATAGCAATCTCTCTAACGTACTTTCTACCGTAGTCTGTTAAGTACCCTCCTGATACCTGTTCCAACTCATATTGATTCAGATGTTTCATAACAATCCTCCAAAATTAAAAAAGTTCAGACGGCCTTGAATTCATATCCATACAAATCCGGCCGGATGGCAATAGTAAATACAGGTATGCACCGACAGGGTTATTTAAGGGCTTTAAGGGCTTTACCTGCAATCCGACCGATGTAATAGGCCGCTATACGCGTCCGAAAATCCGGAGGAGGAGGAGGAAACGGAACCAACCGTCGGCCGCCCGTAACTTTCTTTGCTTCATAAATATCCAATTCTTTCATGATTTACTCCTTTCAAACTTAAGATAATGATAGGTAAACCAGTATGAAAACAGGCTGAATCCGAGAAACACCAAAAACGATACCGAAAAACCTACCGTGCTTTTCCATGCAAACCCGTCGGTAAAAGACTCATAAAGCCAAGCCAACGGCGTTGCTACGGTAAAAGCAATAAAAAGATACATGCATACCGAGAGAATGGTTTTAGTCATAACTTTCCCATCTCTATAGACAGTGCCTGCAGAGCCTCGCACGCAATATCAGGAACTTCAGACAACGCGTGCTTTACTAAAGCTCTCTTTTCTCAATAAATCTTTCCATTACAAAAGCAAATATAAAAGTAGCAACCGCACATGTAATTAACGTCTGCAATAAACCGTTTCCGAGAAGATACAAGATCAATGCTGAGGCCGAGAAAAAAAAAGCGTAACGAACTGTCTTTCTCATAACGGACTTTTTCATGGTTCTAACCTCGTGAAAATACTGGAAAGATACGGCTTCCTGCTGTGCAGGAAACCGCATCCGGATACTTACTGATAAATAACTAAATCACCATCCGCATGTTGCCCCATAAGCAAGAGCTCCCCCTACAGCACCTCCAGCAGCACCGACGGCTCCACCAGCAAGGGCACCGGGACCAAATGCGGCTCCTGCGATTGCACCAGCTGTTCCGGTAGCAATAGCACCTCCCACGGTAGCTTTACCAAAATCTTTCCAATTACACCCTCCGCCGGCAACCATTATCAACTCATTCACAGCCAGTTCACGGCCGAAACTGTTTTGCAAAACTACAGCCTGCATATCAAATCTCCTTTTTAAGGTTAAAATTAAAAACAGCAATAATTTTCGCTGCTACACGGTTAAGGAAGGACGGATACCTCCCGATTCGGAAAGCAGAAACCAACCGTTCGGTTCAGAATCCGCCTACTCCGAAATTCCAAATACCGCTTAATTGTTACGAACCGCATCGCGGGCGTTTTTCCATGCGTCGCCGAGGTTGTCGCCGGCCTTGGAGAAACCGCCGCCCATTTCTTTCCAGAAGTCTTTCCAGTCTTTGCGGAAATCGCTCCATCTGTAGCCGCCGGCCACCTGCTGCATCTCATGCTGGTTGAGTTGTTTCATTACAGTCTCCTTGAAAATTAATAAAAACCCGGAAACCCGTTGCCGGGCTCCGTGGTTTTACGACAACTCCGCCCGCCGTTTTGTTCGTTAGGTTTTGTTTGGTTCCCGAAAAATCCAATCAATTAATCTATATGATAATAAAATAAGTTATTTACCGTTATCCGTAAGAATAAAAAGGAGGTTTTCCGAAAAACACGGCATGCCCGCCTCTAAAACATTCGGGTAACCCTATGTGAATGTAAACCGTTTTTCCAAAAACAGTTTCCTGAAAAAATATATTGAAAATTATCTTGCGGCCTGCAATATACTTTTCGAATATCCATACAGGGTAAATTTCAAAAAAATTAAACTATCCGGCCCGAAAACACTCTAAGTCAGGTTAATATTTCATTATCATTGTCTGCCATGGCCAAATTTAAAACACTGCCCCTGCTGTTTTCTTCGTGCATGCTCGCGCTGCCCGCCGCTTCCCACGCCTTCAATCTGCTGGACGCATGGCGGGCCGCTGTGAACTATTCGGCCGATTTTTCTGCTGCCAAACACGAGCGTGATGCGGAATCGGAAAAAAAGAACCAGGCGCGTGCGGAGCTGCTGCCGCAGGTTAATGCCAACGCCACCTACCAGCGCCAGCCCTATTCGCTCTCTTCCAACACGAAAAGCCGCGGCTGGAACGTGCAGGCTTCGCAGGTTTTGTTCGACAGAACCCGCTTCGCCCAATACAAACAGGGAAAAATCGCCGCCGAAATGGCCGATGCGCGCCTGAGCGGCAGTGAAGACGAATTGAAAATAAACGTGGCCAAGGCCTATTTCGATATTCTGCTGAATAAAGACAAGCTGGCCGCCATCGCCGACGAAAAAGCCGCTTATTCCCGGCAGCTCGAGCGGGCGCAGGAAATGTTCCGGCAGGGGGCGGCAACAATTCTGGACACCCACGAGGCCAAATCCGGCTACGATGCGGCCCTTGCCAAAGAAATCGACGCGCTCACCCAGCTTCAGGTGGCCGAAAACACGCTGGCCAACCTGACCGGGCTGGATCCGCAGCAAATCAGCCCGGTAAAAAACGATAAGGCGCTGGCCGACCTGCTCGGCGAATCGGAAGAACGGGAATGGCAGGCGCTGGCCGAGCGGCACAATCCCGAATGGCAGCTGCAGCGCAAAACCCTCGAAGATGCAAAACAGGCGTTCAAAGCCGCCAAAGGCAGCCGTATGCCCACGCTCACCGTAAGCGGCGGCTATCAGGACGACCGCAATACCCACCGCAGCCAGGATTATTTCGGTGAAAGCTTCGATCAAACCTACCGCAGCAAAGGCGGTACGGTAAACTTCCAGCTCAGTATGCCGCTTTTCAGCGGCGGCAAAATCTCCAGCCAGATCCGCGAGGCCGCTTCGCGCGAAATGCAGAATAAAGACCTGCTCACCGCAACGGAGCGCAAAGTGCGGCTGGCGGTAAGGCAGGCCTATCAAACCACCCGCAGCAGCAAAATCCAAACGCTCGCCCAGCAGCGCCTGCTCGAAACCAACCGCGCCAAACTGGAAGCCACACGGCTGGGGCGTCAGGTCGGCGTGCGCAACAACCTTGAAGAAACTCAGGCACAACAGGAAAAAGCCGACGCAGAGCAAAAACTCGCCGAGGCCAAATACACCTATATCCAATCCTACCTGCAGCTGCTGCAAAACGCGGGGGTATTGAATGACGAAGAGAAAATACGCAAAGTGGGCATGCTGCTGTTTTGAAAACCGCACTCCGGCGTTTCAGACGGCCCGAGGCCTGCAAACTATACGGCAGCAGTATGTTTACGCTACAATCCCCCCGACAGCAACCCGCCGTGCAACGCTTATGAAATGCCCTTTCTGCCACAACCCAAACACCCAGGTTACCGACTCGCGGCTTTTGGAAGAAACCAACAGCATCCGCCGCCGCCGCCGCTGCCCCGCCTGCGGGCAGCGTTTCGGCACGTTTGAAACGGTGGAAATGCGTATGCCGCAGATTATCAAAAGCACCGGCAGCCGCGTGGCGTTCAACCCCCACAAACTGCGCACCAGTTTGGAGCGCGCGCTGCACAAACGCCCGATAGACGCAGAAACCATAGACGACACCGTCGCCCTTATCGAACAGCGCCTGTACCGGCTGGGGCATAAAGAAGTATCGTCGCGGCTTGTCGGCGAGATGGCGATGGAAGAACTGGCGAAAATCGATCAGGTGGCTTATGTGCGTTTTGCGTCGGTTTATAAAAGCTTCAACGACGTTTCAGAGTTCACCCAAGCCATTGCTACCCTGCCCGATAGTGAAGAAAGCAAGCATTAAGCGGGCAAATTTGATATACTGACCGCCGTTTTTCATCAACACTTACGGAACCCGATTGAATGAAACCTTATGCTCTTGCTTTGGCTGCCGCCGTTTTGTGCTCGGCCGCCTGCAGCCAGAAAGCCGAAACTTCCGTTCCTGCCGAAAGCGGGCAGGCTTCCGCCGTTTCCTCCGATGCCGGAAGCAGTGTGCAGACGCTCACGGGCAGCGACGGCAAAATCAGCATCGTGATTCCGGGCAACCGGTTTGAAGACGCATCGGACGGCGAGCTGCCCGAAGGTTTGAGCGCCGGCGAGCTGACGCTGCTGCAGCGCGACAACAACCGCGACATCACGCTCTACATCGCCAACCTCGGTACCCCGAAAACCGATGCCGAAACCTATTTCGACAACCTTAAAACCGTGCTGGATGCCGACCAGTCGTTAAGCGACGTGCAAACCGGCGCCGCCACCGACACGCGCATGAACTACCGCTTCGTTCAAAACGGTGCCGACGGCACGGCGCTGCGCGAAAACTGCATCGCCATTTATGAAACCGGCCTGTATAACGTGTGCGCTTCAAGCCGCACGGCCGCACAGGAAGAGCTGGCCGAAGTGCTGCGGGAAGTCAACCTTACCAACTGAACGCATCAGGCCGTCTGAAAAACAAAACGCATCCTGCTGTTTTTTTTCAGACGGCCTGATTTTTTATTTTAAAGTCTGCAACACAGAGGCCGTCTGAAAATGTTTGACGCAAACGACACCCAAATGATGCACACCGCCCTTGCCCTTGCCGGACAAGGGCGTTTTTCCACTTCGCCCAACCCGCGCGTAGGCTGTGTGGTAGCGCACGGCACGCAGATTGTGGGGCAGGGTTTCCACCTGCGGGCGGGCGGACCCCATGCGGAAGTGCACGCCCTGCGCCAGGCCGGGGAAACGGCGCGCGGCGCCACCGCCTATGTTACGTTGGAGCCTTGCAGCCACTACGGCCGCACCCCGCCCTGTGCCGAAGCACTGATTCGGGCGGGCGTATCGCGCGTGGTCGCGGCCATGTCCGACCCCAATCCGCAGGTGGCGGGCAAAGGCTTGGCGGTGCTGCGCGAAGCGGGCATACAGGTAGAATGCGGCCTGCTCGAAACCGAAGCGCGCGCGTTAAACCGCGGCTTTCTCTCGCGCATAGAACGCGGCCGCCCCTTCGTGCGTTTGAAATGCGCCGCCGGCCTCGACGGCAAAACCGCGCTTTCAGACGGCCGCAGCCAATGGATTACCGGCCCCGAAGCACGCGCCGACGTGCAGATACTGCGCGCCGAAAGCTGCGCCGTGATTACCGGCATCGGCACGGTGCTGGCCGACGATCCGCAACTGAACGTGCGCGCCTTTCCAACCCTGCGCCAGCCCGCCCGTGTGATTCTCGACAGCCGCCTGCAAACCCCGCCCTCCAGCCGCGTGGTGCAGGACGGCGGCAGCCCCACACTTATTGCCACTTTAAACAATTGCAATCAATCTTTGCAAAAATACACAAAACACCCGCATTTGCAAATTTTAAGGCCGTCTGAAAGCAACCGGCGCATAAATTTGCACAATTTATTGGTTTTATTGGCAGAAAAAGGCTACGGCGAAGTAATGGTGGAAGCCGGCGCCGTCTTGGCGGGCGCATTCGTCGAAGCCGGCCTGGTTGATGAAATCGTGCTCTACCAAGCACCGAAAATTTTAGGCGGAAACGGCAAGGGTTTGTTTTCTATATCAGAAAACCCGCAAGCACTTGCCGGACCGCCGCTTTGGAAAACCGTGTCGGCAACGCTGCTGGGAAACGATATAAAATGGGTTTTGCAAAAATAGCCGTCTTTATTGTAAATAATTTCATTTATCGAAAAACGAAAGCCTTTACCTCCGCCAAGGTGAAAATTTTTGTAAACGGCATCTGCGCCTTTCCAGCACCGGAACGCCCGCAACCAAACCGGGCGGTCCGGTTTCTTTTACGGGTGTTTTATTCCTTTGTAATATCCGCTCAAACACTTATCGGAAAATGTCTGCCCGCTTTGCACAATTTCCGAAAGAAGCTTCCGCTTTCTTTTGCCTGTCATATCCAAACAGTCATGCCCGTTATTTGTTATCGTTGTGTAAACCTCCCGTTATGCGCCTGTTTTGATGAAACCAATGCTTCCGAAAACGGTCGAACTATGTGAATTGCATCTTAAGAATTTCTTTTTTTTATCACACGGAAATACCTTCATGAAAAATACCACCATTCAGAAATTCGCCGACAAATCTGCCAAAATCGGCATTGTTGGCTTAGGTTACGTCGGCCTGCCGCTGATGCTGCGCTATGTCGACATCGGTTATCAGGTGTTGGGCTTCGACATCGACGAAGAAAAAGTGCGCAAACTCAATAATGGCGAAAGCTATATTGAGCACATTCCCGCCGGTAAAATCGCCGCCGCCAGAAACAGCCTGTTCGAAGCCACCACCGACTTCTCGCGCATCGGCGAAGTGGAAGCGGTGATTCTGTGTGTGCCCACCCCGCTCAACAAATACCGCGAGCCGGACATGAGCTTCGTTATCGATACCACCGACGCCGTGAAACCTTATCTGCGCGCCGGCCAAGTGTTGTCGCTCGAATCCACCACCTACCCCGGCACCACCGAAGAAGAATTGCTGCCGCGCGTGGAAGAAGGCGGCCTGAAAGTGGGCGAAAACGTATTTTTGGTGTATTCGCCCGAGCGCGAAGACCCGGGCAACCCCGATTTTGAAACCCGCACCATTCCCAAGGTTATCGGCGGCCACACGCCTGCATGTTTGGAAGTAGGCATTGCGCTTTACCAGCCGGCCATCGACAAAGTGGTACCGGTAAGCTCCACCAAAGCAGCCGAACTGACCAAGTTGTTGGAAAACATCCACCGTGCAGTGAACATCGGCCTAGTAAACGAGATGAAAATCGTGGCCGACAAAATGGATATCGACATTCACGAAGTGATTTCCGCCGCCGCCACCAAACCGTTCGGCTTCGTGGCCTACTACCCCGGCCCCGGCCTGGGCGGCCACTGCATTCCCATCGACCCCTTCTATTTGACTTGGAAGGCGCGCGAATACGGTGTGAACACCCGCTTTATCGAGCTGGCGGGCGAAGTGAACTCGGCCATGCCCGAATATGTGGTCAACAAAACCGCGCTGGCGCTCAACGACCACAACCGCTCCATCAAAGGCAGCAAAATTCTGGTTTTGGGCATCGCCTATAAGAAAAACGTGGACGATATGCGCGAAAGCCCCTCGGTCGAAGTGATGGAACTCTTGCGTGATTTGGGCGCGGAAGTGTCTTACAGCGACCCGCACGTGCCCGTGTTTCCGAAAATGCGCGAACACAAATTCGACCTGAAAAGCGAGCCGTTAACGGCCGAAAACGTGGCGAAGTTCGACTGTGTGGTGCTGGCCACCGACCACGACAAATTCGACTACGGCCTGCTCAAACAGCACGCCAAGCTGATTATCGACACCCGCGGCAAATACCAGGGCAAAGCCGATAACGTAGTGAAAGCATAAAGTTTAAAGAAAGGCCGTCTGAAAAGACCCTGTTTTTCAGACGGCCTGAGACCTTTGCAAAACCCCCATCTGCGGCGCAGTTCAAGGCGTAGCAGCGCAACGAGCGCAGATATAACAGGAGTTAGGCAGGCGAGCGAGCAGCGCACAACGCAGAAATGCGCCGCAGATGGGGGTTTTGCAAAGATCTCGGCCTCTATGCATATCATAGGATTCAAATATGTACGAAACCATTCAAAACCGAAAAATCAAATTCGCGCTGGCCGGCTGCGGCCGCATTTCCAACAACCATTTCGGTTCGTTCGAAACCCTGAAAGACGATTGCGAAGTGGTGGCCGTGTGCGACACCAACCCCGAAAACCTGCAAAAAGCCGTAGAGCGAACCGGCGCCAAAGGCTACGCTTCCTACGCACAGATGCTGGCGGAAACCGACGCCGACATCATCGTGCTCACCACCCCCTCGGGCCAACACCCCGAACAGGCGGTGCAGGCATTGGAAGCGGGCTTTCACGTGGTAACCGAAAAACCGATGGCCACCCGCCTCGCCGACGGCGAACGCATGGTTCACGCCGCCGACAAAGCCGACAAACGCCTGTTCGTGGTCAAACAAAACCGCCTCAACGCCACGCTGCAAATGCTCAAACGCGCCGTAGAAGAAAAACGTTTCGGCAAAATCGCCATGGTGCACCTCAACGTATTCTGGACGCGTCCGCAGGAATATTACGACCAGGGCGGCGGCTGGCGCGGCACTTGGGAATTCGACGGCGGCGCGTTCATGAACCAGGCCAGCCACTATGTTGACCTGATGGAATGGCTTATCGGCCCCGTGCAGGACGTGCAGGCCATGGTTTCCACCCACCGCGACATCGAAACCGAAGACACCGGCGTGGTCAACATCCGCTGGCGCAACGGCGCGCTCGGCTCGATGGCCGTTACCATGTGCACCTACCCGAAAAACCTCGAAGGCTCGATTACCATTTTGGGCGAAACCGGCACCGTGCGCATCGGCGGCGTGGCGGTTAACGAAATCCAAGAATGGAACTTCGCCGACAGCCGCGACTACGACGAACAGGTCAAAACCGCCAACTACGAAACCACCTCGGTTTACGGTTTCGGCCACCCGCTCTACTACAAAAACGTGATTGACGTGATGCGCGGCCAAGCCGAGCCGATTACCGACGGACGCGAAGGTTTGAAATCGCTGGAACTCTTAATCGCGGCTTATCTTTCCGCCCGCGACAACAAAACCGTGTCGCTGCCACTGGTTTACTGATAAGGCCGTCCAAACATGAAAATCGCCGTAGCAGGCGCAGGCATCATAGGCGCGTGCACCGCTTGGGCGGCGGCCAAACAAGGCCACGCCGTTACGCTGTTCGAACAGGACACCGTGATGGCGCACACCAGCCAATCGTCGTCCAAACTGCTGCACGGCGGCCTGCGCTACCTTGAAACCGGCCAGTTTGCGCTGGTGAAAAAAGCCCTGCACGCCCGCCGTTTCTGGCTGGCGCAAGCCCCGCACCTGTGCCGCCCGCTGGAATTGCTGTTTCCCGTTTACGAAGGGCGCGGCCGCCCCAAATGGCAGATCGGCATCGGCACCAAACTGTATGACTTTCTAGCCGCGGGCAGCGGCTTTCCGCGCAGCTCGTGGTTCGACAAAGCCGAAACGCTCGAGCGCTGCCCCACCCTGCTTTCAGACGGCCTCAAAGGCGCATTCTCGTTCTACGACGCACAAATGGACGATTTCGCACTGGGCCGCTGGGTGGTGGAACAATGCCGCAGCTTGGGCGTAAACGTGCAAGAGCGGCATAAAATCGAAACCCTGGCCGAACTCGACGGTTTCGAGCGCATCGCCAACGCCACCGGCCCGTGGGCGATGGAACTGCGCCGGCAGCAGGGCGGAGAACCCGCCTACACCATCGACTGGGTGCGCGGCAGCCACATCCTTATCGACCGCGAACAAAAACAGGCGCTGATGCTGCCGGTTCCGCAAGAAAAACGGATTTTCTTCGTGCTGCCCTACCAAGGTAAAACCCTGATAGGCACCACCGAAATCCGCCAAAATCACCCCGAAGCGGAAAGGCCGTCTGAAACCGAAACCGATTACCTTTTGGCCGCCTACAACGCCTACCACAGCGAAAAACTCACGGCGGCAGATGTGAGCGGCAGCTTTTCGGGCGTACGCCCGCTGCTCAAAAGCGCCGCCAACCCGAGCGACGCCACCCGCGAATGGGCGTTTGAGCGTATAGGCAACGTGCTGCACATCTACGGCGGCAAATGGACGACGGCGCAGCTTCAGGGCGAAGCGGCCTTACAGGAGTTATTGAAATGACCGACTACACCGTACACCCCAGCGCCATCGTTGACGAAGGCGCAAAAATCGGCGCCGGCAGCCGCATCTGGCATTTCGTGCACATCTGCGGCGGTGCCGAAATCGGCGAAAACTGCTCGTTCGGGCAAAACGTGTTTGTGGGCAACCGCGTGAAAATCGGCGACAACTGCAAAATCCAAAACAACGTTTCCGTTTACGACAACGTTTATCTCGAAGAAGGCGTGTTCTGCGGCCCCAGCATGGTGTTCACCAACGTGTATAACCCGCGCTCCTTAATCGAGCGCAAAAGCGAATACCGCGATACGCTGGTGAAAAAAGGCGCCACGCTGGGCGCCAACTGCACCATCGTTTGCGGCGTTACCATCGGCCGTTTCGCCTTTGTGGGCGCGGGCGCGGTGGTGAATAAAGACGTGCCCGACTACGCCCTGATGGTCGGCGTGCCCGCCCGCCAGATCGGCTGGATGAGCGAATACGGCGAACAGCTCGACCTGCCCGTGGGCGGCAGCGGCAGCGCCGTCTGCTCCCACACCGGCGCCGTTTATACGCTTTCAGACGGCCTCTTAAGCAAATCAGAATAATATTCCGATCAAATACGCGAAGGACAAACACCATGCAGTTTATCGATCTCGCCGCACAACAGGCGCGCATCAAAACCCAAATCGACGCCAACATCCAAAAAGTGCTCGCCCACGGCGCCTATATCCTCGGCCCCGAAGTGGCCGAGCTTGAAGAGCAGTTGAAAGCCTACTGCGGCGCGAAATACTGCATCAGCGTCGCCAACGGCACCGACGCGCTGCAAATCGCGCTGATGGCCTTGGGCGTGGGCGCGGGCGACGAAGTCATCACCCCCGGCTTCACCTACATCGCCACCGCAGAAACCGTGGCGCTGCTGGGCGCCAAGCCGGTGTATGTGGATGTAATCGAATCCACCTACAACATCGACCCCGCCAAACTCGAAGCGGCCATCACCGATAAAACCCGTGCGATTATCCCCGTTTCGCTTTACGGCCAATGCGCCGATTTCGATGCCATCAACAAAATCGCCGCCAAGTACAACCTGCCCGTGATTGAAGACGCCGCACAAAGTTTCGGCGCCACCTACAAAGGCCGCAAATCCTGCAACCTCACCACCATCGCCTGCACCAGCTTCTTCCCCAGCAAACCGCTGGGCTGCTACGGCGACGGCGGCGCGGTGTTCACCAACGACGAAGAGCTGGCAACCGTTATCCGCCAGATTGCCCGCCACGGCCAAGACCGCCGCTACCACCATATCCGCGTGGGCGTAAACAGCCGCCTCGACACCTTGCAGGCCGCCATTCTGCTGCCCAAACTGGCCATACTCGAAGAAGAAATGCAGCTGCGCCAGCAGGTAGCCGCCCGGTATGCCGCCGCCCTTGCCGAAGCCGGTATCGCCGCACCGTTTATCGAAGCGCACAACCGCAGCGCCTACGCGCAATACACCGTGCGCGTAAAAAACCGCGACGCGGTGCAGGCCAAGCTGAAAGAAGCAGGCATTCCCACTGCCGTGCACTATCCGATTCCGCTCAACAAACAGCCCGCCGTGGCCGGCGATGCCGTGCTGCCCGTGGGTGACAAAGCTGCCGAAGAAGTGATGAGCCTGCCCATGCACCCGTATCTGACCGAAGCGCAGGTGCGGCAGGTGGCCGAAGCGCTCAAAGCCGCCGTTTGATGGGTTTCAGACGGCCTATAAAAATAGGCAGGCGCTTTCGGAACGTACGCGCTGCAGTGTTCCGAAGGCCGTCTGAAAAACTTTTGCAGTAAAACAAAATAAAAACGAGACAAGGCGGCGGAGCCGCAGACAGTACAAACAAATAGTACGGAACCGATTCTGTTGCTGTTTCAGCAGTTTACAAAATCGTTCTCTTCGAGCTAAGGCGAGACCGCCGTATCGTTTTTATTTTGTTTTACCTGAGAAGCGTTGCCCGACTACGCTTCTGTTATTTTATGAATGCACGAAAATTATTGGGCTACGCGCTCGGCCCCGTAGGCAGCGCCGCCATCGGAATCGTTTCCCTGCCGCTGATTTCTTGGTATTACCCTGCCGAAGACATCGGCCGTATCGTGCTGCTGCAAACCGTGTCGGCACTCACCCTCACGCTGGCCGGTTTGGGTTTGGACCAGTCGTATATCCGCGAATACCACGCCGCCGAAAACAAAGCCGCCCTGTTTAAAGCCGTGATTGTGCCGCCGCTGCTGCTGACCCTGCTGTTTTGCGGCGGCGTGGCGGTATGGCGGCTGTCGTGGCCGTCTGAAGCGGTGCTCGAAATCAGCAGCAGCGTTTTGGGTTTGCTGTGTTTGGTGTTTTTTACCAGCTCGGTGCTGTCGCGCTATTTCGCGCTGATTCTGCGCATGCAGGAAAAAGCCTTCGCCTTTTCCATCAGCCAGCTCACGCCGAAAGTGCTGATTTTGGTGTTTGTGCTGGTTTATGTGGCCGCCGCCCTGCCCACCGACACCCTGACGCTGGTGCTGGCCTATGCGTTGTCGCAGGCGGTAACGGTGGGCATTTTGGCCCTGCAAACGCGCCGCGAGCTGAAAGCCGCCGCCGCCGCACCGCTGTCGGCTCCGCTGCTGAAAGAAAGCCTGCGCTACGGCGTGCCGCTGGCTTTGGGCGGGCTGGCCTATTGGGGCTTTACCTCGATAGACCGTTTTCTGCTGAAAGAGCTGGCGGGGCTGTCGGAGCTGGGCGTGTATTCGATGGCGGTGAGTTTCGGCGCGATTGCGCTGATTTTCCAGAATATTTTTTCGGTTATCTGGGCACCGATGGTGTTCAGATGGGTGAAAGAAAACACCAACTTGGATAAAATCGGCGGTATCACCGAATCGATGACCGACCTGATCGCCGCACTCATCTGCATTGTGGGGATTTTTTCGCCGCTGGTTACTTGGATACTGCCTGAAAAATATGCGCCGGTGCAGTTTATCCTGCTCTCGAGCATGCTGTTTCCGCTGCTCTACACCTTAACCGAAGTAACCGGCATCGGCATCAACGTGAGCAAAAAAACCTGGCTGATTACGATGTTTTCGATAACCGCCCTGCTGGTGAACGCCGCGCTTTTATATGTTTTGGTGCCCGCCTTGGGCGCGAAAGGTGCGGCCATGTCCACCGCCGTGGCTTTCTGGGTGTTTTCGGTGTTGAAAAGCGAGGCTTCGGCCCGCTTGTGGCTGCCGCTGCCGCGCGCCAAACTCTACGGCACCACCTTTGCCTGCCTGGCGGTATGCCTGGTTTACACTTATTCCGGCAACAGCGGCAATTATTATATTTTCGCCCTGTTCTGGCTGGCCGCATTGGCCGCGCTGTATCGGAAACACCGCGCCGCCATCGGCGCTTTAACGGCGAAAGCGAAAGGCCGTCTGAAAAGATAAGCCGCACCCGAAAACCTGACGTATTTTAATAATAACAAGGCAATACATTATGCACGTTTTAATCATTCCCTCTTGGTATCCTTCCGGCCCCGGCGATATCAACGGTATTTTCTTCCGGCAGCAGGCGCAGGCCTTGCAGCGCGCCGGCGTGCAGGTGGGCGTGATCGCCCCCGTTTTCCGCTCGATGCGCGGCGAGCCGAAGTCGGTTTTCACCGGCGGCTACGGCGTGCGCAGCTTTGTTGAAGAGCAGATCCCCACCTATCTTTATAAAAGCATGTATTTCTTTCCGCGCACCGCCATCGACCGCAGCCGCTGGCTGAAGGCCGGCTGGAAGCTTTTCCGCCGCTATGTGCGCGAACACGGCCGTCCCGACATAATCCACGCCCACAGCATGAACTACGGCGGCATTCTGGCGCACGAAATCCACAGCGAAACCGGCATTCCCTATGTGCTCACCGAACACAGCTCCACTTATGCGCGCAAACTGGTGCGCGACTGGCAATGGCCGGCCATGCACCGTGCGGCACGAAGCTGTGCCGCGCGCATTGCCGTGAGCCGCAATTTCTGCCGCCTGCTCGAAAGCGAATACAACGGGCTTGGCTGGCAATATATCCCCAACATCCTGCCGGCCAAATTCGCCGAGCCTTTCGATGCGGCAGGCAAACCGCAAAACGACGGTTTTACGTTTTGCTCGGTTGCCCACCTCAACTACAACAAAGGCTACGACATTCTGCTGCCCGCCTTTGCCGAAGCCTTGAAGAAACACCCCGGCCTCAAGCTGAAAATCGGCGGCACCGGCTTGGCCGACGCGCAGCTCCACGAACTGGCACGCAAACTCGGCATTGAAAACTCGGTTACGTTTTTGGGCAAACTGCAAAACGAAGAAGTGCTGGCCCTGATGCGCCAAAGCGATGCTTTCGTGCTGGCCAGCCGCCACGAAACCTTCGGCGTGGTCTTCATTGAAGCCTTGTCGCAGGGGCTGCCCGTTATCGCCACCCGCTGCGGCGGGCCGAACTCTACCGTTACCCCCGAAAACGGCCTGCTGGTGCCCACCGAAAATATTGACGCGCTGGCCCGTGCCTTGGTGGAACTTTATGAAAACCGCAGCCGCTACAACCCTGCCGTATTGCGTGAAAACTGCCTGAACGAATACGGCGAACACAGCGTTATCGGCCAAATCAAAGCCCGATACCGCGCGGTATTGGAAAAAACCGACGGTGAGCGCAATGAAAATTAAAACTACCCGTATCTATACGCTGCTGGTTTACGGCATGCTGGGCGCCTATATGCTGGGGCCTGCAATATCGTATTTTCTCGGCGTGCAGCGTGTCGACAACCTCCTGACCATTCTGTTCATCATCTGCACGCTGTTTGCCGCCCTGCTCGAAAGCAAACGCTTTCCCACAGGCATTGCCGTGCTGGCGGGCAGTCTGGCGGTTATGGCCGGCTGGAGTGCGCTGCACTTGGTCATTTCGCCGCTCACCGGTTCGCAGTTTGTCGACCTGATGTTTTTTCTGTCGCTGCCGTGCTTTTTCTACCTGCTCTATCAGATTGTTTCGCGCTCGCCCGACCCTTTGGGCTTTATCCAGCGGCTGATTCTGTTTTTTGCGGCATTTGTCTGCATTCCTCCCTTTATCGAAATCGGTGCGGGTGTTCAGTTTGTTACCGCCATCGAAGAGCTGGCACTGGAAGCGGGTGCGGTGAAAGGGTTGTTTTTCAACCCCAACAACCTCGCCACCACCGCCGTATGCCTCACCCCTGCCGTATTGGTGTTTTTCACCCGGCTCGGCCGCAGCCGCAAAGAAGTGCTTGCAGGCTGGGGCTTGTTTGCCCTGCTCGGCCTGGTGATTCTCGCCAGCGTGTCGCGCACGGCCATTGCCTGCTATGCCGCCGTGGCGCTGCTCACACTGCTCTACCGCAAAAACGGCTTGGCCACGGTGTTTGCCGTTTTGCTGCTCGGCCTGTTTGCGGCCATGATTCCGCCTTATGCGGTGCAGGATTTTCTGCTTTCATTAAACAGCAATGAATTTTTAGAGCGTTTTTCCACCCGCGTTTACCTCTTTTTATACGATTTCGGCAGCGACAATTCGGTTTCGTCGCGCCAAGAAATCTACAACCACTTCTGGAACCACACCCCCGCGCTGTTCACCGGTTACGGCCCGAAAAACTTCGGCGAATTTTTCGGCGGCCATTTGGGCAGCAGCCTGGGTTTTGAAAACCCGCACAGTTTCATCATCGAGCTTTACCTGGGCTTCGGCATTGTGTCGCTGCTCTCTTTTCTGCTCTATGCGGCGGGCTATGCCGCCCTGTTTGCCGCCTCGGGAAAAATCGACGGCAAAATACGCATGCTGGCACTGGTGTGCATGGGTGTGTTTCTGATCGGCGGGTTTATTCCTTCTTCCATTCTGCGGCTGCCGTTTATCTGGCTTCCCTGCTTTATGCTGGCTGTTTATTTTTTCAGTTACAGGCCGTCTGAAAACACTTATTCCGCAAACAGATATAAAAGTTATTGATACATGAAGATTGTTTTGGCCACCTCGATGAGCGGTTTGGGCGGAACCGAAAACGCCACCTACCGTTTGGGACGTTTGCTGTGCGGCAAAGGACACGAAGTGCTGCTGGCCTCTTCAGACGGCCCGTTGGTAGGCGACTGCCGCGAAGCAGGTATGAAATGGCATGAAATCGATTTCTACGGCGGCGGCATATCGGGATATTTAAAAAGTATGGGGGCGTTTTTCAAACTGATGCGGCGGGAAAAACCCGATATCGTCCACTGCCAGATGGCACGCATCGTACCCGCCTGCGCCGCCGCCGCCAAACTCGCGTCGCCGCACACCAAGGTGTTTTGGCACGCACGCGGCCTGGTGGCGGAAACCTATCCGAAAGTGGTAAAAGTTTTCCGCAGGCTGGGCGTGTATATCATCGCCAACTGCAAACACGAACGCGACAAATTAATCCGCCACGGCTTTCCCGCAAACCGCATCACCTATACTTACAACGCCCTGCACAAAGTGGATTATGTGCCCGAAAAGGCTGAAAAAGATTATGTAACGCTGGGCACCCTGTCGCGGCTGGACTACCTGCGCGCGGTGGATCAAACGCTGGATATTTTCAAAATACTGCTCGACCGCAACCTGCCCGTCCGCCTCAACATCGCGGGCGTGGGCGAAGATATGGACAAACTCAAAGCGCAGGCCGATCGTTTGGGCGTGTCCGACAAAGTAACTTTTCTCGGCGGCGTGCGCAATCTGACCGGATATTTCAAAGAAGTGGATATTTTGCTGAACAACCCCCGCTGCCCCGGCGACAGCTGCGCGGGCGTGGGCAACAATGTGTTGGAGGCGGGGCTGTATGAAACCCCTGTGGTTACCTACAACATGGGCGGCATCACCGAAATGGTGATACAGGGCGAAACGGGCTACTGCTTCAAGCTCGGCGACGAACAGGGTTTTGCCGATGCTGTGGAAAAGCTGGTTTACGACAAACCCTTGCGGCAGCAGTTGGGCAAAGCGTTAAACAAACACGTTAACGCACTGTGTTCCGACGAAGAAATCTACCGCACAACCATGGCGGCCTACGGCATGTAGCCTCCGGCCGCCTGAACCCTATTTAAAGTTTATTTGCATACAAACAGGCATTTTTTACACCGTTTCAGTGTCAAATTTAAAATTTAATCCATCTCAAAACTATCGCAACCATGAAAATTATCATCACAACTTCAATGAGCGGCCTGGGCGGCACCGAACACGCGGCCTTCCGCTTGGGAAAGCTGCTGCTCGGGCACGGCCACACCGTGGTTCTGGCATCTTCAGACGGCCCCTTGGTTGCAGAAGCCGAAGCGGCGGGGATGAAGTGGTATGAGATTGATTTTTACCGGGGTAAAAGCGGCTATCTGAAAGGCACGCTCGCCTATGCAAAAATGCTGGCCAAAGAGCGGCCCGACATCGTGCACTGCCAGATGGCGCGCATCGTGCCCGCCTGCGCCGTGGCCGCCAAAATCGTTTCGCCCGAAACCAAAGTGTTTTACCACGCCCGCGGCCTCGACCCCGAAACTTATCCGAAAATCGCCAAACTGTTCGACAAACTCGGCGTGTATATCATCGCCAACTGCCGCCACGAGCGCGCCAAACTGATACGCCACGGTTTTCCCGCAGCGCGTGCGGCCTACACTTATAACGCACTGCCCGAAAAAACGGCAGAAATCCGGGAAAAAACAGCCAAAGATTATGTGATGCTCGGCACACTTTCGCGCCTCGACACCGTGCGTGCCGTGCATCTGGCCGTCGACATGGTCAAAACCCTGGCCGACCGCGGCTTGCCGGTGAAACTTTCGGTGGCTGGAATCGGGGAAGAAGCCGACAGGCTCAAAGAGCAGGTGCGGCATTTGGGTTTGGAAGACCGTGTGCGCTTTCTCGGCGGCGTGCGCGACTTGGGCGCTTATTTCCAAGAAGTCGACATCCTGCTCAACACACCCGTTTTAATCGGCGACCACGGCGCGGGCGTGGGCAACAATATCCTCGAGGCCGGGCTGTATGAAACCCCTGTAGTGTCATACGATGCGGCGGGTATTTCAGAAATGGTCGTCGACGGCGAAACCGGTTTCTGCATTCCTTTTGAAAACAAAGCAGCCTTTGCCGGTGCCGTTGAAAAACTGGCTGCCGATCCCGCCCTGCGCCGCAGCATGGGCAAAGCCCTGCATGATCGCGTTACCCGACTGTGCTCCGACGACGAAATCTACCGCACCACCATGGATGCGTATGCAATGTAAGGCCGTCTGAAATGAAGATTACCATTGTCGCCCCCTATTGCTCGCTGCCGGGCGAGCCGCACTTCAACCGCTTTTGGTATCTGGCCGAACTGTTGGCGCAAAAGCATGATGTTTTGCTGATTACCAGCAATTTCAAACATTACGACAAATCGTTCAGACGGCCCGAAGATGCCGCAGCCGCTTCGCAAGGTCGTCTGAAAGTGCTGCTGCTCAAAGAAAGCGGCTATCGGAAAAACGTGTCGCTGGGCCGCGTGAAAAGCCATCATGTGTTTGTGAAAAATTTCGAAACGTGGCTTGCCGCGCAGCAGCCGGGTTTTGCCGATGTGGTGTTTTCGGCTTATCCGCTGATTGCCACCAATATCCTGTTGGGCAGACACAAAGCGCGTTTGGGCTACAAACTGATTATCGATGTGCAGGACGTGTGGCCGGAATCCTTCTCTTCCGTGATTCCGATGCTGAAGAAAATCCCGCACAACCTGCTGCCTTTCGCCTCGCGCGCCAACGCCGCCTACCGCCATGCCGACGGTTTGGCGGCAGTGTCGCAAACCTATCTCGACCGCGCAAAGGAAGCCAATCCGAACGCGCCGGGCGAAGTGGTGTATATCGGCGCGGATTTCGACAAACTCGAAGCCGCACCCGCCCAAGATTTCGGCGACGATAAAACCCGCTTTTTCTACCTCGGCACCCTCAGCTTCAGCTACGACGTGGAAACCGTGTGCCGGGGCGTGCGGCAGCTTTTGAACGAAGGCGCAAACGTGGAGCTGCACATCATGGGCGGCGGCCCCGATTTGGAAAAACTCAAACAATATGAAAACGATACCATCAAGTTTTACGGCTATATCCCGTATAGCGAAATGATGGCGGTGGCCAAAGGCTGCGATATTTCGGTGAACCCGATTCATTCGTATGCCATGCAGTCGATAACCAACAAACTGTCCGACTACATGGCGCTGCAAAAGCCGATACTCAACAGCCAAGTAAACGACGAAGTGGCCGACGTGCTGAAACTGCTGCCCCACGCCAACTACCAATCAGGCAATGTGGCCGATTTCGTACGCGCCGCGCGCGATATTTTGGCGCGCAAAAACGACCCCGTGCAAAGTGAAGAAATCGTGCGCCGCTTCAAACGCGATGTGGCCTATCAGAAAATCGTCGGTTTAATTGAAAGACTCGGACAATGAATAAATTATTGAAACGCCTGTTCGACATTATTGCCTCAGCCGCCGGCTTGATTATTCTCTCGCCCGTGTTCTTAATTTTGATTTATCTGATTAAAAAAAACTTGGGTTCGCCCGTGTTTTTCACGCAGGAGCGCCCCGGGCTGAACGGCAAGCCCTTCAAAATGATTAAGTTCCGCTCCATGCGCGATGCGGTTGATGCACAAGGCAACCCGCTGCCCGACAGCGAGCGGCTCACCCCGTTCGGCAAAAAACTGCGCGCCACCAGCCTCGACGAGCTGCCCGAGCTGTGGAACGTTTTGAAAGGCGAAATGAGCCTGGTCGGCCCCCGCCCGCTCTTGATGCACTACCTGCCGCTTTATAACGATTTCCAAAACCGCCGCCACGAGATGAAGCCGGGCGTAACCGGCTGGGCGCAGGTTAACGGCCGCAATGCACTCTCATGGGACGAAAAATTCGCCCACGACGTTTGGTATATCGACAACCACAGTTTTTGGCTCGATATCAAAATATTATTCTTAACTATTAAAAAAGTGTTCGTGCGGGAAGGAATTTCTGCCGAAGGAGAAGCCACCATGCCTTACTTTACCGGGAACCAAGATCATGAAAAAAAATAACATACTCATTTTATCCGCCGGCCGCCGCGTAGAGCTTGTGCAGGACTTCCAAACCGAAGCCGCCAAGTTTTCAGACGGCATCAAGGTGTTTGCCGCCGATCTGAACCCCCTTATGTCGCCCGCCTGCCATGTGGCCGACAACGCTTTCGAAGTGCCGCCGATTTCTGCCGAAAACTATATCGGCAGCGTTTTCGATCTGGCGCTTGCGCACAATGTGGGGCTGATTATCCCCACCATCGACACCGAGCTGCAAAAACTCGCCGACGCGCGCAGCCGTTTTGAAGAAGCAGGCATACACATTGTGGTTTCCGACTCGGAGCTGGTAACCATCTGCCGCGACAAACGCTTCACCGCAGGCCTGTTCGCCCGCTGCGACATTGCCACACCCGAAATCTACGAGCGCGAAAACATTTCTTTTCCCTGTTTTGCCAAACCCTACGACGGCAGCCGCAGTTTGGGCGCAAAATATATACGCTCGGCCGAAGATTTGTCTTACGACATACTCAAAGACCCGAAAATCATCTTCTGCCAGTATATCGACATCGCCAACGAATTCACCGAATTTACCGTTGATATGTATTACGACCGTTCAGGCCGTCTGAAATGCGCCGTGCCGCGCGAGCGTTTGGAAGTGCGCAGCGGCGAAGTGAGCAAAGGCGCCACCCGCCGCAACGGCCTTTATACGCTGCTGACCGATAAAATGCCGCATCTCGAAGGCGCGCGCGGCTGCATCACCGCCCAGTTTTTCTGCAAAGGCAGCACGGTTTACGGCATCGAAATCAACCCGCGCTTCGGCGGCGGCTTCCCGCTCACCTATGCCGCCGGCGGCAACTATCCGGGCTGGCTGATACGCGAATACCTCTACGGCGGAAAAATCCCGTTTTTCGACGAATGGGAAAACAACCTGATTATGCTGCGCTACGACGCGAAAGTGCTGGTTCACGAAAAATAAACACTCAACAACGGCATGCTGCCTTACCGGTAAAAAAAACGAAACAAACCCGAACCGCATCATGCCGTCTGAAAACAAATGCCGGGGCAGCGCGTCCCAACCTGAAAATTCAAACCTAAACTTTAAATCTACCTTTCAAACAAAAAGGATGAAGCAATGACCAAAATTCTTTTTATGGGCCGGAAAAAAGTTTCCGCCGTCCTCTTGGAATTTCTATCCTCCCAAAGCGGCATAGAAATTGTCGGCGTGTTAACCGACAGCCACCTGCAAGGTTCGCCCACCACGGCGGCGGCCAAACGTTTGGGGCTGCCTCTCTACACTTTCGACACCGCGCTCGAAGCCATGCGCGAAGGCCGTCTGAAATACGATTTGGGCATCTCGGTTTTATACTGGCGCAAACTGCGCGACGACTTTTTAACCGTACCCGCTCGCGGCACCATCAACTTCCACCCCGCCATCCTGCCCGAATACAAAGGCACGGGCGGCTATAATCTGGCGATTCTCGACGGCCTCTCCGAATGGGGCATTTCCGCCCACTACATCGACGATTCCATCGATACCGGCGACTTAATCGAAGTGGTGCGCTTTGCGATGGATCCCGACACCGCCACCGCGCAATCGCTGGAACGCGAATCGATGCAGGTGCTGGAAGCCTTTGCCAAACGCCTGATTATGCAGGCGGTTGAAAGCGAAACCAAGCTGCCTGCTTTTCCCAATGAGGGCGGCAGATACACCAGCCGCGCCGAAATGGAAGCCATGAAAGAAATCCGCCCCGGCGACGACGTGGCCAGAAAAGTGCGTGCATTCTGGTTCCCCCCTTACGACGGCGCCTACGTCGAAATCGACGGCCAAAAATACACCTTGGTCGACCGCCGTATTTTGGAAGAAACCGCCCCCAAAGATTCCACCAGCCTTTTTGCAGGATCAGCCGATGCTTAACACTTCTATCGCCCCGTGGCCCAGCTTCACCCAAGAAGAGGCCGACGCCGTTTCGCGCGTTTTACTGTCTAACAAAGTGAACTACTGGACAGGCACCGAATGCCGCGAGTTTGAAAAAGAATTTGCCGAATTCGCCGGCACGCAATACGCCGTTGCGCTGGGCAACGGCACGCTGGCGCTCGACGTTGCCCTCAAAGCCATGGGCATCGGCGCGGGCGACGATGTCATCGTAACCTCGCGCACGTTTCTCGCCTCCGCCTCCGCCATCGTAACCGCCGGTGCCAACCCCGTGTTTGCCGATGTGGATTTGAACAGCCAGAACATTTCCGCCGAAACCGTTCAGGCGGCCTTAACGCCGAACACCAAAGCCGTCATCGTGGTTCACCTGGCCGGCATGCCCGCCGAAATGGACGGCATTATGGCGCTGGCCGAACAACACAAACTGTGGGTTATCGAAGACTGCGCCCAAGCGCACGGCTCCAAATACAAAGGCAAACCCGTGGGCTCCATCGGCCATGTCGGCGCGTGGTCGTTCTGCCAAGACAAAATCATGACCACCGGCGGCGAGGGCGGCATGGTTACCACCAACGATAAAGATTTGTGGTCGAAAATGTGGTCGTATAAAGACCACGGCAAAAGCTACGATGCTGTTTATAACCGCCAGCACCCGCCCGGCTTCCGCTGGCTGCACGAGAGCTTCGGCACCAACTGGCGCATGACGGAGATGCAGGCGGTTATCGGCCGCATCCAACTCAAGCGCATGAGCGATTGGACGGCCAAACGCCAAGCCAACGCCGCGCAGCTCGAAGCAGTGCTCAAACCGTTTGCCTGCATCCGCTTGGTAAACGTGCCCGACTATATCGAACACGCGCAATATAAGTTTTATGCGTTTGTGAAACCGGAAAACCTGAAAGCGGGCTGGAGCCGCGACCGCATCGTCGAAACCTTGGCCGAACGCAAAGTGCCCTGCTATCAGGGCAGCTGCTCGGAGGTATATTTGGAAAAAGCCTTCGACAACACGCCGTGGCGGCCCAAAGAGCGGCTGAAAAACGCCGTCGAGCTGGGCGAAACCTCGCTCATGTTTTTGGTGCACCCGACCATCACGCCCGAAGAAATGGCGTTTTGCTGCAGAAACATACAGGAAGTGCTCGCAGAAGCAACCGCATAAAAGCTTTCAGACGGCCTCCCCTTCGGCAGGCCGTCTGAAAAAACACTGTTATCCCGATCGAGAATATGCTTTTCCAAAACAATAACAACCGGATAATAAAACGATGAACTTGGAAACCTTACTTGCATTGCCCCGCAATGTGAAAAAAACCTTTTTCGTTATCCACGATACCTTGGTGATTTTTGTGGCTTTTTGGTTTGCCCAAAGCCTGAAGGCCAACTATTTCAACGAATGGGGTAGCTTTGCCAACTGGCTGGCGTTCGCCTCCACCGCCGGGCTGACCATCTTACTGTTTGTGCGGCTGGGCCTCTACCGCGCCGTTACCCGCTATGTGAGCACCCGCATCCTCAGCACCGCCGTTTTGGGCTGCGTAGTGTCGGCTGCGGTTTTCTTCTTCAGCATGCTGGTATTCGAACAGCGCCTGCGGCTGGCACTGCCGGTAGTGTATTTTCTGATGCTGGTGGTGCTGGTAACCAGTTCGCGCATCATTTTGAAAGCCGTGCTCACCGACCGCAGCCACCGCAAACAGATGGCACCGGTGATTATCTACGGCGCGGGGCAGTCCGGCCGCCAGCTGCTCGAAGCCGTCAAACAGGTAAACGAATACAACGCCGTGGCCTTTGTAGACGACAACAGCGCTATCCAGCGCACCACCATTTACGACCTGCCCGTTTACAGGCCGTCTGAAATCGAAGACTTAATCAAACGCTACGGCGTGGAAAAAATCCTGCTGGCGATTCCCAGCGCATCCCAAGAGCGGCGCAAGCTGATTATCCAGCGCCTTGAGGCCTATCCCTGCGAAGTGCTGGCCATTCCGGGCATGAAGGATTTGGTTGACGGCAAAATCAGCATCAGTTCGCTGAAAAAAGTATCGGTGATCGACCTGCTCGGCCGCGATCCGGTCGACCCCTGCCCCGATCTGATGGGGGCGGACATCACGGGCAAAGTGGTGCTGGTAACCGGAGCGGGCGGCTCCATCGGCTCCGAGCTGTGCCGCCAGATTATCCGCTACCGCCCCGCCAAACTGCTGCTGTTCGAATTGTCGGAATTCTCGCTATACAGCATCGACAAAGAGCTCAACGAGTTTCAGACGGCCTCGGGCATGAATATCGAAATCGTGCCGCTTTTGGGTTCGGTGCAGCACCGCAACCGCCTTTTCAGCATCATGCAGGCCTACGGCGTGCAAACCGTATATCACGCCGCCGCCTACAAGCATGTGCCGATGGTTGAATTCAACACCATCGAAGGCGTGTGCAACAACGTGTACGGCACGCTCTTCTGCGCACAGGCCGCCATAGACGCAGGCGTGGAAACCTTTGTTTTGATTTCCACCGACAAAGCCGTGCGCCCCACCAACACCATGGGCGCGAGCAAACGCATGGCCGAGCTTTGCCTGCAGGCGCTGGCCGCCGAACCCGGCCAGCAAACCCGCTTCTGCATGGTGCGCTTCGGCAACGTGCTGGGCTCTTCCGGCTCGGTAGTGCCCGTGTTTGAAAAACAAATCGCCGCCGGCGGCCCCATCACCCTCACCCATGAAGACATCACCCGCTACTTCATGACCATTCCCGAAGCGGCACAGCTGGTGATTCAGGCCGGAGCAATGGGCAAAGGCGGCGACGTATTCGTGCTCGACATGGGCGAATCGGTGAAAATCATCGACCTGGCCAAACAGATGATCCACCTTAGCGGGCTGCAAGTGAAAGATGCCGAAAACCCCGACGGCGACATCGAAATCAAAATCACAGGCCTGCGCCCGGGTGAAAAATTATATGAAGAATTGTTAATCGGCGATGAGGTTCAAAAGACCACTCATCCCCGCATTATGACCGCCAGCGAAGTAATGCTGCCGTGGAACGAATTATCCGACATACTTAACCGTATGGATTCGGCATGCGGCGAAATGAACCAAACCGTTTTAAGACAACTCTTATTGGAAGCACCGACAGGTTTCGCCCCCAAAGACGGCATTTGCGATTTGGTGTGGCAGCAAAACCGCCACAGTGTCTGAAAACCGTTTTTTCAGACGGCCGTGCAATACCACCAGCCCTAGAAAATGGAATAAAACGTGAATATTCAAAAATTTACCATCATCAGCTTATCGATGCTCGCATTTGCGGGCTGCACCGTTGTTCCCGGTTCGGGCCTGCCTTCCCGCGGCAAAACCGTATCTTACGGCCCGGGAGAAAGCCGTGCCGATACCAATATCAGCAAATACATCAGAATCCGGCCGATTACTCCCGGCCTGCTCATGAGCATGGAGGAAGCGCCGCGCCGTGCCTTGAGCAACCCCGCGCTCGACCGCCAGAAAGCCGGTTACCGCTACCGTATCGGCAGCGGCGACGTGCTGAACATCTTGGTTTGGCACCACCCCGACCTGAACACCCCCAACCCCATCAGCACCAACCCCGAAAGCAAACAGGTAAGCAACGGCGCATGGGTTGACGAATCCGGCTATCTGGCCTACCCGCTGGCAGGAAAAGTTTACGCGCGAGGCAAAACCCTGCCCGAACTGCAGTCCATACTCACCGCCCGCCTGAAACGCTATATCAAAAACCCGCAGGTTTCGGTGAACGTGGCCGAGTTCCGCTCGCAGCGCGTTTCGGTTTCCGGAGCGGTAGGCAAACCCGGCCAACTCCCGCTGACCAACGTGCCGCTCACCTTGGTCGACGCCATCGACCAGGCCGGGGGAACCGCCGCCAATGCCGACACCAACAACATCAAATGGACGCAAAACGGCGTAGAGCGCACCATTTCGCTGCAAGACATACGCCAACACGGCGATTTGTCGCAAAACCTGCTGCTCTCCGGCGGAGACATCATTTACGTGCCCACTAACGAACACAGCCGAATTCATGTAATGGGCGAAGTGGGCAGGCAGGCCTCCATGCCCTTGGGCAACTACGGCCTCACCCTCACCCAAGCCTTGGGTAACGCAGGCGGCATGAATCAGGTAACCGCCAACGCTTCGGGCGTATTCGTTATCCGCAATATGCCGTCCGACCGCGAGAAACCCATACACGTTTACCAGCTCAACCTGAAAGACGCCTCGGCCTACGCCATGGCCAACCGCTTCAAACTGCGTGCCGACGATGTGGTTTACGTTACCGCCGCGCCGGTTGCCCGTTGGAACCGCGTCATTTCCCAGGTTACCGCGTCGGTCAGCAATATTTACTATATCGACAACATTTTCGGCGGCAACTGATATAACGGCAGGTTAAAACCTGTCCGCAGGCGGCAATATTCCGTTTACGGAACCCCGCCGCCGCGTTCGCAGTATTGCCGAGGGGAGCTTTCCGCCATATTCAGACTTTCAGTTGCAAGATGTATCAAAAGATTTTGATTGTGTGCGTCGGCAACATCTGCCGTTCCCCCACCGCCGAGCGGCTGCTGTCGCAAAAAATGCCCCATCTGCAGGTTTCGTCGGCCGGGCTGAGGGCGCCGGCGGGAAAAGATGCCGACCTGCAGGCCATCAGAACCGCCCTGCGCCACGGTGTCGTCGTAGCCGGCCACACTGCCCGCCAACTGACAGCGGCCATGTGTGAAGAGGCCGACCTGATTTTAGTCATGGAACCGTGGCATATCGACGGCGTGGCCGACATTCAACCCAGCGCCCGCAGCAAAACCATGCTGTTCGGCCAGTGGCTGCCGCAAACCGGCATACCCGACCCCTACGGGCAAACCGATGATGTTTTCGAAGCGGTTTACCGTAAAATAAACGAAGCAGCCGAGCAGTGGGCATTCAAACTGACTGTTCGGCCTTAATAAAAAATATAATCACGGGCTTCGAAGCCCAAAACAATGAAAAGGATTTCCCAAACATGGCAAAACAATACCCACAATACCCGCAATACCCCCGGCAGCCGCAAAACAGCGGCGGCGAAATCGATGTCGGCCAGCAGTTGCGCAACCTGCTGAACTATAAATATCCGATTGCCGTTGCCGTTTTGGCAGGCGGCTTTTTGGGTGCCCTTTACAGCCTTGCGGCCACGCCCGTCTACCGCGCCGACGCCATGCTGGAAATCGAAACCAAACAAAACCAGATTCTCACCGAAATCAGCAACCTGTTCATGCCCGAAAGCAGCAACCTCACTTTCGAAGCAGAGCTGGAACTGCCGCAATCGCGTCTGGTGCTGGGCAAAACCGTCGACGATCTGCAGCTTGCCCAAACCGTTACCCCGAAATACTTTCCCGTTGTCGGCCGTCTGATTCACAACCTGAGCAGCGATACCGACCCCGAATTGAAAATCCACACTTTCGAAGTTGAGAAGCAGTGGCTGAACGAACCTTTCGTACTGACCGCCCAAAGCAGCAAACTTTACACCGTCGAACTGCCCGACGGGCGCACCCTCAAGGGCAAAGTCGGCCAACCGTTGAAACTGGGCGCCCAAACCACGCTCCAAGTCAACCAGATTCTGGCCGAGGGCGGCCAGCGTTTCAGCCTGGTGAAACATTCCAAGCTCAGTGCAATAGAAAACATCAAACAAAACCTGACCGTTTCGAGCAAGGGCAAAACCAGCCCCGTCATCAACCTGGCCTATAAGGGCACCGATGCCGAAGAAATCACCAAAATCTTAAACAGCATTGCCGACAACTACGTAAGCCAGAAAGTCAACCGCGACGTACAGGTTGCTGCCAGCGGGCTTGCCTTTATCAGCGACGAACTTCCGCGTTTGAAAGCCACCCTGCAGGAGGCCGAAAACAAACTGAACGAATACCGCAAAAAAAGCGGCTCGCTCGATATTCCGGTCGAATCGAAAGGCGCCATCGAAAGCCTGGTAAACATCGAAACCCAAATCACCGAGCTGCGCACCGAAGAAGCCGGACTGGCCGAACTCTATACCAAAGAACACCCCTCGTATAAAGCCGTCCTCGACAAACTCGACGTGCTCGAAAAAGCCAAAAACCGTATCAACCAGCAAATCGCCGAGCTGCCCAACACCCAGCAGGAGGTTATCCGCCTGACGCGCGACGTAGAAACCAACCAAACCACCTATACCCAGCTGCTGGGCAAACAGCAGGAACTCAACATCATGAAAGCCAGCACACAGGGCAATGTGTGGATTGTCGATTATGCCGACGTGCCCGAACAGCCCGTCGCCCCGCGCAAAGCCGTGATCACCCTGCTTGCTGCCATGAGTGCGGGCATGTTGGCCGCGGGCTGGTTCCTGCTGCGTTCGGCAATGCGCCGCGGCATTACCAAACCCGAAGAAATAGAAGCGGCCGGCATGAATGTCGCCGCGATTATTCCGCTCTCCAAAGCACAGCACCGGCGGGACACCCTGCGCAGCAAGCTGAAATCGTTTGCAGGCAGCAGCTCCGGCAAATACCTGCTGGCCACGGAAGCACCTACCGATGCGGCGGTTGAAGCAATGCGCGCCCTGCGCACCAATATCTATTTTTCGATGATAGACGCCAGAAACAATATCCTGATGATTACCGGCAGCGCGCCCGATGTGGGCAAATCTTTTGCGGCTGCCAACCTGGCCACCGTCATGGCGCAGTCGGGCAAAAAAGTGCTGCTGATTGATGCCGACATGCGCAAAGGTTATCTCGACGAAATTTTCTCCACCTGCCCCGAAAAAGGCTTGTCCGATATTCTTGAAGGCAAACTCTCGCCCGGCCAGGCTGTGCAGGAAACCGACATCCCCAACCTGAGCTTTATCGGCCACGGCCCCCTGCCCGACAACCCATCCGAACTGCTGCTCGACAGCCGTTTCGCTACCCTGCTGGCGCGCGCGCGCCAGCGTTACGACTATGTGGTTATCGACACGCCGCCGGTATTGTCGGTAACCGATGCCAACATTGTCGGCCAGCAGGCGGGCACCACCTTGCTCGTAGTGCGGCACAACACCACTTCCGCACGGGAGCTCGACATCAGCACAAGCCGTCTGAAACAGAGCAACATCAAAGTCAGCGGCGTGATACTCAACGGTATGCGCAGCGAAGGCCGCAGCGGTTACGGTTATTACGCCGCCTATACACGCAAAGCCGATAAAAAATAACCCGCAAACATCAAGGCCGTCTGAAAACGTTCAGACGGCCTTATCGTTCGAATTGATTTCAAAATATGCACAGCTTGCGTTTGCTGCTTTGCTTTTTTAATGATGCCCTTTTGCCTCGCCCACCAATTGATACACTGCCCCGCAATACGGGCATTCTATGGTGCTGTTCGACCGAATGGGCAGAAACACACGCGGGTGGCCGTTCCACGCTTCGTTTTGCGGCCCGGAACAATGCAGCGGCAAATCATACGGTGTGATGATGATGGCGTTTTTTTGGTCGGTCATGTTGTTTTCCTTTGCAAAATGCCGTTCGATATTCTTAACGGCAGATATTACGTCAAGGCCGCGGCGTTGAAAAGTGCCGCAAACGGCAGGCGGGCACCTTTTGGCAGAAAGGCTTATTTTTTGCCGAAGCGTTTCCGCACCGGGGCAGGCTGAAGTTTTTTCGCTATAAACAAGGCAAATCGTTTAAACTTCGGGTTTCCATGCCTTTCAGACGGCCCGAACCATTTGCAATACGGAGCATCAGATGAAAATCTTCTACACCATTATCAAAATCATCATCTTGTTGATATTCCTGATTCTTGCCCTCAGCAATATGCAAAGCGTGCAGTTTTTCTACCTGCCCGCACAAAGCATAGACATGCCGCTGATTTTGGTATTGTTCGGTGCCTTCGTTACCGGCTCGGTGTTCGGCATTTTCGCACTCTTCGGCCGCCTGCTGACCCTGCGCAGCGAAAACAGCCGCCTGCGCGCCGAAGTGAAAAAATCCGCCCGCACCGCCTCCGGTTTGGCCGTGCCGCAGCCGCAAGACCCCGCGCCCGCCCCGCTCGAACGCAAGGAATAAACCCGCATGGAAAATGAAATCTGGATATTGTTACTGCCGATTATCCTGCTGCCGGTTTTCTTCGCCATGGGCTGGTTTGCCGCACGCATCGATATGAAAACCGTACTCAAACAGGCGAAAACCGTACCCGGCGGCTTTTATAAAAGCCTCGACGCACTGGTCGACCGCAACAGCGGCAAAGCCGCGCGCGAGCTGGCCGAAGTAATCGACCAACAGCCTCAGTCTTACGACTTAAACCTGACACTGGGCAAACTCTACCGCCAGCGCGGCGAAAACGACAAAGCCATCAATATGCACAAAGCCCTGCTCGATTCGCCCGACACAGTGGGCGACAAACGCGAACGCGTGCTGTTCGAGCTGGGCCTGAACTACCAAAGCGCAGGCCTGGTCGACCGCGCCGAACAGATTTTCACCGGCCTGCAAAACGGCAACATGGCCAAAGAAGCCCGGCAAGTGCTGCTGAGCATCTACCAGCAAGACCGCGACTGGGAAAAAGCCGTTGAAACGGCACAACTGTTAAGCCACGACGAACAAACCTACCAGTTCGAAATCGCCCAATTCTATTGCGAGCTGGCACAGGACGCACTGTTCCGATCCGATTTCGACACGGCCCGCCGCCACGTGCACAACGCCTTAAACGCCAACAGAAAATGCACCCGCGCCAACATGATTTTGGGCGACATCGAGCAAAAGCAGGGGCATTATGCCGCCGCCGTCGAAGCCTACACCGCCATCGAAAAACAAAACCACGCCTATCTGGGTATGGTGGGCGAAAGGCTCTACGACGCCTACGACGCGTTGGGCAAACCGCAGGAAGGATTGAGCGTACTCACCGGCTATATGCACACTTTTCCGCAACTCGATCTGATTAACGTGATTTACGACAAATCGCTGCTGCTCAACGGCGAAGCCGCCGCCAACCAAACCGCCGTGGATCTGGTGCGCAAAAAGCCCGACCTCGGCGGCGTTTACCGTCTGCTCGGCCTGCAGCTGAGCGGCCTGCACCCCGAGTGGAAAGCCGATGCCGACATGATGCGCGCCATCGTCGGCCGCCAGCTGCAAAAAGCCGTAATGTACCGCTGCCGCAACTGCCATTTCAAATCACAGGTATTCTTCTGGCACTGCCCCGCATGCAACAAATGGGAAACCTTCACCCCCAACCGCATCGAAGTATAAACTTTCAGACGGCCCTAGGGGCTGTCGACATTTAACCGACGAAGCGGTTTTTTGAGGCAAAAACCGCGTATGCCAGGCAAAAAGCGCAGCAAGGTTGAACACCTTGCGAGCATTTTTAACGCCGCAGACGGGGTGTTTTGGCCAAAAATACCGCCGTTGCGTTGAATGTCGACAGACCCTACGGTGTGGCCGGGCCGCCTGAGAGCCGTTTGACGCATATTAAACCTGCCATAAAAACCGCACATCAAATGCATCTTTTCAGGTATGCTTACACCCGTTTGATATCTGCCACAGCAAAGGAACCGTCATGACCCCGACCAGCGACATCATCGTCGTCGGCGCAGGCCCTGCAGGATTGAGCTTCGCCGCCTCTTTGGCAGGCAGCGGCCTGAACGTTACCTTAATCGAAAAAAGCCTGCATGAAACCCTGCAGAACCCGCCTTATGACGGCAGGGAAATCGCCCTGACGCACCTTTCCAAAGAAATCATGCAGCGCTTGGGTATATGGCAGCGTATTCCCGAAAATGAAGTCTATCCTTTGCGCGACGCCAAAGTGCTCAACGGGCAGTCCGACTACCAACTGCATTTTCCGCAACCCGCCCAAGCGCGCGGCGGACCTGCCGACTGCCTGGGCTATCTGATTTCCAACCACCACATCCGCAAAGCCGCATACGAAGCCGCTGCAGAATCGGAAAACGTATCTTTTATCTGCGGACAAGGGGTAAAAGAAGCCAAAACCGACCCCGACAGGGCACAAGTGGTTTTGGAAAACGGTGAAACACTGACGGCCAAACTGCTGGTTGCCGCCGACAGCCGTTTCTCGCAAACACGCCGCCAGCTCGGCATTGCGTCAGATATGCACGATTACAGCCGCACCATGTTCCTGTGCCGTATGAAACACACCGTTTCCAATCAGCATACTGCCTACGAATGCTTCCATTACGGCCGCACCATCGCCCTATTGCCGCTGGAAGAATATTTAACCAACACCGTAATTACGGTTGACAGCGACCGCGCCTCATCTGTTCAAAACCTTTCACCCGAAGAACTGGCAGAAAGCGTCAAACAGCAGCTTAACGGCCGTTTGGGCGAAATGGAACTGGCCAGCACCATCCACACCTATCCTCTGGTCGGCATGTTGGCCGAACGGTTTTACGGCACCCGCAGCGCACTGATTGGCGATGCGGCGGTAGGCATGCACCCCGTTACCGCCCACGGTTTCAATTTAGGTTTGTCCGGCGCCGATATTCTCGCAGGTTTGGTTAAAGAAGCCGCCCGGCAGGGGCGGGATATCGCTTCTCCCACCTTGCTTTCCCGCTACGACAGCAAACACGCCCTGCACGTCCGCCCGCTGTATTACGGTACCAATATGCTGCTGAAACTGTTTACCGACGAAACCCCGCCCGCCAAACTGCTGCGCGGCTTGGTATTGCGTGTGAGCAACAACCTGCCTCCGTTAAAAAAACTGATTACACGGCAATTGACGGGCTGACCCGGTTTTCTCAAACCAAAGCCGGAACAAACTGTTTTGAAACAGAAAAATTTATCAGGGCGGGAAAACCCGCCCTGATACTGATAAGGTCAAACAGCCCCCGCTCACACGGATCCGCCGTTTTCAGAATGATTTTTCAGAATGATTCCTGTCCGGTATCTGCATAAAACGCCACAACGATTGCCGCCTGATACTGCTCCCACTTCAGCGGAATCACAAACGAACGGCCTTCTCTCGGCAGCATGATTTCATCGGGTGCGCCACGTATCACAATGGGTACGGAAATTTCAAATTTTTCTCCAAATTCACTTCGCGCATTACCGGCAATCGTGTTGGCGACCTCTCCGACCAAATCCATCAGATTTTCTTCGGAGGTATCCTTTTCACCCATCAGCTCAAGCAGCCGTTCGGCCATTTTTTCAGGCGACGTAAAATACACGATTCCTTTATTTTTTCCGGAAATCGCAATCACACCCGAATAACGCTGTGCCGCAGGGATAGCATTTTCAACCAAATACGGCGTACCGACGAAAACCTCTTCCCCCGACACCTGGGTAAAGTATTTTTTTGCCCCCTCCAAAAATACCTGAAGCTGGTCTTCTCTCATTTTTACATCCCTTCTGCCATTTCGTTTAGTGCTTCGAATAATTCTTCATCAGTAAACGGTTTATAAAGAAACCCCCTTGCGCCGTACTCCAGTGCTTTGATGCCCGTAGCCTTATCGGTAAGTGCTGAAATAACCAGAATATTGGCTTCCTCGTTCAGGCTGATAATATTGCGGATACATTCCAAACCGTTCATTTCAGGCATAGTCAGATCCATGGTAACAATATCCGGCCGCAAAACATCATAAAGTTGCACAGCATCCCTTCCGTTGGCCGCCGTTGCCACCACATCGAAATGCATATTTTCCGAACTGCGTGTAATCCGGTTTCGGATAATATTGGAATCGTCTACCACCATTACCGTAAGCATCATTTATCCCTATCGTGTTAAAACCGGCCCTGTCCGATATTATGAAAGCCCCGATCCGGATGGGAGTCCGCCCCGCCTGCTGCGCCAATGCGGCTTTAGGCTTCGTTTTAAAGTTTCTTCGGCACCGTCAAAACAATCCTCGTGTAGGCGCCTGTGCGGGTAGCCAGAGACACCCTGCCTTTCATCTGTTTGATGCGTTCGCTGATGATGTCCATACCCACCCCGCGGCCTGCATCTTCTCCGCTGTCGGCAGCTGTAGAGAAGCCGGGGGCAAATATTTTCTGAATCAGTGCACGGCTATCCAGTTTGGCGGCCTCATCATGGGAATAACCGCCGTTTTCCACAAGTTTGCTGCGGATTAGCTCCGGATCGATACCGGCCCCGTCGTCTTGAACGGTCAGCCGCACGAAATCGCCGCCGTCATCCAAAACCAAACGTATATGGCCCGCATCAAGTTTATGCCGCTTAATACGCTCTTCAGGCGTTTCAATGCCGTGCACCACCGCATTACGCAGCAACTGCACCGCCAGCTCCCTAAGCTGGCTTCTGACGGTCAGATTAACGGTTTGGTTGTCCATTCCCTCGCAGCTGAAATCCACTTTTTTGCGGTTCCGTTGCGCAAGCTCTTCAACATATTTTGACAACTGCCCCCTGACCGGCTCGGAATCAACGGTCTTCCGGGCAGTCAGTCCGGAAGGCTTGCCGTTATTATCCACAGTCAGGTTATTGATACGGTTATTGAAATCTTCAATGGTTTGAGTCAGGTTGAACAGTTCCTCCAACGAAACTGTCAACGTCAGAAAATCTTCGCCATTCAAAGTTTTCCTGTTCTGCAGATCCCGCAGGCTGTCTTCCAAATGTTCGGCAATAGAAACAAAACCGTGCAGGCTCAACGAGCTGGCATCGCCTTTCAGTCCGTGTACTTCCCGGAAAATAATCCTCAATTTATTAAAGAAATCGGCCTGCTCCTGCACCGGCTGCTTCAATACTTCGTTAATGCTGTGGTTACGTTTCTTGGCCGATTCGATAAAATCACTCAACAGTTGTGCATCTGCATTTAAAATGAAAGACAGCATTTCCATCTGCAAATCATTCTGCTCCCGCTCTTTGGCAATTTTGTCTTCCAGCAGCACGGCATTGGTTACATCGCCCACACTGACAAGCACACGGATGATTTCCCCGTTTTGGTAAACGCGGTTAAATTTGAAATCAAGGTAGCGTGTTTCTTTAATGCCTGACGACGGGTTGGTAACATTCATCGGGCTGCGCGACAAAGGATTCAGACCCGCAATCAGTTTTTCTTTGGTTCGCGGGTTATAAAGCTGGCGCATAAAGCTGCCCGCCGTTTCCAAGTCTGCAGGGTCAGATACCATATCAGACAAAACACTGAGCATATTCTGGCCGGCAAAATTTTTCTTACCCCACAAACGCTCCAACTCATCCGAATATTGAGAACCGATGTTCAGGTTTTTATCCAACAAAAACAAACCGCTGTTTACCGTTTGCAGAATCTCGCGGTTTTCCCGGCGCACAAGGGCGGCCGCCCTGTCCGCCTTACCCAAACGTCGTATAAAGAAGCTTACAAAAAACAGAAAATACAGCAACGACAAACCGATACCGATTATCTGCACCGTTTTCAGTTCAGCAGAATTTTCCGTAATGTTTTCATTTAAATAAACAATAATTTCATCAATACTTTCATACAGCGTATCTTGGTTGTCTGCTGCAAATGCGGCGACGGCTTTGGCAAAGTCGGGGTCGGTTCCCGAAGCCACCGGATATTTGATCGTGCCGTCAAGCAAGGATTGATATTGTTCCCAAACCTTCTGAACCTTGCCGAGTGATTGGCGCGCGGCTCCTTGGTCAAGGGCGTCGACACTGTCCGCACCTTCTACAATATCGTACGCTCCGCCCTTATCCATTACATTAAGTAAGTTTTGCGTGAGGCTGCGGTACTTCTCCAGCAGCTTTTGGCTTTCAACTTGATCGGCAACATATTCCATATCATCGGCAGCCCCCTGTTCGGCGGCATGTTCTAAGTTTGCCAGCTGTAAGGATTGGGTTGTTACCAATAAATCATAAAAAGTATCGCTCAAAGTGCCGGCCGCATCGATTTGAACCTGGCTTTTATTGACCTGCTGTGTAATGAGATAGCCGTAATACATCAGTCCCGATACAACAGCCAAAAACACAGCAATAGAAATAATGATGCCGCGATAACGCTTTAATGAGAAATTTTGCTCATCTGTTAACTCTGAAACCATTTGAGTATTGCCCATGGCATCCTCTTCTTAATTAACCATAAATAGTAGTTCTGCAAAAATATTCTTAAATCCGGTTTAACAGCAGTTTTAATTCAACACCCTCCCTTAAAACCACATCTAACCGGAATGCAATATACCAAACAAATTTCTTTATTTCAGCAATACTGCTAACTTAGTGGGACAACCCATACTGGACAAAGTTCAACCGAAAGGAATAAAATTTATTGTTTGTAACAGCTTACCCGTAATAATGTCATTGTCGTTAATTTTATACACAAGATTACTGTTACATAGAAAATAAATCACACTGTCTTCCAACAAGGCCGGTCGGGGCTGTCCTGCAACACGGTTTTAATGCTTCCATACCGGCACAAAAAATGCTTAATGGCTTTTTAATTTAAAATAACATAATGATATATTTAATATTTTTATTTCAATAAAATAATCCGTCCGGCCCAAACCCTCTATAGCGGCTTACAAAATCGTTCTCTTTGAGCTAAGGCGCAGCAACGCCGTACTGTTTTAAATTTAAACCACTATAACGAAAAAGCCCTTGCTTTTCAGCAAGGGCTTCGCGGCTGCATGGTAAAAACCGGTTTATTTCAATTTGGTTTCTTTGTAAATCACATGCTTGCGGGCTACCGGATCGAATTTTTTAATCTCCAGTTTGCCGGGCATGGTACGCTTGTTTTTGGTCGTGGTATAGAAGTGGCCGGTACCGGCTGATGATTCCAATTTGATTTTATCGCGCATTACGGTATTCCTTGTAATTCGTTAATTAAGCTTCGCCGCGGGCGCGCATTTCGGCTAAAACGGCATCAATGCCTACTTTGTCGATGGTGCGCAGCGCAGCGTTGGATACGCGCAGGCGAATCCAGCGGTTTTCACTTTCCACCCAAAAACGACGTGATTGCAAGTTGGGCAAAAAACGACGTTTGGTTTTGTTGTTGGCGTGTGATACGTTATTGCCAGACATCGGGCGTTTACCGGTTACTTTGCAAACTCGTGCCATGGTTTAATCTCCAAACTTCTAAAAGAAAAACAGTAAAACGCAATTTATACCACAAAAAGCATTTGTGTTTCAAGCTTGTTTTTTGAAAAGGCGGTGTTTTTCTACTTTCTCAGATCAGCTTCTGTTGTTTTCAAACCGAATCGGAGGGGCCGTCTGAAAGGTTTTCAGACGGCCCCTCAAGGTTTGCCCGAACCATCAATGACGGAAGTGGCGCACGCCGGTGAGCACCATGGCGATACCGTGTTCGTCGGCCGCATCAAACACTTCTTGGTCGCGCACCGAACCGCCGGGGTGGATGATGGCTTTGATGCCCTGCCCGGCAATCACGTCGATGCCGTCGCGGAACGGGAAGAAGGCATCGGAGGCGGCGCAGGCGCCGTTCAGATCGAAGCCGCCGTCCTGCGCTTTGCGCGCGGCGATGCGGGTAGAATCTACACGGCTCATCTGACCGGCACCGATGCCGTAGGTTTGGCCGCCTTTGCCGAACACAATAGCGTTGGATTTCACGAATTTCGCCACGTTCCACACAAACAGCAAATCGTTCCATTCCTGTTCGGTGGGTTGGCGTTTGCTCACCACTTTCAAATCTTCGCGGCGGATGCGGCAGATGTCGGGCGTTTGCACCAACAGGCCGCCGCCCACACGTTTGAGCTCGAAGCGGTTGGCACCGGCCAAAATCGGCACTTCCAGCACGCGCACGTTTTTCTTGGCAGCGATGATTTCTTTGGCTTTGTCGGTAAACTTCGGCGCCATTAAAACTTCGAGAAACTGGCCGGTAACAGCTTCTACGGTTTCTGCATCCACTTCGCGGTTAAAGGCGATGATGCCGCCGAACGCGCTGGTGGTGTCGGTGGCGAACGCCAGTTTGTAGGCGTTGAGCGGGGTATCGGCCACCGCCGCGCCGCAGGGGTTGGCGTGTTTCACGATTACGCAAGCGGGCGCATCAAATGCTTTGACTGCTTCCCAAGCCGCATCGGCATCGGCGATGTTGTTGTAGGATAATTCTTTGCCCTGCAACTGGTTGTAGGCGGCCAGGCTGCCGGCGGCGGGGTATAAATCGCGGTAGAACGCGGCTTGCTGGTGCGGGTTTTCGCCGTAACGCATTTCCTGCACTTTTACCCAGCTTTGGTTAAACTGTTCGGGAAATTCGCGGATTTCCGGCTCGCCCGAGAATTTTTCGTCCGATACGCTGGTTAAATAATTGGAAATCATGCCGTCGTATTGAGCGGTATGGCTGAAGGCTTTGCGCGAAAGGTTGAAGCGGGTTTTGTCGCTCAGCTTGCCGCCGTTGTTTTGCAACTCTTCAACAACTGCGGCGAAGTCGCCGTTATCGGTAACAATGGCGACGTGTTTCCAGTTTTTGGCGGCGGAACGCACCATGGTGGGGCCGCCGATGTCGATATTTTCAACCGCGTCTTCCAGCGTGCAGCCGGGTTTGGCGATGGTTGCGGCAAACGGATAAAGGTTTACGCACACCAGATCAATATTATCGATGCCGTGTTCTTCCATTTGGGCGGCGTGCTCGCTCAAATCGCGGCGGCCGAGGATGCCGCCGTGGATTTTCGGGTGCAGCGTTTTCACGCGGCCGTCGAGCATTTCGGGGAAGCCGGTGTAGTCGGCCACTTCGATAACGGGCAGGCCGGCATCGGCCAAGAGTTTGGCGGTGCCGCCGGTAGAGAGGATTTCCACGCCGATTTTATCGAGTGCGCGGGCAAATTCGACTGCACCGGTTTTGTCGGACAAGCTGATTAGGGCACGTTTTACGGTGGGCATTTCGGTTCCTTATTTTTAAAGTGTCAAACAACGCTAGATAAAGATATTCAACAAGGCCGTCTGAAAACATTTATGCTTTCAGACGGCCTTGTTTTACATTATGAATCCAGCAAACCATACTGCACCAGTTTCTTGCGCAGGGTATTGCGGTTCAGCCCCAGCACGGCGGCGGCTTTGCTCTGGTTGCCGCCGCATTCTGCCATCACGCACTGCAGCAGCGGCTTTTCAACCTGCTCCAGCACCATATCGTACACCCCGCAGGCGGCTTCGCCGCCCAGGTCGCGGAAATACTGTTGCAGGTTCTGCTCGATGCAGCGGGCTATATCGGGGGGAGGTTGTTTCATGATTTCCCTTTAATGGTACAGGCAGTTTTCAGACGGCCTGATTGTCTTTGAATACTTTAAATTACAGAAATACAGGCCGTCTGAAAACAAGGTTCGCCGCATACTGCTACTGCCGGTAGACACACGGCCAGCGGTCGGTGGTTTCGGGGGCTTTTTCCAAAAACGCCGCCAGCGCATCGTATTGCTCTGCCGCGCTTTCCATGCGGTTGATTTCGCGGCGGACGGTTTCGCCGCCGGGCAGCGCGGCTATATACCAGCCTATGTGTTTGCGGGCGATGCGCACGCCGTCGCGCTCGCCGTAAAATTCGTGCATGGCGCCGATATGCCGCAAAGCGGTTTCGCCGCATTGTGCCACGCTCAGCGGCTCGGGCAGGCGGCCGTGTTCGGCGAAATAGCTTATATCGCGGAACAGCCACGGCTGCCCCTGCGCCCCGCGTCCTATCATAATGCCGTCGGCACCGGTTTGCGCCAGCACTGCCTGCGCTTTCTGGGGGCTGGTGATGTCGCCGTTCACCCACACGGGTATGTTCAGACGGCTTTTGGCTTCGGCAATCAAACCGTATTCTGCCTCGCCCCGATACATCTGCGTGCGCGTGCGCCCGTGAATGGCGATGGCGGCTATGCCCGCTTCTTCGGCCATGCGCGCCACGGTTAAGATGTTTTTGTGTTCGTCGTGCCAGCCCAAGCGGGTTTTCAGGGTAACGGGCACGTTAACGGCTTTCACCACGGCGTTTAATATTTCGTACACCAGCGGTTCGTTCTGCATCAGCGCGCTGCCCGCCGAAACATTGCAGACTTTTTTGGCCGGGCAGCCCATATTGATGTCGACAACCTCTGCGCCCTGCTCCACGTTGTAGCGCGCCGCTTCGGCCATCTGCACGGGATTATTGCCCGCAATCTGCACGGCGGTTACACCGTTTTCACCTGCAAAATCACTGCGGCGCAAGGTTTTGCGGGTATGGCGCAGTGCAGGATCACTGTTGAGCATTTCGCCCACCGCCCAACTGGCACCGTATTCGCGGCAGAGGCGGCGGAAAGGTTTGTCGGTAATGCCGGCCATCGGTGCCAGCGCAATGGGGGGGTCGATAGGATAAGCGCCGATGTACATAAATGAAACTGCGGTGGCCGAAATTGGGAATTGTACATTTTTTAAGCAGGTTTTCCAATTGGAAATTATCCGCCGGCGTGAAATTTCAAACGAAAAACCGTTAAAGCCAAGGATTCGGCCTTCAGATGGCCTGAGTGCCTATAAACTGTTCACAATCCCGTCGGCACCTGCCGCCTCGGCCAGTTTGTATAAAACCTGCTGCGGCATATCGCCGTGCCACAGGCGGGTGATATTGGCAATCACGGGCAGGTGGCTGGCTTTGCGCACACGTACGATGGCGTCCACGTCCAAACGGTAGGGGTGTTCCGGCTCGAAGCTGAGCGTACCCGCTTCGCCGAGGATGATGTGATGGTTGCCGCGCAGGGCGATGTGTTCGGCGGCCACCAGCCATTCATCGGCGCGGTGGTGTTTGTCTTTGCACAGCACCACCGGCGTGTTCAGACGGCCTACTTCGTCTTGCAGGGCGCGGTTGCTCATCAGCTCGCCGCCCAGATAAAGCACGTCGGCTTCGGCTTCCAGCGCCGGGACAATCTGGCGCACGTCGCGTATGCGCACTACTGCGGGCCTGCCCGCTTCATGACAGCGCGCAACCACAGACTGCATGGTGCGGATCTGTTCTTTTTCGTTGCCGCCCCCTTCTGAAGCATACGGACGCGCGGGCAGATAGAACGGGTCGGAGAACACTGCGCCGGCGCTGTCTGCGCGTTGCGGATTGGCGGTGATATCGAGCATGGTGCCGCCGCCGAACGACACGCCGCGCACGGTAATCACACTGTTTGCGGGCTGGGTTTCGCGGCTGATGATGCGCCACTCGTTCAACACGCGTATGGCGCGCTCCACGCCGGGCAGGCTTTCCAGCTCGTTGGGGTGAAACACCCGTTCATCGCCCACCGCTCCGATAATGGTGCGCTCTTCGCCGCGCGAAATATGTTCCTGCAACCCCCTGCTGCGGATAAAGCCGATCACCTGCTCCACTGCTTCCGGCGCCGCCTGTTTCTGCATCACGATAATCATCGCAACCTCCTGATTCTATTTGGCCGCATAGTATAGTGAATCCACTTCACTTCCGCTACGGCATTGCTTCGCCTTATATCGGAAACAAATCGGATTCATTAATAGTAATCTGCCGCACGTGCCGGTCGCACGGCGTTTCAGACGGCCCCTGTGCTATACTGCCCCCTCCTACCTGTTATTCCTTTATCATGACCCGCCTGCTTCAATCAGGAAAGTTCTGGCTGCGTTTTGCAGTGTACGGCACACTGGCCGCCGCTGCCGCCGTATCCGGCCTTTATTTCCTGCTTCACCACCTGTTCGACGGCCGCCGCATTCAGGCGCTGGCCGACGAAGCCGTGCGCGGCACCGGCCGCACGGTGCGCTTCAGCACCGATATCGGCCGCAGCTGGCTGCCCCGCCCCACCCTCACCCTGCGCGATGTAGCCGTAAGCAAACCCAACAGCCGCGCCGATGCCGTACATATCGGCCAAATGCGTATCGGCCTTTCGTGGCGCAGTTTATGGAACGGCGCGGAAATCGAAAAATGGGTGCTGCAAAACGCCGATGCCGAGATCACCCGCCGCGCCGACGGCAGCTGGAGCCTGCAAGACTTATGGCGGCAGCGCGGCGGCACATGGCGCGTCAACCGCCTGATTGTGGAAAACAGCCGCATCAGCCTGCACCTGCCCGAGGGCAGCTACCGCACCGAACGTTTTCATTTGAATACCAAACAGACTGCCGAAGCAGGCGGCATTTTCCAAAGCAGCGGCACCACCCGCCGCAACAACGGCCTGCCCCTGAACTGGAAAGGCAGCGGCACGGCCTCATGGTCGGACAACGGCTGGCTGCTGCCCGCACTGCACCTTGAAGCCGGGCTGCCTTTCCGAAACGGCACCGCCCGCGCGGCCGCCGATGCAGATGTGCTCTGGCAGCCGCAACAAAACACCCTGCGTGTTGAAAACATCAGCCTGCGCGCCGACAGCACCTACCGGCAGTTCCACTTAACCGCCCGCAGCCCGCTGGTGCTGTGGAAAGGCAGCCACATCAGCACCGCCGAAATCAACAGCGTGTTTAGCGCCGGCAGCAGCAACAGCCGGTGGGACGGATCGTTTTCGCTTTCCCGCGTCAGCCTGCGCCCGAGCGTGGCCACCGTAGGCGGGTTCAACCTCAACGGCAGCCACAGAAACGCTTCGCGGCAAACCACTTTCGGCCTTTCCGGCCCGCTTGTCTGGCAGAAAAACACCTTGCTTGAATCAGACCGCCTGGTGCTGGCTACCCGCCAAGACAACATCAAAGCCGCTCCGCACCCGCGCCTGAACAGCCGCATGGAAGGGCGTTTCTCCATGGACGGCGGCCGCAACTGGCAGCTCGACCTCAAAGGCCTGTTCGACCGCCAACACGCCGCCCTTTCTGCCCGCTATACCGCCTCAGCCGCTGCCGCCCCCGCCAAACTCACCGCCGGGCTGAATGCAGGTAGAATTTCACTCGCCCCCTATTGGAACGATTTGCAGGCGCAAGGCGGCGGCCTCCTTTCTCCCTTTCTCAACCACCCCCTGATGCCGCACATCGAAGCCGACATCCGCATCGGCGGCCTCACCCTGCCCGGCCTGCAAATCGACGACCTGCAAACCACCCTCCATGCCGACAGCCGCCGTATCGCGCTCACCGGCTTCAGCGCCGGCCTGTACGGCGGCCGCACCGAAGGCGGTATCAGCATCGCCAACACCAGCCCGCCCGTTTACCGTTTGCAGCAAAACGCCCAAGGCGTGCAAATACGCCCGCTGCTGCAGGACCTGCTCGGCTATCACAACATCAGCGGCAGCGGCAACGCCGTTATTGACCTCACCGCCGAAGGCAGCAGCCGCGCAGGCCTCACCCAAACGCTTAACGGCAGCCTGCAGCTGAATATTTCCGACGGCGCATGGCTGGGCGTGGACATGGCCAATTTTCTGCGCAGCCTGCGCAACAACACCTCCGGCAGCGGCCAAACCCGCAACGAACAAGTGCAAACGCCGTTCAGCAGCTTTTCGCTCAACAGCGAAATCAGTGCGGGCATAGGCCGCCACGAACACGCCGAGCTGAAATCCGATGCCTTCAACATCACCGGCAGCGGCCAAACCGACCTTAACACCCAAACCGTTTCGGAAAACATGCTGATCCGCAACAATGCCAATCCCAATGCCAAGCCCATCCCCATCAAAATCAGCGGCCCTGCAGACAACCCTTCGGTTACGCTCGACTACAACCGCCTCACCTCGGGCCTTTCCAGCCCCGAAGAGAAGCGGCAGGCCGTTGCCGATATTCTGCGCGAGCAATGGCAGTGGCTCAGCGCGGTGCCTAAAAATGAAACGGCAGGCGGCAGAAACAGCGGCCGGTAACGTTATTTTCTGCCATACGGCAAAATCACTCAGGCCGTCTGAAAACCTGTGTTTCAGACGGCCTGAGTGATTTTGCAAAGACCCATTGTTTCAGGGTGGCGGCTTCGTGATACGCCTTCCTGTATATTAAAACATATCAATAATTTACCATCACGGTTACAGTATCCCGGTATTCGCCGTAATGGTAATCGGCCGAAGGCACGGTGGCATAAACGGTGTAGCTCTGTGCCGATCCCGTCCCCATGCCGCCCACTCCGTTGCCGTTGGCGGAAGCGGTGGCGGTGTTGCCCCAGATTTTGCCGTTGGCGCCGCTTGCAGATCGCAGCTGATAGGGCACGCGGTCGGCGTTGCCCGATGAAGTCGGGCTCATAATGCCCGCCCCCGTAGTGCTGTTGTTGGAGGGTTTCAGGCCGATATTGTAGGGCGTGCTGTTGGTGCAGGTTACGTTGAAGGAGGCCTGACCCTGCAGGTTGGTGTCGGTCGGTGCAGCCGTGCCGAAATCGATATCGTCGGGCGTGCCGACGATGCAGTTTTTTATTATGTTGGCCGAAACGGTAAAGGGAAATCGGATAGTTTGCATAGAACCGCACGACGCGGGCATAGAGCCGGTAGAACTGGCGGAAGCCAAGGCGGTGGCACCTTCTGTGTAGGCTATTGAATAAGCGCCGGGTACGAGACCGGTAAAAGGCTCGTTCAGCTTGGCATAAACAGTGAAAGTATTGGATTGTGAAGCAGTATTCCTTGCAGGAAAGGTAAATGTGGTCTGAAATACGTTTGGTGTAGCGGAAAGGTTGGGCGTCCCCCAAATGGTGCTGTAGTTGCTATCAGTGTAGAGGTTGTAATACAGGGGCGTAGAACCTGCGCACGAACCGTTCAGGCACAGGCCGCGCGGATTGGTAGTGCGGTTATTCCAACCCGAAGCACGGCCGCCATCTACAGCCAGACATACATTCATATATTCACTATATCTAAAAGCAGTCCAACCGGTTCTGTCCCTGCTGCAGGTAACCGTCAGTTGCGCCTGCGCAGTCAGGTTGCCGGGATTCAGCGGGTCGATATTGCCGAAATTGATATTGCCCATGGTTGCGGTACAGGCCGCACAGGCCGTCTGAAAGGCACACAGCGCCGCCACTGCGGCTGCCGTTTTTGCGGCGGAGGCGGCGGCATTTCTTTTGAGCCGGGCAGAGCCGGGGCGGAACGGGTTTAATTTTCGCATATGGTTTCACCTAGATCGGGCAGGCTGCCGCCGCCGTCGGCCGGATAATCTGCACTGAAGCGGCATGTGCCGCCGCTTTCGGGCAGGGTAACGGTAAAGCGGTTTTTTCCTGACGAAAGGTTTTCAATAAAGGTTTGGCCGTCGAAGCCGACCACGGCGGCGGCAGTGCCGTCTTCACCGTATATGGTGCTGCCGGCGGGCACAAACGCGCCGCCGCCGTCTTTTAAGGTTATGGAGGCGGCACGCATACGGTTGAGGCGGAAATCTACGGCAACGCCGGAACGCTCGGGGGGCACGGCTTCTATGCGGCCTTGTTCGGCATATATGTCGGGCGGCAGGCCGGTAATGTCGATATCCAGCGTGTTTTTCTGGTAGGCCGACAAATCGGGCACGAGCAGCAGGCCTTTGCGGTTGGTAACCCCCGCTTTGTTGTTGAACAGGGAAACGGGAATACCGCCCACGCCGCCGGTGCTGACCACAGCAAAGCTGTTATTGACGGTGCGCGAGGCAAACAGGCCGCCGCGCATCAATACCAGCCCGCCGCGCCAGCCTGCATTCCAGTTGGTATCGCCCCTGCTGTTATAAACATTGGCGCGCGCGTCGCCGTATTGGGTGTCGTAGTTTATGTGGCCGTTCAAATGGCTTCTGTTTGCGCTTTCGTTGCGGTTTTGCTGCCAGCCGAGATGCCACGAGGGGCTGCCTAAGCCGTGGGAAGATTTGTTTAAAGAAGCGCGGTAACTGTTGTCGGCATTGTCGCGCTGGCCGCTGAGGGTGGCGGAATAGCCTTTATCAAAACTCAGCGATATGCCGCCGTAGATGCTGTGCTGCCTGCTGCCGTTAAAGTTGCGGGTGCCGTTCAGGAAAATATTGGTGCGGCGGCCGAAGTTGCGGTTCCAGCCCAGTGATCCGACTTTGTCGGCCGTGTCGCCGCCCTGCCGGTTATACAGGTAGGAAAGGGTGAACGAACCCAGACTGTTGCCGCTCCAACCCAAAGAAGCGGAAGCCGTGCGGACGGGGGAGGATTTGTCGAGGTAGGCATCGGGATCGAGCACGGCGCTTAAATCGGCAAAGTTGCCGCTTGTGCGGCCGAATCCCGTGCCGAACGACCAAGCCCCCTTTTGGGTGCTGAAAAAAGCGCTGCTGTACCGCCCGCTTTTTGACCGGATACGGCTTTGGGTGTGGCTGAGATCCAATTGCCCCAAAACACCCAAAACGGCGCTGGAAGCCATGCCGAGCCTGCGGTAACTGCCTCCGCCTTCGGCATTGATCTGTGCGGTAAGGAAATTGGTAAAGCCGTGGCGCCACATGCCGCCGCCCACCGGTTTTTTACCGTAGCCGGAAGATTTCAGCCCATAGTTGCGGCGCAGGTAGCCTGCTTCCAGCGACCATTCCGAAAGCCCTTCGGCCAACATGCCGCTGCCGCCGTACAGGGGCATGTCTACCACGACGGTGCGCCCCAGAATATCGGTAGCCACTATCTGCGCCATGCCGCTGCCGCCGATAACCGGCGGCAGGGTGATTTCGTAATTGCCGGCGGCAATATCGCGGCCGTATTGTTTGACACCGTTCAAATACAGATCAACCGTGCCCGGCAGCGTGCTTTCTCCCACATAGGAATGCAGCGGCGCGGTGCTGCGCCACGGCTGCACGCTGTAGGTGCGCTCCAATTTCAAACCGCCGATGCGCGAACCGCCGGAATTGCCCGAACGGCCGGTTAAAACATCGCCTGCGGTCAGAACCAGCCCTTTGTCTTCCCATACGGTGCGCCAATAGGTGTCCAGGCGCACACTTTCAGATGATGAACCGCCGGTTTGCGGGTTTTGCCGGCTCCAAAGATGGTTGTGGCTCAAATAGCCTGCCGGGGCGGTAAGGCGCGCTTCGGCCAGCAGACCTTGGCCGGTGTCGCCGCTGCTGTTGCGCGTGATGTTGTAATCGTAGTTGAAGATACCCGCCACGCCCGCTTTGGCAACGTCATAGGCTGCTTCCCGACGGCCGCCGATTTTGGTAAGCGGCAGGTTGAGCCATGCCAAAGGGGCGGTCAGGGCCAATGTCTGCCTGCCTGCGTCGTACTGCATTTCCAAACCGGGAATGCTGTCGGGCGCATACCATTTCCGGGCGGTGCCGTCATCGGAAGAGGAAAGGGCTTCCCGGCCTGCAGACGGATCGGCGGCAGTTTCTCCGTTTGATGCGCCGTCTGATGTTTCTTCCGGCGTTTCGTTTTCTGTTGTGCTGCCACCGGAGGCTGTATGCCTGTTTTCACCGCCGTTTGAAACAGGTACTGCTGACACGGCGGCCTGCCGCAGTGCTTCGGGCGGCACTCGTATGCCGAGTGCCGCCAGTGTTTCGTTGTTTACCAGCAGCCTGCCGTTATGGGAGATAAATTCAAAGAGGCCGTCTGAATCGCTGCCGTTGATATTTACCTGCGGGTAAACGGGCAGCCATTCTTCAGAATATGCGGAGGCCTCCGGAAGATTGGGTTGCGCCGCCGCCTGTAAGGAGCAGAAGCACAGCAAAATGCCGGAAACAATGTGTTTGAGGGTGAAAGCAGCATTAGCGGGCTGCAAATCGAACCTCCGGTTGGACGGTGCGGCCGTTTACCGTAACGGACAATTTGCCTTGGCGAACGGCGGCAGAAGCAGAAGAATCCAAACTGTATTGCCAGGTTTTACCGGGCAGTGCGTATCCTGCCAGGCCGTTTACCAGGTTGTGCCTGCCTTTAACGGTCTGCACGGCGATATTGCTCAATTGGGCATGTGCCGTGCCGGTATTGGCTGCAGTGAGCAGCATCCTGCCGCCGGGCGCATTTCGGATATGCCATTGCAGCGCGGCTTCAGGATTTTCTGTTTGGTTTAAAAACAACGGCACAGAATAACGCAATACGAATTGCAGGCCTTTTTTCTGTTTGGCCTGCGGCGGAGGAAGCTCGTCTACCACCAGCCGGTAGGCTTCTTCTGCCTGCACCGCAGGTTTGGTGCGGATGACGCGGAACTGTTGCACGCCTCCTGCGGCAAGTTTCACCATAGGCGGGCTGGCGATAACTTCTTTGCTGGGCGTGAGGACGTCTTTGCCGTTTTCATCCTGATCCCAACGGTATACCCGCACCTGTGCCGTCAGCGGCTGGCCGCCGGTGTTGGTAAGTGTGAAAATACCTGCCCGCTGTTTGGCGGGCAGGGAGAGTCCGGTCGGGCTGATTTGCAGCCCGGCGGCATGACTGCCGAGTGCCGCAGCACCCAGCATCATGCCGCACAGCAGGCGTACCGGTTTTTGTGTAAACCATAACATAGGTGTATCGGCTTGCTTTTTGGTTAATAGATAACGGAAACAGTAACTTTGTCGGTATAGCGGCCTACCGGTTTGTCGAACTCGCTGCCTGCAACACGGCCGTACACGGGGTAGTTGACGTTTTGGGCAAAGCCCTCGCCGATGGCCGATACGGTGTTGGTGCCGCTTTGATCGCCCCATACTTTGCTGCGGCCGCTGTCCTGATACAGGGTGTAGGCGATTTTGCTGCCCGCCGCTCCGGAACCGCTCAAACCGTTCATGCTGCCGCCGCCGGCGTTATTGTTGTCGGTGGCGGGGGTCAGAGCGATTTGGTACGGTGTGCCTTTGGTACATTTCACGGCAATACCTTCCGAACCGCCCGCTTTGCTTTGGCCGTCAACGTCGGTGCTGTGGTTGGAGAAGTATTCGCCGAAATCGATATCCGCACCGGCAGAAGGAGTGGATTCTTCTACGGTGGGCGCACCGCCGGTATTGGTTACCACTTCACAGATGGGTTTGATGCGGATGGTAACGTGGAAGTCGGCAATTTTGGTTTCGGCTGCCGCCATACCGGGCGCCAGCAAAGCGGCCGCAGTCGTGGTGAGTACAAAGAGGTTTTTTACCGTTTTCATGTGTAATGTCCTTTTATTAAGGCCGTTCCGCAACCTGCCGGAAACGGCGGCTTGCGGATATCCGGCTGTTTTTATGTTTAAACTCGGAAAAATCATCTTACGGGGATTATTGCTGCGGGCGCCGGCCTCAGAATTGCTGAAGGCCGTCTGAATATGCCGAATATCAGAAATAATCACCTTTAAGATATTTGAATTATCCTGATATTTACAAAAAACAGCAATATATTTACACAGGTATTTGGCTGTTTGAATAAAACCCGTTGTAAACAAACAGAAATTTATATTGAATATTTTGTTGCAGACAGCATAACCCGCTGAGGAACACCTCTTTGACGGCGTCTGTGCGGCTTTTCGAAAGTTTCGGTTTGTAAGTAAGCCTATGCACAGGGTAAAATCTGCAACTTAAATTTTTTATGCGGCAGGCAATGCCGTTATTTTTATGGAGAAACAGCTATGAATGCCGTGGTGATTGCAGTTCTTGTGATGCTGGTGTTGTCGCTGGCGCGGGTGCATGTTGTATTGAGCCTGCTGCTGGGGGCGCTGGCAGGTGGGTTGGCGGCAGGCTTGGGGTTGGCCGAAACCATGAAAGCGTTCCAAACCGGCCTGGCCAACGGCGCGCAAATTGCACTCTCTTATGCCATGCTGGGGGCATTTGCCGTAGCAATTGCCCATTCGGGGCTGCCGCAAACACTGGCCAATGCAGTTATCCGACGCTTGGATGCCGGCCACGTGCGCGACCGTGTTCCCGGCAGTATGAATGCAGTTAAATGGGGGCTGCTGCTGGCGCTGCTGGCAATGAGCGTGATGAGCCAAAACCTGATTCCTATCCATATCGCCTTTATCCCGCTGATTATTCCGCCGCTTCTGCTGGTGTTCAACCGCATGCAGATCGACCGCCGCCTGCTCGCCTGCGTGATGACTTTCGGCCTGGTTACCACTTATATGTGGCTGCCTTACGGCTTCGGCGAGATTTTTCTGAAACAGATTCTGGTAGGCAACATTAATAAAGCCGGGCTGAACGTAGATGATGTGAATGTAATGCACGCCATGACCATTCCCGCCCTAGGCATGGTGGCAGGGCTGCTGGTCGCGCTGCTGTTCAGCTACCGCCGTCCGCGCGCGTATCAAAACAGCACCGTCGACGTAGAAGCCGCCCGCCAGGCCGCCGCCAGGCCGGAAATGTCGGCCTACCGCAGCACGGTGGCGGTGGCGGCAGTTGTGATTTCGTTTGTCGTGCAACTTTGGGCCGATTCGCTTCTGCTGGGCGCGATGGTGGGCTTCGCTGTGTTTATGGCCGCCGGCGTGGTGCGCTGGGGTGAGGCTGATGCCGTATTTAACAATGGTGTAAAAATGATGGCGATGATAGGTTTCATCATGATTGCCGCCCAAGGCTTTGCCGAAGTGATGAAAACCACAAAAGAAATCGAGCCGCTGGTAAAAGCCTCGGCCGATATGTTTGCAGGCAGCAAAGGTATGGCCGCCGCCGCCATGCTGCTGGTGGGGTTGCTGGTTACGATGGGTATAGGCAGCTCGTTTTCCACCCTGCCGATTATCGCTACCATTTATGTGCCGCTGTGCATAGGTATGGGTTTCTCGCCGGTGGCGACACTGGCGATTATCGGCACAGCGGGCGCGCTGGGTGATGCCGGTTCGCCCGCTTCCGACTCCACCCTCGGCCCCACCGCCGGTTTGAATGCCGACGGCCAACACGACCACATACGCGATACGGTTATCCCCACCTTTCTACACTACAACCTGCCGCTGATGGTATCGGGTTGGATTGCCGCCATGGTGTTGTGATGCAGAATCTCGAAAACCGCATCACCGAATTGGAAATCCAAACCGCACTACAGGCCGACTTGCTCGACAATCTCAGCGACACCGTCGCCAAAATGCAGCAAGCGTTGGATTTGCAGCAGGGGCAGCTCAGGCTGCTCTACCGGCGACTGCAAGACAAGGGAGGCGAAGGCAGCGATACCGCATACAATCCGGCAGACGAAATCCCGCCGCATTATTGAATGTGCCGACAGGCCGAGACCTTTGCAAACTTCCCAGATGTGGATGCAGTTCAAGGCGTAGCAGCGCAGCGAGCGCAGACATAACATAGAGTTAGGCAAGCGAGCGAGCAGCGCACAACGCAGAAATGCGCCGCAGATGGGGAGTTTGCAAAGGTCTCAGGCCGTCTGAACCATTATGTATGTTTTCAGACGGCCTGTTTGGTATCCGCCGCCGCTGCGCTTTATTAAGGCCGTCTGAAAACATAACCCGTCAAGCCAACCGCAACCAAACAAGATTTGGCCGTGCAGAAAGATTATCCATTATGAACATCACCGTTTTGGCCGTCGGCACCAAAATGCCGCGCTGGGTCGATGAGGCCGTCAACGAATACGCCAAGCGCTTCGGGAGCGATGTTTGCTATACCTTAAAAGAAATCAAACCCGAAAAGCGCGGCGCCGGCGTGAACGCCGCCCAAGGCATGGCCGCAGAAGAAAAGCGCATACTCGAAGCCATACCCGCCGGCGCATTTTTGGTTGTGCTCGACGAGCGCGGCAAAGCCCCCACATCGGTAGAACTGGCGGATCATTTGGAAAACTGGCAACGCAACGGCGAGCACGTCTGCTTCGTTATCGGCGGCGCCGACGGCATGACCGACCGGCTCAAACAACAGGCGCGCCTGATGATGCGTTTATCCAGCCTCACCCTGCCGCACGGCATGGTGCGCGTGCTGCTCACCGAACAGCTCTACCGCGCCGTATCGATTCTGCACAACCACCCCTACCACCGCGAATAAACAGGTACGCAACACAAGGCCGTCTGAAAAAATTTTCAGACGGCCGAAGATTTTTAACAGACCCCGCTTGCAACACAACAGAGACCACGCAAAATATGCCGCAAACGGCAGATTCGCACAGGCTGATGCCCGAACCGTTATAGATTTCCACCTTCCTTTGCTATATCATTCACTCATCTGTTTGCAGGAGCACAGCCATGTATGAAGTTAACCGCAGCGTATTTTTCCTGATTCCCCTCGAGCCGTTTTGGAACTGGCTGCAATCACTGCCCGAAAGCCCCGAAGACATCCGTCTCGAAGACCTGCAGGCCGATTCCAATTCCTACCTCGTACGCCCCTGCGAAACCGCCGACGAAGTGTGGGACGAAATCGAAAGCCGCTGCGAACAGCTTTTCGCCGCCGAGCTGGCCGACTGGTGCGAAGACGAAAGCCTGTGGCCCGATTTGGACCCCGACATCTTCAACGAATGGTTCGACATCCAACTTTCCACCGTATTGACCGATTTGGAACAAGAGCCGCTCGGCCGCGAAATCTTCCAGCCCATCACCCTGAATTAAGTTTTCAGACGGCCTTCGGCATGACCCGCATACGCATACGCAGCTACCACCTCGACGGCTACGGCCACGTCAACAACGCGCGCTATCTCGAATTTCTCGAAGAAGCGCGCTGGGCTTTTTTCGAACGGCACAACCTGCTGAGCCTGCTCGACGGCATCATGATGGTGGTTGCCCGCACCGACATCCGCTACCTGCGCGCCGCACAAGAGGGCCAAACGCTGGATATCGCCACCCGCATCCGGTCTGCCGCACCCCGCCAAGTGGTGCTCCGCCAAACCGTCCGCCGCGCCGACACCGGCAAAACCGCCGCCGAAGCCGGCATCACGCTGGTTCCCGTCAGCGCCGCCAACGGCCGCGCCACCGACCTGCCTGCCGAACTGCTCACCTTTTTAACCGGACACGCACACACCGAATCATGAAAAAAATCCTCACCGCCGCCGCCGCGCTTATTGTCACCGCCCTGCTTGCCTTTGTGCTGTGGCCGAAAAACCAACCCGCCACCGCCTTTTTCCTGCCCGACTTAAACGGCAAAACCGTCAGCAATGCCGACCTGCAGGGCAAAGTTACCCTGATTAACTTTTGGTATCCCTCCTGCCCCGGCTGCGTCAGCGAAATGCCCAAGCTGATTCAAACCGCCAAAGACTACCACGGCAAAGATTTCCAAATCATCGCCATTTCCCTGCCCTACGACCCGCCGGAAAGCGTCAAAAACTATGCCGCCGACCGCCAACTGCCGTTTACCGTCATGTATGATGCCGACGGCAAAACCGGCAAAGCCTTCGGCGTAAAAGTCGCCCCCACTTCGTTTTTCATCAATAAAAAAGGCGAACTGCTGAAAACCTTTGTCGGCGAACCGGATTTCGCCAAGCTCTATCAGGAAATAGACCGGGAGCTGGCAAAATAAACCGAAGCCTTACACCATCCGGTTTTTTCAAACCATATCGGTTTCCAACTTGCCCGCGCAATACTTGAATTTGCCTCCTTCCCAAACCGCCCGTCAGCAAAGAGGCCGTCTGAAAAGGGGGGAGGCTGCCGTTATAGCGGCTTAAATTTAAAAGAGGACAAGGCGGCGAAACCGCTAAAACATTTTTCGAGAATCCAGCAGCAGCGTAACCGGCCCGTCGTTGCACAGCTCCACCTGCATATGGGTTTGGAAACGGCCGGTTTCTACCGTGATGCCGTGCCCGCGCAGCATGGCGGCAACCTGCTCATAGAGCGCGTTGGCCTCTTCCGGCGGGGCGGCTTCCGAAAACGACGGCCTCCGGCCGCTGCGGGCATCGCCGTAAAGCGTGAACTGCGAAACCAGCAGCACCGCACCGCCGGCGTCTTGCAGCGACAGGTTCAACCTGTCCGCGCCGTCTTCAAAAATACGCAGGTTGGCGGTTTTATCGGCGATATAGCGGGCATCGGCTTCGGTGTCGCCGCGCCCCACGCCGAGCAGCACCACCAAACCGTGCCCGATGCGCCCGGCGGTTTCGCGCCCGCTTCCGCCCGCCACCTCTACGGCGGCGCGGGTAACTTTTTGGATAACGGCCCTCATATCTAAAACAGCCTTCCCTATCAATCAAATCAAGTGAAAGGCCGTCTGAAAATATTTTCTTTTCAGACGGCCTTTATGCTAACGCTGCCCTGTCGTGTTATAGCGTTTTTCCAGCCGTGAAAACAGCCAGCCCAAACACATGGTCATCACCAGATAAATCAGCGCCACGGTGTAGAGCGGCTCTTCATAAATGGAAAAACGCCCCGAAATCGTGCGCTGCACATAGGCCAGCTCGGCCACGGCGATAACCGATAACAGCGAGCTGTCTTTGAGCAGCGTGATAAACTCGTTGGCCAAAGGCGGCAGCATGCGGCGCAGCGCCTGCGGCAGCACCACATAGCGCATCGCCTGCGGATAGGTAAGCCCCAAAGAACGCGCCGCTTCAATCTGCCCTTTGTCGACAGACTGGATGCCGGCGCGGAATATTTCAGTAATATATGCGCCGGCGTTAAACGTCAGGGCCAAAACACCCGCAATCAGCGCACCGTAATTGCGGCGCAGCTCTACCGCCAGATCGCCCGAAACCAACCAGCCGCCGGCGGGGTGGATAAGCGCCACCGCCCAAACGTTGAACCAGATAAAGATCTGCACAAACAGGGGCGTGCCGCGAAACAGCGTAACATACACCAGTGAAACGGTGCGCAGCAGCCACGCCAGCGCGCGCAGCAGGAAATTGCCTTTTTCCACCCGGATAATACGCGCCAGCGCGCCGAACAAACCCAAAACCGTGCCGCCCAAGGTGGCCGCCACCGTCAGCCCCAGCGTAGTCAGCGCACCGTAGAAAAACATCTCGCGGTATTCGTAGATAATGTCGAAACGGAAATTCATGCCTGGCTTTTCAGAAAAAGAAGCTTAAAGATAACGGCGTGCGGCCGCAGTGTGAAACAGGCTATTTTACAAGAAAACACATTCGTTGAAACGATTTATTTCAAGCAGCAAAACTACCGTATTGGCGGTGCTGCCGTTTCCGGCAGTTATCCTTCGAACCCGGAGGCCGTCTGAAAACCCGGGCTCTCGCAAATTGACCGCCACCGCGAAAAAGCGGATAATCCCACCCCTTTCCCGTTTCTTTTTCAGACGGCCTAAACGTTTGAAATATATTTATTTTCAACACACATCATGAAATCACCCGAACTGCTTCTTCCCGCCGGCGGCCTTGACCGTATGCGCGCGGCTTTCGATTTCGGCGCCGACGCCGTCTATGCCGGCAGCCCGCGCTATTCCCTGCGCGCCCGCAACAACGAATTCGCCAAACTGCCCGTGCTTGAACAAGGCATAAGCGAAGCTCATGCGCGCGGCAAAAAATTTTATTTGACCGTCAACACCCTGCCGCACAACAGCAAGCTGAAAACCTTTACGGCCGATATGGAACCCTTAATCGCCATGAAGCCCGATGCGCTGATTATGGCCGACCCCGGCCTGATTATGCAGGTGCGCGAAAAGTGGCCGCATGTGCCGGTTCATTTATCGGTGCAGGCCAACACTACCAACTATTGGGGCGTGCAGTTCTGGCAGAAAACCGGCGTGGAGCGCATTATCCTCTCGCGCGAACTGAGTTTGGAAGAAATCGCCGAAATCCGCCAAGAATGCCCCGATATCGAATTGGAAGTATTCGTACACGGCGCCTTGTGCATCGCCTATTCAGGCCGCTGCCTGCTGTCGGGCTATTTCAACCACCGCGACCCCAACCAGGGCACCTGCACCAACGCCTGCCGCTGGGATTACAAAGTGCACGGCAGCACTGAAGACGAAGCGGGTGATGCCGGGCTGTTGCAAGGCTTCGATTTCAACCGTGCGCAGGAAGAAGCGGATGCCGCCTTCGAAGGCATCAACGGCCAGCAGCGCCACCCCGCCGCCGACAAAGTGTTTTTCATCGAAGAGGCCAACCGCCCCGGCGAATACATGCCGGTTATGGAAGACGAACACGGCACCTACATCATGAATTCCAAAGACCTTCGCGCCATCGAGCAGGTAGCCAGGCTCGCCGAAATCGGTGTGGACAGCCTCAAAGTGGAAGGCCGCACCAAATCGGTTTACTACGTCGCCCGCGTGGCGCAGGCCTACCGCAAAGCGATTGACGATGCCGTGGCAGGCAAACCGTTTGACTACGGCCTGCTCTCCGAACTCGAAGGGCTGGCCAACCGCGGTTACACCTCCGGCTTTTTGGAGCGCCACCAAACGCAGGACTACCAAAACTATCTGGCCGGCCATTCGCTCGCCAAACAAAGCCGGTTTGTCGGCCGGGTGTTGGAAATCGACGCCGAAGGCTGGGCCACTGTAGACGTGAAAAACCGCTTCGCCGTGGGCGACACGCTGGAAATCATCCACCCTTCAGGCAACCAAACGCTGGTGCTGGAAGCCATCATGCGCAAAGGCGAAGCGGTGGATGCCGCGCCCGGCAACGGCATTCAAGTGAAAATCCCGCATATGCGGGGCAAAGAAAACGCGCTGATTGCGCGGATTATGAACCCTTAACCGTAAACCCGCTGCGGAACTGCAACAGGCCGTCTGAAAATACTTCTTCAGACGGCCTGTTGCATTCAACCCTCACAAAAAACAGCGTTAATCCGTTTCATAATAAATCCTGGCCACCCCCTTGCGCCTGAGTGTGGCACGGCCTTCCTGAACGTGCCAGCGGGTTGTGCGGTTGGCATATTCCACACCTTTTGCCCACGATTGAACCTGTTTCAGTTTTTCCACGCTGTTACCCTGCTTTAACTCGACGGTCAGCGGGCTGTGGTTATTGTGGTAAACGGCGGTTAAGCGTTTGCCTTTTTTGGTTTTGTAGTGAACAGTCTGCGCCTGCGATTCGGCTACTGCGGGGGCGGGGGCATCGGGGCGGACGGCTTTTTGCGTGCCGCAGGCGGTCAGCGCCAGCGCGGCGGCGGTAAGTAAGAAGGCGTATCGTGTCATAATGTTCGGTTTTTATGTTATCGAAACAGTTATTATATCTTAATTGCATATTTCAAGAAATCGGGGCCGCTAAAAAACAGGCCGTCTGAAACGCTCAAAGGTTTTCAGACGGCCTGCACAACGGCTTTTGCCTGCCTAATCGGCAATCACATCAAAGTTGTTGTTGGTGAATTTGGTATCAGGCACTTTCACAATCTGCGGGTCGGCTTCGCCGATGGCTTTTATGTCTTTGCCCGGGTAGTCGAGCGAATGCAGAAACGCACGGATACAGTTCAAACGGGCACGTTTTTTATCGTCGGATTTGATAATCGTCCACGGTGCGTCGCCCGTGTGGGTGTGGAAGAACATGGCGTTTTTGGCATCGGTGTAGTCGTCCCAGCGGTCGAGCGACTGGATATCTACGGGTGAGAGCTTCCAGTGTTTCAAAGGATCGTCGCGGCGGGAAATAAAGCGGCGCAGCTGCTCGTCGCGGCTTACCGAAAACCAGAATTTGAACAGATGGATGCCGCTGGCCGCCAGCATACGCTCGAACTCGGGCGTCTGGCGCATAAACAGCAGGTATTCATGCGGCTCGCAAAAGCCCATCACGCGCTCCACGCCGGCGCGGTTGTACCAAGAGCGGTCGAAAAAAACCATCTCGCCCGCAGTGGGCAGATGCTGGATATAGCGTTGGAAAAACCATTGGCCTTTTTCGGTTTCGGTGGGTTTTTCCAAAGCCACCACGCGCGCGCCGCGCGGGTTTAAGTGTTCCATAAAACGCTTGATGGTGCCGCCCTTGCCTGCTGCATCGCGGCCTTCAAACAGGCACACGATGCGCTGGCCGGAATCTTTCACCCAGCTTTGCACTTTCAAAAGCTCGATTTGCAGTTTTTTCTTTTCTTTTTCATAAACGCTGCGGTTCATGCGGGTGCGGTAGGGGTAGCTTTCCGGCAGCGGCGCGGTGCCCGAATCCTCTTTGGTTGCGCGGCCTTTGTGTTCCAAAACGGCTTTTTCAAACACTTTCAGCTCTTCTTTTTTCTCACCGAGATCCACTCGTTCAAACGGTTTTAATTGGTGGTCGGCCATGTGTGCTCCTTATATAGAAAGGGTTAATCGGAATCTGTAAACTTTATAGGGTTATTCTACTCCTTTTCACTTAAACGAACAAAAAACCACATGCGGCCGGATTTCCTCCGCACCTCCGCCAAGCCCCGCTGTCCGCTATAATGGCGGTTTTTGAATCCTGCCTGCCATGCCTTATTCCGCGCTGCTTGATGATGCCGTAAACGGCCGTGCCGTTTGTTACGAAGGCTATGCCCACAGCCGCTTTCTCACCGCTGCCGAACTCGACACGCTCGATGCCTGCCTGCACGAAGGCTGGCAGCGCGGCCTGCACGTTTTTATCTGCGCCGATTACGAATTCGGCCTGCCGCTTGCCAACCTGCCCGGCCGCGCCGACGCCCGCCTCGCCCTGCATTGGTTTGCGCGCAGACGCGAAACCGACGCGGCCTCGTGGCTGGCGGCACATTGCCCGCAAAGCGCGCCGGCCGGCATTTCCGCCCCGCAAAGCGACACCCCGCAAACTGCCTATATACAGGCCGTGCACGACATACAGGCGGCGATTGCTCGCGGCGACACCTACCAAATCAATTACACCACGCGCCTGCACCTCACGGCTTACGGCCACCCCGCCGAACTCTACCGCCGCCTGCGCCAGCCCGTTCCCTACGGCGCCTGCGCCTGCCTGCCCGACGTGCACGGCAAGCCGCGCTGGATATTGTGTTTTTCGCCCGAACTGTTTCTCGATATTTCTTCAGACGGCCTCATCCGCACCGAGCCGATGAAGGGCACGGCGCCGGTTCTGAACGACGGCCTCGACAACCAACGCGCCCGCACCTTGCAGGCCGATCCGAAAAACCGCGCCGAAAACGTGATGATTGTGGATTTATTGCGCAACGATTTGGGCAAAATCGCCCGAACCGGCCGTGTGTGCGTGCCCGAGCCGTTTAAAGTGAGCCGCTTCGGCAGCGTGTGGCAGATGACCAGCCTGATAGAAGCCGAAGCCAAGCCGCAAACCCGCGCCGCCGATATTTTCCGCGCTGCCTTCCCTTGCGGCTCGATTACCGGCGCGCCCAAACGCATGAGTATGCAGATTATCGGCCGAACCGAAACCGCGCCGCGCGGGCTTTACACCGGCAGCATCGGCTTTCTCGAACCTTGCGAAGGCGGCCTGGGCTTTCACGGCACGCTCAACGTGGTGATCCGCACACTGGAACTCTCCCCGCTTTCAGACGGCCTCTACCGCGGCGTTTACGGCGTAGGCTCGGGCATCGTGGCCGACAGCGGAGCGCAGGCCGAATACACCGAATGCCAATGGAAAGCCCGTTTTCTCACCCGACTCCAACCCGAGTTCGGCATTTTTGAAACCCTGCGCGCGCAACACAAACAATGCGCCCTGCTGCACCTTCATGCAGGCCGTCTGAAACAGTCTGCCGCCGCCCTCAACCTGCCCTGCCCCGACAATCCCGAAGCACATATCCGCGCCTACCTGAACACCCTGCCCGACAACGGCATTTTCCGAGTAAAAGCCGAATTAACCGCTTCAAGCGGCCTCAGCTTCAGCCACGCGCCGTTGGGCGGCGGGCTGCCGTTGCCGAAGGTGTGCCTGGCCGAAACGGTTTTGCCCGTGCACGACTACCTGCGCCGTTTCAAAACCACCCGCCGTGAAATTTACGATACGGGTTGGCGGGAAGCCGAACGGCAAGGCGCGTTCGACAGCCTGTTTTTCAACCGCGACGGCTTCCTGCTCGAAGGCGGCCGCAGCAACGTGTTTGTGAAAACCGGCAACGAATGGCACACCCCCGCCCTTGATTTGGACATACTCAACGGCGTGATGCGCCAAGCCGTGCTGGCCGACCCCGAACGCTATTTGGGCACGGCAACCGTGCACGAAAGCCGCATCACCCGCGCCATGCTGCGCGATGCCGGAGAGATCCGCCTGAGCAATGCCCTGCGCGGTGTGTTTTCCGTAGATATAATGGCTTAAATTTAAAACGATACTGCATTACCCCGCCTTAGCTCAAAGAGAACGGTTTTGTAAGCCGCTGAAGCGGCAACAGAATCGGTTCCGTACCATCTGTATTGCCTGCGGCTCCGCCGCCTTGTCCTCTTTTAAATTTAAGCCACCATGCAATCTGAGACCTTTGCAAAGAATTTAAAAAAACAACCGCTTGCATTTTTGCAAGCGGTACTTAATCTATTCAGGCTCCGGCTCTCATGCATAGATGTCGTAATACAGCAATTCCCCTTGTCCGTTAAACGTGTCTATTCTTACGGTATCTTCATCGATTCTATGGTGTTGCATGGCAGACACCAAAACCAACTTATCATCAATCAAACGGTAATCTTCCGTATCATTTTCATCACTGCCTGCCCAAGTCCGACAATTTCGTCAGCGTATTAAAATTACGGGTAGTGGCTGTGATTTTCAGCTTTTTCTCCACAAAGTTATTGCTTAATTTGCTGCGTGAAGCATCTTTAGGGAGATACAGATAAACAGCGTATTCTCCAAAGACAATTTTTTCATCGCCAAAATCCCCGTTTTCAAGCTCCCGCACCAGATTTTTATCTGCCGTTTCATTGCTTAAAGTGAAAAACACACGGCCGATGTCATAACCTTCGCCAAAAGGATTTTCACTTAAAACCCGCTCTATTTCATCGGCAGTTTTGACGATAACGGGCAAATCCGAACCGTTTTTTTCCAAAATCACAGAATGAACTTTTTGGCTGGTTTCACTTGGCGAAAGTGAACTTTGCAAAATCACATTGCCGCTTTGGATATAGGTTTTGACATTTTTAAACCCTGCCTCTTCCAAAATTTCTCTCAAAAAAGCCATTTTGATACTGTTTTTACCGCTGGGCACTACCCCACGCAGCAAGACGATGTAGGTGCTCATATTTTCTCCTTTCTAAAAATTAAAGTGCATTGCTGCACATACATTAACGAAAAATTTTATGCCCGGATGTATGCCGCGCACGCCATCCCCGCCGCCATGCAATTCGGCGATGCGTGGATAGGCTGGCAGCGGCGCGAATGGGACATGGTCATTGCGCCTTTATGTGCCGCATTCTTCCATCTGGCAACTGGAATATGTTTTTTATAATCATTTTTCACCAACATGAAGCACTTCATAGATACTCCTTATTGGTTGAGAAATAAATGTTGTATCGGATTTTCAGGTTCTTTCAGGCCGCCTGAAAAACCTACGCTTCGAGCGGCATCTGGGCGGCGGTTTCCTGTGCCCACGCCATGGTTTCGGCAAAAGCGGGGCGGGCGAG
>NZ_JAUMUI010000026.1 GCF_030530745.1 Neisseria sp. | reverse complement strand
GCGGCCGTACCGTAGGTGCCGGCGTGGTATCTTCCATCATCGCTTAATGTGAAGGCCAGTAGCTCAATTGGTAGAGTATCGGTCTCCAAAACCGAGGGTTGGGGGTTCGAGACCCTCCTGGCCTGCCAATAAAAATTAACCGGCCTTTGTGCCGGTTAATTTTTTACTATTCTAAATAGGTTGTTATTTAATGGCAAATAATACAAGTGAATGCTCGTTTTGTTTGTTAAGGCTGCTGTTTAATGTAACGAAAGGCTGTGTTGGTGCCTTTTGCTGAATATTGGAAAAGAGATGGCTGAAAATATACCGCAGGATAAGGAAGAGAAGCCCGGCCGGCTTGTGCGGACGGAAAGTAAGTTATCTGTGCGTAATCATGGTTCCGGTTCCAAGGGGGCCGATATTTTCAAGCTGGCAATTTCGGTCGTATTGGTTGCGGTGGGATTGTGGGCTTTTTATAGCGTGCAAAATTTGTCGATATATGTGCGGGCGTTGTTTCCCGTGGTCGGTGCGATTGCTGGCTTGTTGATTGTATTTTATTGGTGTGACTTCGGTCGTCGTTTGATTGCTTATGCACGCGATTCAGTTGCCGAATTTAAAAAGGTTGTCTGGCCTCCCCGTAAAGATGCTGTTCGGATGACATTTTTTGTTGTGGTTTTTGTGGCTGTGTTGTCGTTGTTTATCTATGCGGTAGACAGTTTGATTTCATGGTTGTTTTTTGATTTGTTGTTGAAGAGGGGATAAAAATGTCTAAACGTTGGTATGTTGTACAGGCTTATTCCGGCTTTGAGAAAAACGTACAAAAAACTTTGAAAGAGCGTATCGCGCGTGAAAATATGGGTGACTACTTCGGGCAAATCCTTGTACCAGTGGAAGAGGTGGTTGATATTAAAAACGGTCGCAAAACCATTAGTGAGCGTAAGTTTTTTCCTGGGTATGTATTGATTGAAATGGAAATGACCGATGACTCTTGGCATTTGGTAAAAAGTACGCCAAGGGTTTCCGGTTTTATCGGAGGAAGCGCTAACCGCCCGATGCCGATTTCTCAAAAAGAAGTTAATGCTATTTTGCAACAAGTCCAAACCGGTGTTGAAAAGCCGAAGCCTAAGGTTGAGTTTGAAGTTGGCCAGCAGGTTCGAGTCAATGAAGGCCCGTTTGCCGACTTCAACGGTATCGTTGAAGAAGTAAATTACGAGCGTAACAAACTACGTGTTTCGGTGCAGATTTTCGGTCGGGAAACACCTGTCGAGCTTGAATTTAACCAAGTGGAAAAAATCCAGTAGCAATCGGTTAAATTGTCGGTAGGCGGATTGATATTATACTTTTTACAAAGTATAATACCCGATCTGTTTTTTTGGGGAGCGAAAAAAAAATTCGCGTTATACCCGTTTATTTAGGAGCTATTTAAAGTGGCAAAGAAAATTATCGGTTACATCAAACTGCAGATTCCTGCAGGTAAAGCCAACCCCTCTCCTCCGGTTGGTCCGGCTTTGGGTCAGCGTGGCTTGAACATCATGGAGTTTTGTAAGGCATTTAATGCTGCGACCCAATCTATGGAGCCGGGTTTGCCGATTCCTGTGGTGATTACGGCATTTGCCGACAAATCATTCACATTTGTGATGAAAACTCCACCCGCTACTATTTTGCTGAAAAAAGCAGCAGGTTTGCAAAAAGGTAGTTCAAATCCGTTAACTAATAAGGTGGGTAAGGTAACCCGCGCACAGTTGGAAGAAATTGCAAAAACCAAAGAACCTGATCTGACAGCTGCTGACTTAGATGCTGCTGTCCGCACGATTGCCGGTTCTGCCCGCTCTATGGGCTTGGATGTGGAGGGTGTGTAATGGCTAAGATTTCCAAACGTTTGAAAGTATTGCGTGCCTCCGTAGAAGCCAACAAGCTGTATGCAATTGATGAAGCGATTGCTTTGGTGAAGCAGGCTGCTACTGCGAAATTCGACGAGTCTGTTGACGTTTCTTTCAATTTGGGTGTAGATCCCCGTAAATCCGACCAAGTCATCCGTGGATCGGTTGTATTACCCAAAGGGACCGGTAAGGTAACACGCGTTGCTGTATTTACCCAAGGTGCGAATGCCGAGGCAGCTAAAGCGGCCGGTGCGGATGTGGTAGGCTTCGAAGATTTGGCTGAAGAGGTGAAAAAAGGCAATCTGAATTTCGACGTGGTGATTGCTTCTCCCGATGCTATGCGTATTGTCGGTCAGCTGGGTACGATTTTGGGGCCCCGTGGTTTGATGCCGAACCCGAAAGTGGGTACAGTAACGCCGAATGTGGCCGAGGCAGTAAAAAATGCTAAAGCAGGCCAAGTGCAATACCGTACCGATAAGGCGGGTATCGTGCACGCTACCATCGGTCGCGCTTCTTTTGCCGAGGCTGATTTGCGTGAAAACTTCGACGCTTTGTTGGACGCCATTGTGAAAGCCAAACCTGCTGCCGCCAAAGGTCAATATCTGCGTAAAGTGGCTGTGTCCAGCACCATGGGTTTGGGCGTGCGCGTTGATACTTCAAGCGTAAACAGTTGAAAATTTTCAGACGGTCTATGTGGCTGTTAGGGTATAGGCCGTCTGAATTTGGGCTACTTAATTTTTAAGTAGATGTCCAAGACCGTAGGGATCGCAAGATTTAATCGTAACTGCCCTACGCAGACGGTAGTCCTGAATCGAATAATCAAGTATTTCTTGTGAAATGTCTTTTTAGGTTGCCGCGCTGGTGAAATACGATAGTATTTCTTTGTTTAACAGTGGGAGGTAGACCTTGAGTCTCAATATTGAAACCAAGAAGGTGGCCGTTGAAGAGATTGGTGCAGCGATTGCCAATGCACAAACTCTGGTGGTTGCCGAATATCGCGGTATCAGTGTTGCCAGCATGACAGAGCTTCGTGCCAATGCCCGTAAAGAAGGCGTGTATCTGCGCGTTCTGAAAAATACATTGGCTCGCCGCGCAGTAGAAGGTACTTCATTTGCCGGTTTGGCAGACCAAATGGTTGGTCCGCTGGTTTATGCCGCTTCTGAAGATGCTGTAGCTGCTGCAAAAGTGCTGCATCAATTCGCGAAAAAAGACGACAAAATCATTATCAAAGCCGGTTCTTACAATGGCGACGTGTTGAGCGCCGCCCAAGTAGCCGAGTTGGCATCTATTCCGAGCCGCGAAGAGCTGTTGTCCAAACTGCTGTTCGTTATGCAGGCGCCTGTTTCAGGCTTTGCCCGCGCCTTGGCTGCCCTGGCTGAGAAAAAAGCTGCTGAAGAAGCCGCTTGAGCATTTTGTTTCGATTGAAATTTTTAATATAATATTTGGAGTTTAAATAGCATGGCTATTACTAAAGAAGACATTTTGGAAGCAGTTGGTTCTTTGACCGTGATGGAATTGAACGACTTGGTTAAAGCTTTTGAAGAAAAATTCGGCGTTTCTGCTGCTGCCGTTGCTGTTGCCGGTCCTGCTGGTGCCGCTGCCGGTGCTGCCGCTGAAGAGAAAACCGAGTTTGACGTAATCTTGGCTTCTGCCGGCGACCAAAAAGTTGGCGTGATCAAAGTAGTTCGTGCAATCACCGGCTTGGGCTTGAAAGAAGCCAAAGACATGGTTGACGGCGCTCCCAAAACCGTTAAAGAAGGTGTTTCTAAAGCTGAAGCTGAAGACATTCAAAAACAACTGGAAGAAGCCGGCGCGAAAGTCGAAATCAAATAATTCTGTTGTGGCGAACAAAGGCTGGCAGGTTCTGCCAGCCTTGTTTTGCTTCTTATTAACGAAATCTGAAGTATTTACATTTATTAACATTAAATTCCTATTTTATTGAAAATAAATGTAAATATTTTAAGATGTGGTGATTTTTGCAAAATCTGCATTGAATATGCAACCATCCTTATTTCCGATTGCTGCCGAGCTTGTGGCGGCTTCAATATTCTGATTTTAAAAAGTCCTCCCTATTTTGGAGTTTTCTATGAGTTATTCTTTTACCGAGAAAAAACGTATCCGTAAGAGCTTTGCAAAGCGTGCCAACGTATTGGAGGTGCCGTTTTTGCTGGCAACGCAACTGGATTCTTATTCCAAATTTTTGCAGTTGGATAAGCCGTTTGATAAGCGTAGCGACGACGGTTTGCAAGCAGCTTTCAACTCGATTTTCCCAATTGTGAGCCATAACGGTTATGCACGTTTGGAGTTTGTGCATTATATTTTGGGCGAGCCTCTGTTTGATATTCCCGAGTGCCAACTGCGCGGCATTACTTATGCCGCTCCGTTGCGTGCGCGCATCCGTTTGGTGATTTTGGATAAGGAATCTTCCAAGCCTGCGGTGAAAGAAGTGCGTGAAAACGAAGTGTATATGGGTGAAATTCCACTGATGACACCGAGCGGTTCGTTTGTAATCAACGGTACCGAACGTGTGATTGTGTCGCAGCTTCACCGCTCGCCGGGCGTGTTTTTCGAGCACGACCGCGGTAAAACCCATTCTTCCGGCAAGTTGTTGTTTTCTGCGCGTATTATTCCCTACCGCGGCTCTTGGCTGGATTTTGAGTTCGATCCGAAAGACTTGCTGTATTTCCGTATCGACCGCCGCCGTAAAATGCCGGTAACCATTCTGCTGAAAGCCTTGGGCTATAACAACGAGCAGATTCTGGATACTTTCTACGACAAAGAAACTTTCTATCTTTCCAAAAACGGCGTGCAAACCGATTTGATCGCAGGCCGTCTGAAAGGCGAAACCGCCAAACTAGATATTGTTGATAAGGAAGGCAACGTATTGGTTGCCAAGGGTAAGCGTATTACCGCCAAAAATATCCGCGATATCGGTAATGCCGGCCTGACCCGTTTGGATGTTGATCCTGAAAGTCTGTTGGGCAAAATGTTGGCAATCGATTTAATCGTGCCCGATACAGGCGAAGTTTTGGCTGTGGCCAATGACGAAATCACCGAAGAGCTGTTGGCAAAATTCGATATCCACGGCATCGAGGAAATCGAAACCCTGTATATCAACGAATTGGATCAGGGCGGCTATATTTCCAATACCTTGCGCACCGATGAAACCGTCGACCAGCAGGCTGCGCGCGTGGCGATTTACCGCATGATGCGCCCGGGAGAGCCGCCTACCGAAGAAGCGGTAGAGCTGTTGTTCAATCGTTTGTTTTTTAATGAAGACAGCTACGATTTATCGCGCGTAGGCCGTATGAAATTCAACACCCGTACCTATGGGCAGAAATTGAGCGAAGCACAGGTCGGATCGTGGTATGGACGCTTGCTGAACCAAACCTTTGCCGGAGCAGCCGAAAAAGGCGGCTACGTATTGAGTGTGGAAGATATCGTGGCTTCCATCGCTACCTTGGTCGAGCTGCGCAACGGCCACGGCGAAGTGGACGACATCGACCACTTGGGAAACCGCCGTGTGCGTTCGGTAGGCGAGCTGACTGAAAATCAGTTCCGCAGCGGTTTGGCGCGAGTGGAGCGTGCCGTGAAAGAGCGTTTGAACCAAGCGGAATCGGAAAACCTGATGCCGCACGATTTGATTAACGCCAAACCCGTTTCCGCTGCAATCAAAGAATTTTTCGGTTCCAGCCAGTTGAGCCAGTTTATGGATCAAACCAACCCGTTGTCGGAAATCACCCACAAACGCCGCGTATCGGCGCTAGGCCCGGGCGGTTTGACCCGTGAACGTGCAGGTTTTGAGGTGCGCGACGTACACCCGACCCACTACGGCCGCGTGTGTCCGATTGAAACGCCCGAAGGCCCGAACATCGGTTTGATTAACTCACTGTCGGTATTTGCCCGTACCAATGAATACGGCTTCTTGGAAACCCCATACCGTCGCGTGGCAGACGGTAAGGTTACCGACCAAATTGATTATCTGTCTGCTATCGAAGAAGGCCGTTATGTGATCGCACAGGCAAGTGCAGAATTGGATTCAGACGGCCGTTTGACCGGTGATCTGATTACCTGCCGCGAAAAAGGCGAAACCATTATGGCTACCGCCGACCGCGTGCAATATATGGACGTGGCAACCGGCCAGGTAGTGTCCGTGGCTGCCTCGCTGATTCCGTTTTTAGAGCACGACGACGCCAACCGCGCCTTGATGGGGGCGAACATGCAGCGTCAGGCCGTGCCGTGCCTGCGCCCCGAAAAACCGATGGTGGGTACCGGTATCGAGCGTTCGGTAGCCGTTGACTCGGCCACCGCCATCGTGGCCCGTCGCGGCGGCGTGGTGGAATATGTGGACGCCAACCGTATCGTCGTGCGCGTACACGACGATGAAGCCACTGCCGGCGAAGTGGGCGTGGACATCTACAATCTGGTGAAATTCACCCGATCCAACCAATCGACCAACATCAACCAGCGTCCCGTGGTCAAAGCGGGCGACGTGCTGCAACGCGGCGACGTGGTGGCCGACGGTGCATCCACTGATCTGGGCGAACTGGCTTTGGGTCAGAATATGACCATCGCCTTCATGCCGTGGAACGGTTACAACTACGAAGATTCAATTCTGATTTCGGAAAAAGTAGCCGCCGAAGACCGCTACACCTCCATCCACATTGAAGAGCTGAATGTGGTGGCGCGTGATACCAAGCTGGGTGCGGAAGAGATCACCCGCGATATTCCCAACTTGTCGGAGCGTATGCAAAACCGTTTGGACGAATCGGGTATCGTGTATATCGGTGCCGAAGTGGAAGCGGGCGACGTATTGGTGGGTAAAGTTACCCCCAAAGGCGAAACCCAGCTTACCCCTGAAGAAAAACTGCTGCGGGCCATCTTCGGCGAAAAAGCATCCGACGTGAAAGACACCTCGCTGCGTATGCCCACCGGTATGAGCGGCACCGTAATCGACGTGCAGGTGTTTACCCGCGAAGGCATCCAGCGCGACAAACGCGCCCAGTCGATTATCGATGCCGAGCTGAAACGCTACCGCCAAGATTTGAGCGACCAGTTGCGCATTTTCGACAACGACGCCTTCAGCCGTATCGAGCGCATGATTGTCGGCCAGAAAGCTAACGGTGGCCCGTTGAAACTGGCCAAAGGCAGCGAAATCACCGCCGAATATCTGGCCTCGCTGCCGAGCAAGCACGACTGGTTCGACATCCGCATGAGCGACGAATCTCTGGCCAAACAGCTCGAACTGATTAAAGTCAGCTTGCAGCAAAAACGCGAAGAGGCCGACGAACTGTATGAAATCAAGAAGAAAAAGCTGACCCAGGGCGACGAATTGCAGCCCGGCGTGCAAAAAATGGTGAAAGTGTTTATCGCCATCAAACGCCGCCTGCAAGCCGGCGACAAAATGGCAGGCCGCCACGGTAACAAAGGCGTGGTATCGCGCATTCTGCCGGTGGAAGACATGCCCTACATGGCCGACGGCCGCCCGGTGGACATCGTGTTGAACCCGCTGGGCGTACCGAGCCGTATGAATATCGGTCAGATTCTCGAAGTGCACTTGGGTTGGGCGGCGAAAGGCATCGGCGAGCGCATCGACCGTATGCTGGCCGAGCAGCGCCAAGTGGGCGAAGTCCGTGCCTTCCTGAATCAGCTGTATAACGGCAGCGGCAAGCAGGAAAACCTCGACGAGCTGAGCGACGACGAAATTCTGGCATTGGCCGCCAACCTGAAACGCGGCGCCACTTTCGCCTCGCCGGTATTCGACGGTGCCAAAGAAAACGAAATTTACAGCATGTTGGATTTGGCTTACCCGAACGAAGACCCGGAAGTGCAGAAGCTCGGCTTTAACGACAGCAAAACCCAAATCACCCTCTACGACGGCCGTTCCGGCGAAGCGTTCGACCGCAAAGTTACCGTCGGCGTGATGCACTACCTGAAACTGCACCACTTGGTTGACGAGAAAATGCACGCCCGCTCGACCGGCCCGTACAGCCTCGTTACCCAGCAGCCGTTGGGCGGTAAGGCGCAGTTCGGCGGCCAGCGTTTCGGTGAGATGGAGGTGTGGGCGCTTGAAGCCTACGGTGCCGCCTACACGCTGCAAGAGATGCTGACCGTGAAGTCCGACGACGTAACCGGCCGCACCAAAATGTATGAAAACATTGTTAAAGGCGAGCACAAAATCGATGCCGGTATGCCCGAATCCTTCAACGTATTGGTTAAAGAGATCCGTTCGCTGGGCTTGGATATTGATTTGGAACGTTATTGAGCAACAGGTTTTCAGACGGCCTGAAGACACAGAGGCCGTCTGAAAAGTTGAATGTACAACCCGAATCAAAATATCCGTATCGCTGCAAAAAATACTTCCTTTTAAGGAGCTGAAATGAATTTAATGAACCTGTTCAATCCGCTGCAATCCGCCGGCATGGAAGAGGAATTCGACGCCATCAAAATCGGTATAGCCTCTCCCGAAACTGTCCGTTCTTGGTCTTACGGCGAAGTGAAAAAGCCCGAAACCATCAACTACCGCACCTTCAAACCCGAGCGCGACGGTTTGTTCTGCGCCAAAATTTTCGGACCGGTGAAAGACTACGAATGCTTGTGCGGTAAATACAAACGCTTGAAATTCAAAGGGGTAACCTGTGAAAAATGCGGTGTGGAAGTAACCCTTTCCAAAGTTCGCCGCGAACGCATGGGACACATTGAACTGGCCGCCCCCGTTGCCCATATCTGGTTTTTGAAATCGCTGCCTTCCCGTTTGGGTATGGTGTTGGATATGACCCTGCGCGACATCGAGCGCGTGCTGTATTTTGAAGCCTATGTGGTTACCGATCCCGGCATGACCCCGCTTCAGCGCGGCCAATTGCTGACTGAAGACGACTACTACACCAAATTCGAAGAATACGGCGACGATTTTGATGCCAAAATGGGTGCCGAAGGTATCCGCGAACTGTTGCGCACGCTGAATATTGCTTCAGAAGTGGAGGTTCTGCGCCAAGAGCTGGAATCCACCGGTTCGGATACCAAAATCAAAAAAATCGCCAAACGCCTGAAAGTGTTGGAAGCTTTCCAGCGCAGCGGCATGAAGCTCGAATGGATGATTATGGACGTACTGCCGGTGCTGCCGCCCGATTTACGCCCGCTGGTGCCGCTTGACGGCGGCCGTTTCGCCACTTCCGATCTGAATGACTTATACCGCCGCGTCATCAACCGTAACAACCGCCTGAAACGCCTGCTGGAGCTGCACGCGCCCGACATCATCGTGCGCAACGAAAAACGCATGCTGCAAGAAGCTGTCGATTCGCTGCTGGACAACGGCCGCCGCGGCAAAGCCATGACCGGCGCCAACAAGCGTCCGCTCAAATCGCTGGCCGACATGATTAAAGGTAAAGGCGGCCGCTTCCGTCAAAACCTGCTGGGTAAGCGTGTGGACTATTCCGGCCGTTCCGTGATTACCGTCGGCCCCTACCTGCGCCTGCACCAATGCGGCCTGCCCAAGAAAATGGCGCTGGAGCTGTTCAAACCGTTTATTTTCCACAAACTCGAAAAACAGGGTTTGGCTTCGACCGTGAAGGCCGCCAAAAAATTGGTGGAGCAGGAGGTACCCGAAGTTTGGGACATCTTGGAAGAAGTGATCCGCGAGCACCCGATTATGCTCAACCGTGCGCCGACCCTGCACCGTTTGGGTATTCAGGCGTTCGAGCCGATTCTGATCGAAGGCAAAGCCATCCAGCTTCACCCCTTGGTGTGCGCCGCGTTCAACGCCGACTTCGACGGCGACCAAATGGCCGTTCACGTTCCGTTGAGCCTGGAAGCGCAAATGGAAGCGCGCACGCTGATGCTGGCTTCCAACAACGTATTGTCGCCCGCCAACGGCGAGCCGATTATCGTGCCTTCGCAAGACATCGTATTGGGCCTGTATTACATGACCCGCGACCGCATCAACGGCAAAGGCGAAGGCAGCCTGTTTGCCGACGTGAAAGAAGTGCACCGCGCCTACCACACCAAACAGGTGGAGCTGGGCACCAAAATCACCGTGCGCCTGCGCGAATGGGAACGCAACGGACAAGGCGGGTTGGAGCCGGTGGTGAAACGCTACGAAACCACCGTGGGCCGTGCGTTGCTAAGTGAAATCCTGCCCAAGGGCCTGCCGTTTGAATATATTAACAAAGCTTTGAAGAAAAAAGAGATTTCCAAGCTGATTAACGCCTCGTTCCGCCTGTGCGGTTTGCGCGACACGGTGATTTTCGCCGACCACCTGATGTACACCGGCTTTGCCTATGCGGCCAAAGGCGGCATCTCCATCTGCGTGGACGATATGGAAATCCCGAAAGAAAAAGCCGCCCTCTTGGCTGAAGCGCAAGGCGAAGTGAAGGAAATCGAAGACCAATACCGCCAAGGTTTGGTAACCAACGGCGAGCGCTACAACAAAGTGGTCGATATCTGGGGCCGTGCCGGCGATAAAATCGCCAAAGCCATGATGGACAACCTTTCCAAACAGAAAGTCATCGACCGTGAAGGCAACGAAGTGGATCAGGAGTCGTTCAACTCCATCTACATGATGGCCGATTCGGGCGCCCGTGGTTCGGCAGCCCAGATCAAACAGCTTTCCGGTATGCGCGGCCTGATGGCGAAGCCCGACGGCTCGATTATCGAAACGCCGATTACTTCCAACTTCCGCGAAGGCCTGACCGTATTACAATACTTTATCGCCACCCACGGTGCGCGTAAGGGTTTGGCCGATACCGCCTTGAAAACCGCCAACTCCGGTTACCTGACCCGCCGCTTGGTGGACGTTACCCAAGATTTGGTGGTGGTGGAAGACGACTGCGGCACTTCAGACGGCTTCGTGATGAAAGCGGTGGTACAGGGCGGCGATGTGATTGAGCCGCTGCGCGACCGTATTCTTGGCCGCGTAACCGCCGCCGATGTGGTGGATTCTTCCGGCGAAACACTGGTGGAAGCCGGCACGCTTTTAAACGAGCAGCTGGTGGATTTAATCGACCAGTCCGGTATCGACGAAGTGAAGGTGCGCACCCCGATTACCTGTCAAACCCGCTACGGACTGTGCGCCCACTGCTACGGACGCGACTTGGCGCGCGGCAAACTGGTGAACACCGGTGAAGCCGTCGGCGTGATTGCCGCCCAGTCTATCGGCGAACCGGGCACCCAGCTGACCATGCGTACCTTCCACATCGGTGGTGCCGCATCGCGTGCCGCCGCCGCCAGCCAGGTGGAAGCCAAATCTAACGGCACCGCCCGCTTCAGCAGCCAGATGCGTTATGTGGCCAACAACAAAGGCGAGCTGGTGGTGATCGGCCGCTCTTGCGAAGTGGTGATTCACGACGAAATCGGCCGCGAGCGCGAACGCCACAAAGTGCCTTATGGCGCCATCCTGCTGGTGCAGGACGGTGCGGCGGTGAAAGCCGGCCAAACGCTGGCCACTTGGGATCCGCACACCCGTCCGATGATTACCGAGCACGCCGGTCTGGTGAAATTCGAAAACGTGGAGGAGGGCGTAACTGTTGCCAAACAAACCGACGATGTAACCGGTTTGTCCACGCTGGTGGTGATCGACGGCAAACGCCGCGCATCCAGCACATCTAAGCTGCTGCGCCCGACCGTGAAGCTGCTTGACGAAAACGGCGAAGAAGTGCTGATTCCCGGCACCAACACCGCCGTTTCGATGGCTTTCCCCGTGGGCGCGGTGATTACCGTTCGCGAAGGTCAGGAAGTAGGCAAGGGCGACGTACTGGCGCGTATTCCGCAGGCTTCTTCCAAAACCCGCGACATTACCGGCGGTCTGCCGCGCGTGGCCGAGCTGTTTGAAGCCCGCGTACCCAAAGATGCCGGCATGCTGGCCGAAGTAACCGGCACCGTATCGTTCGGTAAGGAAACCAAAGGCAAACAGCGCCTGATTATCACCGACGTTGACGGCGTGGCCTACGAAACCCTGATTTCCAAAGAGAAACAGATTCTGGTGCACGACGGCCAAGTGGTGAACCGCGGCGAAACCATTGTTGACGGTGCGGTCGATCCCCACGACATCCTGCGCCTGCAGGGCATTGAGGCACTGGCGCGCTACATCGTGCAAGAGGTGCAGGAGGTTTACCGCCTGCAAGGTGTGAAAATCTCCGACAAACACATCGAGGTAATCATCCGCCAGATGCTGCGCCGTGTGAACATCGCCGATGCGGGCGAAACCGGCTTCATCACCGGCGAACAGGTGGAGCGCAGCGACGTTACCCTGGCCAACGAAAAAGCTGTTGCCGACGGTAAAGAGCCGGCGCGCTACGAAAACGTGCTGCTGGGTATCACCAAAGCCTCGCTTTCGACCGACAGCTTCATTTCGGCCGCATCGTTCCAAGAAACCACCCGTGTGCTTACCGAAGCCGCGATTATGGGCAAACAGGACGAACTGCGCGGTTTGAAAGAAAACGTGATTGTCGGTCGCCTGATTCCTGCGGGCACAGGCCTGACCTACCACCGCACCCGCCGTCAGGCATGGCAGGCGCACCACGAAGCCGAAGTGGCCGAACAGGTGAAAGAGGCCGAATAAGCCGTATCGGAATGCAGACACCGGTTGCGAAAGCAGCCGGTGTTTTTTTATGGCGGAACACACAGGTTGAAACTTTTGCGAGAATACCTTAGGGGCTGTCGACATTTAACCGACGAAGCGGTTTTTTGAGGTAAAAACCGCGTATGCAAGGCAAAAAGCGCAGCAAGGTTGAACACCTGCGGGCATTTCAGCTTCGCAAGTCCGCTACGCTGCCTAACGCCGCAGACGGGGTATTTCGGCCAAAAATACTGCTGTTGCGTTGAATGTCGACAGACTTTAAGACCGTCTGAATTGCTTAAACTCCGTCATACTCGGGCTTGACCCGAGTATCTGTTATTTTTTGAAACAAAAAGATAATCGGGTCAAGTCTGAGTATGATGCAATTGTTTTAAGGTATCGGAATGAATTTTGCAAAATATCGGGACGGAATAAGCCGCTCCGTTCAATATCTGTTTAGCACGCCGTTTTTCAGCACGGCTCCCGTTTCCCTGATGATTTCCAGCCAATAGCGTGCTGTTCCCTCGTAGCAGCGGTTGCGGTGGGCGTAAACCTGAATGTGTTTGTCGGACCACTGGCGTGCGGCGAGCCAGCCGGCGCGGCGCATATGGAAGCTGGAGCTGACCAGCACCACGCTGCGGTCGGCGGCCAGCAGCGGGGTGCTGTATACAATGTTTTTGAAAGTATCGTCGGCTTCGGTTTCTTGAACGATGGCACCGGCAGGCACGCCCATCTGTTCGGCCAGTGCCTGCATGGTTTTCGAGCCGTGGTGGAAATCGCGGTTGATGCCGCCGCTCATCACCAGCCGTTTCACTTTGCCCGCTTTCCATAGTTCCACCCCTGCGGCCACACGCGCGGCCAAACAGGGGTTGGGGCGGCCCTGTTCGTAAACTTTTGTGCTTAAAATCAATGCGCTGTCGGCGGTTTGCAGATCGGCAGGCTGCAGCTTGCTCAGCTTGAAGTCGCCGTAAGCAACCCAAACGGCGGCGGCTGCAAAGCAGAATAGGGCAGCGGCAGGCAGGCAGGTAAGGGTGAGCAGGAATTTTTTTGCGATGGAGCGTGTCGGCGGGTTCATGGTGGTTAGAACGCAGAAAGCGGGTTGGGTTTGCTGTATTTGGGAAAAAGTAGCGGTGGCGGAGGTTAAAGCCGGTAAGGCCGTCTGAAACTGCTTTCAGGCGGCCGGAGGCAGACGGTGTTCCGGCTGCGGGCAAATTTATTTCAGCAGGCACGGCTACCGAACGGCGTTTTTGCCGCAGCGGCTCCAAAAATCTTTTCTATCCAGTCGCTTAAATCTTCGGGTAAATCCGTTATAATGCGCGCCTGTTTTACTTTTTTTAACCAGAACCATCATGAATACTCCGCAAAACAGCCTCTTGGAGCGCCTGTTCAAACTCAGCGAACACGGCACCACAGTGCGCACCGAGCTTTTGGCCGGCCTGACCACTTTTCTGGCGATGTGCTACATCGTTATCGTCAACCCGCTGATTCTTTCGGAAACCGGCATGGATATGGGCGCGGTTTTCGTGGCTACCTGTATTTCCGCCGCCATCGGCTGCCTGATTATGGGGCTGTTGGCGAATTATCCGATTGCGCTGGCACCCGGCATGGGCTTGAACGCTTATTTCACCTTCGCCGTGGTCAAAGGCATGGGCGTGCCGTGGCAGGTTGCCCTCGGCGCCGTGTTTATGTCGGGCATCATCTTTATTTTGTTCAGTTTTTTCAAAGTGCGCGAAGCGATTGTGAACGCGTTGCCGATGAGCCTGAAAATGTCGATAGCCGCCGGTATCGGCCTGTTTCTCGCCCTGATTGCCTTAAAAGGCGCGGGCATCGTGGTGGACAGCCCGGCCACGTTGGTGAAAATGGGCAATTTCTATGTGGAAGAAAACGGTGTCAAGCTGCCCAACTGGCCGGTTTTGCTCACTTTTTTGGGTTTCGTGATGGTGATTGTGCTGGATTACTTCCGCGTGCGCGGCGCGATTATCCTCACTATCCTGGCGTTAACCGGCATTGCCGCCGCGCTGGGTTTAACCGAGTTTAAAGGCGTGGTCGGGCAGATTCCGAGCATTGCGCCCACCTTTATGCAGATGGATTTCAACGGTTTGTTCAACATCAGCATGATCAGCGTGATTTTCGTGTTTTTCCTGGTGGATTTGTTCGACAGCACCGGCACGCTGGTAGGCGTTTCCCACCGTGCGGGGCTGCTGGTCAACGGCAAACTGCCGCGCCTGAAAAAAGCCCTGTTTGCCGACTCCACCGCCATTGTGGCGGGCGCGGCGCTGGGCACGTCGTCCACCACGCCCTATATCGAAAGCGCGGCGGGCGTGTCGGCGGGCGGACGCACGGGCTTGACAGCCGTTACCGTGGGCGTGCTGATGCTGGCCTGCTTGTGGTTTTCGCCGCTGGTGCAGAGCGTGCCCGCGTTTGCTACCGCGCCCGCGCTGCTGTATGTGGGCGTGCACATGATGCGCAGCGCCACCGATATCGACTGGAACGACATCACCGAAGCCGCGCCTGCGTTTCTCACCATCGTGTTCATGCCGTTTTCTTATTCGATTGCCGACGGCATTGCCATGGGCTTCATCAGCTACGCCGTTATCAAACTCTTGTGCGGACGTGCCAAAGACGTGCCGCCGATGGTGTGGGTGGTGGCGCTGGCGTGGGCGGCCAAGTTCTGGTTTTTGGGCGCGTAAGCCCGTCGGCGGCACGCTCTGCAAAAAAGGCGGAGGTTTCCGCCTTTTTTGCTTTTCAGACGGCCTTGCAAGTAAAGGCAGGGCAGGCCGTCTGAAACCAAAAGCGCGTATAATACCGCCCTTTATTTCTCAAACCCGATCACCTAAATGCACATTTCCGATTTCGACTTCGAGCTGCCCGAAGCCTTGATTGCCCAACAGCCCAGCGCCGAGCGCGGCGGCAGCCGCCTCTTGGTAGCGCTGCCCGGTATGCCGCCGGCCGACACGCTGTTTGCGGCGCTGCCCGAATATTTGAACGAGGGCGACGTTTTGGTGTTTAACAACACCAAAGTGATGAAGGCGCGGCTGTTCGGCGCCAAAGAGAGCGGCGGCAGAATCGAAGCCTTAATCGAGCGCGTGCTCGACGGCAGCAGCGCGCTGGCGCACGTGCGCGCATCCAAATCGCCCAAAGCGGGCACGGTGCTGGTGTTCGACGGCGGCATCCGCGCGGTAATGGAGGCGCGCGAGGGCGAGCTGTTCCGCCTGCGCTTCGAGGGCGGCCGCAGCGTGTACGACATTCTCGAACAAACCGGCCGCCTGCCGCTGCCGCCCTATATCGAACGTGCCGCCGACGATAACGACGACGAACGCTACCAAACCGTGTATGCCAAACATCAGGGCGCGGTGGCCGCCCCCACCGCCGGCCTGCATTTTACCGACGCGCTCCTGCAAACCCTGCGCAACAAAGGCGTGCGCACGGCCGAAGTTACCCTGCACGTCGGCGCGGGCACGTTCCAGCCAGTGCGGGTGGAAAACATCGCCGAACACAAAATGCACAGCGAATGGTTTGATGTACCCCCCGAAACCGTGGCCGCCGTCGAAGCCGCGAAGCAGCGGGGCGGGCGCGTGTGGGCGGTGGGCACCACTTCGATGCGCGCGCTCGAATCGGCCGCCCGCGAAACAGGCCGTCTGAAAGCGGGCACGGGCGACACCGATATTTTCATCACCCCGGGCTACCGCTTCAACGTGGCCGACCGCCTGATTACCAACTTCCACCTGCCCAAATCTACCCTGCTGATGCTGGTGAGCGCGTTTTCGGGCACGGCGCACATCCGCAGCGTCTACCGCCACGCCGTCGGGCAGAAATACCGCTTTTTCAGCTACGGCGACGCCATGCTGCTTGGGCGGGAAGACGAACTTTTTTGAGGCAGGAACATTTCAATTAACTCCGAATAATTAAGCCGAAATGCGGGCAACCGTACAGGGTTTGAAAAAACCGCAGGCCGTCTGAAAAACTAACTTTCAGACGGCCTGAGCGGTTTTTTATTTTGTAAGCCGGCCTAGGTGCTGCCGACATAATGCGCATGGCGCGTATCGGCCGAAAAAGAATTTAGTGCCGTCTTGATTGATCTTGCTATAAGAACCGGCTTATGTAATGGTAAAGAAATACCAGCTTAATTTTGCAAAAAAAAAAAAAAAAATCAAACAAACTAAAACATGAAACATCTGTCTCTCTAAAACAGAGGAGATTTTGGCAGCAGTTGTCAAAATATTTCTCGATTTCATGTTATTAAACTTACTTCAGGAGTTTTATGATGAAAGAATTGAATATGCGCGTGTTGGACCGGGTTTCTGGCGGAGGTTTTTCTTTAACCGGGGGCGGCGGTGGCAATCCTGGGAAAAATATGGCCGGAAACATCGGCATTACCTATAAGCCTGAAGAAAGCGGGTTTGGTTTTTCCTACAGCCATAATTTTGCCCATTTTAACGGCGTTGGTACGTTCTCCCAACCGCATTCAGCAATGATTACTTTCACGAAAAAATGGTAGCGGCAAAAAAGTTTTCGATCTTTGCGTTCGTATGCTTGTTAGGTGCATGCAGCAATTCCGATACTGGTAGCTTGACGACAGCTTCCTCCGGAATTACCGCCGGTCAGCCGGCAGCCGTCCCGACGGTTTCAGCCGTATCGGCTGATTCACACTCCGGCGGCTCTGCTGGCAGGCAGGCAAAGATATCGATAATTTCAGCCTCGTCTCCTAATCCTTATCCTGGCGGTACTGCTGGAAAGCAGCCTGATCCCAACTGTGAGGATAATTATGCAAGACCCCATTCAAAACCGAGCGGTGGCCGTGCTTATCTTTCCAGTGCACATGCCAGTTGGGCGGATCATGTAACCGGCTGCAAATCAAAAGGGCAGGGGCAGAAACTATCATATTAGTTTCTTTAATTTAAGAAACACCAAGGGGCGTAATTTGCCGTTACGCCCCTTTTTATGCCTGACTCCTCCTGAGCTGAATCAGGGAGGGATACCCCGGCAAAATTGTTTTAAATGTCAGGCAGCTCCTTTTGCGGGAATAACGGCGGGCGGATATTTCAGACGGCCTTGGCCGCTAAAAATTCATCTACCTTCAGCTGGTAGCCTTTGAGCAGGCGGGCGGATTCGGCAAACAGCGCCGATTCGTCGTCATCCAGCGGTTTGTTGATCACGCGCACCGCGCCGCGGCGGTTGATGACGGCGGGCACGCCGATATAAACGCCGTGCTCGCCGAATTCGCCTTCGAGCAGCGTTGAAACGGTGAGCACCACGCTTTGGTTATGCAAAACGGCGTTGGATATGCGGCTCAAACCCATGCCGATGCCGAGGCTGGTGGAGCCTTTGGCTTCGATGATTTCATAGGCGGCGTTGCGCACGTTGTCGTAGATTTTTTCCATATGGGCCTTGCCGTCGGCCTCTTGCTCGAGAATCTGTTTCAGGGGCATGCCGGCGATGTTGGCGGTGCTCCAGGCGGCAATCACGCTGTCGCCGTGTTCGCCGATCATCATGGCGTCTATGCTCACGGGCGCCACTTGAAATTCATTGCCCAAACATACGCGCAGGCGGGCGGTGTCGAGAATGGTGCCGGAACCGATCACGCGCTCTTTGGGCAGGCCGGAAAATTTCCAGGTGGCGTAAGAGAGCACGTCCACGGGGTTGGTGGCCACCAGAAAAATGCCGTTGAAGCCCGAAGCCATCACGGCGGTAACGATGCTGTGGAACACCTTGAGGTTGTTGTCGATAAGGTCGAGGCGGGTTTCGCCGGGGCGCTGCGGCAGGCCGGCGCAGATGCAGACGATGTCGGCATCGGAGCAGTCGGCGTAGCCGCCCACCGAAATGCGCGTTGGTGTGGGCGCATAGGGCACGCCGTGGCGCAGGTCGCGCGCTTCGCCTTCGGCGCGCTTGCGGTTGAGGTCGAACAGTATCATCTCGTCGCAATGGCCTTGGTTGAGCATCGAATAGGCGTAGCTGACGCCCACCGCGCCAGTGCCGATCACTACAACTTTGTTACCTACTTTTTTGGTCATATTTTTCTATCCCTTTTTGATGTGAAGCGGTTGTTATTATAAAGGAAAGCGCTTGCAGGGGGAGAAGGCCGTCTGAAACCGCCGTTCGGATCCGCCCGCTTCTGCTAAAATACCGCCCGTTATCATTGCCGGAATATGGTTGGAGGGCGCACACATGAACATTTCAGAAATCCGGGCCGCACTGGATGCGGTTGAAATCCCCCGCAGCACCCGCACGCTGGGCAGCGAAAAGGCTGTGCAGCATGCAGAAGCGCGTTCGGACGGCCTGCATATCCGTTTGCAGTTCGGCTTTCCCGTTGCCCATATCGGGCAGGAGCTGGCCGAACGCGTTCAGACGGCCTTAACGCCGCTCACCGGCAGCACGCCCGTTCATTTGGGCACCGACGTGATTATCGGCACCCACAAAGTACAGCCCGGCGTGGCTACGATTAAGGGCGTGAAAAACATCATCGCCATCGCCTCAGGCAAGGGCGGCGTGGGAAAATCCACCACCGCAGCCAACCTTGCTGCCGCCATGTCGCGCATGGGTGCGCGCGTGGGCGTGCTCGATGCCGACCTCTACGGCCCCAGCCAGCCCACCATGCTCGGCGTGGCCGACGGCAAACCTTCGCAGGAAAACCAGAAGCTGGTGCCTGTGCAGGCCGAAGGCGGCATACAGGTGATGTCTATCGGTTTTCTGGTCGACACCGACCAAGCCGTAGTGTGGCGCGGCCCCATGCTCAGCCAGGCGTTGCAGCAGCTGCTGTTCCAAAGCGAGTGGGACGACGTGGACTACCTTTTCATCGACCTGCCGCCCGGCACCGGCGACATCCAGCTCACCCTGTCGCAGAAAATCCCCGTAACCGGCTCGGTGGTGGTTACCACCCCGCAAGACATCGCCCTAATCGACGCGCGCAAAGCGGTGGATATGTTCCAAAAAGTGAATATTCCGATTTTCGGCGTGTTGGAGAATATGTCGGTGCACATCTGCTCCAACTGCGGCCATACCGAAGCCGTGTTCGGCAGCGACGGCGGCAAAAACCTGGCCGCCAAACTCGGCGTGCCGCTGCTCGGCCAACTGCCCCTGAGCCTGCCCGTGCGCGAAGCGATGGACAACGGCACGGCGTTTGCCATGCAGCAGGCGCAGCCCGCCATCGCCGGCATCTACACCGAAGCCGCCTGGCAGATTGCGCTGGAGGTGGCCGACAAAGGCAAAGATTTCAGCAGCCGCTTTCCGAAAATCGTGGTGGAATAAAATTAAAATGCGTTCAGGCCGTCTGAAAAACAGCTTTCAGACGGCCTGAACAGATATTGAGAACAGCGTTAACCTAACGTTTCCACCCGCACTTCTTCACCCGCCGCAGCACTTAATACCTGATTGAGCACGGCGAAAAACTCGCTGCCGTCGCGGGTGGCGAGCCAGCGGCCGTTGTTTTCGGCAAAATGATAGCCGCCGCTTTTAGCGGCTATCCACAGTTCCTGATTGGGCGTGTGGCGGTTAACGATAATCTGCGTGCCGTCGCCCGCTTCGATGGTGAGCACGTTTCCGCTCAACTGGCAGTCGAAATCCCAGCCGCCTTCGTCGATTTGGTCTTCGATGTGGGCGAATAAAGCATCGGAATGCTGCAAAAATTCACTTTCGGTCATAATGGCTTTGTGCGTTAAAGCATTTTTGTTTAAGATACCGAATCTTGCCACATTAACGTGCCGGATGAAAGATAATGATGAAACTCACCCTGTTGTTTGCTGCCGCCGTGCTGTTGGCCGGTTGCGGCTATAAAGGCGATTTATACCTGCCCAAAGAAGGCGACGACGCCCGTTTCGGCGTGATTCAAACCGGCCTCGGGCAGCCCCGAAAAGAACCTGCATCCCCCGAAAAATAAAAACCATGACCTTGCATTGCGAACAAATCCCCTACAGCCGCCTGGCCGAACAATTCGGCACGCCTTTGTATGTGTACAGCCAGGCGGCGCTCACCAACGCTTTCGGTGCCTACACCGAAGCCTTTTGCGCGCTTAAGCCGCTGGTGTGTTATGCCGTGAAAGCTAACGGCAACCTGAGCATACTCAAACACTTTGCCGCACTCGGCAGCGGTTTCGACATCGTTTCCGGCGGCGAATTGGCGCGCGTGCTGGCGGCGGGCGGCGATGCGGGCAAAACGATTTTTTCGGGCGTGGGCAAAAGCGAGGCCGAAATCGAATTTGCGCTCAACGCGGGCGTGTTGTGTTTTAACGTGGAAAGCCTGCCCGAGCTGGACCGCATTCAGGTCGTGGCCGGGCGCATCGGCAAAACCGCGCCGGTTTCGCTGCGCATCAACCCCGATGTTGATGCCAAAACCCACCCTTATATTTCCACCGGCCTGAAAGCCAACAAATTCGGTATCGCCTACACTGATGCTCTGGCCGCATACCGTTATGCTGCGGGTTTGAGCCGTCTGAAAATCATCGGCATCGACTGCCATATCGGCTCGCAGCTTACCGATTTAAGCCCGCTCACCGAAGCCTGCGAACGCATTCTGCTGCTGGTTGACCGGCTGGCCGAAGAAGGTATCGCGCTGGAACATATCGACTTGGGTGGCGGCATCGGCATCGTGTATCACAACGAAAACGCGCCCGACCTTAATGCCTATGCCCAATCCGTCGCCCGCATGATGGCCGGGCGCGGGCAGAAGCTGGTGCTGGAACCCGGCCGCAGCTTGGTGGGCGATGCGGGCACGCTGTTAACGCGGGTGGAGTTTGTGAAGCAGGGTGAGGAGAAAAATTTCGTGATTGTTGATGCCGCCATGAACGATTTGATGCGCCCCGCGCTTTACAACGCCTATCACCGCATTGAAGCCGTCGAGCCGCGCAATATCAAACCGTTTACCGCCGACGTGGTCGGCCCCGTGTGCGAAACCGGCGATTTTCTCGGCCAGCAGCGCGAGCTGGCCTGCGAAGCGGGCGATTTGCTGGTGGTGGCCGGTGCGGGTGCCTACGGCAGCAGCATGGCCGGCAACTACAACGCCCGCAACAGGGCGGCCGAAGTGTTGGTAAACGGCGGCGAAGCCCGCTTAATCCGCCTGCGCGAAACATGGGAGCAGCAAATGGCCAACGAAACGGCGTGTTTGTAGCGGTTTGCCGGAGCTGCAGGAGGCCGTCTGAGCGCCGTTTTGTTCAGACGGCCTGCAAACTTTTCCGGCTAACTAAAGGGTTGGCGCCGTTTGTAATATTGCTACTCTATTGGGCAGAAAATTGGGTGTTTTGTTGTATTTTTTATGATTTCAACATAGTAGTGAAGTAGAATAATTTCAGTAATTTACATACATTCGTGTATTTTTTGCACGGAAAGGCCGTCTGAAAAATTGCCCGTAGCAGCCTAAGTTATTAAAATACCGACATTTCAGCCCTCCCCCTCACACACCACACACGCGCATGAGCCCTCCTCCTTTTATCGAAATGAAAAACGTGGCGTTTGCCTATGGCGAACGCCCGATTCTCCAAAACATCAATTTCACCATCGAACAAGGTAATTTTGCGGCCATTATGGGTGGCTCGGGCAGCGGCAAAACCACGCTGATGCGCCTGATAACCGGCCAGCTCCACCCGCAGCAGGGGCAGGTGTTGGTGGAAGGGCGCGATTTGGCGCGCCTGAGTGCGGACGGGCTTTACGAACACCGCCGCCGTATGGGCGTGCTGTTTCAGCACGGCGCGCTGTTTACCGATTTGTCGGTGTTCGACAACGTGGCTTTCCCCATGCGCGAGCTGACCAAACTGCCTGAAGCGGTTATCCGCGATTTGGTGGTGTTGAAACTGAATGCCGTCGGCCTGCGCGGTGTGGAAAACCTGATGCCGTCCGAATTGTCCGGCGGTATGGCGCGGCGGGTGGCGTTGGCGCGCACCATCGCGCTCGATCCGGAAATCATGCTTTACGACGAGCCGTTTACCGGCCTCGACCCGATTTCACTGGGCGTGATTGCCCACTTGATCAGCCGCATCAACAAAGCGCTGCGCTCAACCAGCGTGATGGTAACGCACGATGTCGAGCAGTCGCTCTCGATTGTGAACCAAGTAATTTTTCTGGCGCACGGCGAGATTGTGTTTTCGGGTACGCCCGAAGAGATGCGCAGGCAGAATTCGCCGTGGGTGCAGCAGTTCGTCGGCGGCCTGCCCAACGGCCCTGTGCCGTTCCGCTACCCCGCACCCACCGGTTTACGGCAGGACTTGCTGGGCAGCTAGTCCTGCTTTCAGGCGGCCTTTTCAGCGGTTACCCGGCAGGCCGCCTGAAAAACGATTTTAAATATTTGGATAATGCAGGCAGAGGGTTTAGGCCGTCTGAAAAACACCCACATTAAAAGAAACCATGAATTTTATTCAAACCACAGGGGCGAAAACCCTGGACTTTATCCGCGCGCTCGGCAGTGTGTTTCTGTTTTTTTTGCAGATACTCGCCAAATCGGGCACGGCTTTGTCGCGCTTCCGGCTGAGCGTGCGCCAGATGTATTTTGCCGGCGTGCTCTCGGTATTGATTGTGGCGGTGTCGGGCCTGTTTGTAGGCATGGTGCTGGGTTTGCAGGGCTATACGCAGCTTTCCAAATTCAAATCGGCCGATATTCTCGGCTATATGGTGGCCGCCAGCCTGCTGCGAGAGCTCGGCCCCGTGCTGGCGGCGATTCTGTTTGCCAGCAGCGCGGGCGGTGCGATGACCAGCGAAATCGGCCTGATGAAAACCACCGAACAGCTCGAAGCGATGAACGTGATGGCGGTGAATCCCGTCGCCCGCGTGGTGGTGCCGCGTTTTTGGGCGGGCGTGGCGTCGATGCCGCTGCTGGCCTCGATTTTCAACGTGGCGGGCATTTACGGCGCTTATCTGATCGGCGTGCAGTATCTGGGTTTGGACAGCGGCATTTTCTGGTCGCAGATGCAGAGCAATATGTCTATCCGATATGATGTGGTGAACGGTTTGATTAAATCGGCCGTGTTCGGCGTGGCGGTTACGCTGATTGCCGTACACCAAGGCTTCCACTGCATACCCACATCGGAGGGAATCCTGCGTGCCAGCACCCGCACGGTAGTGTCGTCGGCACTCACCGTGCTGGCCATCGACTTTATTTTAACTGCATTGATGTTTACCGAGTAAAAAACATGAAAAAGAAGAGTGTATTGGAATTTTGGGTCGGTTTGTTTGTCTTACTGGGTGTGGCTGCCGTGGGCTTTCTGGCTTTCCGTGTGGCAGGCGGCGCAGCGGTGGGCGGCGGTTCCGGCCAAACCTACACGGTGTATGCCGACTTTACCGACATCGGCGGCCTGAAAGTGAATGCACCCGTGAAAGCGGCCGGCGTGCTGGTGGGGCGCGTGGGCGGCATACGGCTCGATCCGAAAAGCTATCAGGCCAAAGTGAGCCTTGATCTGAACAGCCAATACCGGTTCAGCACCGACGTATCGGCGCAAATTCTCACTTCCGGTCTTTTGGGCGAACAGTATATCGGCCTGCAACAGGGCGGCGATGAAGAAAATCTGGCCGCCGGCGACACCATCACCGTAACCGGTTCGGCCATGGTGCTGGAGAACTTAATCGGCAAGTTTATGACCAGTTTTGCCGAGAAAAACTCGAGCGGTTCGGAAACCGCAGCAGGCAGCGAACCTGCCGCCGAGTAATTTGTTTATTTCGATTAATTGATACGGAACTCCGATAGGAAAACCAACCATGAAAAAATCAGCCTTATTCAGCGCTTTGAGCATCGGTCTGTTGAGCATCAACTTTGCTTTTGCCACACCGGCCGAAGCGGTCAGCCAGGTGCGCACCAGCGCCACCCAGGTTTTGAACATTTTGAAAGAAGCCAACGGCAGCAACGATGCCGCCGTGCGCCGCAAAGCAGAAAGCTATGCCCTGCCCAACTTCGATTTCCAACGCATGACTGCGTTGGCGGTAGGCAACCCGTGGCGCGAAGCTACGCCCGCGCAAAAGCAGGCGCTGTCGAAAGAGTTTCAAACCCTGCTGATCCGCACTTATTCCGGCACTATGCTGAAATACAAAAACGCCGGCGTGGTGGTGAAAGACAACCCCGTGGTCAACCGGGGCGGCAAAGAAGTGGTGGTGCGTGCCGAAGTTACCCAGCCCGGCGGCAAGCCTGTGCTGATGGACTTTACCACTTACCAAAGCGGCGGCAGATACCGTGCCTACAATGTGGCCATCGAGGGTGCGAGCCTGGTAACGGTATATCGCAACCAATTCGGCGAAACCATTAAAAGCAAAGGCATCGACGGCCTGATTGCCGAACTGAAATCGAAAAACGGCGGCAAATAAACCATGAAATCCGAAGTGCGCGACGGCGTGCTCCATGTGGGCGGCAGCGTAACCGTGAAAACCGTTACACAAGCCGTTTACAGCCGTTTTGAACAGCAGTGCCGTCTGAAAGAAACTGCCGCCGTCGATTTTTCGGGCGTCAACCGTGCCGATTCGGCCTGCGTGTCGCTGCTCTTGGCCGCCCTGCGTGCGAAGCCCGGCGCGCTATCGCTGCGCGGCATTCCCGCTTCGGTTGCAGCTTTGGCCGAACTGTATGAAATCAACGAATGGGTAAACCCGTGAAAAAAACAGTCATCCCTCTGATTGCCGTCGGTTTTGCCGTTGCACAGCCTGCTTGGGCGGAACGCAATCCGGCCGACCCTTACGAGCGCTACAACCGCGTGATGTTCAAGGTTAACGATGCTGCCGACAAGCATGTGCTCGCCCCCGTTGCCCGCGGCTACCGCGCCGTTACGCCCAAACCCGTGCGGGCGGGCGTAACCAATTTTTTCGATAATCTGCGCGATGTGGTCAGCATGGGCAGCAACCTGCTGCGGTTGGACATCAAACGCGCCAGCGAAGATTTTGTCCGCGTGGGCGTCAATTCCACTTTCGGTTTGGGCGGTCTGATCAATATCGCCGATGCGGGCGGCATTCCCAACAATAAAAACACCTTGGGCGACACATTTGCCTCTTGGGGCTGGAAAAACAGCAATTATTTCGTTTATCCGCTGATGGGGCCTTCCACTGTGCGCGACAGTATCGGCGGCACCGTTACCTACCTCTATCCGGTCAAGAATGTGGTGTTCAAAACCGATGCGGGGCGTGTCGGCACTACTGCGCTCAACACGGTCGATACCCGTGTGCAGTATTTGGATTTAACCGACAGTTTGGAAGATGCGGCCATCGACAAATACGCCTATACCCGCGACATCTTTATGAAAATGCGTGCCCGCCAAACCGGAGCGTCCCTGCCGCAGGGGGGGGATGAAGAAATCGACATCGACGATTTGGTCGGCGATGAAAACGGCGCGCCGCCCGCGCAGGAATATGCGCCCGTAACGGAGCCTGCCGTTCCCGAAACCCGGTTGCCCGAAAGCAGCTTGGATATGCCCGAAGCTCAAAACGAAGTGTTAACCTTATGGGAACCTGATAGCGTGCAATAAGGCTGAGACCTTTGCAAAAATCCCAAAACTCCTCTAAATTCCCCCTAACGGATTCAG
>NZ_JAUMUI010000051.1 GCF_030530745.1 Neisseria sp. | reverse complement strand
GTGAAACCCTGTGCATCATCGAAGCCATGAAGCTGATGAACGAAATCGAAGCCGAAAAATCCGGCGTAATCAAAGAAATTCTGGTTGAAAACGGCCAGCCGGTAGAATACGGCGAACCGCTGTTTATCATCGAATAACCTTTTCAGACGGCCTTAACCCGGTTTTGAGGCCGTCTGAAACGCCTGCCGTATTCAGAACAAAGCCGCGCGCTTGAACCCCCTTCTGAAAGAATCCCTATGCTGAAAAAAGTCTTAATCGCCAACCGCGGCGAAATCGCGCTCCGCGTGTTACGCGCCTGCCGCGAGATGGGCATCGCCACCGTTGCCGTACATTCCGAAGCAGATAAAGACAGCCTGCACGTGAAGCTGGCCGACGAATCCGTGTGCATCGGCCCCGCGCCTTCTCCTCAAAGCTATCTGAACATCCCTTCCCTGATTGCCGCCGCCGAAGTAACCGGTGCCGATGCCGTCCACCCCGGCTATGGTTTTCTTGCAGAAAATGCCGGTTTCGCAGAACAGGTGGAAGAGTCGGGTTTTGTGTTTATCGGCCCGCGTCCCGACACCATCCGCCTGATGGGCGACAAGGTATCGGCCAAACACGCCATGATTGAAGCAGGCGTACCCTGCGTACCCGGCTCCGACGGCGCCTTGCCTGACGATGATGCCGAAATCCTCAAAACTGCAGAAAAAGTAGGCTTTCCCGTGATTATCAAAGCATCGGGCGGCGGCGGGGGACGCGGTATGCGCGTGGTCGAGAAAAAAGAAGATCTGCTCAAATCGGTGGAAATGACCAAAACCGAAGCCGGTATGGCTTTCGGCAACCCCATGGTTTATATGGAGCGCTACCTGCAAAAACCGCGCCACATCGAAATCCAGGTTTTGGCCGACGAACACGGCAATGCCGTTTATTTGGGCGAACGCGACTGCTCCATGCAGCGGCGCCATCAGAAAGTAATCGAAGAAGCCCCCGCCCCGGGCATCACCGAAAAAGAACGCAAGAAAATCGGCGAAGCCTGTGTGGCCGCCTGCAAGCGTATCGGCTACCGTGGTGCGGGCACGTTTGAATTCCTCTATGAAAACGGCGAATTTTTCTTTATTGAAATGAACACCCGCGTTCAGGTAGAACATCCCGTAACCGAGCTGATTACGGGCATAGACATCGTGCAGGAGCAAATCCGCATTGCCGGAGGCCTGCCGCTGCAATACCGGCAAGACGACATCAAACTTGAAGGCCATGCCTTTGAGTGCCGCATCAATGCCGAGGATCCCTACACTTTCGTTCCCAGCCCCGGTTTGATCGAAAGCTGCCATCTGCCCGGCGGCTTGGGCGTACGCGTCGACAGCCACATTTATCAAGGCTACCGCATTCCGCCCAATTACGACAGTCTGATCGGCAAAATCTGCGTTCACGGCAAAACCCGCAAACAGGCCATGGCAAAAATGCGGGTAGCGTTAGACGAACTGGCGGTTACAGGCATTAAAACCAATACGCTGCTGCACCGCGATTTGTTTGTAGACAACGGTTTCCAACAGGGCGGCGTAAGCATCCATTATCTGGAACATTGGCTGGAAGCGAAAAAGGCAAAATAAAACAGCAAGCCTCGTAAAAGTCTGTAAGAAATTCCGCCTGCAGGGCAATTGCAGGCGGAATTTTTATAACAGCAACAGGCCTTAGCCTTTGTAAAAACAACTTAAATGCCGCTGAAAGCACAGAGGCTTTCAGACGGCCTGCTGCCGTTACCGGCACGCGTTAATGATAATGGTGGTGGTGTTTATGTCCTTTACCCGGTTTGTAGTGGGCGTGCTTCGGGCCGTAACGGTGTTTCTTGCCCTTACCTTTACCGTAGTAGTGGTGGTGATGGTGCACTACATTGTTTTCAGCCGCCTTTTTTTGGTTGCGTTTGGCGTAAAGGTTACCTGCCGTACCGCCCAGTGCGGCGCCGACCAGCGTACTTTCCATATTGTTGCCGGCAGCACTGCCGACTACGCCGCCTACGGCAGCCCCCACAATCGTTGCTTTGGTTCGGTCGGTCATACGGGCATGAGCCGCCGGGGCCAGTACCAATGCCGAAACAGCCAACGCTGTTATAAAAGATTTGCGAATTGTATTCATAGAAATCTCCGTGTCGTTTTAGGGAAAAGCTTCCTTTTACTGCAAACTGCGCCGATTGCCTGCAAAATACAAACAAACAGCAGTTTTAGGCAACCGGCTGCATCATACCCGTAAGCCGTTTAAAGATATGCATACATAATGTAATATTATGCAGCCCTTTGTCATGCCCCTGCTTTATGCAGCCGGAGCGCTTCGCAAGAATCCCGGCTAAATCTTACCGATCCGGCACCACGCAGCCGAATTGCAGACGGCCATACCTTTCCAACGGAACCCCAAATCATGCCATACCGCTACCGACGCCCCCTGCCCGACACCCCGCTCGACATCATCGGCGACGTTCATGGCGAAATCAACGCCCTGCAGGCACTGCTGTACCATCTCGGCTACCGTGGAAACGGCAGCCATCCGCAAGGAAGAAAGCTTGTGTTTGTAGGGGATTTGTGCGACCGCGGCCCCGACAGCCCCGCCGTGCTCGCATGTTTTTTTCAGATGCACGATGCAGGCAACGCCTTTACCGTTTTGGGCAACCACGAACTCAATATCCTGATGCACGATCCAAAAGACGGATCCGGCTGGTTTTTTCCCGAGCGTGAAGCTAAAGACGCCGCCCTTTACGCCCCTTGGCACACCCTTCCCGCGCCGGCACGCCCCGCACTTGAAAACCGCTTGGCAGAACAGCCGCTGATATTGGAGCGCAGCGATTTGCGCATCGTACACGCCGCCTGGCTGCCCCATGTTTTGCCACGGCTTGAAGAAGCCTGCGGCGAAAGCCTCTCCGAACAATACCGCCGTTTCGACCGCGAACTGGACGCACAACTTCAAACCGCCCCTTGGTATGCCGACTATCTGTGCGAACAGCAACGCTACGCCGAAACCGCCGCAAACCCGCATCAGGCACCGCCGCCCATGCCCGCCACCGCACAATACGAACTCAACCGCAGCCGCCTGCATCCCATACGCGCGCTCACCAGCGGCATCGAACAAATAGCCCCGCAACCTTTTTACGCAAGCGGCCGCTGGCGTTATACCGCCCGCATCGGCTGGTGGAACGATTACCGCGACCCTGTTCCTGTGCTGATCGGCCACTACTGGCGCAGCTGGCAACCCCAACCGCCCGCGCCCGGCCGCGAAAACATCCTGCCCGCTGCAGGCAACGCATGGCACGGCGCCGAACGCAATGTATTCTGCACCGACTTTTCCGCCGGTGCGCGCTGGCGCGACCGAAAACAGCATATTCCGCCTGCCCAATCCCGCTTCAGGCTCGCCGCCATGCGCTGGCCGGAACGGGTGTTGGTATTCGACAACGGCGACATCGAAAAAACGGTGTAAACAGCCGGCAGGCCGAGACCTTTGCAAAATACCTAAAACCCCATCCAAACGGTTACCCGAACA
>NZ_JAUMUI010000025.1 GCF_030530745.1 Neisseria sp. | reverse complement strand
AATACAGTGTCGGCCTGCCGCAACAGGCGTGTGCCGTTTCAAACGGATTTTTCAGACGGCCTGCCGTTAACGGCGCAGGCTGCATTATCATTACCGGCTTTGGTTTTTTTAATAATTGGTTTTTTAATAAAAGCCCTAGGGGCTGTCGACATTTAACCGACGAAGCGGTTTTTTGAGGCAAAAGCCGCGTATGCAAGGCAAAAAGCGCAGCAAGGTTGAACACCTTGCGAGCATTTTTAACGCCGCAGACGGGGTGTTTTGGCCAAAAATACCGCCGTTGCGTTGAATGTCGACAGCCCCTACAGGCCGTCTGAAAAAAGGGAAAACACCATGAACAAACACCTGCCGCTCAAACTGCAGAAAACCCAGCAGCAGTTGGACAGGATTTCCGCCGCGTTCAAACAGCACATGGCCGCCGGGCGCTACGCAGAGGCCATGCGCGAAGCCGTTAAAGCCCATATGCTGATACCCAAAGCCGTCGCACCGTTGAGCGATGCCGCCACGGCAGCGGTGAAAGGCGGCTTGTGGCAGGAGTGCATCAACTATGCCAAAAGGGCTTTGCAGCGCAATCCTCAGCACATCAACTCGCTTGATGCGCTCGCCCACGCCTACGGCGGCCTCGGCGATTGGGCAAACTGCCGCATTTATGGCCTGCAAGCCTTGCAGCTGCGCGATAAAAGCATAGCCTTGCAGCCCGAAGTGCCGCAAACCAGCGAAAACAGCGGCGGCAAAAACATTATTTCCTTTTCGCTGTTCGGTGCGAGTTCCGAATATATCGAACCGGCGGTGATGAACACCGAATTGGCGGGAGAAATCTACCCGGGCTGGATATGCCGCTTCTATATCGACGGTAGCGTGCCCGAAACGGCCGTGCGGCGCCTGCAGGCAAACGGAGCTGAAATTGTGCGGGTAGACGGCGGTGCGGAACAATGGCCGGGCGCGATGTGGCGTTTTCTGGCGATGGACGATCCCGAAGCCGCACGGATAATTTTCCGCGACGCCGATTCGGTGATTTCGCAGCGCGAAGCGCGCGCGGTGCAGGAATGGATAAACAGCGGCAAGCTGTTCCACACCCTGCGTGACGCCGGCACCCACACCGAGCTGATACTGGCCGGGCTGTGGGGTGCGGCGGCGGGCAGCGTGCCCGATATGCGCGGCAAAATCGAGGCCTTTCTGAGCAAACCGCCGGCTTCTCGCCATTTTGCCGACCAGTTGTTTCTGCGTGAAAACGTATGGCCTTATGCCCGCCAGAGCCTGTGCGCGCACGACCGCATTTTCGGTTTCGCCGGCGCGGCGCCGTTTCCCGACGATGTGCCGTTCGACTACGACCGCTTCCATGTCGGCTGCAACGAAGGCAACACCCGTTTTCAGGCGGCCTTCAACCTGCCCGACGGCAGCCGTGTGCTGTGGCGCCTGTTCAGCCGCATTTCGCCGCTGCTCAACACCGATTATTCGCCGAATGTCCTGCCGGAAGAGCGGCTGGTGTGCGTTTATGAGGCCGCAGTGGAAAACGGCAAAGTAAGCGGCCTGATTCCGCGCCGCTATGCCCAAGGTTTTTCAGACGGCCTGTCCAAGATTACCGTGGCGGCGCTGGAGTGAGCGGGGCGCGGTTGCGGTATTTTTGAAATATATGAAAATTTGACGGCAACGGCACGGGTCGGACACAATCCGGAATTTCAAACCGACAAGGAGTGATTAATGATGAACCATGCAGGTTTTTGGCTGCGTACTTTGGCGACAGTTATCGATACGGTTATCGTGTTTGCGGTTATTGCACCGCTGCTGTATTGGATTTACGGTGATACCTATTTTGCACCGACAGAAGAAATCAGGTTTTCGCTCGGCTTTTGGGATACGTTTTTCAACTATATCTTTCCCGCCCTGTTCACCCTGTTTTTCTGGAACAAATTTGCCGCCACCCCGGGCAAGATGCTGTGCGGCCTGAGGGTGGCCGATGCGCAAACGGGCGGAAATATCAGTTTCCGTCAGTCCGTCATCCGCTACTTCGGCTATTTTGCGGCAATGATTCCGCTGTGCCTGGGGCTGCTTTGGGTAGCGTTCGACAAACGCAAGCAGGGCTGGCACGACAAAATCGCCGGAACGGTAGTGATACGGAAACGGTAAGCGGCAGGGCGGCGCGCCGCGTTGTTTGGATTGCCCCCCACCGCATACCTTATCCGCATTGACCGGCAAACACCGGCAAACCCGTAAGGCCGTCTGAAACCGAAACTGCGTTTCAGACGGCCTTTCTTTGATAAAGGAAGAATAACGTGGGCAAACATATGGTTTCAATATTTTGAGATCTTTGCAAAAGATCCAGATGCGGATGCAGTTCAAGGCGTAGCAGCGCAGCGGGCGCAGACATATCAAATACAAGGCTGAGCGGGCGGGCAGCGCACAACGCAGAAATGCGCCGCATCTAGGGGGGTAAAGGTCTCGGTTGGAATAAATCTGAAATGCCGTCTGAAAGTTTAATCTTTTCAGACGGCATATGTTTATTCTGCCGCTTTCCACCATTTTTCCTGCGGCAGGGTCTCATCAGAGATATTAAACACCTGCCCGATTTTCGGGGTGGCGGCGGTAATGCCGTTTTCTTCGGCGGCTTTGGTAAAGCGGTTAATACCGTCGGTCCAAGTGTGGTTGGCGAGATCGAACTTGCCCCAGTGGACGGGCATGGTGCGGTTTGCGCCCAAATCCAGAACGGCCTGTACCGATTGTTCGGGGAAGGAGTGGATTTGCGACCAGCCTTCGTCGTACGCCCCGCTTTCCATCAGCACCAAATCAAAAGGGGCATAGCGGGCGATGCGTTCTTTATAGTGCGTGCCGTAGCCCGAATCGCCGCTGAAATACAGCGACAGCCCCGCGCCTTTAATCACATAACCGCCCCACAGCGTATGGTTGCGTCCGCCCATGGTGCGGCCGCTGAAATGGCGGGACGGCACGAGGGTTACGGCAATATCGTCCAGTTGTGCGGTTTCGTCCCAATCCAGTTCGGTGATTTTTTCGTCCGCCACGCCCCATTTCTGCAAATGGGCTTTCACGCCCAGCGGAACGATGAAACGGGCGGTTTTGCCGTTTAGTTCGCGGATGGCGCGGTAATCGAGATGGTCGTAGTGGTCGTGGGAGATCAGCACGGCATCAAGGGCGGGCAGTTCGGCAATTTGCGGCGTATGGCTCATGGCGAACGGCTCGACGGTAAACGGCACGGGCGAGGCACGGTAAAACACCGGGTCGGTTATGACACGCTTGCCGCCCATCTGCATCAGCGTGGTAGCGTGCCCCAGCCAAGCGATACTGCCGTGTTTCAGTTCACTAACGTTCAAAGGCACTGTCGGCAAAGGTTTGGCAGGGCGTTTGCCGGGCGGGGGGTTGAGCATTTTGATGGTCCAATCCAGCCATGAGGGATTGTCGTCCCGCGTGGCAATCACGGTTTGCTCTATATTGACAAACTCCGTGCCGTTGAAGTTGGGGGAGTTTCGAATGCGTTCAAGGCCCGCTTGATCAGGCTTACCGCCGAAAACGGGGTGGAAGTTTAAAAACAGAAACACGGCTGCCGCCACAACAAGGGCGATCAAAATGAGCCATTTTAAAATCAGAAGCATTTTTTTCATCGGGTTTTTAGTGTTGGTGTGGTGGGGGAGGGGGGATTGTAAATGATGTTTCAGGCCGTCTGAAAGCTTTCTTTCAGACGGCCTTGCCGTTATCGGCGTACGTCGGCGTATTCTTCGTTAGAAACGGCTTCCGGCCATTCAATGCAGACACCGGCCTTCTTTATTACCGTTACCGGCAAATGGGAAAACCAGATGTTGTCGTGCGCGAAGAAGGAGGGCAGTGTCTGTTTTGCGGAATGGCTTAGGGTCTGCCGACATTCAACGCAACGGCGGTATTTTTGGCCAAAACCCCCCGTCTTCGGCGTTAAAAATGCCCGCAGGTGTTCAACCTTGCTGCGCTTTTTGCCTTACAAAATTGCTTAGTCGGTTAAATGTCGACAGCTCCTAGGGTCAGTCAACAGCCTCTAGAAAGTTGAAAACCGCTGCTGCTTGTCCAGACCTTTAATCTGCGCCATATCGCCGGCATCCAGCTCAAAGTCGAAAATATCGATGTTTTCTTTGACGTATTTGGGGTTTCTGGTGCCGGGAATGGCGATAAAGCCGTTTTGCAGGTGCCAGCGCAGAATGATTTGCGCGGGGCTTTTGCCGTGTTTTTTGGCGATGGCGGCAATCACGGGGTCGGCAAACAGGGTCTGTGTGCCGCCGCGCCCGTAGCGGTCGCGCCCGCCCAAGGGGTACCACGATTCAATTACCGTGCCGTAGCGTTCGAGCTGCGGCTTCAAAGCCTGCCACTGGTTGTAGGGGTGGGTTTCGTTCTGCACCACCGCAGGCGTAATGCCGGCCACCGACATGATGTCGGCAAACTCTTTTTCATAATAGTTCGACAGGCCGATGGAACGCACCTTGCCCGCCTTCACCGCTTCCTCCATCGCCTTGTAGGCGGCTTTGTCGTGTTCGGCGGGGTGGTGCAGCAGCAGAAGGTCGATATAGCCGGTGTCGAGCCGTTTGAGCATCTTGTCGATTTCGGCGGCGGCATTGGCAAAATCGCCCGTCCACAGTTTGGAGGTGATGAAGATTTCTTCGCGCGGGATGCCGGATTTTCTCACCGCACGCCCCACTGCTTCTTCATTGCCGTAGATATGGGCGGTGTCGATAAGGCGGTAGCCTTCTTTCAGGGCGGCAAGCACGGTGTTTTCGGCCTCTTCATCGGTGAGCGTGAACACGCCGATGCCGATAATCGGCATTTTGTGCCCGCTGTTGAGGGTAACGGTGCGGGCGGCGAAGTCGAACACCGGCGCGGCGGCAGGGTTTTGCGCGGCAGGGGCGGCGGCTTCCCTGCCGGGCGCCGCCGTATCGGAACGGGCGGAAGAGCCGCAGGCGGCCAGGCCTGCGCATACCGCCAAAGTGATCATCAGCTTGTTCATGTCCGTACTCCTTGGGGGTGGTTGGGGAAAATTCAGGCCGTCTGAAATCTTTCAGACGGCCTGTCGGGCAAAGGCGGTCAGCGGCAGTTATAAGTTGTGCAGCCGTCTACCAGCCTGCGCACGTCTATCTGGCCGTATTTCAGATAATCCAGCAGGTTTTGGTGCACTTCCTCTTTATCGAGCTCGTTGTAATAGACAACATGGTCTTTAGGGTTGCCGTCCATATAATTGGCTTTGTTGCCAATGGTTTCAAGGTATAGCTTTTTGCCTTTTTCCGAATGATACAGGCTGCTGCATGCCAGCACGGCATCGTCATCGCCTTTGACTTCGGGCAGGTTGGCGCGTTCGAAGCGGGTGAATACGGCAGCCAGCTTGTCGCCGCGAAGCAGGCGGGTGGTGTTGGAGTGCATATTAAACAGCCCTTGATGCGCACGGTTGAAACTACCTTCCTGAAAAACATCGGCGGGATATGAATAAAGCTGGCTGTCCAAACAATGCAGTTTGCCCAAATAGAGGAAATGCGCCAAGGCTTTCTCATCGCGGCTTAATTTTTCCTGCACCTGTTTCAGCGGCAGTTCTTTTGCGTGTGAAGAACAGGCGGTCAGGGTAAAAAGCGGAAGCAATAAAAGTAATCTTTTCATTATTTGCATTTCCAGACAAGCAGGGCGGGTTTCAAATCCGCCCTGCCTTATTCAGACGGCCTAATCCACAAAGCGTTTAATGTCTATTTTGCCGTATTTGAGGTAGTCTGTCATATTCTGTCTGATTTCCTCCTCGCTCATATAATTGAATTTTTCATGATAGTTGTCCCGTTTGGCATCAAAATAATTGGATCGGTCGGAAACCGTTTTCAGGTAAACTGTTTTTCCTTTCTCCGAATGGTATAGGTCGCTGCATATTTTTACCTGATCCGCATCTCGTGCCGGTTTTTCGATGTTTTCCTGCTCAAATCGGGCAAATACTTGAGACAGCCTGTCTTCCCGCATCAGGCGGCCCAATGCGGACATTTCATTGAACATTGAAATATAACCTTTGGAAAATAAAGAATTTTTATCTAATCCGTTTTGCCAGTTCACCTGTTTGTCCAAGCAGTGCAGCTTGCCCAAATAAAAAAACTGCTGCATTGCCGTATCATCCCGACGGAATTTGGCCTGAACTTCTTTCAGTGGTAATTCTTTTGCATGTGAAGAACAGGCAGTGAAGGTAAAAATTGGAACCATTAAAAGTAAAAGAGCTTTATTCATCATTTCAACTCCCAAAAATAAACGGTTCTGCCTTGATTGGCATAATGGTTTCTGCCGATAACGTTTTTATAGCTGCCCAGCCATAAAGTTGCGTGTCCCGATGTCGGCGGGGCAAACCCGCCGATAATGAAATAAACGCCGTTGCGGCTGCCGATGATGTTGGCAATCTTGGTCAAACTGTCCGCATTGCAGATGACGACATCGGCAGTGCCCCAAACAGTGGTTCTGGAAAGAAAGTTTTTTAATCCGACGGCACTGGTTTGAAAACCCTTTTGAAAATGCGGATGGGTGCTGACCCTTATTTTGAAACCGGGTGGAATGGTTGTCCCACCGTTGATTAACCCCAAAGAAACCCTGGTCGCGCAGGCATTGTTTAATACGTTGCTATCATAGTTTGCTCCTAAAACAGATGAAAAGACCGTATGGGCATCCACATCAGTCGGAATACCTGCCTGCGCAATCTTGGGATATCCTGCATAAACCTTAGCCCAGCTCGGGCGTTTGGCCAGTTGTGCAGCGCTTGCTTTTTGATTTCTATCGGTGCAGCTCGTGTTTAACTCCTCAAATACAGGGTGGGAAGGAAGACCTATAGTAGCAAGATTCTTTAAAAATATAAATGATTTACAGTTAATGCACTTCAGGCCGTCTGAAACCATTCAGACGGCCTGTGCTTTCTTTGGTGTTACAGCGTTGCCATGTCGATCACAAAGCGGTATTTCACGTCGCTTTTGAGCATGCGCTCATAGGCTTCGTTGATTTCGTCCATGCGGATGACTTCCACGTCGGAGACGATGTTGTGCTCGCCGCAGAAGTCCAACAGCTCTTGAGTTTCGGCAATGCCGCCGATGAGCGAGCCGGCCACACTGCGGCGTTTGAAGATCATCGGGATGGTGGAAAGGGCGGGGTTGACGTCGCCTACCAGCCCCACGAATACCAGCGTGCCGTCGAGTTTGAGCGTCGGCATGTAGGGGTTCACGTCGTGTTCGTAGGGCACGGTGTCGATGATGAGGTCGAACTGGCCGGCTGCCGCCTGCATTTGCGCTTCGTCGGTGGAGAGGATGACGCGGTGCGCGCCGAGGCGTCCGGCATCTGCCGCCTTGCCGGGGCTGCGCGAAAACAGGCTCACTTCTGCGCCCAGTGCGTTTGCCAGTTTGATGGCCATGTGCCCCAGCCCGCCGAGGCCGACCACGGCGACTTTGCTGCCTTTGCCTACGTTCCAGCGGCGCAGCGGCGACCAGGTGGTGATGCCGGCGCACAGAATCGGCGGCACGGCCTTGGTGTCGAGGTTTTCGGGCACTTTCAGCACAAAGGCTTCGCTCACGGTAATGCTTTTCGAATAGCCGCCGTAGGTGCGCCGCCCGTCGTGCCGGTCGGCGGAATCGTAGGTGAGCGTCGAGCCGTTGTCGCAGTATTGTTCGAGGTGGTGTTTGCAGGGTTCGCACTCGCGGCAGGAATCGACCATGCAGCCCACGCCGACCAAATCGCCGACCTTGAATTTGCCTACCTTTTCACCCACAGCGGTTACGCGGCCGACGATTTCATGGCCGGGCACCACGGGATAGGTGGTAAAGCCCCAGTCGTTGCGGGCGGTGTGCAGGTCGCTGTGGCACACGCCGGTGTAGAGGATGTCGATCACCACGTCGTCGGGGCGCGGGTCGCGGCGCTCGAAGGTGAAGGGCACCAGCGGGGTGTCGGCGGAATGGGCGGCATAGCCTTGAACGGTTTGGGTCATGATGAGCCTCCTGAAAGGACGGTTGGAAAAAACAGCGCGCGGGAAAGAAACTGTCCGTGCAGCATTATCGGTTTTACAGGCAGGTTTGAAAAAGCGCAAGTTTTAAAAAGCGTCGCCGCCGCTTTGCCCGCCTTCCACTGCCCGCCCTGTTTTACGGCGGTGTAGTGCAGTTGCAGCGACCGGGTGCCGTGCGCACCCCTATAATCAAACTGTTCCCGTTTTAAGCTGTCCGGCTTTTTAGGAGAGTTCAATGTTTTCAGACGGCCGGGTTTTATATTTATTTTTAAATAGTTAAGTCTTTAAACACTTGCTCGCGCACATAGGTTTCGGCAGCGTCTTTCAGGGCAAAGCGGTCTTGGCCGGGGAAGGCGGCGGGGTGTATCGGTTTGGCGAAATCCACGCGGATATGCAGCTCGGGCATGGAAACGATGCGCCACAGCGATTTGGCCAGGCTCACATCGGCATAAGAGGGGATATCGGTGCGGCGGCCGTTGCGGTCGTAGTAGCGCAAAACCATGGTTTGAACCGGCGCACCGGCATCTATCGCCGACTGGAACAGCGCGGCTTTGAACGGCAGCACGTCCAGCCCCGACGAAGTTTTGGCCTCGGGGAAAAAGCTGACGTTCCGCCCGGCTTTCAGGGCGGAGGTAATGGCTTGGTTGATCGGTTCTACATCTTTGCGCGAATTGCGGTTGATAAACACCGTGCCGGCGTTGCGGCCCATTTTGCCGAGCACGGGCCAGGTGCTGATTTCCTGTTTGGCGATAAAGCTGCTGGGAAACAGCGCGCTCATGGCGAAAATATCCAGCCAAGAAACATGGTTGGCCACCACCAGCGTGCCGCGCACATGAAAATGCTCGGGTGGGGTGGTTACGTTGAGTTTCGCTCCCAAAGCCTGCAATGCACCGGAGCCCAGTTCGATTAAAACTTTATCGCGCGCCTGCGGGTCGCTGCCGTCGAGGCCGCTCAGATTGCGGCCGGTTTTAAACAGCCAGAGGGCAAGCTTGGCCAAGCGCGTGAGGCGCAGGAAAAACGGGGCTTTTTGTAGGGACATGGTGTGGCGGTTGTGAAAAGTTTGGGCGGGGATTATAACAAGCGGGAGGGGTTAGCGGAACGCGGGGCGGGTTAAGGCGCGAGGAAAGCTGTGTAAAACCGGGCGGTGTTTTCAGACGGCCTAGGGTCTGTCGACATTCAACGCAACGGCGGTGTTTTTGATCAAAAATCCCCGTCTGCGGCGTTAGGTAGCGTAGCGGACTTGCGAAGCTAAAATGCTCGCAAGGTGTTCTTCGACCTTGCTGCGCTTTTTGCCTCAAAAAACCGCTTCGCCGGCCAATTGTCAACAGACCCTAAGGCATTTTTGCGGGGTTTCAGGCCGTCTGAAAGGGCGTTATTTTTGGCAGTGGCCGCAATAAAACGTGCCGCGCTGCCCCAGCGTTTCTTTCAAAATCAAATGGCCGCATTGCGGGCAGGGCTGGTTGTGCCGGCCGTAAACCGTGTATTCCTGCTGGAAGTAACCGCTTTTGCCTTCGCTGTTTACAAAATCGCGCAGGGTGCTGCCGCCCGTGGCAATCGCGCGCTGCAGCACCGAGCGTATGGCTTCAACCAGCTTCGCGCATTCTTTCCTGCTGACTTTGCAGGCGGGGCGCTTGGGCGAAATACCCGCTTTAAACAGGCTTTCGTTGGCGTAGATATTGCCCACGCCCACCACCACCGCATTATCCATCAGCGAGAGCTTCACGGCGCGTTTCTGCGTGCGCAGCCTGCCGTAGAGATAGGCCGCGTCGAATGTGTCGTCCAGCGGTTCGGGGCCGAGTGCGGCCAGAAGCGGGTGGTGCTCGGCGGCACCTGCAAACCACAGTACCATACCGAAGCGGCGCGGGTCGTGGTAGCGCAGCACCGTGCCGTTGGCAAAAACGATGTCGAGATGGTCGTGCTTTTCGGGAAAACCAATGCGCGCATCGCCGTTGGTGAAAACCCGCAGGCTGCCCGACATGCCCAAGTGAATCAGCAGTATGCCGGCAGGAAAATGAATCAGCAGATATTTGGCCCGGCGCGTGCAGCCCTGCACCGTCTGCCCGCTAAGGATTTCCGCCAAACCGGGTGTAACGGGAAAACGCAGCTTGGGCTGGCGCACCGCCACCGATGCAACGGTTTGGCCGTTTATATGGGGCGCGACGCCGCGCAGGGTGGTTTCGACTTCGGGCAGTTCGGGCATAAAGCGCTTTCGTGTCGGGTGGATATTTGCGTGATTCGGTTATCCGGCGGTGTGGCCGCTTTCAGACGGCCTGGGATTACTTCCACACCAAGAGCGCATGGTTGCGTTTGCCGCGGCGCAGAATGGTGTATTTGCCGAAGCGTTTGTGCGCATTGGTTAACAGATAGGCATCATCGGGTTTTTCAGGCGCATAATCGGGGTTGTTGGCTTCGGCCGCCTGGCCGTTGAGCAGCACCGCTTTGCTGTTCACAAAACCGCGCGCTTCTTTGTTCGACTGCGCCAAGCCCGACAATACCAGCGCTTCCACCACGTTTAAGCTGCCGGACACTTCAAATGCAGGCAAACCGTCCAGCGCAAGCTGCGCAAAATCGGATTCGGTAAGCTTGCTTTGGTCTTCGGCAAACAGGCTTTCCGAAATACGCTGCGCCGCCCGCAAAGCTGCTTCGCCGTGAATCAGGCGGGTCATTTCTTCGGCCAGAATGCGTTGCGCTTCGGGTTTGGTGCCGCTCCCTTTATCTTTCGCTTCAATGGCGTCAATCTCTTCAATCGACAAGAAAGTGAAATATTTCAAAAATTTATACACATCGGCATCGGCCACTTTCAGCCAGAATTGGTAAAACTGATAGGGCGAGGTTTTTTCCGCGCTCAACCACACCGCGCCGCCTTCGGTTTTGCCGAATTTGGTGCCGTCGGATTTGGTAACCAGCGGCAGGGTCAGGCCGAACACCTGTTTTTGGTGCAAACGGCGCGTTAAATCGATACCGGCCGTGATGTTGCCCCATTGGTCGGAGCCGCCGATTTCCAGCACTGCGCCGTGGCGGCGGTTGAGCTCGGCAAAGTCATAGCCTTGCAGCAGGGCATAGGCGAACTCGGTGAATGAAATGCCCACGTCGTCGCGCTCGATGCGCTGTTTCACCGATTCGCGCGCCAGCATCGAGTTTACGGAAAAGTGTTTGCCGATGTCGCGCAGAAAATCCAAACAGTTCATTTGGCCGAACCAGTCGGCGTTGTTGGCCATAATCGCTGCGTTGTCGCCTTCAAAGCTCAAAAACGGTGTGAGCTGGCCGCGGATGCTTTCCACCCAGCCCGCCACGGTTTCGGCGGTGTTGAGGCTGCGCTCGGCGGCTTTGAAACTCGGGTCGCCGATCATGCCGGTGGCGCCGCCCACCAAGGCAATCGGCGTGTGTCCGGCCAGTTGGAAACGGCGCAAGGCCAATACCGGCAGCAGATGGCCGATGTGCAGGCTGTCGGCAGTGGGGTCGAAACCGCAATACAGCGCGATTTTCTGTTCGTTTAACAAAGCGTCTAAGGCTTCGGCATCGGTGGTCTGCGCGATCAGGCCGCGCGCTTGGAGGTCTTGAATAACTGAGGTCATAATTTTAGAATTAATGGAAAATTAACGATGTGTTTTTAAACTGCGTTGTTCGGCATTGAGCTTTTTAATATCTAAAGCTTCTCTGTAACATGGATGGATTTCCCAAATTAAGTCGAAGCCATTATTATTTTTTCCTGAAAATAAATCAGGTAAGTCGGAATAGGAGTAATGGTGGTAGCCATAACCATCTTCTTCTGAACGGGCGACAATAAATCCTATTCTGTATAAGAAATCAGCAATTTCTTCGGTTTTAGTGCATTTTTTTCCATCAATTTGGACATTCAAAGAGTTTATGATTTTCGTCCGAATTATTTCTAAGAGATCGTGTTGTGGAAAGCGTCTTTCTAGTCCACGAAATGAATTTATAAGATCTTCAACTTGATTACATTGGTGCTTGTGTTCGACGATAAGATCGGAAATTCTTTTAAGTCCATATTCTCCCCAGCGTGCATCAATATCACGTTTTTCAATGAGAGACATACTATTTGCTAAGGCATTTTTTTGAGCTAATTTACAAAGTTGGATACCCCAGCGAGGACGGTTGTAGGACAAAATATAAAGCACTTTGTATGTATCTACATTCTTTTCATTCCAAAAAACTGTAGGCTTGAAGATTTTTGACAATATTTCTTCATCATTATTTAAATCTTTAAGCTCACTTGAAAATTCAGATTTTATGCGTCGGCACAAGATTTGTTTGAAGTCATTTTCTGTCCATTCAATTTCAGATAGGTACTGTTCAATTTTATCCATTGCCTCGTCATGACGGCGAATCATAGGCCAAACATCGCTTCGTAAGGTTACGCGAAAATTTACACCTTTAATGTCTTGAATCATATAACGACAAGCAGAAAAGAAACTTCCTAGATTAACTTTTTCATTATTTTTATTTTGGAAAGTAGCGTCTAAGTCATCAATTAAAATCCAAATTCTAGAGTTTTCAAGAGATTCAGATCGTTTTAAGATTTCATGGTGATTGATTTCATTGGTAGGAGTTGGTTGATATTTTCCCAAGATAGTTTTAAATCTATCTAGCAAACAAGCTATGAGATTTCTTTCTTTGAAACCTTGTACTTCTGCAGATTCAATTAAAGCTATATCATCATCACGATATGCAAATCCTATTTTTGTTGCGAGTTCTCTGTTTACAACGGCACATAGTCTGATAATCCAATCTTGGATGTAGTCATTGGGCTCGGTGAGAGTACTTTTTAATTTAAAGTTTTCTCGTGATAAGACACTGCCGCGAATTTTAATAACTAAATTATTTTTATCTTTTTCGGAAAGAGCTATTCCAATCCACTTAATAAGTGCAGATTTTCCCATACCTTTCTTTGCTTTGATAATATGCAATCTTTTGGTTTCTTTTAGAAAGTCGTCAAAATTATCTTGAGTTACAAAATAAGATTTCAATTCATCATCATCTACATCATCAGCAGCCTCATTACCGAAATCCATTTTTTTGAGGTAGTTTTTTTCTGCCATGGTTTTCTCCTATTCTTAAACGAATTTTCAGACGGACTGTAAACTTAAGGCCGTCTGAAGATGTTTATTCAACCGTGTCATACATTAAATAAGAAATGAATCACATCGCCGTCCTGCACCACATATTCCTTGCCTTCGGCGCGCATTTTGCCGGCTTCTTTGGCTTTGGCTTCGCCGCCGAGTGCCACGAAATCGTCGTAGGCAATCACTTGGGCGCGGATAAAGCCGCGTTCGAAATCGGTATGAATCACGCCGGCGGCTTGCGGGGCGGTATCGCCTTTGTGAATCGTCCACGCGCGCACTTCTTTCACGCCGGCGGTGAAATAGGTTTGCAGGCCGAGCAGGTCGTAACCTGCGCGGATTAAGCGGTTCAAGCCCGGTTCTTCCAAGCCCATTTCGGCGAGGAATTCGGCTTTTTCTTCGTCTTCCAGCTCGGCGATTTCGCTTTCCAGTGCGGCGCACACGGCCACCACAGGGGCGTTTTCTTTGGCGGCCAGCTCTTTTAAGCGCTCGAGGTGGGGGTTGTTTTCAAAGCCGTCTTCGGCGACGTTGCCCACATACATGGCAGGTTTGGCGGTGAGCAGGAACAGCGGGCGCAGCATGGCCGATTCTTCGGCGTCGAGGCCGAGCGAGCGCACGGGTTTGCCTTCGTTGAGGTGCGGCAGCAGTTTTTCGCACAGGGCAACCAGTTTTTGCGCGTCTTTGTCGCCTGATTTGGCGCGTTTGCCTTCGCGCACGATGGCTTTTTCCACGCTGGCCAAGTCGGCCAAGGCCAGCTCGGTGCCGATGGTTTCGATGTCGGCAATGGGATCAACTTTGCCGGAAACGTGCACGATGTTGTCATCGTCGAAACAGCGCACCACGTTCACGATGGCATCGGTTTCGCGGATATTGGCGAGAAACTGGTTGCCCAAGCCTTCGCCTTTGCTGGCACCGGCCACCAAGCCTGCGATGTCGACGAATTCGACGATGGCGGGCTGCATTTTCTGCGGGTTGACGATTTTCGCCAGTTCGGCCATGCGCGGGTCGGGCACTTCGACGATGCCGATGTTGGGTTCGATGGTGCAGAAGGGGTAGTTGGCCGCTTCGATGCCCGATTGGGTCAGCGCGTTAAACAGGGTGGATTTGCCGACGTTGGGCAGGCCGACGATGCCGCATTTTAAGCTCATGGGTATTCCTGAAATAGGTGAAATTTAACGCGCGATTGTAGCATGTTTCAGACGGCCTGCCCCCGCTAATGTTTCCCCGAGCGCCAGATCGACCAGATAATCCACACGCTGTTGGCGAAGGCGAGCAGGTAGCCGAGAAAACCGATGAATTTGGGGCCGGTTTCTATGCTCATTACGATCGACGAGCCGATAATCAGCGCAGCGGTTACGATACCCATGGTCAGGCGGTTGGTGGCACGGTCGAGCTGGTGGCTGAGGTGGTCGAAGTGTTTGAAATCGATGTTGAGGCCGATTTGGCCTTTTTGCAGGCGGCGGCTCAGGCGGAAGAGGTTTTGCGGCAGTTCGTCGAGCGCCTGCACGAGGGTTTGGGCGTGCATTTTGCTTTTGCGCAAGATGTGTTCGGGTGAGGCGCGCTCGGCATAAACTTCGGCTACGATGGGTTTGGCCTGCTCTAAAAGTTCGGTGCTGCCGTCGAGCCGCTTTACCACGCCTTCGAGGGTGATCAGGGTTTTAAACAGCATCACGAGGTCGCCCGGCAGAGTGAGGCCGTGGCGGCGCATGATTTGGGTGATGTCGTTAATCACTTGGCTGATGCGCAGGTCGCGCACGGGTGTGTGTTCGTAGTTGAGCAGCATTTCGAGCACGTCGGCTCCGAGCAGGTTCTCGTCGGGCAACTCGCCCTGCGCCCAATTAATCAGCACATACTGCATGCTGAATTGGTCGTGACGGGCAAGGGCGGTGATCAGATCGATGATTTCGCGGCGTCGGGTATTGCTGAGATGGCCGACAAGGCCGAAATCGATCAGGGTGATGCGGCCTTCGCTGTTGAGGAAGATGTTGCCGGGGTGGGGGTCGGCGTGGAAAAAGCCCTGTTTCAGAATCATGGTGAACAGGGTGTCGGTGATGCGGGCGGCCAGCGTACGGCGGGTGGCGGCATCGAGGCTTTCAGACGGCGTGTTTTGGAGCAGCGTGCCTTCAATGTATTCCTGTACGAGAATGTGGCGGTTGGAATATTCTTGGTAAACCTTGGGAATGTGGATAAAGCCGTGGCCGGCAAAGGTGGTTTCAAACCGCTGCATATAGCGCAGCTCCACCGATAAATCGGTTTCTTTGGCAAGGCTTTTGGCAAAATACTGCACCATCTGCACGGGGCGGTAGCGGCGGGTTTCGGGGATTTCGGATTCGATTAGGTTGGCCAGATGGGTTAAAATGCGCAGGTCGGCCTGTATGGTCGGCTCGATGTCGGGGCGTTTGATTTTTACCGCCACGGTTTCGCCGCTGACAAGTTCGGCGCGGTGTACTTGGGCAATCGAGGCGCTGCCTATGGGTTGGGGGTCGATGTGCTTGAACACGTTTTCTACCGGCTGCCCGAGGTGCGAGGCGATTAAGGCGCGGATATCGGCACCGGGTATCGGCGCCGCGTTGCTTTGCAGCTGTTCGAATTCTTCTATCCACTCGGCATTGAAGATGTCCACACGGGTGGAAAGCACCTGCCCCAATTTCACGAATGTCGGCCCCAGTTCTTCAAACGCCATGCGGAAGCGGCGCGGCGTGCTCATATAGCGGCTTTCGGGCGCAGGCCCGGTGTCGGCGGTATGCCGGTACGACAGTTTGATCCGCTGCACGAATTCACCCAGGCCGTATTTGCTTAAAATGGCGATAATTTCGCGCATACGGGCAAAATCGCGCATGGCCAGCAGAGTTGGAATCATCATGGTTTTTGCAGTATTTTTAGGGGCTCATGCCTTGCACGAACGGGTTTTTGCTGTAAAAATCAGGTTCTGCCTGCTGCAAATCTGCAGCGCACGGCACACAGAATAACATAATCAGGGCGGCAGAGGCCGTCTGAAAACCGATTGTATGCCGACCGCCGACGGGCGGTTTGGAAAACAGCAGAATCACTTATGGCAAATTTCAAGCGATTATTTTCGGCGGCACCGGCTGCCTTCTTTTTGATGCTGTCGGGCACGGGGGCGGCGCAGGCTGATGATCTGGAAAACCTTATCAGGCTGCAGGCGCCGCAATATGTGCCTGCCGGCCCGTCGGGCGGCCGGCCTGCAGGCCGAAGCGATGCCGACGATTTGATAGGCAGTGCGATGGGCCTGCTCGGGGTGGCCTACCGCTACGGCGGTTCGTCTGCCCGGACGGGATTCGACTGCAGTGGTTTTATGCAGCATATTTTCAGCCGCAGCATGCAGATCAGCCTGCCCCGCCGTTCTGCGGATCAGGCCAAAATGGGCGTTCATGTCAACCGCGGCAACCTCCAGCCGGGCGATATGGTGTTTTTCCGCACTACGGGCGGCGGCCGTATCTCGCATGTGGGGCTGTATATAGGCAACAACCGCTTTATCCATGCTCCGAGGGCGGGCAAGCGTATTGAGATTACCAGTCTGAGCAACAAATATTGGAACGCCAGATACGCCACCGCCCGCCGTGTGAAGAAAAACGACCCTTCGCGCTTTTTGAATTAAGGCCGCCGTTATGAGTATGCCCGAAATGCCGAAATGGTACGGCGACAACGGCGAAGTTGTTTCCTGCACCGAGAAAATCAAAGTGATGACGGAAAATATGACCGAGCTTTACCAAGCCGCCCAAGATGCTTTTGAAGATGCCCTGCTGATGGGCTGCGGCGAAGCGCAGCTGCGCGAATACCTGCACCGCTTGATAGAGGGGGTGGAAAACCCTTACCGCAAAAGCTGAGGGCGGTGTCAGGGTGGAAGATGCCGAGATCAAAACGGAATCCGAGAAGGGTTCCGTTTTTTTTAATTGGTGAAAGGGAGGGGCCGTCTGAAAAGGCGGTTGCCTGAAAAACTGCATAACGTGTGGTGTGCAGAGGCGCGGGTCGGGTTTCCGGCCCAACCTGCGCTTCTGCCGGTGCTTTTCCGTCTGTAGAAAAGTGTCCGTCTGAAAACCGCCGCATATCTTTTCAGACGGCCTGTGCGGGGGTATGATTCCGATTGGTTAACAGTTTAAATAAATGCACTTCAAAGCCTGCCTTATTGCAACGGCGGCGGTTTCGGCAGCTGCTTCAGGCCGTCTGAAAACGGTTTTGCGACGGCGGCAAAGGGAAAATCAAACCATGATTAGAGCGTTGAGCATTATTTTCGGTTTTTTGGCCTTGGGAGAGGCGGTGGTGCATTTTACCGGCATCAAACTGCCCGGCAGCATTATCGGCATGGGCTTTCTGTTTGCCGCCCTGCATGCGGGCTGGGTGAAAACCGCTTGGCTGCAGCAGATGGTGGACGTTTTGATGGGCAACCTGTCTCTGTTTCTGGTGCCGCCGTGCGTGGCGGTGATGAGCTATCTCGACGTGGTGGGGCGCGATTTGCTTTCTATCGCCACCGCCACGCTGGTAAGCACGTTTCTGGTGATGTTCGTTACCGGCAAGGTGCACGGGCTGATGCGGAGGTTTTGGTGATGGAAATGCTCGCGCATCCGGCTTTGCTGCTGTTTATTACGGTAACCGTATATTGGGTGGCCAACGTGCTGCGCGCACGCACGGGCAGTTTTCTGTGCAACCCCGTGGTATTGAGTTCGGCCGCGGTGATTGTTTATCTGAAAACCGCCGGTATCGATTATGAAACCTATCATGAAGCGGGTGCGTTTATCGATTTCTGGCTGAAACCGGCAGTGGTGTCGCTGGCGGTGCCGCTTTATCTGAACTGGAAAAAAATCAGCAGCCAGTGGCTGCCGATTATCGTGTCGCAGGCGGCAGGCAGTGTAACCGGCATCGTTACCGGCGTGTATATCGCCAAGTGGATGGGCGCGGGGCGGGAAGTGGTGCTGTCGCTGGCGGCCAAGTCGGTTACCAATCCGATTGCCATCGAAATCACCCGCACCATCGGCGGTATTCCCGCCATTACCGCCGCCACCGTGATTCTGGCGGGCATGATGGGCCAGATGGTCGGTTTCAGGCTGATGAGCGCCAGCACCATACGGATGCCCACGTCGCAGGGGATGTCGATGGGGGCGGCTTCGCACGCAATGGGTATTGCCGCATCGCTCGACCGCAGCCGCAAACTTGCCGCCTATGCCAGCCTCGGCTTGATTTTCAACGGCGTGCTTACTGCCGCGCTGGTACCGGTTCTGATTCCGCTGATGGGTATTTGAAACCGTTCTGACAGGCCGTCTGAAAGCATACGGGTTATGGCAGGCCGGCTCGGTTATGCTTTCAGACGGCCTGTGTATTCACCAAAATAACTAGCCGCTAACCACAACGCATCATCAACAAAAAGTGTGCGCAACCATACAATCAACTCAACATACCGAACAACCGAGACTGCCACCATGTTGACCGACGCATTCGGCCGCACCGTAGATTATCTGCGCATATCTGTAACCGACCGTTGCGATTTGCGCTGCACTTACTGTCTGCCCAAAGGTTTTAAAGGTTTCGCCGTGCCTGCAGACTGGTTGACGCTGGAAGAAACTGCACGCATAGCGGCCGTGTTTGCACGGCTGGGCACCAAGCGTTTCCGCCTCACGGGAGGCGAGCCGCTGCTGCGCAAAGGCTTGGCGGATTTGGCTGCCGAAATCAACCGCCAACCCGGCGTCGAAGATATTTCCCTCACCACCAACGGCACACAGTTGGGCAAACACGCCCATGCGCTGCGCAGGGCGGGGGTGCGCCGCCTGAACATCAGCCTAGACAGCCTGCGCCGAGACTGCGTGAAAGACATCACCGGCACCGACTGCCTGCCGCAGGTGCTTAGCGGCATCAAAACCGCCAAAGAAGCAGGATTCGAGCGTATCAAAATCAATATGGTGCCGCTCAGAGGCGTCAACGACACCGATTTGGACGATATGGTCGCTTTCTGTATCGAAAACGGCTTTATCCTCAATTTAATCGAAGCCATGCCCATGGGCGACACCGGCAGGTTGCACGCCAAAATGAACCTGCAGCCCGTGCTGGCGCAATTGCAGCAGAAATTCAACCTCATGCCGTTTGAAGGCAAAATCGGCGGCGGCCCCGCGCGCTACTGGCAAAGCGGCAGCGGTGATTTCACCCTCGGCCTGATTACCCCGATGAGCCGGCACTTCTGCACCACCTGCAACCGCGTGCGCCTTTCCGCCACCGGCAACCTGCACCTGTGTTTGGGGCAGGAAAACAAAGTGCCGCTGCGCCCGCTGCTGCGCGAAGGCTGCACCGATGCAGAATTGGAGCAGGCCGTCCGTGATGCGGTGCGGCAAAAACCCGAAAAGCACGAGTTTGTTGAAAACCCGAAAAAAATCATCCGCGTGATGGCGTTAACGGGCGGCTGAACGTTGGGGCGGCGGGTTCGGGCTTCGTATTTGGCAACACTCACCGAAAATTCCAGAACACTTGCGTCATACCCGGGCTTGGCCCGAGTATCTTTTTGTTTTAAAAGAAATAGCAAATACCCGGGCCAAGCCGGGTATGACGAGCTTACTTTTTATTAAGCTTATCCGCGGTGCTGCTCTTGTTTGGTAAAAAGCAAAGGCGGCGGAGTGCCCTTATATTTTTTCAGACGGCCTTGTACAATATCGGCATTACTCCGTCTGATCCGCCCATTACCGTATGGAAAACCGACACGCCCGCCATGCGCCCCATCCCCGCCGCAGCCGCAAACACTCGCCGCCGTTCTGGCAGGCCGACAAACCCTATCTGCACGAACACAATATCAGCGATGCGCGCTTCCGCCTGCTCGGTTATCTGATGGCCATGCTGGCAGGTGCAATCAATGCGGGCGGCTTTTTTGCCGTGGCACGCTACACCTCGCACGTTACCGGCGAAATGTCGTATGCGGCCGATATGGCGTATTTGGGCGAATGGCGGCCGGCGCTGGCCGCTGTTGCGGGCATGGTGTTTTTTATTTTGGGTGCGGCGCATTCGAGTTGGGTGATTCTGTGGGCGAAGCGGCACCGCTTCCGCGGCGGTTTCGGCTTTTCGATGTGGCTTGAGGCGGTGTATCTGCTGTTGTTCGGCGGGGTGGGCACCATTGTGGCCGGCTGGCAGAGCGGCAGCCTTCCCGTTGCTGCCATGCTGCTTCTGTGCTTTATTATGGGGATGCATAACACGGTGATGACGGTGTTGTCGGGCGGTGCCATCCGTTCGACCCACATGACGGGCACGGTAACCGATTTGGGCATAGAAATTTCAAAAATGCTGTATTACCACCGCAGCGACAACCCCAAACTGCCGCACATTCATGTCAACAAACCCAAAGCCAGGCTGCTGGCAGGGCTTTTGGCCGCTTTTTTGGCAGGCGGGTTTATCGGCGCATGGGGCTATCACAGTGCCGGCCATCATTTCGCCCTGCCGGTGTCAGCGGTGCTGTTTATATTGGGTGCGGGATCGGTGGGCTATGATGTAAAGCTGCGCCTCAAACTGATGCTGGTACGGCGTTTGCAGCAGCACGCACGTGGCAGGTGAGTGCAGGCTTGTGTTGTAAAAGATACGTTTCTGGTATTCAGACGGCCTTTGCACCGTGCATAAGGTAATTAACCGCTGCCGCGTGTAATATCAAGTTAAGCGGGCCGTTATGCCGTAACGGTGTTTTATAATCTGCACTCGGGCACCCCTTCGGGGCGCTTGCCGAATATCGAATGACTTTGAAAGGAACCTCATGAAAATGTTGAAACCCTTAACCGTATTGGCTGCCGCTTCCGCCATGGTATTGGCGGGCTGTGTAACCGATCCGTCCACCGGCCAGCAGAAAGCCAGCAAAACCGCCATGTACGGCTTGGGCGGTGCGGCAGCCTGCGGCATCGTCGGCGCACTAACCCACGGCGGTAAAGGCGCACGCAACTCTGCGCTGGCCTGCGGTGCGGTAGGCGCAGGTATCGGCGGCTATATGGATTACCAGGAGAAAAAACTGCGCGAGAGCTTGGCCAACACCAATGTTGAGGTAGAACGCCAAGGCAACCAGATCAAACTGGTGATGCCCGAGAGTGTAACATTTGCCACCAACAGCGCCAGCCTGAGCGGCAACGCGATGGATGCGCTGAACAAAGCGGCAGAAACCTTGGTGCAATACCCCGACACCACGTTAACCGTGGCCGGCCACACCGACAATACCGGTTCCGATGCCATCAACGAGCCGCTGTCGAAACGCCGTGCGCAAGCCGTGGCTTCTTATCTGAACCAGCGCGGTGTAGCCGCTTCGCGCCTGAGCACCATAGGCTACGGTTCGCGCCAGCCGGTTGCGTCTAATGCCACCGTTGAAGGGCGTGCCAAAAACCGCCGTGTGGAAATTCTGATCAACCCCGACCAAAACGCAGTGCGTGCAGCGCAACAGCAGCAGTAAACTCCGGGCAAAATAGCAGTTATTAAAAACCCCGTATTTTTACGGGGTTTTTTGTTTGGAATATTGAGGGATTCAACTGTCGGCTTGGCTTTGCCGGTGCGGTATCAGCACGGCAATCGACAACATGGAAAGCAGTGCAAGGGCAAACATCACCCACAGTGCCGCCTGTGCCGCCTGATGCACGCCGCCGTCCTGCAGTGTGCTGAACACAGTTGCACCGGTGGCAATGCCGAACGACGCCCCCAAAGCACTCGCCATTTTGAATACGCCGGCGGCAACACCTGCTTTTTCCATCGGTGCGTTCACCATCGCGCAGTCTGCCGAGGGGGTGGCATAGCAGCCCAGCCCGAAGCCGAACAGGGCAAAAGCAATGACCACCTGCACCATGTAGGTTTCATGGGAAACTGCAGTCATGGAAAGGCCGAAAATACCGGCTGCGGTAATCAGCACACCGAACAGCATCGGTTTTTTATAGCCGAATTTCTGCAGCAGTTTTTCGCTGACCCGTATCATCAGCAGCACCATCGCCAAATAGCCTAACGATTTGATGCCGGCTTCAAGCGGGGTAAGCCCGTGCCCTTTCTGCAAATAGGTGTTGACGATGAAAATGGTGCCTGCGGTGCAGTTGAGCAGGAAATTCGACAGGCAGGTGCCGCTGTAGGCTTTGTTTTTGAACAGCGAAAAATCCAGAAACGCTTCGCTTCGGCGGCGGGTTTCGGTGTAGAAGAATATCGCGGCCGTCACGGCAAACGCGGCGAGCATGGACAGCGTGAACGGATCGCTGAAGCCGAGACGGAAACCTTTGGTAATCAGCAGGTTCAATGCAAGCAGACCCAAAACGCAGGAAAACAGGCCGATATAGTCGTAGCGGCTGCCGCCCTGCTCGTGCGCGCGGCTTTCGGGCGTACCGCGTATCATCAGCATGCCGGTTATGGAAATGGCAATCGAAAGTAGAAAAATACTCTGCCAGCCCATATGGGTGGCAATCGCACCGCCGACAAACGACGACAGCCCCGAGCCGCCGAACGAGCCTATCGACCAAAAACTGAACGCCCGCTGCCGCGCCGCGCCGTGGTAGTAGTTTTTGATAATCGACAGGGTGGCAGGCATGATGCAGGCCGAAGACAGCCCCTGAAACACGCGGCCGAGTCCGAATGTTACCGCCCCTTGCGCGAAATAAAGCAGCAGGCAGGCAATGATGTTGAGTATAAAGCCGATGTAGGTCAGGCGGACGCGGCCGAATTTGTCGGCCAGATTGCCCATTAAAACGATAAAGCAGCCTGAAAACAGCGAACCGAGGCTGATAACGGCATTCAGCGAAGAATCGGGCATAGCCAGCGTTTTTTGGATATGGGGGGCGACGTTGAACACGGCCTGGTAAAACAGCCAGAAAGTCAGCACGCCCAAAACCATGCCGAACAGCAGGCGGTCGTTGCCGGTGTAGGTGTTTTGCTCGTTATTCATCAAAAATTCCTTAATGGTTGGAGCCATGCCGTTTGCAGCGGTAGGGTTCGGTTTTATTCGGACGGGGCAAACCCTACCGGCCTGGGCAGCATGCAGGGCGGTGCTTTATGTGCCGTCCTGCGTCAGCGCAGATAGTTTTCGGCCAAGGCGCACCAGTATGCTGCGGCGGGCACGATGAGTTCGTCGTTGAAATCGTAGTTGGGGTGGTGAACCATCGGGCGGTCTTCGCCCGCACCGATAAAGCAGTAGTTGCCGTTGGGGTTGGCTTCCAGCATAAAGGCGAAATCCTCACTGCCCATCAGCGGCGGCGTATCGGTGTGGACTTTATCACTGCCGAACAGCGCCCGTGCCGTTTCTTCGGCAAATGCCGTAGCTTCCGCGCCGTTAATCAGCGGCGGGCAGCCGTTGATGTGCTCGATGCGCACTTTGGCGCCGAAACTTTGCGCCTGCGCCTCAACCAGTTCGCGGATACGGCGCAGCAGCACTTCCCGAACCTTGGGTTTGAGGGCGCGCACGCTCAGCTTCATCAGCGCATAATCATTCACCACATTGGGCGCGTCGCCCGACTGTATGCTGCCAACGGTAATTACGCCCTGATCCAGCGGGCTGACGTTGCGCGACACAATGCTTTGCAGTGCCACGGCAATCTGGCAGGCCGCCAGCGTGGCATCAATACCGTATTCCGGCATGGCGCCGTGGCTGCCTACGCCTTCGATGTGCAGGTGCAGCGTGTCGCAGGAAGCCATGGTTTCACCACGGCGGAAATAAAATTCGCCCGTCTTCATTTTCGGCATATTGTGCAGGCCGAACACCGCATCGCAGGGGAATTTCTGAAACAGGCCGTCTGAAAGCATGACGCGGCCGCCGTAAAGCAGCTCTTCGGCAGGCTGGAAAATCAGGTGCAGCGTACCGCGGAAATTGCGCGTTTCTGCCAGGCGCTGTGCCGCTGCAAGCAGAGAAACCGTGTGCCCGTCGTGGCCGCAGCCGTGAAATTTGCCCTCTGTTCGGCTTTTCCAAGCGCAGTTGTTGGCTTCGGCAATGGGCAGTGCGTCCATATCCGCCCGCAGGCCGACGGTTTTGCCGCTGCCGTTGCGCAGGGTGCCGACCACGCCCGTGCCGGCCAGCCCTTTGTGCACTTCGTAGCCCCATTTTTCCAAAAGCGAGGCCACCAGTGCGGAAGTTTGGTGTTCCTCAAAACCGATCTCGGGGTTTTGGTGGATTTGGCGGCGCAGGGCGGTGAATTCGGCCGCGCGCTGCCGCAGGATATCGATATGGGTCATGACGGTTTCCTTTTTTGCCGGATAACGCCGGATATCGTAACAATTTTATCTGAACCGTGTAAATGGAAATAAGCAAGCCGCAGCCTGCATACATGCAGGCTGCGGCTTGCTGTTGTCCCAGATATCCGCTCTTGGTCAAAGATTCCTGAATTGCGGCAGCAAGGCGGGAATCCCGGGCAGCATGCCTACCGCGCCCATTACGGCGCAGAGGATAATGAAGCCGATGGCAGGCACGACGACACGGCCCATAGTGCCCAGTTCGGAGCTTCGTTCTTTACAGCCGATTAAGCCCAAGTTGTCGAGCAGCATGGTGAGCGACCAACCGAATACAGGGTTAACCAAAGCCGATGAGAATACGACGATGGCGGCAGATTGGGTGGTTTTGCCTTTACGGGTCATTTCCATGCCCGCTTCAAGCAGCGGCACATACACGCCAACAACCAAGGCCACACTTAAAACGGGCTGCCAGATGGCCAAATCCATCGGATAGCCCCAAACGCCGGCGATAATGCAGAAGAGGGCGGTTAATACGGCACCGGCGGGAATCGGGCGTTTGGCGATAGAGGCGGGAACGATATAGGTTCCCCACGAAGAAGTGAAGTTGGCACCGCCCAATATCGATCCTGCCACTTGGCGGGCAGAGCAGCCCAGCATGGTGTCGTCGATGTTCATCTGTACTTTTTCGGTACGTTCGGGGTAGCTGATTTTTTGGAACATTTGGTGGCCGAGAAAGTCGGGCGACCACATGGCCACGGCTAAAACGGCGAAGGGGAACACCACTAAAAAGCTGTCTAAAGTGGGCAGGCCGAGCATCCAGCCGCTGTTTTCCCCCCACCAGTAGGCCGGGCTCATGGGCGGCAGGCCGGGTGCGGTTTTGAAGGCGAACGGGGCGCCTAAAATATAGGCTGTTACACCTGCCAGCAGGCAGCCTAAAGGGACGGCAAGCCAGCGTTTGCGCCAGTGTTCCAACAGGGCGTAGAGCAGGATGGTGCCGAGAATCACGATAAAGGCGATGTGCGGCATATTGAAGCCCTCTGCCCACTCAAACAGTTTTTTTACCTGCCCCGTGGTGCCGATAAAGCCCAAATAAAGCAGCAGGCCGCCGCACACGCCGTTGCTGGTGAGTCTGGCCATCAGGCTGCCGCCCTTGGTGATGCCGAGAAGGAAGCCGAATATGCCTATGAGCAGGCCGAATGCCAGGGGGTGGCCTCCGGCAGCGACTACCAGCGGAATCAGCGGAATCAGCGGGCCGTGGGTACCGGGCAGGTTGGCGCTGGGCAGGAAGAAGCCGGAAAGCAGCAGGATAAACAGCGATACGATCAGCAGCTCGTAGCGCACGTTTTCGAGTACGAAGCTTTCGGGCAGGCCCAAGGGGCCGGCAAAGGCGGCGGCAACGGCGCCTACCATAACCACTTTGCCGATGGTGCCCGCCATAGCGGGAATGGTGTCTTCAAATTCAAAACGGTAATCGCGGAAGGGCAGGTTGATGCGCCAGCGTTTGGGCTGCATGATTTGCAGCTCGTGCTCCAGATAGGCATCGCGGCTGTCGAACGATGAAGACGGTTTGTGCAGTTCTGCATAGCTTTTTTCTTGTATTTCACTCACGATATTCCACCTCTGTTTCGGTTGTGTTTTTGATGCGGCAGCAACAATCTGCCGCCGGCCTGTCGGGCAGGCCGGCGGATATTAACATGATATCGACGCTTGTTGAGCCGGTATAAAGAAATATGATGAAGGCTATCAGCTTTAATGATAGTTTATTGATTTTAATTTATTTTTATTTGAGTCGGATTGGGATGCCAGACCGCCCGAACCTTTCAGACGGCCTCGGGCAGTTTGAGAAAACTGTTGCGGTAGTAGCGCATTTCTTCGATGCTTTCGAGAATATCGTCCAAAGCCTGATGCGAGCCTTTTTTCACCACACCTTTATACACAGGCGGGTTCCAGCGGCGGGCAAGTTCTTTCAGGGTGGACACATCCAGATTGCGGTAGTGGAAATAGGCTTCCAAGCGCGGCATATAACGCACCATAAAGCGGCGGTCTTGATGGATGGTGTTGCCGCACATCGGCGTGGTTTTTTCGGGAACCCACTGTGCCATAAAGTCCAACAGCCGCTGCTCCACTCCGGCTTCGGTGAAACGCGATTCGCGCACGCGCTGCGTGAGGCCGGTGCGCGCGTGGGTGGCGGTGTTCCATTCGTCCATATTGTCCAGCACCTCGTCGCTTTGGTGCACGGCATACACTTCCGACTGCGCCAGCACGTTCAAATCCTGATCGGTGATAATCATCGCCACTTCGATAATACGGTCGGTGTCGGGGTTCAGGCCCGTCATTTCCATATCGAGCCAGCAGAGGTTGTTTGCGTTTTGGGTCATTTTTTCAGACGGCCTTTTTGATAAATCGTATCACGGCACGATTATAAGGGATTTATTTTGTCTGATAAAATGTTGTCTGATAAGTTTTTTTATAAGCAATTTGGTTACATTTAATTTGCTAAAAAATGAGCAATTGATTTACAAAGATAATATAAAAAGAATTAAAAAAAAATATTTCATATAAC